>JALSRM010000038.1 GCA_026984775.1 Gammaproteobacteria bacterium
TGATGCCAAAGGCTATATGGACAGTGTCTTGCGTACGATCGCGCTCGCAGACATTCTGGTTCTCATCGTCAGCAAGGAAAAATATGCCGATCAATCCGTCTGGGCCATGCTGGAAATGCTCGCCCCCCTTGAGCTGCCACTACTCGTCTGCATCAATAAGGTAGAGCAGGGTGAAGAACAGACTTTGGGTCAATCATTCCTGAATCACTATCGCAAACAGATGCCTGACACAAGACCGCCATCACTGGTTTTCCTGCAGTACATGGAAAACGGAGAGCTACCTGATGCCAGGCCAGTGATTGACAGTCTTATGAATCTGATAAATACATCTTTCAGACATTCTGGTGATATTGAAGCATTTATCAAAGTGAACTGGCAGGAATGGATCCAACCGGTGCAGGAAGAGATCAAGCGGGACAGGGTGTGGCAGGAGCGACTGGAAACGGCGATCGATGAGGCTATGGAAACCTATCAGAGAGAGTTTCTAGAACACCCTGATCTGTATGACACCTTTCAGCGGACCCTTGCGGAATTGCTTCAACTTCTCGAAATCCCTTTACTGGCAGGTTCTATCGGCAAGGTGCGGGCAGCAGTGACTTGGCCGATGAGAAAATTGTACAGCATGGGCAAGAACGTGCTTTATGGTGAAAAACAGGGTAGGGAGGATCATGATTTGGGATATGAGAGGATACTTCTGCGGCAACTGTCCGATCAGATCATCACCCAACTGGCGAAAGAATTAATTTCCGAAGAAGACTGTACCACCAGTTTTACTGAAAGGTGGGAGGCGTCATTCCGGCGATCACTGGTTCAGTCCAGGCAGGTGATCAGTGACACGTTCGAGCAACAGATCGATCGTTATCAGAAGGAGTTCCAAGAAGAGATCCAGGATGCAGCGAGACAACTCTATTCCCGTTTGGAAGCACAGCCGTCATTGCTGAATAGCCTTCGGGCAACCCGCGTAACCACTGATGCCGCAGCGCTTGTACTGGCGTTGAAAACCGGTGGTCTGAGCCTGAATGATTTTATTCTTGCACCCGCCATGCTGTCTCTGTCATCAATGCTGGCATCAAGCTCTGTCGGTCAATATGTCAATACGGTAAAGGCAAAACTCAAAAAACGTCAACATGAGAAAGTACGACACTTGTTCGAAGATCACATAGCAAAAGAACTGGAGCAGCTCAGGCTGAAAGCGGAGAAAAAAGAAGGGTGGTGTATTACGGAACAGGAAATAAGGGAGGTCGAGAGTGAACTCTTCGATCAGTGAAATAGAACAGAAAGTCGATCAGCTTCATGAACAGACTGAATCCTTCCTAAAGGGAGCGATCACTAACAAACTGCTTTCAGAAAACCAGGGACAGTTTGTCAAAACAGGTGAACAGAATCCCGATCTGCTCTTTGGTGGAGACAAGCACAGACCACTTGTCGTCGCTTTTTTTGGTGGAACCGGTGTTGGCAAGAGTACACTCTTGAATCGATTTGCCGGAGAGGCGATCGCCCGAACCGGAATTGAACGACCGACCTCACGGGAAGTGACGATCTTCGTGCATCATTCGGTAGAAATTAAACACTTACCAAAAGATTTTCCGGTGGGAAAGGTCAACATCCGCCAACACAAGGATGACGAAAAACGTCAGATTCTATGGATCGACATGCCGGATATTGACAGTGTCGAGCTTTCGAATCTCGAAATCGTTCATGATTGGCTGCCATTCATCGATGTTCTTATCTATGTTGTGAGTCCGGAGCGTTACCGGGATGATCGTGGCTGGCAACTGTTGCTGAACGAAGGTTATCAGCATGCCTGGTTGTTCGTTATCAACCAGTGGGATCAAGGAGATGAGAGCATCCATGCAGATTTTGAAGCACTCCTGGAAAAGGCCGGTTTTGAAGAACCCCTAATTTTTCGTACAGATTGTTTGTCGGGCGAAAACAGGGATGATTTCGACCGGTTGAAACAAATACTGATCAGTATAGCCAATGATCACACGGTTAATGAACTGGCCCGGAGAGGGATATGGAATCACCTCTCCGCGTTGCAGGAGGCATTGAGACAGGCGATCGAAGCACTGGGCAGCAGAGAACGCTTCGATCAGCTTGAAACTGCCACAAGGTCTTTTTGGACACAAACAGCAAACGATGTTCAGCAGCATCTGGAATTGCCATTGGTAAAAACGGCAATGAAGTTCAAACCGCTGCCTTTTTCTTTTCTGGACTGGTTACGATCCGGAAAAAATCCTGGACCAACCGATCCGACTCCATCTGATACCATTGACGTATGGGATGAACGATCTCAAACTCTGGTGGAGAATCTGCTGGATAAAATCATACTTGAAGCCGACAGGCTAGGACTGCCAGCAAAACAAATCGACGATAGTCTCAATGATCTGCGTTCCCGGATCAGAGAGATCATGATTAGGCGGATACAAGAAGGCTTGCACCAAAGCCTGGCCAAACCGGGTGGACGCCTGCAACGATTTATTCACGGGTTTCTTGGCTGGATGGCAACGTTGTTACCCTTCTCAGCACTGGGCTGGATCGCATATCGGATATTGACCGTTTTTTATCATGAGAGTGTAAACGGCTACCTGGGAATTGACTTTGCCATTCACAGTACCCTGCTGGTGCTGGTCGCCTGGCTGATCCCATGGTTGTTGTATCGCAAGACCCAACCATCGATCCAACAGGCAGCCAGGCATGGTCTTGAAACAGGCTTGAATAAAGGACTGGCGGATGTAGAGGCCGAGATCGGCACCGTTTTGAGCCGCAGCAGGCAATTACATGACGCGTTTCTGACAATGGCCGAAGAGCTTTTGTCAGCTTGTGTTTCTCTCAAGCCTCAATCTGCTGAAATCAGTAATGCAACATTATCAAGAATGTTGCAGAAAAAGTTGCACAGTGAGGAAGGCACACCTAAACTTTAATATTCCCTGTATGGCAGGGAACGGGAATTTCCAGATACTCTGGTTAATTCAAGGAGTATAAGAGGACGAAAAACAAAAGGGCAAATTTTGCTTTTTTATTTTCAATAACTTGGCAGTTATTGAAAATAACATCGTATCTTTATGCTTCAGACTTTCTGAATAAGTCAGAGTTTTTTCTAATGTCAAACTTTTAAAAAACCAAAGGGGGAGAAAGATCATGTCAGTCGCAAGAGTTACAGAAATCACTTCTGCATCAGGCAAGAGTTTTGAAGATGCCATTAAAGAGGGCATAGAACGTGCTAATAAAACATTGAAGAATGTCAAAGGTGCCTGGGTTCAGGATCAGACTGTCGTCGTTGAAGATGGCCAAATCACTGAATTCCGGGTTAATATGAAGGTGACCTTTATTCTGGAAGACTGAGCGAGTTGTAGAGTCAGTGAACGGGAGCCTTGCCATTGGGCAGGGGTCCCGTTTGTTAAAAATGTGGAGACAACATCCCCTTATGAAACACTTAAAGTTCTTTCTGGTAGTCCTTTTCTCAATACCGAATTTTGTGGCGATGGCTGCGGGTGATCCCTTTGCAGGAAAATCGAAGGCTGAACCTTGTGCCGCCTGCCATAATGTGGACGGTAACAGTGTCATGCCTGATTGGCCAAAACTGGCAGAGCAGGGCGAAAAATATATCGTGAAACAATTGAAAGCCTTCAAGTCAGGTAGTCGAAAGAACGATTTAATGGCGCCAATGGCGGCGTCACTCTCCGATCAGGATATGGAAGATATCGCAGCCTATTTTTCCATTCAGAAAGTCACAATTGGCAAGGCTGACCCTGATCTGGTCGAAGCTGGTGAAAAGCTCTATCGTGGTGGTGATGCCGAACGTGGTATCCCCGCCTGCATGGCATGCCATAGCCCAACCGGTTCCGGAAACCCTGCTGCAGCATACCCATCTCTCAAGGGCCAGCATGCAGCGTATACCATTAAACAATTGCAAGCCTTCCGAACAGGTGTTCGAAAGACGGATGACAAGAATGTCATGCGGGATATTGCGGAACGCTTGCGAGACAGTGAT
This sequence comes from Gammaproteobacteria bacterium, assembly GCA_026984775.1. GTDB lineage: Bacteria > Pseudomonadota > Gammaproteobacteria > CAJXQU01 > CAJXQU01 > CAJXQU01. Next base: position 3,995 of record JALSRM010000038.1, read on the forward strand.
ATTGAAGCGGTTGCTTCCTATATCAATGGCCTCCATTAGGGAACTTTCCAGGATACCAGTTCTCGATTAAAGGTAAAGTTCAGCTGTGGTTAACAATGGCCGGCAGATAATGCCAGAGCGAATAGTAATTTTGTGAGTGGAAAAAAACATGAGTGTTAAGAAGGTTCTCGGATTTCTGATTGTACTTGTTTCGTCTCTTGGGTTCTTTCTCGCTACGGCAGAAGAGCCGTCTCAGGTATCGAAAGAAGACGAGTTTGCTCCCATTGCCGGGTACAACTATGAGATGATTGTCCCTCCCCAGCCTACGGAGTCAAAAGGCAAGATAGAAGTTGTCGAAGTCTTCTGGTATGGCTGTCCGCATTGTTATCATTTTGAACCAATTCTTGAAAAATGGTTGGAAAGCAAACCGGATGATGTGGAATTCAAGCGAATGCCCGGTGTATTCAGAAGAAGCTGGGTACCCCATGCCAAGGCCTACTACGCTGCCCAGAAACTGGGAATCCTGGACAAGATCCACAGGCCACTGTTTGATGCCATTCACGAATACAACAAAAAGCTGTTTTCTGACGAAGCCGTGCTTGACTTCATCACCGAGCTGGATGATGTGGATGGGGATGCCTTCCGTAAGGCGTTCAATGCCTATTCCACGGAAAGCAAGGTCAAACAGGCCATGCGCTTGAGTCGTGCCTACGGGATTCGAGGGGTTCCCTCAATGATTATCAATGGCAAATACTGGACTTCAGGCAGTCTGGCTGGCAGTTATGAAGAGATGTTAAAGGTCGTGGATGCCTTGGTCGATAAAGAGAGGAAGAAAGCAGCAGGAAAATAATCTTTAAAAATCTGTTTCCTGCTGCAATAGTGAGTAAATTACAGCATACTGCAGGAAACAGAGACATTGGACAGTAATCCCGACTGGAAACAACGTTATCATGACTGTAGAAAGGATCTCGATCAGAAGAACCTGCAACTGATCGAGTTACAAAAAAGTCTGCTCAAGCTATCACTTGGTTTCATTGGCAGGGACAAAAAATTCGATAAATTGCTCAAACGTATTTCCGATGCGGTCCGTGAAAAGAGCAAAGAGGCCATTATCGAAGGCAAGTTGATTGGTGTCGTTGACTGGATCACCCGCTTCACCGCTGAAGACAAGACACGCTTCCAGCAATACGCTGATCCGGAAAACGGGCAAGTGCCCTGGCAGGATCAGCCATCCGTCAGTTCTTTAAGATTTTCCGAATTTTTGCGTGGTCTCCCTTTTGATCTCGAGATGCAGGCAGAAATCGAAGTACTGGCGGGGAGGATTAAACTGACACACTCTGATCAAGAGCTGGAGGTATTGATCAGCGAGGCTTCTGCACTGCTGCACGAGTATTTCAGTTCTCTTCAGAATGAATTGCTTTCTGTCACATCTGCTTCGGACAGCAAGGGACAGCTGATCAAGTTGCTGGAACAGATCAACTTCAAGAAAGATCACTTACCTCGGGTCAATCATGCGAAATCGATTCTCATAGGTGATCACGATGATGACAAGAAACGAGCGCCAGACGAACTCGTAGCTGATCTTATCAACAATACCATTCTTCGGGATGAGAACCTCGAAGAGATCGGAATCTTCTTGAGAAAAACCACGTACCGATTAGAGAAGTTGCACAAGTATCTGGATGAGAGCGAGTTAATCAACAGTGATCATTTTACCGAGACATTTTCATTCAGCCAGGATCTCGATGAACAGTTTAACGATCTCAGAGACGGGCTCGAGAATGCAGGATCGATCACGGCGATGAAGATGAATATCGAAGCGCACCTGGATTTTCTCAACAAAAGTGTAGCAGCCTATGTCAGAAGTCAGCGGGAGCAGATGAAAAGAGCCGAGGAAACGTTGGGCGCATTGAACATGCAGCTCGGTGAGCTTCGCAAGGAAACCACAGTTCTTAAACAATCAGTGGAAGAGGAACAGGTGAAATCCCTGACCGATGCACTTACTGCGATTGCAAACCGTCGTGCCTACGAAGAACGACTGGAAACCGAGATCAGCCGCTGGCAACGCCACGGAGGACACTTGAGTCTGATGGTCTTTGATCTCGATCATTTCAAGTCTATCAACGACAGTTATGGGCATATTGTTGGAGACAAGGTTTTGCGGGGACTGACTGCAACATTTCAGCGTAGCATCCGACGTACGGATTTTCTTGCACGGTATGGAGGTGAGGAATTCGTGCTGATCTTACCGGAAACCTCACTTGACGAAACGATGGTTATTGCGGACAAGCTAAGGGCTGAAGTTGAACAATGTGTTTTCAAATATCAGGGTGAGGTGGTACCTGTTACTGTCTCGATAGGTGTTGCGGAATTGCGCGAAGGTGATACCAGAGAGTCACTGTTCGAACGTGCCGATCGGGCCCTGTATCTGGCCAAGAAATCAGGCAGGAACCTCTGCAGAAGTGAGGTTCATCTGGAATCTGAAACAACCTGATTGGCTTCTTTTTCCTGGTGTGGTTTTTCCGGTTGGAAAACGATTATGGTATCTCCACTTTTTGGTGTTGGTTTTTTGTCGGTCGTAAAAAATACAAGGCTTTTGTCAGCTTTTACTATCAGGATTTCCATTGCGTTGGAATGATAGTTCGCAACACACTGTTCATAGTCATACTCATCAGTAATGGGTGTTTTGGTAAAACGCCAGCCAAAGAAATAACGCCTCAATAGCTCTTCGTAGTAAACATTTCCTGCGAGGATCTGACCTCTGATCGTAGGACTGAAACCATAGGGATCGACTTCGCCTACGGTTGGCAGTTGGTAGACATGGCTCCGTCCCAGTTCAGGTCCGAAACGGGTGCAAACCAGGGCGTTAAAAGAGTCATTGTCTGTGGCTGCAAGTAAGTAGGCGATCTGCGAGAACTCGATAGAATACTCTGCACTTTCAGAAAGGATTTGCCCAAAATAAACAGGAATACCCGCCAAGCGGGCATTACGCAACCGGTGCCATGAGTTGTCGACGATGATGACATGAATATTCAACTTTTTCAGAGTCGTCGCAAGGTTGATACTCCAAGGAGAAGCCCCGACGATCATTAGGCCATTACTTTCAGAAAAAGAGAGTTCCAGTTTTCTGGCCAGCCAGCCTATGCTCAGACCATGAAGTACTACCGTACAGAAGATCAATGCAAAAATCAGAGGCACCAGTTGTTCCGCTCCGGCAAATCCTTTTTCCATTAAGACAGGTGCAAACGCGCCCGCAACTGCGGCGGCGACAATTCCTCTGGGGGCAATCCAGCCTACCAGTATGCGCTCTCTGAAATCCACATCAGTACCGATCAGGGAAAGAAAAACTGTGACTGGGCGAGCAACGAAAATGATAAAGCCAAGAAGGGCACCACTGCGCCAATCCAGTTGTTTGAGGAGTTGAGGATCCAGATCAGCGGTCAAGAGGATGAAAATTCCGGAAACCAGAAAAATGGTGATGTACTCTTTGTGTCGGCGCATTTCATCCATACTGGGTAGATTCTGGTTACCCATTACCAGACCAAAGATCGTTGCCGACAACAGGCCGGCTTCTTCCTGAAACAGATTTGCGATGCCAAATACCAGCATAATGGCAGAAAGGATGACCGGTGCCTTGAGAAATTCCGGAACCCAGCCCTGCTTGAATGAGTGTCCCAGGAAGAGCCCGACACCCACACCCAGAATGATTCCAGTCAAGAGTGTCCAGGAGACACCGCCAATGATCTGGTTTACGGCTTCACCGGTTTCGGCATGAGAAAAGTAGCCGAAAACCAGAACGGCAAGCAAAGCGCCTGTGGGATCGTTTATGATACCTTCCCATTTCAGGAGCGAGGCAGTATTGCGTCGGAGTTTTGCCTGTCTCAAAATGGGAATGATAACAGTGGGACCTGTGACAACCACAATGGCACCGAAGATAAGGGCTACTGGCCATGACAATCCACCAATGTAGTGAGCGCCCAGGCTACCGAGAACCCAGCTGAGCACCACACCAATGGAGACCAGACGTCTTACACCGGCTGCAGCTTCTTTTAATTCATGCAGACGCAGATTGAGCCCTCCTTCAAACAGAATGATTGCAACACCGAGTTGAATGATGGCACGGTAAAGTTCTCCGAAATCCTCAGACGGATGCAGCCAGCCAAGAACAGGACCAACCACGAGTCCAGCCGCAGTGAGCAGAATGATCGCTGGGATCCTGAAACGCCAGGCAAGCCATTGAACACTGATGCCAAGTACGGCAATGAGGATAAGGAGAAGACTGAGGTGATGTTCCATGCAGATGTTGTTTATTCTTGTGGCGGTTCCACTTCAATCATATAGTGTACAATCACCACTCCATGAAAGCACTTAAAATTCGCAAGCTCAGGAAAGTCTACAAGAACGGCTTTGAGGCATTGAAGGGAATCGATCTTACAGTTGACGAAGGCGATTTTTTTGCACTGCTTGGACCCAATGGCGCGGGTAAGTCCACAACCATTGGTATCATTTCATCACTCGTTACCAAGACTGAAGGGGTGGTAAAGATCTTTGACGTCGATATTGACGAAGCTCTCGAAACAGCCAAATCCTTTATTGGACTTGTTCCGCAAGAAATCAATTTTTCCCAGTTTGAGACTCCCGAACAGATCGTGGTCAACCAAGCGGGTTATTACGGGATCGATCGGCCACTCGCAAAAGAACGTGCTGAACGATATTTGAAGCAGCTTGGGTTATGGGGAAAACGACATGCTCCAGCGCGGACCCTATCGGGTGGAATGAAACGCCGTTTGATGATTGCGAGAGCCCTCATTCATCAACCACGATTGCTTATCCTCGATGAGCCGACTGCCGGTGTTGATATCGAATTGAGGCGATCCATGTGGGATTTCTTGCGCGAGATTAACCGTCAAGGGATCACGATCATTCTAACGACTCACTATCTGGAAGAGGCGGAAAGCCTGTGCCGGAATATCGCCATTATCGATCACGGCAACATCATTCAATATTCAACCATGAAATCACTCCTGGCCCAGCTTCATGTGGAGACCTTTGTTCTCGATCTTGTATCGCCAGTGGACAAGCTTCCTGTCATTGAAGACTTTGAGGTGCGCAAAATCGATGATATGACGCTTGAGGTGGATATAGAAAAACGGCATACGCTGAACGATTTGTTTGCAAAGCTGACAGAAAAAAAGATCAAGGTGATGAGCATGCGCAATAAAGCGAACAGGTTGGAAGAACTGTTCATCCACCTGCTTGGGAAAAAACAATGAATTATTGGGTTGCCTATAAGACCATTGTTTATAAAGAGGTGTCACGTTTTGTCCGGATCTGGCCACAGACGATTCTGCCTCCGGCTGTGACGATGACACTTTATTTCCTGATCTTCGGTAACCTCATTGGTTCACGGATAGGTGATATGGGTGGTTTCAGCTATATGCAATATATTGCTCCCGGTATCATTATGATGTCTGTGATCACGAACTCATACTCTAATGTGGTTTCTTCGTTCTACAGTGCAAAATTCCAAAAACATATCGAGGAAATACTGGTTGCTCCTGTACCAAACTGGATAATCCTTGCGGGCTATGTTACCGGTGGGGTCAGCCGCGGTTTGATGGTGGGCTTTGTGGTAACCTCTGTCGCACTGTTTTTTACCCATCTCCAGGTTCATTCGAGTGTAATCACTGTGATGACAGTTCTAGGCACCTCAATACTGTTTTCACTTGGAGGTTTGATCAACGGTGCTTTTGCCAAGAGTTTCGACGACATTTCCATTGTTCCGGTCTTTATTCTTACTCCATTGACTTATCTTGGTGGTGTTTTTTATTCCATCGATCTGTTGCCGGATTTTTGGCGCCATGTGTCCTTGTACAACCCGATCCTTTATATGGTCAATGCATTTCGCTATGGAATTCTGGGAGAATCGGATATTGGTATATCGGTTGCATTTATCGTGCTGAGCGGATTTATTTTAATCCTAGTAGCCACGGCGATGTGGGTGTTAAACAAAGGGGCTGGAATAAAGAACTGAGTGTTCTAACCAGTTCTATACACTCTGGATACTGCATTGAGAGGACGTAGTGCACGGATAACCCGAGCCAGATGCGTACGATCACGGACAGTGATCACAAAAGTGATGCTCACATGATTGCCATCACCTTCTGAGATTGATACATCTTCGATACTTGCTCCCTGATTCGCAATCGCGGTTGCAATGGTCGCCAGTGCGCCGCGTTGATTTTTGTTTTCTATTCTGATCTCGGCCGCATATTCTCCTTCGACATTCTCTTCCCATTCTACGTCTATCCATTTTTCAGGATGGTTACGGAATTCCGCGAGGTTCTTGCAAGTTTTACGGTGGATGACGATACCCCTGCCTGCAGAAACATAGCCGAGAATCTCATCCCCTGGAATAGGGTGGCAGCATTTCGGGAAAGTCAAAACCATGCCTTCAGTTCCGCGGATTGAGAGTGGCGTCCCGCTCGTGGCAGGTTCCTTGTTCTTTTCACTGCTGTCCGGGACCAGATGTTGTGCCACGATCGTTGCCAGTCGATTTCCCAGTCCGATCTGGATCAATAGATCATCGGTTGTTGTGAGGTTGAACTCTTTGAGTACTTTGTTGACCCGCCGTTTGGGTATTTTGGAAATCTCTGTGTCATAGCGCTCGAGTTCCCGGTTGAGCATACGTTTCCCAAGAATTTTTGCTTCGTCTTCCTTGAGGTGTTTCAGGAAATGCCGAATCTGTGATCGAGCCCGTGCAGTGACCACAAAGTTTAACCAGGCAGGGTTGGGCTTGGCGCCGGGTGCGGTGACGATTTCAACGGTTTGACCGGTTTCTAATTCTGTTTTCAATGGTACCAGCCGCCGGTTTATCCGTGCCGTAACACAACTGTCCCCGATATCACTATGTATGGCATAGGCAAAGTCAACCGCTGTTGATCCCCGTGGAAGTTCGAGGATATCCCCCCTTGGAGTGAAGACATAGATTTCATCCGGGAAGAGATCCACCTTTACGTGTTCCAGAAATTCTTCGGAATTACCAGCCTGTTGCTGCATCTCCAGGATCCGCTGCAGCCAGTCACGCGCCCTTTTATGGGCACTGTTCGCTGCTCCGCCAGTTTTGTAGAGCCAGTGTGCCGCAATTCCGGCTTCAGCTACTTCATCCATTTCTCGGGTTCGGATCTGTACTTCGATAGGAACACCATGTGGCCCGAACAATACCGTATGCAGGGACTGATAACCATTCGATTTTGGGATGGCAATGTAATCCTTGAACTTGCCAGGTACCGGTTTGAAGAGATTGTGCACAATACCCAAAGTTCGGTAACACATGTCGACATCTTCCACCAGGATGCGGAATCCATAGACATCGAAGACCTCGTCGAAGGAGAGGTGGTTTTCACGCATTTTCTTGTACAGGCTGTATACGTGTTTCTCCCTGCCGAGAACTTCAGCTGGGAGTTTCTCTTGTCGCAGGCGCCGGCGAATACTGTTTTTGATCTTGTTGACGATCTCCTTGCGGTTGCCTCGGGCCTTTTTAACCTCGCTGGTAAGGACTTCATAGCGGTGTGGGTAGAGTGCCTTGAAGCCAAGTTCTTCCAGTTCCAGTCTGACACTGTTCATGCCCAGCCGTTGCGCTATTGGGGCATAGATTTCCAGTGTTTCGCGGGCAATACGCCTTCTTTTGGTGGGATCGAGAGCGCCCAATGTACGCATGTTGTGAGTTCGATCCGCAAGTTTGACCAATATGACGCGAATATCATTGGACATCGCCATCATCATCTTGCGGAAGTTTTCGGCCTGTTTTTCGGCCTGGCTCTCGAAACCAAGGTGAGTCAGCTTACTGACACCATCCACAATCTCAGCTACCTCGGTACCGAAATTTTTGATGAGGTCTTCTTTTGTAACCGCCGTGTCTTCCAGCACATCATGCAATATGGCGGCTATAAGTGTTTCATGATCCATGTGCATCTGTGCAAGGATTACTGAAACCTCCAGAGGATGGTGGATATAAGGCTCACCACTCATACGCGTCTGGCCTTCATGCGCCAAAGCGCCGAATTCGTAAGCCCGCCGGATCTTTTTTATCTGGCCAGGTTTAAGATAGGTGGAAGCCAGATCGCAAAGGTCATCTATCGAATACATGACCCAAGCATAACGCAGTGACAGCGATTACTGAATAACCCGGTACCGAGTGTGCTCAGAAAACGACGGAAAATCACAATGTGCAATATGTTGGAATGAGAGAAAAGGCGCGTAGCTACATTAGCGCATATCCTGGCTGAACACCATGAATACCAACCAAAACAAATGTTCTTGAGTCTGGAGTTGAGGTTCTTTCAGGGTTGTCCTTCTTCTGGCAGAGCTATTTCACCCAGTGCTTCCAGTTCCTCTTCTTCGCGTTCCTTGGCATCGATGGCTTCGACTTTTTCAAGGTCGATCAGGCCTTCTGCAATTTCCCGCAAGGCGATAACAGAGGGTTTGTCCTTGTTTTCTTCAACCAGTGGAGGTGAGCCCATGGCAATCTGGCGAGCTCGCTTGCTTGCCAGCAAAACGAGATCAAAACGGTTGCCAACGTGCGGCAGACAATCTTCAATTGTTACTCGAGCCATTGTTTATCCTCAGAAAACGAGCGGTTGTTGAAAACAGCCGAGCATAGTACCAAATTCTCAGTGTTCTTCCAAGAGATCGCGTAACAAAGGAGCAAGCTTTTTTCTTTGTCTTTTCAACCGCAGCCGGTGAGCATGGACAATGGCCTGGAGATCGGCGAGGGCCGACTGGAAAACATCATTTACAACGAGGAAGTCATATTCATCATAGTGAGACATTTCTTCAACAGCATCCCGCATCCGTCGCTGAATGGTTGCTTCACTGTCCTCACCACGGTTTTTGAGCCGTTGTTCCAGTTCGGCATAGGAGGGTGGCAAGATGTAGATACTGGTGGCCTCTGGTATTTTTTTTCTTATTTGTCGGGCACCCTGCCAGTCGATTTCGAGAATGACATCGATCCCTTTCGCCAGTTGTGATTGTACTGCCGTCTTCGAAGTACCGTAGAAGTGATCAAAGACCTGGGCATATTCTAGGAACTCACCTGTCTCTATCATGCTTTCAAAACGTGATCGATCGATGAAATGATAGTTGACACCGTCCTGTTCACCGGGCCGGCTGGGCCGGGTGGTATGAGAGATGGATACAGCAATCTCAGAGTCATTCTTGATCAGGGCATTTACCAGACTGGTTTTGCCGCCCCCCGATGGTGCCGAAATGATATAAAGTTGACCGCTCATTCTATATTCTGAATCTGTTCACGCATTTGCTCGACCAGGACTTTTAATTCGATAGAGGCTTCGGTGCTTTCCATGTGTGCTGATTTCGATCCCAGCGTATTGGCTTCACGGTTCATTTCCTGCATCAGAAAGTCCAGCCTGCGGCCAATGGGACCAGGTTGTTTCAGTACACGTTGAACTTCAATGATGTGAGTCTCCAACCGATCGAGTTCTTCTTCTACATCCATCTTCTGTACCAGTAAGGTGATTTCCTGCTCCAGGCGGGTTTCGTCATACTCGATGAGGATTTCCTCAACACGTTCCCGTAATTTTGACGTGATGGACTGAATGATCTCTGGCATCCGACGACGGATTTTTGTTACCTGATCGGCCGCAGTACGGCAACGCTCTTCGATAATCATGGCCAGTTTTTCGCCTTCCCGCTTACGGGTAGCGACCAGGGTTTTCAATGCCTCATCCATCAGGTGGGTAATGGCCTTGCCGGCAATTTCCAGATCGATCTCTGGTGTTTCAATGACACCTGGCCATGACAGGACATCCAGTGGGTCAGGCGAGGTTGTTTCATGTACGATTCCGGCCACTTCCCGAGTGGCTATTGCCAGTTGCGAAACCAGCGGAAGATTGACCTTCAACGAACCTTCAACCATCGCAGGTTTGAATTTGAGTATGGCATCGATTTTCCCCCGGTTCAATCTGGCAGCGATCTGCTCACGTAGAGGCATCTCCAGGCTACGCAACTCTTCTGGCAGCCGCAGGTTGATGTCGAGATAGCGGTTGTTGACAGAACGGATCTCCCAGACGGCCTCTCCCCAGTCACCAGAGGCATTTTGCCGTGCGAAGGCAGTCATACTGTAAGGCATTGTTTCACTCCTCTATGATCACCACCGGCTTGTCTCCGGTACTCTCATCGATGTGGCCGATGATAAATGCCTGCTCGCCTAGGGATGCCAGATGGTCGATTACAGCATCGGCTTGATCGGTTGCAGTGATCAGCACCATACCGATGCCACAATTGAAGGTACGGTACATTTCGGTTTGTTCGATATTCCCCATCTCTTGCAACCAGTCGAAGATGGACGGCGTCTGCCAACTGTCCGGATTGATGGTGGCAGTGTAACCCTCTGGCATGACTCGTGGGAGATTTTCCAGTAGTCCACCACCAGTGATATGTGCCAGAGCGTGTATGGGAAATCGTTTGATCGTCGCTAGCAGCGGGCTGACATAGATCCGTGTCGGTTCCAGTAAGACTTCTCCGATGGGGCGGCCATGGAAATCCTCATCTAAGGCCGTGTCGGAAACCTTCAGAATCTTGCGGATGAGGGAGTAGCCGTTGGAGTGAGGGCCGCTGGAGGCCAGCCCGATCAAGGCATCGCCAGCACGGACACGGCTACCGTCGATGACCTCGTCTTCTTCCACTACACCGACACAGAATCCTGCGAGGTCGTAGTCATTTTCGGCATACATGTCCGGCATTTCAGCGGTTTCTCCTCCGATTAGGGCACAGTCGGCTTGTTGACATCCTTCCGCAATACCGCGGATTACATCGGTGGCGATGTCGATATCCAGCTTCGAGGTGGCGTAATAATCGAGAAAGAAAAGGGGTTCTGCACCCTGTACAATCAGGTCATTGACACACATGGCCACGAGATCGATGCCAATGGTATCGTGTTTTCCGCTTTCTATCGCGAGTCTCAGTTTGGTACCGACACCATCAGTACCAGAGACAAGAACCGGGTTTTTATAGCCTGTATCGGCTAGCTTGAACAGTGCACCAAAGCCACCTACATTTCCCGCAACGCCAGGGCGGTGTGTCTGCTTGACCAAGGGCTTGATCCGTTCGACAAGCCGGTTGCCGCTGTCGATATCAACGCCGGCGTCCTTGTAAGTGAGTGATTGTGTCATTGAGTTGTTGTCAGGATTGGATGTACAGGCGGTCAATTCTATAAAGTATCCTTGACTTGAACAAGCATCATGGCATAGCGTTTGCCTTTTGGTTCCTAATGCGATGGGGAAGGTGATTGTTAAGTAAGCTCAGTGATTCTCAGAAGTGGTTTTTGTTGGCGGTTCTTGCGACAGGGGGCTGGCTGGTCTATTTGTTGTCTCCCGTTCTAACCCCCTTTCTGGTCAGTGCCCTGCTAGCTTATTTGGGTGACCCATTGGTGGACCGGCTGGAGGCGTACAAGTTTTCCCGAACCTTTGGTGTTCTCGTGGTTTTTCTGGTGATGTTTCTGATCGGTCTGATCTTCCTCTTGGTTATGATCCCTCTGCTTGAAAAACAGATCGCAGTTCTCATGATCAAAGTCCCCCTGATGATTGACAAGTTTCAGGAGGGTATCCTTCCCAGGATTGCCCGGTTTGCCGGTTTCGAGACACCCACACTGGATACCAGTGCCTTCAAGCGAGCCATTATCGCCAATTGGGAAAGTCTCAGTGGTACGGTTGGTGGTGTCTTTGGCACGATCACCCACTCCGGGCTGAAAATCCTTAACTGGCTGGCTTTTGTATTGTTGATTCCTGTGGTTACATTTTATCTACTGAGAGACTGGGATGTTCTGGTTGGAAAGATTCAAGATTTGTTGCCGCGAAAGATTGAACCGACCGTAAGCCGGCTGGCTAAAGAGTGTGATGATGTACTTGCGCAGTTTTTCCGTGGACAGCTTTCGGTAATGATGGCATTGGCCGTCATCTACACCGTGGGTTTGATGATCGTGGGTCTCGATCTGGCATTTTTGATTGGGATTCTTTCCGGCCTGGTAAGCTTTGTACCTTATCTCGGGTTTATTGTCGGCATCGTCATCGCAAGTCTTTCTGCGGTGATGCAATTTCACGATTTTATCCATGTTATTTATGTGGCTATCGTTTTCGGGATCGGACAGGCTCTGGAAGGTATGGTGTTGTCGCCTCTGCTGGTGGGTGATCGGATTGGCCTTCATCCGGTTGCGGTGATCTTCGCCGTCATGGCCGGGGGACAGTTGTTTGGTTTTTTTGGTGTATTGTTGGCCCTGCCGGTGGCTGCCGTGATCATGGTGATACTTCGTCACTGGAAAGAGCTGTATAAGGAGAGCGATTTTTATACCCCGTGAACCTGAAACAGCCCTCTCAACTTCCCTTGTCTTTTGGTCAGACAGAGTTGTTCTCTTTCGAACACTTCGTGGCCGGTGGCAATGCTGAAATAATAAAAAGGTTGCTCTTCTGTGCCGCCGGCTCAGAGCCTGAGACCTTGTTCCTTTGGGGAAGACCGGGGGCCGGCAAGAGTCACCTGTTGCAGGCATTGTGTACTGCCTCGGCAGAGAACGAGCGGGCTTCGGTCTATCTGCCACTTGCCGAGAACAGGAAGTTTACACCGCAATTGCTCGAAGGGTTGGAAGCGCTGTCTATCGTCTGTCTTGACGATGTGGATCGGATTGCTGGAGATGAATACTGGGAACATGCTGTGTTTAATCTGTTCAATCGGGTGCGAGAAGAGCATCACACCTTGGTGTTGTCGGCACGTGCAGCCCCGAAATCAATCCGCTTTTCCCTGGCGGATCTGGCATCACGAATGAATTGGGGTTTGATCTATCAGTTGCAGGATCTGGATGATGCGGGAAAACTGGAGGTGTTACAGCAAAAAGCGCGTGCCCGCCGTTTCGAGCTGCCTGAGGAAGTCGGGAATTATCTGATCCGGCGACTGCCCCGCGACATGCATGCGTTATGTCAGTTTCTGGATCGGCTCGACCAGGCGAGTCTTGTGGCCAAACGGAAGCTGACGATTCCTTTCGTCAAGGAGATCATGACACAGTGATAAAGAAAATCACACAGGCACTTTTTTGTCTGTATCTGATTTGCCAGCAAGCGGTGCTTGCAGAATCCGTACCACGAAGTGATGCAGCGGAAGCACTATATGCAAAATACAAACAGGCGGTTCTGCAGGTCCGGATCATCGACAAAACCTCACAGTCGAAGAGTGTGATTGGTTCCGGGTTTTTCATCAGCCGGGATGGTTATGTGATTAGTAATTTCCATGTGATCTCGGACTGGATCTACAAGCCGGAGCGTTATGAAATCCGATACCTGCTGAACAATAAAGAAGAAGGCCGGCTGGATCCCGTTGTGATCGATATCGTACATGATCTTGCCCTGCTCAAGGCCGATCGGAATTCGGATGTATGGTTTAAGTTGTTGGACAGGGATCTGATTCAGGGCGAGCATCTCTATTCTTTTGGCAACCCACACGATATCGGTTTTTCCATTGTCGAGGGTACGTACAACGGCTATCTCGAGAAGTCGCTGTACAAGAAGATCCATTTCACCGGTTCAGTCAATCCAGGCATGAGTGGCGGCCCGGTGGTGACACGGCAGGGGCGTGTTGCCGGTGTCAACGTCTCCGGTGCAGGCAATCAACTGAGTTTTCTGGTGCCATCGGAATATGTCCGGCATCTGATCGAGAGCAGTATGGCGCCGAAAGGAAAGCAGAGTTTTTTGGCAATGATTCGCGATCAACTGCTTTCCAACCAGGACGGGTACATGGGAGAGTTGTTGAAGCGTTCCTTCAATCTGATCGCACTCAATGGTTATACCTTGCCGGGGAAACTCGCCGAATTCATGAAATGCTGGGGTGGAACGGAAAAGAAGGAAAAGATGTTGTATGAACAGACCTATCAGATCTGTCGCACCGAGGATGACATTTACCTTTCACCGGGCCAACGTACCGGTGTGATCGAATACGAACATGATCTGTACCGGAACGGAGGCTTGGGGACGGTACGATTCTTTGCGCTGATGGAGGAGATTGTCAACCAGCCCAAGGTGGCCGGTTTTGCCGATGAAGAAATGGTGACTGATTATGAATGTCAGACGGGGCAGGTCAAACATGAGGGCGTCAAGTCCAAACTGGTTTTCTGTTTGCGTGGATACCGGAAATTTGCCGGACTCTATGATGCCTGGATGACTGCTGTCGTACTTGCCGACAAAGAGGAGGTATTGCAAACAACAGTTTCTCTGCTGGGTGTCAGTTATGAGAATGCGATACGGTTTTCCAAAGCCTGGATGGAGCGAGTCAGATGGAATCCCTGAATTCACACATGAAGGAACTGGGTATCATCGAAGTGCTGGATCGTTATGGCCGTGTGGTACAGAGAATGGAGATCTCGCCGGGCGAGACGATCACCGTCGGCCGGAGTTATGACAACGACATCATCCTGGACGATGGTTATGTCTGTCCCCACCATGTCTCCATGATCATGCAGGGTGATCAGCTGGTGGTGAAGGATCTCGAGAGCATCAACGGGATTTCTCAAAACAAATACCATTTCAGGGGTGAGACCATTAACCTTGCCTCCGATGAAACCTTCCGTCTTGGTCATACTACCCTTCGTTACCGGTCGGCCACAGAACCACTCAAACCGACCCGCATCGATCGGCATCTTCGAAATTCCTTCTGGACCCTGCAAAACCCTTGGCTGGTACTGATCATCTTTACCCTTTTGATGGGTTTTATCCTTGTGGAGACCCTATTTCTGCAAACCGAAAAGACTGACAGCATCAAGACGTTTGCAGATTCTATCCCCATAATCACCACAATTTTTGCTTGGGCTGGATTGTGGTCATTGTTCGGCAAGATCATGATCGACCGCTTTTCCTTTTGGACCCATACAGGGATCTTTTCTCTTGCCAACCTGGGGTTTTATCTGAGTGCCATTATCCTCGGCTATCTGTTTTACGCTTTTGATCTCGACGGTGCGTATGAGCCTGTCTATGTACTGCTCGTATTTCTGATCGCCGTATGGATGCTCTATACGCATCTGGGGTACAGCACCAAATATCCTCACCGTACCATGCTGATTACAGCGGTTATCCTGACCCTCATAGGCGCGGGTTTTTACCTCCTGGAGACATTGGTTGCCGATTCGGAATTCAGCGACACACCCTCATACCAAGTGCTACTGAAGGCACCGGAGTTCAATTTTGTCGATGGTGAACCTCTGGACAGCTTTTTTGCCAGAACGGAGGAGTTGAAAAAGATCATCGACGAAAAAGTGGATCTGGAATCGGACTAGGGCGTATTTTCCTGCAGGGTTTTCAGTTCGCGTGATCGGTAGCGGGCATAGAAGCCGGCTCCAAGATAGAGCAGAACACTGAAAAGGATCTCCAATGAAGCCTGTATTCTGTTGGCGGGCGCACTCCAGACTTCCACAATGCCGTGGATCAGGTAAAGCAGTGAAACGATACAGATCCAGGCATGGGTATAGGGTTTCTGTTTGAGGATCCCAGGCAGTCCCAATAACAGGGGGAGTCCACCAAACAACAGAACGATACTGGTAGAAGTGTGATTCAAAAAGGTGGGATTCAGGGCCCAGTAGGCAATCACAATCAGTAATCCGAAATAACCGATCAGGGTCGCCGAACGGGAGGTTTTAAGTCTATTCATACCGCCCAGCTTCCAATTCTTGTGTGGTCTTTGCCAGCCGTTTCCCCAGTGCCATACAAAGCCTTTTTTCCTCATCCGTCAATGGTAGCGAAGCATCACTGCCTGCAACGTGGCTTGCACCGTAAGGTGTGCCGCCAGATCGTGTGGTGATCAGATCGGATTCGGAATAGGGCAGACCGAGGAGCAACATCCCGTGATGCCACAGTGGCAGCATCATGCTGAGAAGGGTCGACTCCTGGCCGCCATGGAGGCTCGATGAGGAGGTGAAGACCGCTGCCGGCTTGCCGCTCAAGGCGCCTGAGAGCCATAGTTCGGTTGTGGAATCGAGGAAATACTTCATCGGTGCCGCCATGTTGCCGAAACGTACCGGGCTGCCAAGCGCCAGCCCGTGACACTGCTTCAGATCATTGAGGGTTGCATAGACGGCACCGGTTTCCGGGATCGCATCCTCGGTAGCCTCACAGACCGTGGAAACAGTAGGCACCGTCCGTACCATCGCCTCGCAGTCAGTGATCTGTTCAACGCCTCGGGCGACATGGCGCGCCATCTCCGCCACATTGCCATGACGGCTGTAATAGAGCACTAGAATTCTGATCACAGGATGTCGAGAACGGATTCAGGCGGGCGGCCAATCGCGGCTTTACCGTTGGCTACGACAATCGGGCGCTCGATCAGAATCGGGTTTTCAACCATGGCGCGGATCAGGTCGTCATCACTGAGACTCTCATCGGCAAGACTCAACGCCTTGTAGGGCGCTTCCTTCTTGCGCATCAGATCACGTGGTTGCATGTCCAGCAGTTTCAGCAGTTTTTTTAAGGTGTCGGCATCAGGGGGTGTTTTCAGGTATTCGATGATTTCCGGTTCAATGCCTTTTTCCTGCAGTAATGCTAAAGTTTGACGTGATTTTGAACAACGGGGATTATGGTAGATCGTGACACTCATGAATTTCGCTCCTGCTTTACTATCCGAGGATATTCTAATATGAAATCAGTTCCCGCGCAGGTTCTTTCCAAGCTATACCGCTGGTATGACTTCCTGAAATTCGTCGAAAAACATTTTACTGAAGATCACTGTATTCGCACGGCGGCTGCTCTGGCCTATACCTCACTGTTGTCACTGGTGCCCTTGATGACGGTCATGTTTTCGACTTTGGCAGCATTTCCGGTATTTCAGGGTATCGAAAGAGATATTGAGGCATTTCTTTTCAATAATTTCGTACCGGCGTTGGGAGAGACCGTCCGGGGGTATCTGCACCAGTTCAGCGAGAAGGCCTCGGAATTGCGGGCATTGGGGATTGTTTTTTTGTTCATCACGGTGCTGTTGATGATGAACACCATAGAAAATGCCTTCAATGCCATCTGGCGCGTGCGCAAGAAGCGAAAACCGATCATTCGCTTTCTCACTTATTGGGCTATTTTGACTTTGGGGCCGTTATTGGTGGGCGCAGGTTTTGTGGCGACTTCGTATCTGGTTTCCCTACCCTTTTTCACTGAGGTGGATGAAACACTCGGGATCAAACACAGAATACTGGTGATCGTTCCCTTTGTGCTCTCCACACTGGCGTTTTTTCTCATCTATCGTTTGTTGCCCAACAGGACAGTTTCCACTCGAAGTGCCCTCATTGGTGGTTTGGTGGCTGGCGGCCTGTTCGAGATCGCCAAGCGGTTGTTCGCCTATTATGTTGTACACTTTCCCAGCCAACAGGCAATCTACGGGGCTTTTGCAACGATCCCAGTTTTCTTGCTCTGGATCTATCTTTGCTGGTTGATCATCCTGCTGGGTGCCGAGATCACCCGCTGCCACATGACCTATCACCGTTCCGTTGGGGAGGTGGATGAACGCAGGAGGAATTTGTTTGTCGATAGCTATCGTGTCGTGGGCCATCTTTGGCAAGGACAGCAGCGGGGAACGCCCTGTACCATATCTGATTTACTTATCTTCGAACCCGATATGAATGATGATCGCATTTACCAGATCCTGCGGACACTCAGAGAAGCCGGCTGGGTGCAGCGTACCGAAGAGGGGGGCTGGGTGCTGCTGCGTGATCTGTGCCATGAGACCTTATTGAACCTGTACCAGGCTTTGCCCGGTGGACTGCCACTTGGTGAACCCGAACAGTTCAGGGAAGATGCCTGGGAACAGCGTCTCTATACCGAGCTGGGAAAGGCGTTTACCAGCCTGAAGGAGGCCATGAGAACACCGCTAAGTTCTTTCTATCAATAACACCCTGTTTTTCAAGGAATTAAATTTCAGACCGATACAGTATTTATGATCGGTTTATTCAGTGGTTCCCTGACAATGAGTTTGACCCCGGTAGTTGTCAACAACGGGATCACGGTTTTTTGTCCAATGGTAAGCTGTGATGAAGGCTTTTTTTCAGCGTAACCGGCATCTTGGACAGCTGCATAGAGACCAGGCCCGTGAGGTACACAACCGGGTAGCGAAAGAGCTGGCCAAGCGGGCACGGATTGCCATTTTTGTCTATGTTGCCACGGCGCTGATCTTTTTACTTCTGAGTGCAAAGATGCGGGCCCATCTTCTGATTTTGGGTCCTCTGGTGGTTTTGATCATAATCTCGAGCATCGGTCGGTATTTTTCCGGACAGAACATCTCCAGGGCCATGGTGGATCAAACCCATCTCTTACTCAAAAAATACGCATTCTGGAGTATCGCCAATGTATTCAGTTTCAGTCTCTTTGTTGCGGTGATTGTCGCCCTGGAAGGGTTCAGTAAAGAGAGCCTGGCCATGATGGTGGTCATGGCGGGGTTCATCAGTGGTTCCATGGGCACCATGGCGGTTTATTCCTGTCTATGGCATGCCTTTATCCTTTTTGCAGTTCTACCAGTGATCACGGTGTGTTTGTATACCGGTTTGGAAGGTGACCCTCTTGGTTTCGCGCTGGCAGCTGCCAGTATTGTTTTTTCGGTGTTTACTGTCGTCATCGGCAACCGGATCATTGATGAATACTGGCGTGGACAGGTGGCACTTTGTAACCTGGAAACGAGGACGCGTGATCTGGAAGCTGCCATGATCGAGATTGAACAAAAAGAGACAGAAATCCGGCGTCATCGCGATCATCTCCAAGAGATAGTCGCCGATCAGACACACGAACTGCGGCAGGCGAAGGAGCTGGCCGAACAGGCCAGTCTGGCCAAAAGCGCGTTTCTCGCCAATATGTCCCATGAATTGCGTACGCCGCTGCATTCGATTCTGAGCTTTTCCCGGTTGGGTAAGCGACGGCTGGAAACTTTATCGAAGGAGAAGCTTGAGCATTATTTCCAGCAGATTCAGTATAGTGGGGAGCGGCTTGTTCATTTGATCGACGAGCTGCTCGATCTGTCCAAGATGGAAGCGATGAAGATGGAGTACCATTTCCGATCCAACGATTTGCTTCAGGTTGCGCAGGAATGTGTTCTCGAGCTGGAGGCCAGATTGATCGAACACAACATCACGTTGGAGATTTTGCCACCTGAAAGCGAGACTCTGGCCTGGTTCGATGAAGAAAGGCTGCGGCAGGTGATCACCAATCTCTGCTCCAATGCCATCAAATTCACACCGGAAGGTGGCCGTATCTCCATTTCTATCGAGACCGGTTCACTGGTTCCTGGACGCAGAAAGAGCGATGCAGAAGAGGTACCGGCGCTTCTGTTTGTGATCCGGGATACCGGGGTGGGGATCCCTCAGGGTGAGCTGACGGCAATTTTCGACAAGTTTGCACAGGGCAGCAAAACCAGTACCATACCGGGTGGGACCGGACTTGGCTTGGCTATCTGCAAGGAAATCATCGAGGCTCACCATGGGCGAATCTGGGCCTGGAACTGGCGGAACGCCGAAGTAAAGAGCGAGCAGGACAGTGGCGCGGAGTTTTGCTTTCTGATCCCACGGTTCCCTGTATATACCGATCAGGAAGTGGTGATATTACCTGACAAAGTGCGGCAACTGGGGCATGAATCTGTGTAAGGCGATCAGAGGTTCAGTTTTTCTTTGAGAAAATCCCACAGTGTGTCGGCAGTGACATCGGTGCTTTTTTCATCGCGTCGGCTTTTGTATTCCACTTGACCGGCATCCAGTCCCCGATCACTGATGACCAAACGGTGGGGAACTCCAATCAATTCCAGGTCATTGAACAACACGCCGGGACGTTCTTTGGTGTCGCACAACAGCACATCGACGCCGGCCCGGATCAAGTCCTCGTAGAGCAGGTTTGAGGCTTCTTCCACACGTTCCGATTTGTGAGCATTAACAGGGACAATGGCAAGCTGGAAAGGGGCGATGGCATCCGGCCAGATGATGCCGGCATCATCGTGATTCTGTTCGATGGCAGCGGCAACCACACGGGAGACACCGATGCCGTAACATCCCATGATCAATTCCACAGCCTTGCCGTTTTCATCCAGGACATTGGCCTTCATGGCACGGCTGTATTTGTCACCGAGTTGGAAGATGTGCCCCACCTCAATCCCGCGGGCAATGCGGATCGTGCCTTTGCCATCGGGGCTCGGCTCACCCTCTTCGATATTACGGATGTCAGCAACCCCGGGTTCAGGCAGATCACGCCCCCAGTTGACTCCGGTAAGGTGCTTGCCATCTTCATTGGCACCGCAGGCGAAGTCGGCAACCACGGCGGCCGCCTGATCGACAATGACCGGGATCTCGAGCCCCACTGGGCCCAAAGAGCCAACGGAGCAGCCTAGCAGTGTCCGGACTTTCTCGCTGTCGGCAAAACGAAATGGGCTGGCAACCGGTTCCAGCTTTTCCGCCTTGATAGCGTTGAGTTCATGATCGCCGCGCACGATCAGAGCGACTAGGGTGTCGTCTTTACCTTCCACGATCAGTGTCTTCAGGCATTGAGATGGCGTAATGCCAAGGAATGAGCAGACTTCATCGATACTGTGTTGCCCTGGTGTGTCGACGGTCTTCATCACCTGGGTAGGTTGCGGACGGGGCTGTTCCGGTTTTGGCGCCGGGGCCAGCTCCACATTCGAGGCATAGTCGCTGTCGGTACTGAACGCAATACTGTCCTCTCCAGATTCGGCCAGCACATGAAACTCATGGGACGCGTTGCCACCGATGTTCCCTGTATCCGCTTCTACGGCGCGGAATTTCAATCCCAGGCGGGTGAAGATCCGGCTGTATGTGTCATACATGACTTGATACGTTTCCTGCAGGGAATCGTAATCAAGGTGGAAGGAATAGGCGTCTTTCATCAGGAATTCTCGTGCTCGCATGACGCCGAAACGTGGTCGGATCTCGTCACGAAATTTGGTTTGGATCTGATAAAAATTGGCCGGCAACTGTTTGTAACTGCGGATCTCGTTCCGGACCAGTGAGGTGATCACCTCCTCTGCTGTCGGTCCATAACAGAATTCACGGCCATGGCGATCGGTGATGCGCAGTAATTCCGGGCCGTATTGCTCCCACCGTCCGGATTCCTCCCACAGTCCTGCCGGTTGTACTGTCGGCATGAGCAGTTCCTGCGCACCCGATCGATCCATCTCTTCGCGGACAATGTGCTCTACCTTGCGCAAAACTCTCAAGCCCAGAGGCAACCATGAATAGATACCTGAGGCCGTCTGGCGGATCATACCGGCCCGTAACATCAGTTTGTGGCTGATGACTTCCGCGTCGGCAGGAGCTTCCCGCAGAGTAGGTATTAAAAAATTGGACAGTCGCATGTTGGTTATAAGTTTGTGTATGACAGAATGGCGAATTCTACAACAAATTATCCAAGGGTTGCGACGTCATTCAATGTTGTTTTCAGGGTTCAGGATTTGTTTGGATCACATTGAGAGGCAAGGGCTTCTTCCTTTTCTTGTATTCTTGCTTCTCGTTCCTCTTCAGTGAGAAGCTTTCGGTGGCCTTGTGCATCCGTTTCAAAAACCCTGGGTGTCATTCTGATCTGATCGAGATTGGTACGAAGGTCATTACAGTATTCCTGCATCTCCCTCTCAAATCGTTCCTGATCTGCTTTCAACAGAGCGCTTTCCTGTTTTTTTTCTGCGGCGATCTTCTCCTGCTGCTGTTTTTGTTTCAGTCTTTCAATTGCTGTTGGGTCCGCAGTTCCCGTCTCGACTCTGACTTCCTGAGCAGCCATGCATTGCACTGAAGGGAATTGGGTATATTCAACATGTCCCCTTGAGTCGATGCATTTATAAACACCTTTAGCCAGTAGGGAATGCGAAAATAATGCAACAGCCAGTACCATCAAGGGGAGACGGGTTACCGGGTATTCAGATTTTGAACGACTCATAGGGTAAGATCACTCATAAATAAAAAATTCACCCGCTATATTGACCTGAGGTCTTACTTTCAGTCATCATACGCGATTAACCTTGGTAATCCTGTCACAGATCCTTTTGCAACGGGCACTTACCAATAGGTAATGCAATTTTTGTTCCCGGAAGGCATCTTAACCGGGGGAACTTTGAAACATGGTGAAATATAAGTGGCTGAAAAGATAAGAGGAGCGGAGATTTTACTCAGGGCACTGGCTGATGAAGGTGTCGAGTTTATCTTTGGCTATCCAGGTGGTGCAGTTCTGCATATCTATGACGAGATCTTCAAGCAAGAGAAGGTCAAACATATCCTCGTGCGGCACGAACAGGGTGCGACCCATGCTGCCGACGGCTATGCGCGCGCAACCGGTAAGCCTGGTGTCGTTCTTGTCACCTCCGGGCCGGGTGCTACAAACTGTGTCACCGGTATTGCGACGGCCTATATGGATTCCATCCCCATGGTGGTGCTGACCGGACAAGTACCTAAGCATCTCATTGGTAACGATGCCTTTCAGGAAGTAGATAATGTGGGTATTACACGGCCTTGTGTAAAACATAACTTCATGGTCGAGAGTGTCGAAGATCTCGCGATCACCATCAAAAAGGCATTTCATGTTGCAACTACCGGTCGTCCCGGGCCTGTTGTCGTGGACATCCCCAAGGACATCACAGCCGATGTGGCTGAATATCATTATCCTGACAAGATCGAAATGCGTTCCTACAAGCCGGTCACCCGGGGGCATCCTGGTCAGATCAAACGTGCGGTGGATCTCATCCTGTCGGCGAAAAAACCGATGATCTATTCCGGAGGTGGAGTCGTGCTGGATGATGCGGCAGAGCAGCTGATCGAGTTCACCCGGTTACTGGGATACCCCATCACACAGACATTAATGGGGCTGGGTGCTTATCCTGCAGAAGACCCTCAGAATCTGCAGATGTTGGGTATGCACGGCACCTATGAAGCCAACATGGCAATGCATCAGTGTGATGTGCTGATCGCCATCGGTGCACGTTTCGATGATCGGGTCACAGGTAAACTGGAACAGTTTTGTCCCCATGCCAAGATTATTCATATCGATATCGATCCGGCCTCGATTTCCAAGAATGTGGCGGTGGACATTCCCATTGTTGGCAGCGTTTCCAATGTCCTTTCAGAGATGAACAAGCTAATCCGTGCCAGCGGTTTCGAGCCATTGGATCTGGAAAAGGATGCTTGGTGGCAGCAGATCAACAAGTGGCGTGCCATCGACTGCATGCGCTACGATCGCAACAGTGAGATTATCAAGCCACAGTATGTGATCGAGGAACTGAGTCGGCTGACCGGTGGAG
The DNA here is from genome assembly GCA_026984775.1 of Gammaproteobacteria bacterium. Taxonomy (GTDB): domain Bacteria; phylum Pseudomonadota; class Gammaproteobacteria; order CAJXQU01; family CAJXQU01; genus CAJXQU01. Next base: position 27,278 of record JALSRM010000038.1, read on the forward strand.
ACGCTTTCATCACTTCGGATGTAGGACAGCATCAGATGTGGGCCGCGCAGTATTACAAGTTCAACAAGCCTCGCCGATGGATCAATTCAGGAGGACTCGGCACCATGGGGTTCGGTGTACCGGCAGCCATGGGCGTACAACTGGCCTATCCTGATGAATTGGTCTGTTGTATCAGTGGTGAAGCCTCTTTGGTTATGTGTATTCAGGAGCTTTCCACCTGCTTGCAGTACGATCTACCGATCAAGATCATTAGTCTGAACAACCGTTACATGGGGATGGTAAGGCAGTGGCAGGAATTCTTCTATGATCGCCGTTACTCTCACTCCTATATGGATGCACTGCCGGACTTTGTCAAACTGGCCGAATCTTTTGGCCATGTAGGCATGCGTGTGGAAAAAACCGCGGATGTCACCGGTGCGCTGGAAGAGGCATTGGGCATGAAAGATCGGCTGGTGCTGATGGATATCGTGACCGATCAGACAGAGAACGTTTATCCCATGATTGCCGCAGGTAAAGGCCACAATGAAATGGACCTGCCACCCGGTGTCGATGTAGAAAGGGAGTTATCATAATGCGACATATCATTTCCATTCTGCTCGAGAACGAAGCAGGTGCTTTGTCACGTGTTGCTGGTCTGTTTTCTGCCAGAAACTACAACATCGAATCCCTGACTGTCGCCCCCACCGAAGATCCTACCATGTCCCGCATGACGCTGGTGACCAGTGGTTCCGATGCTACCATTGAGCAGATCCAGAAGCAGCTCAACAAGTTGATCGATGTGATCAAGCTGACCGATCTGAACGAGGTCAGACACATTGAGCGAGAGCTGATGTTGGTGAAAACCAGGGCGACAGGTCAGTTACGAGAAGAGATCAAACGACTGGTGGATATCTTTCGTGGCCGTATCATCGATGTGACAGACACCACCTATACCATTGAACTGACAGGCTCTGGCAAAAAACTGGATGCCTTTCTGGAGGCGCTGGACAGCAAGGCCATCATCGAAGTTGTACGGACGGGGATCACAGGTATAGCTCGGGGTGAAAACGCACTCAAACTTTAATCAAAACAAATCAAGTCAATCTAACAGAGAGAAGCAGGAATGAAAGTTTATTACGATAAAGATGCGGATCTGTCACTGATCCAGTCCAAGAAAGTTGCCATCATTGGTTACGGGTCACAAGGGCATGCCCACGCCAACAATCTCAAGGATTCAGGTGTTGATGTCGTGGTTGGTCTGCGTCCAGGCTCCAGTTCTGAGGCCAAGGCTAAAGCGGCTGGCCTGACCGTCAAACCCATCGAGGATGCCGTAAAGGAGGCTGATCTTATCATGATCCTGGCGCCGGATGAGCACCAGGCTGCACTCTATCGAACCTCGATCGAGCCCAACCTGAAGCAGGGTGCCGCACTGGCATTTGCGCATGGATTCAATATCCATTTCGAGCAGATTCAGCCCCGTGATGATGTTGATGTCATCATGATCGCTCCCAAGGGACCGGGCCATCTTGTCCGTTCCACCTACACCCAGGGGGGGGGAGTGCCGACCCTGATCGCTGTTTATCAAGATGCTTCCGGTCAGGCCAAGGAGCTCGCACTCTCCTATGCCTCAGCCAATGGAGGAGGGCGTGCCGGCGTGATTGAAACCAATTTCCGTGAAGAGACCGAGACTGATCTGTTCGGTGAACAGGTGGTGCTTTGTGGCGGTATCACCGCCCTGATCCAGGCCGGTTTTGAAACACTGGTCGAAGCAGGTTATGCACCAGAAATGGCCTATTTCGAATGTTTGCATGAAACCAAGCTGATCGTGGATTTGATTTACGAAGGCGGCATTGCCAACATGCGTTACTCCATTTCGAATACGGCCGAATATGGTGATATTACCCGTGGACCCCGTATCATCACCGAAGAAACCAAGAAGGAGATGAAAAAGATCCTCGCTGAAATCCAGACCGGTGAGTTTGCCCGTGAGTTCATCACGGAAAACATGACCGGTGCGGCGACCCTGAAAGCCAAGCGCAGGATTTCCAAGGAGCATCCGATCGAGCAGGTGGGTGAAAAACTCCGCGCCATGATGCCATGGATTCAGGCGAACAAAATCGTAGACAAGACAAGAAACTAGACAAAAGCTCACAACACCGGGTTCCTGGAAAGGGATCCGGTGCCCATGTTTGATCGTTTCCAGATCAGAAATAATTATTCTCACCAAATTCCTTGCAAAAAATGCTGCAGTGCGGAATTATTACAGTTCGATTACAAGAGTGATTCTGTAATGCCGAGTAACAGTTATACAATTATTGCCAGGGAAGGATGGTTGATTCTGTTTATCGTTGCCCTCACAGGGCTGTTTCTGCTCTACGAGTTCATGCCACTCTACTCAATTCCCGTTTGGCTACTTTTGCTTGTCCTGGTCTATCTGCTGCGCGATCCAGAACGCACGATTCCCTCCTCTCCACTGGCCGTCGTTAGTCCGGTAGACGGGTATGTGGATAATATCTCCAGTGTACAGGACAAATGGATCGGAAGAGATGCACTGCGGATCAGGTTACGCATGGGATACGAAGATACATACAGTATTCGTAGTCCCATTGAGGGCAAGATTGTCAAGACCTGGTCCTCAGAACCCGCGAGACTGGGAACAAGTGAGAAGATCCATCGACATGCAATCTGGATCCAGTCAGACGAAGGAGATGATGTCTTGATTGTTCTCTATGTGGGGAAAATCGCATCAAGACTCAAGTTTTATGCCCACGCTGGTGAACGGGTTGGTCAGGGCCAACGCTGTGGCTACTTCTTTTTGGGCGGGATCGCGGAAGTTTATCTGCCAGAGAATTCCAGAGTCAGGGTAAAACAAGGGAATCGGGTAATGTCGGGAACCAGCATCCTTGGCCAGTTGGTTCATCAAAAGACACATCCTATTTCAGCAATTCCCAACCCGGTGTGATCGAACAGACTCTTTTCTTTCGTTTATCGTAGTAGAATGTGCATTCAAGCCATACGTGGTATCCGCAATGCCTAAAAACCATCTACAGCGACGCAAGGGGATTTACCTGCTACCCAATCTTTTCACCACGGCAGCTCTGTTTTCCGGTTTCTATGCCATTGTGGCCGCCATGAATGGGCGGTTTGAACCTGCGGCGATCGCCATTTTCGTCGCCATGATCCTCGATGGCATGGATGGTCGTGTGGCGCGGATGACCAATACACAAAGTGATTTCGGTGGGGAATATGACAGTCTTTCTGACATGATCTCTTTTGGATTGGCACCGGCTTTGGTCATTTACCAGTGGGGATTGACCGACCTTGGCCGTGTGGGTTGGGTTGCCGCGTTTGTCTATACAGCGTCTGCGGCTTTGCGGCTTGCCCGTTTCAATACCCAGGCAGAGACGGTGGACAAACGTTATTTTCAGGGGTTACCGAGCCCTTCTGCAGCCGCTTTGATTGCAGGCCTGGTCTGGATCGGTGCTGAATACCAGTTGGAGATGAGTCGTTCTTTGAGCACCATCGCATTGATCACCACCATCATCGCCGGTGGTTTGATGATCAGTAATGTGCGTTATTACAGCTTTAAGGAGATCGACTTCAGGGGCAAGGTACCTTTTGTCCATATTCTGGCCGTGGTGATGATCTTTGTTTTCATTTCTCTGGAGCCGCCTTCGGTTTTGTTTGCTTTATTCTCACTTTATGCCCTATCCGGCCCCTTGATGACCTTGCTGCAACTCCACCGACATCGAAAAAAACGCTCAAGTTCTGAAGAAAAAGGTTGATAACCTACGGTCTTGTCGCTATCTTGTTGAGCCAATGAACACATTTGCACGACAATATGGCCGATTCACACGCTTCTCGCGTGAAATGTTATCGTGCCTGCCACTTGCTCTCCCCCTGCCCGTCCAGGGCATCTAGTTTCACATACCTGGCGAGGAAAAACGCACAAACCAACATAGAAACCAAAACACGCAAACTGCTAGAATAGCTGGCAGGAGAATACATATGAAAGACAAATTGATCATTTTTGACACGACACTTCGTGATGGCGAGCAGAGTCCGGGCGCATCCATGACCCGGGACGAGAAACTGCGTATCGCCAAGGCACTGGAGCGATTGAAGGTGGATGTCATCGAAGCAGGTTTCCCCATTGCCAGTCCCGGTGATTTCGAGGCTGTGAAAACAGTTGCCGAAGCGATCAAGGACAGCACGGTTTGTGGACTTGCGCGTGCGCTGGACAAGGACATCGATAAGGCTGGTGAGGCACTGAAGCCGGCAAATTCAGCACGTATACATACCTTCATTGCCACCTCGCCCATTCACATGAAGGCGAAGTTGCAGATGGAGCCGGATCAGGTCGTCGAACAGGCCGTCCATGCGGTCAAGCGGGCACGGAACTACACAGATGACGTGGAATTCTCACCCGAGGATGCGGGCCGATCTGAGACCGATTTTTTGTGTCGCATCATCGAGGCGGTAATCGATGCCGGCGCTACCACGATCAATATTCCGGATACCGTGGGCTACAATCTGCCAGATCGTTTTGGTGCCCTTATCGGTGAATTGATTGAGCGTATTCCCAACAGTGACAAAGCAGTCTTTTCAGTTCATTGTCATAACGATCTCGGTCTCGCGGTGGCCAATTCTCTGTCAGCGGTTCTCCATGGCGCACGCCAGGTCGAATGCACCATCAACGGCTTGGGTGAACGGGCGGGCAATGCTTCTCTGGAAGAGGTGGTCATGGCGGTCAGAACCCGCCAGGACGTTTTTCCCTGTGACACCGGAGTGGACACCACTCAGATCATGAACTGTTCGCGGCTGGTCTCCAGTATTACCGGTTTCCCGGTACAGCCGAACAAGGCCATTGTGGGTGCCAATGCTTTTGCCCACGAGTCCGGTATTCATCAGGATGGTGTCATCAAGAGCCGTGAAACCTACGAGATCATGCGTGCCGAAGATGTAGGTTGGAATGCCAACCGTATGGTACTCGGGAAACACTCGGGCAGGAACGCCTTCAAGACTCGTCTGCAAGAGCTGGGTATCGAATTCGAGCGAGAAGAGGATCTCAACAACGCCTTCATGCGTTTCAAGGAACTTGCGGACAAAAAACACGAGATTTTCGACGAGGATCTGCAGGCGCTCGTCACTGAGACCAATCTTGCGAGTGAGGACGAGAGGATCAAATTGGTTTCGCTCAAGGTCAATTCCGAGACCGGTGAGACACCCAAGGCACAGATCACGCTGGTGGTCGATGGTGAAGAGAAAAGCATGAGTGCTGAAGGCAGTGGGCCGGTGGATGCCACATTTAAGGCGATCGAGTCTGTGGTTGACAGCGGCAGCGATCTGTTGCTCTATTCGGTGAGCAATATCACCAGTGGTACCTCGTCACAAGGCGAGGTGGCCGTGCGCCTGCGGCTGGATGATCGCATCGTTAATGGCCAGGGCGCCGATACCGATATCATCGCAGCATCGGCAAAGGCCTATCTGAATGCTCTGAATACATTGATGTCCGCAAGCGATCGTAAACATCCACAGGTGGTGGACAAGGTCTGATGGACAAACTGGCCTGTCTCGATGCTATGGGGATTGATGTCTGGGTCAGGCGGGAACAGCCCAGTCTGCCGGCAAAAGCCATTATCGAAATCGTGAACGAAGAATCGGCTGGGGCGACCACGACAGAGGAAGCAGACCCGGTAGTGGCCATCAACCCCTCGAAGCAGAATGATGTCGGTGCACTGGACTGGGAACAACTGGAGCAACGGGTGCTTGCCTGTACCTTGTGCGAATTGCACAAGACCCGTACTCAGGCGGTTTTTGGTGTCGGCAACAAAGATGCCGATTGGATGATCATTGGCGAAGCCCCTGGGGCAGAGGAGGATCGCCACGGTGAGCCTTTCGTCGGACGTGCCGGGCAGCTGCTCAATGCCATGCTGGAAGCGGTTGGGCTCAAAAGAGAAGAGGTGTTCATCGCCAATGTCCTCAAGTGTCGCCCACCCAACAATCGTGATCCGCGAGCCGAGGAAGTCGCCAGTTGTGAACCGTATCTGAAGCGGCAGATTGAACTGGTTCAGCCGAAAATCATTCTCTGCGTCGGTCGAATTGCCGCCCAAAATCTGTTGAAGACCGATATGCCCATTGGCCGTATGCGGGGCAGGAAACACGTTTATGAGCCACTGAATATTCCCGTGATCGTGACCTATCATCCCGCCTACCTGTTGCGCTCGCCCACAGAAAAGCGCAAGAGTTGGCAGGATCTGCTACTGGCGCGGTCATTGATGGAGTCCGCAGGATGAGTGCGGCCAACGAACTTGCTCTGGCCTCACTGCGTCCAATGCAGAAAGAGGATGTGGAGGCGGTCATGGCGATCGAAGTGGCTTCTTATGAATTTCCCTGGAAGGAAAGTATTTATTTCGATTGCCTCAAGGTCGGATACAGTTGTTGGGTCATCGAATATGGTGAAAAGGTTGTGGGCTATGGTGTAATGAGTGCAGCTGCCGGTGAAGCGCATATTCTCAATCTTTGTGTACGGGAGGATTTTCGTCGTTATGGGTTGGGGCGTATGTTGCTGGATCACATGATAGGATTGGCGGGTGATCACAAGGCAGAGACCCTTTTTCTCGAAGTCCGACCCAGCAATATCGCTGCATACCGGCTTTATGAGGATGCCGGTTTTAGCGAAGTCGGAATGCGTAAAAACTACTACCCTGCCTGTGAGGGTAGAGAGGACGCCATCATCATGGCAAAGGAAATTCTGAAATGATGGATTACCCTACAATCGAAGATTTTGTCGGCAATACCCCTCTGGTGAGGTTACAGCGCCTTCCATTGCAGCAGGGAAATCCGAGTAACACGCTTCTGGCTAAACTGGAGGGTGACAATCCTGCCGGTTCAGTAAAGGATCGGCCGGCCCTGAGTATGATCAGCCGTGCGGAAAAACGGGGTGAAATCCAACCGGGTGATACCATCATTGAAGCCACCAGTGGCAATACCGGGATCGCTTTGGCCATGGCCGCCGCGATCAAGGGGTATCGTATGGTTTTGATCATGCCTGCCAATATGAGCGAGGAGCGCCGAGCAGCCATGAAGGCTTATGGTGCCGAGATCATCCTGACACCGGCAGAAGGCAGCATGGAAGCCGCCATCGACAAGGCCCGAGAAATGGAAGCCGCTGGTGAGGGAAAGGTGCTCGATCAGTTCTCCAATCCGGACAATCCCCGTGCCCATTTTGAAGGGACGGGTCCCGAGATATGGATGGATACGCAGGGGGAGGTCACGCACTTCGTCAGTTCCATGGGGACGACCGGTACGATCATGGGTTGCTCGAAATATTTGAAAAACATGAATCCTGAGATCCAGATTGTCGGTGTCCAACCCGAGGGGGACGCCTGTATCCCGGGTATCCGCCGCTGGCCGGAAGAATATCTGCCGAAGATTTACGATCCACGACGGGTGGATCGCATCATGGATGTGGATCAACAGACTGCCGAAGAGACCATGCGTGCTTTGGGTTCACAGGAGGGGATTTTCTGTGGTGTCTCCTCTGGTGGTGCTGTGGCCGCTGCATTGAGGTTATCCGAAGAAGTCGAGAATGCTGTTATCGTGGTGATCATTTGCGATCGGGGTGATCGCTATATCTCCACTGGAGTCTTCCCGGGCTGATCGGGTACCGTGAAGGTCTGGATCCGTGCGTGTTTTTTTATCCTCCTTTCCGGTTTTCCGTTCATTGCAATCCAGGCTGTCGAATCCCTGACTTTCCACGTTGAACAGGCAGATTTTTCTGGCCTGCATCTCCGCCAGGTGGCGATTGAAGTGGGTTTTTCTGATCAAGGGCCTCCACGCATTTTCCTCTCTATCGCGAAGTTGAAAACGGATCAGGGAGAGGCCTTTCGCGATCTGAAAATTGTTTGTTCCCTTCCTGATCTGCAGGAAGTCATCCGGTTTGATCAACTTCAATGCCCGTCTGGAGATTTTTCTGTCCATCACCCTGTACTGGGTCGACTGAAGGGCAAGGTGGATTTTAGCTATTATGCCGCGGATGAAAAAATACAACTGTCGATCCGAAAACTTTACTTTGGCGGTGGCGTCGTCACACTCGAGTTGGATTCGAGACAGGGTCAATGGAAAGCCAACCTAAAAGGCAGGGGACTGCAAGCCGTAAAACTCAAAAAACTTATGGCTCTGGCTGGTAGTGTATCTTTTCTCGATCAGGTTTCTGATCTTTCAGGCCGGGTCAGAATTGATCTCTCAGTGAACGGAACGGGATCGACTCTGACATCGTTCCGTATAAACTTACGCACATTCGATTTGGCCTTCGATGGCAATTCGGTAGCAGAAGAACTGGATGCCGTTCTCGACCTTTCGCTGCATAAGCATGGCGAAGCATGGCAAATAAGGGAGCAGGTGTCACTGCTGGATGGAGCGATCTATTTTGAACCGGGAATCCAATTGGGAGAGATCGCACCGGGGTTTCTGCTGGAACCGGGGGAGAAGCCTATTGTTCTTTCATCGGATGCTCTCTGGAGCGGGAAACAGATCCAGTTGCAGAAACTGATCTATGACCATCCAGGATTATTCAAGGCAAGGGTCCATGGCCTGATCAATGCCGGGGATGAGACGGCCATTGGTGAGCTGGTCTTTTCACTGGATACACGGGTCTTGGAGAAGATGTTTCCTGTCTATCTCCAGCCACTCCTGTTTGGAACCGGGCTGGATGAAATGGAAATCGTCGGCAGAACAAGGCTTGATCTCAAACTCGATGAGGCGGGCATTACCGACTTTCATCTGATCATGGGAGATGTGTTCGCGGAAGATCCTGCTGGCCGTTTTCATGTGGCCGGACTGGATGGAGACATCCGCTTGAACAGTGATCCTGTTTTCAAGGATTCTGCCATGCGATGGCAGGGAGGGGCGATCTACAAAGTGGATATCGGTGCCAGTGAAATGAAGCTGTCATCCAAAGGCCGTTCAATGAAACTGAGAGAGGTGATGCGGGTTCCGATGTTTGACGGCGTTTTGGAAGTCAAGGAACTGGTGATGGAAAATCTCGGTTTGGATGATTATTCCGTTTATTTGAAAAGCAATCTCACGCCGATCACGCTGAGTGAGTTTACCGAGGCCATGGGGTGGCCGTTGATGGCAGGAACCATTTCTGGTGAGATTCCGGGTGCTAAATATCAGCATGGCGATTTGATGATCGAGGGCACCCTGCATGTCAGGGTGTTTGATGGTGATATCCTGATCAGGAATCTTAAGATAAAAGATCTTTTTGGTCTGGTCCCGACACTGTACGCGGATATCGTAGTGAATAATATCGATCTGGGGATACTCACGCAGACATTCGAGTTTGGCGACATTACCGGCAGGTTGAGTGGCTATGTTCACGGTTTGAAGTTAGAAAACTGGGAACCAGTACAATTCGATGCCTGGCTGACAACGCCCGAAGATGATCGGTCCCGTCACCGCATCAGTCAGCGCGCCATCGAAAACCTGACCAGCATCGGTGGTGGCGGTGCATCCAATGCTATTTCACGCGGATTGCTGGGTATGTTCGAAGACTTTCCCTATTCAAGGATAGGACTGGGTTGTCGTCTTATCGAAAGCACTTGTCACATGCGCGGTGTGGAATCCGCACCGGACGGATTTTATATCGTTAAACACGCATGGCTTCCTCCCTGGTTGGACATCAAGGGGTATAACTGGGAAGTTAACTGGAAAGAGCTTATGGAACGACTGAAAAATCTTTCCAAAACCGAGAGTCCTGTCATTGAGTAGCGTGCATTATCTGTTCTTCGAAGGTGTGATAACCCAGGTACAGAATTCATCCTGATTGTGCCTCTTTTTTGCCAGAATGGATCACTACAATGTAAGGTAATGAGCGTATAGAGGATGACCATGAAAAGGATACGAATGCGCGTTTTTTCAATGTTCAACTGGCAGCGGGTCTTTGCGGTCTTATGCCGTACCTGGTGGCGTTTTCCGCTAGCGATGCTGAGCATACTCGTTACTACGATTTTGATCCTGCTGGAACACAACCAAGCCGATTACCTGCCTGATCCGTTTATGGCATGGGCCAGAATGATTGCCGCCACGACAGCGGTTTGTTTCACCGCACTGGGACTTTTCGCTGAGGGGCGTGGCTGGTCGGGTCTACGGCGATATGTCGTCGCGTTGTTGGGGCTGGGTGTGATTGCATTACTGACCACAAGGAGTGAATCTCTGACGGCAGCCTCAATGCTCTTGTTGCTTGCAGGAGGTCTCGCTATCAGTTTTGCACCTTATCTGTTACGTGATCATGATGATGCGTCCATCTGGTATTTCAACTACCAGTTGATCACAGGTGTGCTGTTTGCGGGCCTCTCAGCACTGGTTCTCTGTGGAGGCGTGACGCTGATCCTGAGCAGTATCGAATATTTGTTCGAGATCGATTTCAGCCACCGGGTTTATTCCAACTTCTGGTTGTTTGGTTGGATCTTCTTTGTGCCGACCTACGTTTTGGCCCGTATTCCAGATCGTTTTGACTGGCCAGATCCTGGTTGTGAACTTCCAGTGGGTGTGCGTTTCATCCAGACCTATCTGCTGATACCGCTTTCTTTAATTTTCATGTTTGTCCTCTATGCCTACTTCGTCAAGATCCTACTGCAATGGGAATTACCACGGGGACAATTGGGCAAGATGATCAGTGCCTTTGGTGTCATCGGGGTTCTCACTCATTTGACCATCTATCCTGTTCGTGATCGCGGTGGCGTTCTGCTCGGCTGGTTTCATCGTCACTTTTACCACATGCTGCTCCTGCCCCTCGTTCTCCTTGCCATCGCCATAGGTATTCGTATCGCACAATACGGTGTGACTGAAGCACGTTATGTTGTCGTTCTTTGTGCCATTTGGTTTGGTTTTTTGATCGGATTCTCCATGCTCAAAAGAGAGCGCTTTCGACTGATCCACGTGCCTCTGGGCCTTGTGGTTTTGCTTTTGTTCGCTGCCTTGGCTGGTCCTTGGCGGATCGACGTGTTGTCGGTGGAAAGCCAGTATTCGAGGCTTGAACATCTGTTGCAAGAGGAAAAACTGTTGATCGCAAACCAGTATCAGTTTCCCGAAGTCCAACCCAACTTTGCGACCCGGAAGGCGATCAGTTCCATGGTTGAATATATTCTTTCCCGGAGAGGAGCGGACAAATTACGTCCCTGGTTCTCTGATCAGGAGGCCTTCCTGAAGACGGTAAAGGCATGTGATGACGGTGTTTGTCAACAACAGCCAGCCGCTGTTTTGTTGGATTACATGGGCATCGACTATGTGAGTGAATGGCAGACCGAGGTTGATTCCGGTAACTTCATTGTCGCTCATGAGTTTAATCGTCATGACCTGACAGGCTTTGGTGTTTTTACTGGGATCGATGTCAAAGGGTATGACACGATGATCCAGCTGAATATCTATCAGCAGGACTGTAGACAAGAGTGTGAACCAAAAAACATCTCATCCCGTGAAGATCGTGATCCGGAGCATTTTGCCATCCGTTTACATAAGAACCGGCTCATGATCGTACCGGATAGTGGCCAAAGGAAATTGAGCCTGGATCTGGAGCCGGTCGTGATGCGATTCCCTGGGGCTGGGGAGATTTTCCTCCCCAAGGAAGAAAAAGAAAAGCTGACTCTTGAATATTCAGAGGATGGATGGCAAGCAAAACTCCATATCGAAACCATTGCCGGTGATCTTCAGAAAGGCAAAAAACGAATCGCAACACTTTCCGGAATACTTTTACTCAAGGGTCCTGCTCAATGAATAGGGTGCTCAGTGAATGAAGGACAGGATACGGGGTTTATATTTTCCATATCGATAGCTGGCTACCCGGATTTTCATTCTTTGCAGTGGTCCCCGGTTCCCATACAACAGTTTTCTTTTGACCATGCGTCCCTTGAACAGATCTATCTGCAGGTATTCGGGTGCCATGCATGACGTGCCCCTCTTTGTGAGCTGTTTCAGGATTTCCGTTGCGATCACGGCCCCGCCCAGATGAACGGCAGGCGCCAGTGAGGGACCCGTCTCCAATTCGATGAGTTTTTTGGGATCAAAGTCGATATGCTTGCGGTGTAGAGCGGATGGTGCGATGCCAACACTGAATCGGATGAGTTTGTCGAACGCGTCCTGTTCATCCCTAAAATCGAAATATTCACGATAGCCCATGGAACCCGGTCCGAACAGGATAAAGGTTGCCGTCATCCCAAGGGGTGCAGAAAAGGCGACCGGGATGGACAGCTTCTCACAGGCAAGTTGTAGTGTGTTGCGGGCATTGAAACAGAAAAAATCGATCGCATCGACTACAATGTCGGTTTTTTCAAGAAACCGATCCACATTTTCTGGCTGAACCCCTTCGTAGAAGCAGGTTATTTCTGCCTCAGGATTGATGTCCATGATCATTTTTCTGATCACATCCACTTTTTTCTTGCCAAGCACAGAATGTGAAGAAGCAGCCTGGCGGTTCAGGTTCTGTATTTCGAAACGATCAATATCGGCGATTCTGAATCGGGTAAATCCCATACGGGCAAGGATGGAAACGGTGACCCCCCCTATACCGCCGAGTCCGGCAATCGCAACAGTCGCATTTTTGACGATCTGTTGTTCATGTTCAGAGATCACGCCGATATTTCGTTCAAAACTTTTCATATAGTCTGATTTCATAGTGATTTTTGGTGGTCTCCTTACCGAGGCCAAATTTTCCATGGGAATAGAAGAATTGAATTTTTTGAGTTGAGAGGAATAACCCCTTGGTTTAAGTCTATAGGTTTATTGAAACAGTAATTACTCTCAACTTCTTGTATAGAAACCTCATTTTGTGATGGGTTTATCAATGCAGAAGGTACTCATCATCCGAACTCTGAAATAGGATGACCAGGTTCACTGGAAACCTGTTCATCTGCTTGAAAAACCTGGCTACAGGTTTAGCAGGGCAGGTCCGCTGGCAACAGAAACTAGAGGTGTCTTTTAGATAGTTTCTATCGACCTTTAACAAGGTGTTTCAATCAAGGAGTTTTAATTTACATGGCCAACAAATTTTTTTACTTTTGTGTCACTTTGCTGTTTTTATTTTCAATTTCGGCAAACGCTGCTAAGGATGGCAGGGCGTTGGCGCAGAGGGTCTATGATCGTCCGGATGGCAAGGACTCGGTCGTGGCGGGGAGGATGATACTCAGGGAGCCCGGACACAAACCCAGAAACCGTAAAACCTATTCCTTCACACTGGATCTTGGCAATGGAGAGGTGATGAGTCTGGTTCGCTTTGTTGAGCCGGCCGATGTCAATGGCCTTGGTTTACTGACCCACAACTACAAAGGGGATAAAAGTGATCAATGGCTCTATCTGCCAGAACTTGGAAAAACCCGCCGCATACCGTCAAAAAGAAAAGGTGGACGTTTCGTCGGTTCGGATCTCTATTATGAAGATTTGAGGGACCGGGAAGTCTCAATGGATACACATAAGATTCTGGGTACGGACAAGGTAAAAGGCCTTGAATGTACACTGCTCGAGAGTATCCCTATAGACAAGAAAAACTCGGTGTACAGCAAACGTGTTTCCTGTATCAACCTGCAATCATTGTTACCTTTGCGGATCGAGACCTATGAAAAGGGCAGGCCATCCAAAGTGTTTGAAGCATTGAAGATTGAGAAGATTCAGTCGATCTGGACGATCACCGATCAGCGGATTACCGATTTGGAATCAAAACATGAAACCCGTCTCATTGCAGACAAGGTACTTTACAATCAGGGACTCGAACCCTCGCTCTTTGCACGGCAGGTTCTTGAAGATCCAGTTCGGGACGAGTCCTTCCGTCCAGAGTAAAAAAACAGTTGAACGAAGAAGGGAGATATGAAAGTCAACCATTGCTGGATAAGCGGAACCGCAATAAGGAACATTCTTTTTTTGTCCATGTTGTTTCTGTTCTCCATCGTCCACACTTCAGAGGCGGAAGAGATTGCAGCAACGTTGAGGATTGCGGGTTTTGAAACATACACGGATGCTGCAAAAGCGGTCAGAGATTTGCGGTCATCAGGTATCCCCGGAAGGGTCATGGCTGAATCTGACAGGCAGTCCTTTTATGTTGAGATTGGAAGGTATCATCGTTCCATCGACCTTTTCAGGATGCAGAGGAAATTGCGGGAGAAAGGGTATCATAATCTCGAAATGCGGATTGCCGATCGTCCTCCGCTCAGGGCACGATTAATAAAGGATTGGGGTGAAATCGATGATTCACTCAAAATGTCATCGGAGGAATTTGCAACGGGCCGGAAAGTTGCAAAAGATGAACCCGATCAGCTGTTGCTCGTCGAGGACGATCCATCCACATCTTCGGAAACGATCCGTAATACAGACACAAAGGCAAAAAAAGAGTACGGCATCAAGTTGTCGAATGCCGCGGTTGAAGTGGGGGTGCCATTTCAGAATATTCCACGAGCCAGTACGATCAATTACCTGCGAGGCGAGGCGCTTGCCTTCCGGCAATTCGGGCGGTGGGAGATCACGCTGAGCGGACGTTTTGATGCCCATCTCCAGACCGGGACCCGAGGGTACACAGATGCCAAGCTGGATTATGGCGAGTCATTCCTTCGTTACCGTGGCCCATCCTACAGCTTGACGATAGGTGCCCAAAAAGTCATGTGGGGGCGGCTCGATTTTCTTCCTCCAAACGATCTCCTGAGTACCCGGGATTTTTCACGTATTGTCGCCGATGAGTTGCGTGATCAACGGCGTCCTTCGTTTGCCATTCGGTTGGAGAATTTTCTGGGTTCATTCAAGCTGGACACTCTGGTGATCCCGTTCTTTCGGAGTGCAGTGGTTCCAGAATTGGGAAGTGCCTGGTCACCCATCGATCGATACAGTGGACGAGTGTTGACAGGGCCGAATAATCCCTTGATGAACGAAATTGCAAGGCAAGGCCAAATCGAGGACCACGATAGCGGTTTTGGTGGCGCCGGGATACGTCTCAGTCACATCGGAGACGGTTTTGACTACGGAATGACATTGCAACGTGGCAGACATTCCCTGCCCCATTATGAAATCAATCACTCCTTGTTAGCAGCAACATTTTCCGGCGTTGATCCTGCGCTTTCCGTGGCCTCAATCAGAGAGCCGGCCATGATCGGCCTGCATCCTCTGACCTGGTCACTTGGCGCCGATGCCGGTTTTTCCGTTGCCGACGGTGTATTGCGGATCGAGGCTGCCTGGCTCTCAGATGTTCCGGTGACCCGGGCAGATAATTTTCTCATGGAGACCGTGCAAAGCTTCAATTGGGGAGTAGGCTATGAATTTTATCCGGGTGATGCCAATCTGCGGATGAACGTGCAATTGATGAATCGCTTTCTGAACCTTGGTGAGTTCGAGGTTATGGAAGATGAAATGGTTTGGGTGATCA
Source organism: Gammaproteobacteria bacterium (assembly GCA_026984775.1). Taxonomy (GTDB): domain Bacteria; phylum Pseudomonadota; class Gammaproteobacteria; order CAJXQU01; family CAJXQU01; genus CAJXQU01. The sequence goes on from JALSRM010000038.1 coordinate 42,660, forward strand.
ACGGCGAGATCGAGAATATCCATGCACGGAACCGGTGGCGGGAGCGGTTGCGTTTCAACATTGGAGTTGCCCCTTACGATCTCTATCTCAACCCCGAGGTTGCCTATATCGGTCTGGAAAACAATGAGTTCTTCGTCGGCATGAGGATCTTCGAAGGTGATATCGGCACACTGGGCCATGCATTCGATGATCATGATCTGATCACGGCAGGGTGGAGGTTGCGCTATTGAGCAAAATGAAACCCGTCAAGTCTCCACGTTTCAGCCTTCTTTTGCTGTTGATGATCACTCTGGCCGCTATCCCGGTGGCAATGACCATTACACCTAACAATGCCATGAAGCTGTATTTTCCGAAAGACTCGGAAACCATTCGTTTCGAGAGTGAGCTGCGACAACAATTCCCCCTCGATCAGGTCTTCATTCTCATTTTTCAAGGTGAAAACCTGTTTACGGATGACTTCCTGTCGGCCATGGAACGTCTTACGGAAGCGTTGGAGGAAAGTCCCCTGGTGGAACGGGTGATCAATATCACTACCCAGGAACACATCGAAGGCACTGAGGATGGTTTTATCGTCGAGCCGCTGCTCTCGGCTGAGGATGGAAGGGACCCTGATCAGCGTAAACGATGGGTTTTGTCAGATCGGTTTGCGCCCGGAATGACTGTCTCGACAGATGGTGAAGTGACTACGGTGATCGTACGGCCTGTGACAGAAGTCGTTGAAGATAGCCGCCAGGTTCTTGCACTGGAAAAAATCATCCACGAACAGATCCACAGGCAAGGGCTAACAAACCGTTTTCATGGTTTGTCGGGGAACCTTGCACTGGACACCGCCATGTACGACTCCATGATCCGGGACAACCTGCGGTTTGTTCCGGCCGGGATCACCATCGGGGTGTTCCTTTTGTGGTGGATGTTTCGTCGTTTTCTGCCGTTGTTGGTTATGTTGGCCGTGGTCACCACCATCAATGCCTTTGCGCTTGCTGGAGTAGCCCTTTCGGGTGAGCCTTTCACCATGCCTTTGTCGATGGTCTCATCGGTGGCTACGGTCATGAGCATTGCGCTGCTTATACATCTCTATAATGCCCTGTTGTATTTTTCGAAACGTGGCCTGAAGGGCTGGGAGCGAGTGAAGGCGTCGATCACCGAGATCAAAAAGCCGGTTTTTTATACAGTGATTACCACTGCGATCGGATTTGCCTCTCTTGGTTTCAGCCCACTTCCTCCTCTCAGGATCTTCGGCATCGTTTGTGCCGCCACCCTGCTGATGTTGTATCTCATCACCTTGTACATAGTGCCGGCGATCTTTGCCGAATGGGACAAGGGATCTTGGGAGACACAGCATAGCGGGATCAATGGTGTCGGCCTTCTGATTAGAAGATTTTCCCGGTTCGGCATACGCCATGCTGGGGTCACCTTGACCGTCATTGGTATGGTTCTGTTACTCGGAATGAGCCAGTTGCCGAAACTCAAGGTCGAAACGGACACTTTTTTACAGTTCCCCCCCGATCATCCTTTTGTCACCAGTTCGGTCTTTCTGGAAGAAAATATCTCCGGTATCACACCGGTGGAGGTGATCTTCGATGGACCAGGTCGGGACGCCCTGAAAGCACCGGAAAGGCTGGGGGCCATCAAGACGTTCATGGACAAGGCCAAGGCACTCGATGAAGTGGATTACGTCGTCGGTATGCCCCACATCATTGAGGAGATGAATTGGGCCTTTCATGGTGAAGATCCAGCCTTTCGCGTCATACCGGATCAACAGCGTCTAATCAGTCAGTATCTGTTCATCTACGATGGAAATGATCTGTTTGAATTGGTTGATCGGGAATTCCAACGCACTCGGGTAACCCTAAATCTCGACCTCCACGGTGCACGAGCTGTCCGGGCCAGCCTTTCCAGGCTCGAGGCGATCCTGGATTCTATTGATACGGATCTAAAATGGACGATCGCTGGACACGGTAAGTTGTTCACCGAACAGGAAAGGCTATTGATGTCGGGACAGTTCTACAGCGCCATCGGCGCCTTTGTGCTCATTTTTCTCTGTCTGCTTTATATCTGGCGTTCCGTGCCCGCGGCGTTATTGTGCATGTTACCCAATCTTGCCCCCATTGTGTTTGTGTTCATTGTCATGGCACTCTTGGGGATTCCAATCAATATGGCCACTGCGGTAGTCTCCTGTATGTTGCTTGGTATCGCGGTGGACGACACCATCCATCTTTATCAGGGGTATCAGTCCAGGGTGAAAAAAGGTCATAGTGCGGTGGTGGCATTGGCACGCACTTACGCAACCAGCGGCAAGGCGATCACGGCGACTACGTTCATCTTGTGTGCACAGTTTTTCTTCATGATCTTCTCGGACTTTTCTCCAACCTCGGAATTCGGCTTGATCGTGGCCGTAGGACTGGTCGCGGCATTGTTGTTTGATGTTTTGTTGTTGCCGGCCCTTCTTATTTTGGTCTCACAGCAAGCTGAGAAGAGGGTGGAACTGGTGACCTCTCAGTAATCACCCGGAACACGTTAACAGCGGTCAAGCCTCAGGGATTTCCTGAAGGGTTTTCTGTCTTGAGGTGTGGATACGCCGGTTGATGGGATAGGAGATTAGCAAGGGGACGGCAAGGAAAATGAAGAGTGCCGGTACGGGACCGAAGAGTAATCGGATGCCGGTGAGCGCCTGTTCTCCCTGCGCCACGTTCGGGACGTATCCGACCCATTGCAAAACCCAGCCGACGGAAACCGTGCCCAAGGTCCGCGTAATCTTGTCCGCCAGCCCATAGAGGCCATAATAGATCCCGGCATTGCGCTCCTGTTTGTGCCTCCGCGCATAATTGATCGCGTCCGGCAGCATGGCCCAGGGAACAACCCAGTGGGCGGCCATGCCCGCACCCACACAGATAAACAGCAGGCGAGTGAACAGCAATTGGTTCGGTTGGATCCAGAAACTGGCAAGAACAGCCAATGAAGTAAAAGTCATACCCAGGGCGTAGGCGATGTTTTTGTTCCAGCGTTCCGCAATCCACTTCCATAAGGGGATAAAGAACCCGACAGTCACTAGCAATAGCATCATCAGTCCTGGAATGAGCGCCTTGTCGGTCTGTACCTGATAGAGGATGAAATAGACCAGTGTAGTCTGGAGCAAGGTCAGTCCGAGGCGGATGAGAGAAAATGCCGTGATCAGTATCAGGAATGGTCGGTTTTTCAACACACGGCTGGCCCCTTGAAGAAAGCCGACCTTGTGGCCTTGTGCCCCCCTCTCGGCCATGGGTTCTTGGAGTTTCCAGGCCAGAAAACCGATGGTGATCCCTGCGATCAACCCCAAAACACACGCGGCCATAGCGTAACCTGTATGGGGTTCTCCTGCTCCATTGAAAAGGGCAGGCATGAGAATGGCACCAGAGATATAACCCAGTAAAGCACCGATCGACATATAGGCCGCCAGGCTCGTGCGCTCATCGTAGTCCTCCGTCAGTTCCGTTCCCATGGCACTGTATGGGACAGAGACAATAGTGAAGAGGGTGTCGAACAAGATATAACTCAGTGCAATCCAGAGAAATGCAGCGGTTGGTGACAGCCCATCAGGGATCATCCACAGGAAGACAAAAGAGAGCGCCAGAGGCAAGGTACCATAGACCAGAAAGGTGCGGCGACGACCGAAACGTCCGGGTTTGCTGTAGTCCGCATACCAACCGAACAGTGGATCATTGATGATATCCCAGATCTTGCCCACCAAGAGAGCGGTACTGGCCAGGGCCGGAGGGATCAGCGCCACATCGGTGTAGTAAACCATCAAGAAAAAACTGATCCCTGAGATCAGCGTCTGCATGCCAAAGGCACCCAAGGCATAGAGGGCTTTATGTGACCGTGGGAGGGCTTTGCTCGACATGGAGTCCATTACCGGAGTTATACGAAAAGATCGGAAGACTCTTGGGCTGGTTCTTTGGTTGCTGAGCTGCCAGAAACAGAATCCTGATCTGACAGAAACTCACGTACTTCGCGCCGCAAGACTTTACCGAGTGCGCTGCGAGGGAGTTCTTCCATGATCACATAATCGTCTGGCAGGGCTTTTTCTGCAACCCTGCTTTGCATGAATGCAGACAATTGTGTGATCCACTCACTCTCAGTATATTGATCCCGTTCAGTCCGGCGCAAGGAGACGGCCATGACTGCACACTGCCCCACCTGGACAAAAACCGCCTCCTTGATCGCCGGGTGTTCATGGATCACTTCTTCCACCAGTCGAGGATAGATCACCTCCTCCTTTCGCCGGATGAGGTCTGCCTTTCTACCGAGGATGTGCAGATAGCCGTCGGCATCGATATACCCCACATCCTCATTGTGCAACCAGCCATTACGCAACACCTTGGCATTGAGTTCTGGCTGGTCGAGATAACCTTTGAACTGGGTTGGACTTTTGATCAGGATCTGGCCAATCTCACCTTGGGGCAGAGGTGTGTCATTTTCATCTGCGATGATCACCTGAACTTGTGCGACTGGTCGCCCAGCGGATGAAAGAATTGAATCCGGTGCCGGGCCATCATCCTGGACATGTTCCCTGGCCGAAAGAGAGGCCACCGGCGGAAGACATTCGGCACAACCATAACCCTGTTGCAAAATGGGGCCGAAGCGGCCGAGTGCTTCACGTAGTTTTGCTACCGGCATCAGTTCTGAGCCGTAGATCAAATTATTGAGGGAAGGGAGATCGGCTTCAGGTTGATCGAGTAGATCGATGAGCAGGCTGGGGGTGGTGAAAAGCCGCATGATATTGTGTGCTTGGATAAGCCTGATGTAAGCGTCCACCGTGTAGGTTGGAGGCACCACCAGTGTATCACCGGAAAGAAACGTGGGTAGTAGCGTACCGCTGCCGGCTCCCGACATGGGGATCCCCACCAGAGTTTTCTCAGGCTGCTTGCTACGTGCAACCACATCCAGGTTCTTCAGGATGAGGCGCAGGCTGGTGAGAAACACCCCGTGAGTCGCTGTCAGGATCTTGGGTGTGCCCGTGGTGCCGGAGGTGAACCCAAGCATGGCGATATCGTCAGCCTTGATCCGAGTCTGACAGTTCTGGGCAGGATAGGCGTTGAGCCACCGTTCATACGGCTCACCGGTCTTGATCCAGGGCATGCTTTCAATGATCGTGATGAGACCCGAGTGTGTGAGTTTCGAGTCGTAGATGAAAAGCTCAGGCTTCATCCTTTCGATGGCCGACTGCAGCAATGAGGGTGTCACACTGGGAAGAAATGAGATGGCAATGATACCGGTCTCGAAGCAGGCCAGCCGAATCTCGATCAGTTCACGATCATCTCTGACCAAAACGAAGATTCGGTCACCTTTCGTCAGGCCTTTGGCCTGTAATGCCTGAGCCAACCTGAGGGCACGGTTCTGCAGCTCGCCGTAGGTCAGTTGCTGATCCTCTGTAATCAGAGCCACCCGGTTTTTATAGCGTTTGAAGGCAGGGCGCAGGGCGTCACGAGGCGTATTATAGCGAGAGAGAATCCACAGGGCGATTTGGGTTCGCAGGATCGTACTTAAATTCCGGGCCATTTTTTGTACTCCGTTCGTTTCATCAGAAAATCCGTCCATTCGTTTTTCCGGCACTCGTGTTGCCGCCAATGCTGGCAGGAAGAAAATGGCGGCAAAGGCGTTGACAAGAAACATAAAGGCGAGCAAAAGCCCCATGTCTGACTGGAACTTGAGATCAGAAAAGACCCAGCTGCCAACACTGACAAAAAGTGTCAGGGCTGTAAATAGAGCGGCGACACCCCGTTCCTGCAGCGCTTGGTAGATGGCCTCCAGAAGGGGGTTTTCCCGGTGCATATGGCGCTGTATCGTGTCGAAGAGGTAGATGCCATAGTCCACGCCGACGCCGACGCCTAATGCCACAACAGGCAAAGTGGAGACCTTCAGCCCGATACCCAAGATTGCCATCAAGGCATTGCACAGTATGGAAACCAAGGCCAAGGGTAGAAGAATACAGATGACCGCCGAAAAGCTGCGGAAGGTGAGCCAACAGAGCAGTCCCAGTGCACCGAAGATGGCGGCCAGCATCTGTAACTCAGCCGCATCGACCGCCTCATTGGTTGCGGCCATGACACCTACATTTCCGGATGCCAGTTTGAATGTCATCTGCTCAGTGTTGTGCCGCTGGGCAAAGGTCTTGATCTTGCCGATGATACGGGCAATGGTTTCTCCCTGGTGGTCCCGGGTGAAGATCAGGATCTGCATGGCATTGCAAGAGGCGTCGATCAATCCGCTCGAGGTATCCAGTGATGTCGTATCCATGGCCAGCATGGCAGGATCTCTGGGCAGCGTCCGCATCTTGGGGTTGCCTTCATTCATCGCCGCATTGACGGCTTTTGCAATACTGGCTGCCGAGACTACGCTCTGTACACCCGGATCCTGGCGCAGCCTGGATTCGAAGCGATCCATGGCGGACATCACCGAATAGTCCGTACAGGCGCTCTCCAGTCCGTGAGTTTGCACGATGACAGACAACACATCGACACCGATAGTGAAGGTGCCGGTGATGATCTGGTTGTCGATGTTGTAACGGGAGTCGGCGTGTAATTCAGGTGCTCCTTCACCCAGATCACCCGTTTTCAGATCCTGGGATTTCCATACGCCGAAAGCAAACAACAGAATCCCACCGAGGAGAACGAAACGGGATCGATCAGACCTGGCCAGGCTGGCGCAGAACTGCCAAACAGGATCGAGCAAGGTATCAACGCGCATGGAGCGTGACAGCCTTGCAGTCGGGATATCCAGCCACGACAGCAACACCGGCAATAGAAGTTTGTTGGTCAAGATCATGAGGCCCACACCCAAGCTGGCGGTGATCCCTAATTCACGTACGATCTCGATCTCGATGAACATGATGACCAGAAAACCGAGCGCATTGGTGGCCAGTGCCAAGGTGCCTGGAATGAACAACTCCCTGAAGGCACTGTTTGCCGCCTTCAGGCTGTCCTCACCCTGCAACCGTCGCAGGCGCCAGGCATTGGTCATCTGTACGGCATGAGAGACACCGATGGCGAAAATGAGGAACGGAACCAGAATCGACATGGGGTCGATACCAAAGCCCAGCAGTTGGAGGCTGCCCAGTAACCAGATCACAGGAATGATCGCGCAGAAGAGGGTCACAGCCGTCAGGGAGAGGGAGCGGGTAAACCCGTAAAGCAGCCATGAGATGATGACAAATGCCACAGCGAAAAAAAGCAATACACCACGGGTGCCAGCAGCAATGTCATCGATCAGTTTGGTGAAACCAATGATGTGGACACCGGTGTGTTCATTCTCATATTTGTTGCGGATCTCTTCCAGCTGCTCCGCTACCTTGAATATATCCAGTTTTTCACCGGTATCCGGATCGATCTCTTGGAGTGTGGCACGGATCAAGGCACCGGTAAAATCAGTGGCGACGAGACGGCCGTATTCACTGGATTTCAGAATATTTTGGCGGATGGTTTGTAGATCATCCTCACTGCCGGAATAGGTGTCGGGGATCACATTTCCAGCCGAGAATCCCAGTTCGGTGATTTCAACGTAGCGGGTGTTGGGCGTGAACAGCGAGGTGACACTGGTGCGATCAATACCTGGAATGAAAAAGATGTCGTCCGTTGCTTGTTTGAGGGTTTCCAGAAATTTCGGATCGAGGATTGTTTTTCCATCTTTTCTCACCAGTGCCACGAGGATCCGGTTGCCACCACCAAACGTCTTGTGATACTCCATGAAGGTCTGCATGTACTCATGCTCGAGCGGGATCATTTTGGTGAACCCGGCATCGATTTTGATTTGAGTGGCCGACCAGGCAAGGAAGAGGGTGATGAGAATGAATGCAGCCAATACCCAGCGACGTAAGGCAAAAATCTGCTCCGCGATTTTGGAAGTCACATGATCGCGTACGGTCATTTTCAATCGTGTTGTTGAAGTAAGAAGGAGTGAATACCGTGCACACCTGCAAGCAGGATCGTGTCCTTGTCCAGTGGGAGGAGACTGCTCAGGGTTTCGGTGCCGTATTTGCCTTTGACCGAGAAGCTTTGGCCAGCATTTTGGCTAACCAGGATTGTTCCAGTAGCTCCTGCGAGGAGGATGGTGCCTGTTTCCGTGAGGGCATTCGTGTACAAGGGAATATTGGGTTGGACCTGAAATAACGACCAATGTTGCCCCTGATCGTCAGAACGCAAGACCGTCCCGCGGAGTCCATGAAGTAGCCATACACCCTGAGGCGTTTCCAATGCGCCGAAAAGTGATCCCTGGTAGGGTACTTCGATCGCTGACCAGTTTTGCAAATCATGGGAGCGCAGGACGGTACCGCTTTCACCGACGACCAGCAGAGAGCTATCCGCGAGTTCGATAACGGCGTTCAAGTGTCGGTCATTTTTCTCATTCTGGATATTCTTCCAGTGCCGGCCGCCATCAGAGGTGATCAACATGGCTCCAAAGGCGCCCACGGCCAGGCCGCGATCCGGATCAATAAACCGGACATCAAACAATGGCCGTGCTTCCTCTTCGGACTGAAATTGCAACTCCCAGTGCTTGCCACCGTCTTCCGTATGCAGGATGGTCATGTCATGGCCCACGGCCCACCCGTGTTGTTCATTAAGGAAAAACACAGCAGTCAACAGTGCAGTCGTGGGGGTCGATACCGGCGTCCAGTCTCTGCCATCATTTTCCGAGACCAGTATCCGCCCGTATTCACCTGCAGCAAACAGACGATCGCCGACACGGGCCATGTCGGTGATCAACTGTGAAGAACCATATACAGAACGGGCAATGGTTCTGGGGGAGGATTCACTACAACCGTTGACGACGATCATTGTTATTATCAGAATTGCAAAGATGCCTCTCCGGCAGAGAGGCTTCATTAACGAACGCCTCGTTTGCGTAACTTGGCGGGTGTGTAGTCACCGGGCGTTCGTTGAAGGGGTTGCCAGATCACCGGTTCTTCGTTTCGCAGGCCCAGTGCGAGGTACCGGCCGGACTGCAGATCATGCTGGACACTCACCATGTTGTAATGAACAGGCACGTCATACATTTGTACATTGTGTGCTTCTGTATAGCGCCATAGGTTGCCTCGGGTGTCATATTTATCAGCTACGGTGATGTTCCAGGAATCTTCATCCAGATAAAACACGCGTTTACTGTAGATATTCCTGAACTCAGGTTTGAGGTTTGCCTCTATGATCCATACCCGATGCAATTCATAGCGGGTATATTCTGGATTGAGGTGATTTGGTTTTACCAAGTCATCATATTTCAGTTTGGGGCTGATCAGACGATAGGAGTTGTAGGGGATAAAGATTTCTTTTTTACCGATCAATTTCCATTCATAGCGATTGATTGCGCCATTGAACATGGAAAAATCATCGGCAGTCCGCAAGCCATCTGAGGAAGGTGCCGGGTTGTCATAGGCAACTTCTGGAGCCAGACGAACTCGTCTCAGGCCGGGGGAGTAGACCCAGCTGGTGCGCGGCTGTTTAACCTGGTTGATTGTTTCGTGCACCAGCAAGACTGTGCCGGCAAGTCTCGGTGGGGCAGTAAAGGCTTGAAGAAAGTTCAACAGCTTGTTTGATTCACGTTGATCTTCGGTTTTGCTCAGATTGCCGTAAACGAAGTCATACTCCGTCTCCATACGCGCCAGGGTGTAGTCACCGTTGCGTGTAGGTGTGACCTGAACAAAATTCATCCCATAGGTGTCACCACGGTAAGCGAGTAGATGGTTCCAGATCACCTGCTGACCATTTTCGGGTTGTGGGAAAGGGAAACCCATAGTGGCATTTTCGATCCCGTTACCTCCATCGATCAATTTGGTTTTCGAGCGATTTTTGGCGGTTGCCTCATAGACTTCTTCAGGGAAGGCTGCGGTTCGATGAGTCGGAAAGATCGGCATCCTGAAGCTTGGATATTTCTTGAACATTTCCAATTGGCCAGGCGTCAGTTTCTCTTTGTATTGATCGGCATTTTGTGGTGTGATGACGAACAGGGGTTTTTCATCATGGAAGGGATCGGTGTAATGTGTTCCCTTCTTGTGCGCACTGGGTGGTTTGGTCAGGCCACCTTCCCATGCGGGGATCGTGTTGTCTGCATTGCCTGCTTTTTCAGCACCAATCGGTGTCAGTTCTGTACCCGGCTTTACTGCTTCTGCACCTACTTGTAGCGGGAGTAGACAGAATGAAGCCAGTGCCAATGAAAGCGTCAGAGGTTTTTGTTGCATTTCAATTTCTCCAAAGTAAGTCTTGATGATCTTGTCAGAATGAAAAGCTGATACTGAGTGATAAAAAATCCCGATCGGCAAGTCGGTTGGTATTGATCACGGTTGCGAAAGGGTTGGTCAAAGAGGGTGTTGGATAATATTTCTTACCACCGAAATAAGCGGTGTAGTTGAGGCTGGCTTTCCATCGGTCCTGGTAGTAGGCATTCAGTCCGAGGGATAGTGATTTCACGTCTTCGTTCCAGGTCGGACTTCTGCCATTGACGGCATGGGAGAAAGAGAAGGTGGGTTGCAACATGAGTGCACCTATTGCACTGTTATAATCAGCTGAGGCGCGCAGTATATATCCCCATGAACTGCGTGTGGCGTAACCTTTTCCTGCCTGGGCAGGATCCAGTGGAGCACCAAAAGAGCCGACAGGAGCAGTCTCACCATAGCCGGCAAACAGCAAGTTATCGGGAAGATCGAGATACGTGTATCCAATCTCACCCATCAAAAGGAGGCGGTCGGCCTTGAAAACATTGGGCAGGAATTTTGATACAGTCAGCTGTAGCTGGTGCATCGGAATGCGCCGATAGCCTGAAATCTCGGTGCCCATAGGAACTCCATTTGACATGAGTGGGTTCGTGCCGGTAATGGTGTTTGGCAACCCGAGTGCGGCGTTAAAAAGTTCGCCGATAGCCAGTTGCATGGGTAGATTAGGGCGGTAGGAGTATTCCCCTTGAAGCGCTGTTCCAAAAGGACCGGTTGTGTTGAAACTCATCCCATAGAGTTTTACATCTTCAGGATATTCGACAAAATAGTTGGCCGCTTCGGATGCAACAATACAGGCTGGGTTGGGGGGTGCCGAACAAGGGACATTGACCGGAAAAGGAGCGCTGGTGCTGATGATGCCACCCCGTTTCACGGAAGCAATGGGTGCGCGTTGATGATAATTGATGAAGTAGAGTCCGAACTCACTGTTGTTCATCTCCGGTGAGAACCAACGGAAGGCCAGTCCGAATTCTCCTCCGTTTTTTGCAATCCGATCCTTGCCGCGTGGTACCCAACGATCGGGGATTCCATGCTGATCCGCGCCGAGATAGACACGGTCACTGTCTTCAGAAACGGTGTCGTTGGTGCTGAAATAGGTGCCACGGGGATCGATCTCGATTTCTCGGAAGTGGGTGATGGCAAAGGCCTCGACACTGAGGTTGTCGGTCAGCTCCAGTGCAGACCAGATCATGGGTGCCGGAAGGAGTGCCTCCTTGATCTCCGACCCCGGTGATCGTAACCGCGTGACATCGACCGCATTGATTGTATTGATGCCATTTTGGATGAAGGTGCTCTCGCCCCAGTTGACCACCTGTTGTCCGAGCCGGATCTCAAGGTTGTGGGCGGCGATATCGAAACTGCCCCGGACAAAAAAGTCGAGAAGCTTTTCATCCTGTTTAACTCGTTGTTCCGCTCTTGGGCCCAGTGGAAATTTTTCCGATTCGGCAAAGTCCTTGAAGTAATATCCTCGGACAAAGAGGCCATAATTCTTCCACGAAACGTCCAGTTCATGGCTGACTTTCAACACTGTGGAATAGACATCGCCCTGGTCATAGTTCAGGTTGGCATCATCTGTATTGGATGAGCTGCCTGTCCCACCATTGGTAAAGCCGACCAGGGAGTTATCGCGATCCTCGAGCCGGATCCCGGCACCAAGACTGATCGTAGTATCGAACGAGCCATCGATGCTCCCGCTTTTGATATGAAAATCGAGCCCATGTGCCGGGTGACTGATGAGTAATAGTGAAGCAGATAAAAAACTGATTTTGACTGGAAAAGAAGCAGATTTCAGAAACAGGTTTCTGCTGTTTGATCGATGCATAGGTATATTCCCTTCTTCTTGTTTGAGACCAATTAAATTCGTTTGATTCAGACGTGGATGTTGCCTGAAAGATGATTCATCCTGTAATTGATGTGATGACTATAGATTTGAAGTAAAGATAATCAATTGCACATTTTGTGAAATGTGAATCAACACACATTTTGAACGTTGGCAGGTTTCAGAACTGAGTGATCGATCACATTTCATGTGAGACGGTTTGTTTGGAG
>JALSRM010000039.1 GCA_026984775.1 Gammaproteobacteria bacterium
CGCATTCCACTCCATTAATGATCAATGTCTCTACCTGTTCATCGGCTCCTTCGATCACTTTGACGTGGGATGGGAAACCTGCTCCGCCCATTCCGACAATACCCGCCTCTTCGATGCGCCGTTCCAAAACTTCCGGAGATACAGTCAAATAATCCAGTGCCTCCATCTCCTGTCCCCACCGGTCGTCTCCATCGGTTCTGATGATGATACATCTCTCATGTTCACCACTGGCGACAGGATAGACTCCGATATGTTCAACCACTCCGGAACTGGACGCATGGAGGGTGCTGCTGACATAGCTGCCAGAACGGGCGATCACCTCTCCTTTCAATACCCGATCACCGGGAGCCACGATTGGATCCGACTCCGTACCGGTATGCTGGATCAGCGGAAAGACGAGCCGATCCGGAATGAACGGTGGCAGGGTTGCCTGATCCCGTATCCGTTCTTTATGGTTTGGAAGATGCAGCCCGCCGTGAAATTCATGCCCTGTGATCATGGGGCTTTCTCATCTCGATGCAGTCCACAGGACAGGGTGGAAGACAGAGTTCGCAGCCGGTGCAGAACTGAGTGATAACAGTATGCATCTGCTTGGCAGCCCCAATGATGGCGTCCACAGGACAGGCCTGGATACATTTGGTGCAGCCAATACACTGCCCCTCGTCGATCACAGCCAACCGGAACGGCCGATGCACCCCGTGGCTAGGGTTTAGGGGGATAACCTCGTGTCCCAGCAACTGGGCCAATTCCTGGATGACGACCTTCCCTCCTGGAGGGCACTGATTGATGTCTGCATCACCGCGTACAATCGCTTCGGCATAGGGACGGCAGCCATCGAAATGACACTCTCGGCACTGAGTCTGAGGGAGTATTTCATCAATGACATCCACCAAGGTGCTCCGTTCTGCTGACACCGATCTGGCATCAGAAATCCATAGAAGGTATCCGGCAAGTATCGCAAAACAAGAGGAGATGACAAACGCGGCCAGCATCAGAAACCGGAAAAGGCGATAGAGAAAAGCCCGAGTGTGATCAAGGAAATGGGTATCCCTTTGAAAGTTTTCGGTACCACCGTCCGTTCAAGCCGCTCTCGAAGACCGGCAAAAAGGACCAACACCAGCCCAAATCCGGTAGCGCTGCCTAAGCTGAAAACAAACGCCATTCCAGCTGCCTCGGCCTTTTCGATAGTGATCAGCACCACGGCCAGGATGGAACTATTCAACATCAGCAGCGGTAGAAAGACACCGTATTTCTGATCGATTCCGGGCCATCTGGATTTGATCAGCCCGGCAGTCAACTGCATCAGTACGACCAATGAAAAGAGAACCAGAATCAGCGACATCCAGGTCAGTGCCAATGGCACCAACAGGAAATGATGAAGTGCAAAGCCGATCAGCGCGCCTGTGGTCATGACCACCAGACTGGTCAGTGCCAGTCCCATCGCAACATCGATACGCCGGGAACCGGCCAAAAAGGGTGAAAGTGCGAGCTGCCATTCGAGCACCAGATTGTTGACCAACACAGCGCTGATAAAAACGACCAGAACACTGTCATCAACACCGGTGATCATTTCACCCGCATCCCCGGTGCTGCACCCTCGTCCGGATGCAAAAGGAAGAGGTCCTTGCCCCCCGGTCCTGCCGCCAGCACCATCCCTTCGGAAAGACCAAAACGCATTTTACGGGGAGCGAGGTTGGCCACCATGACCGTCAATTTCCCTTCCAGCTCCTCGGGTTTGTAAGCCGACTTGATCCCAGCAAATACGTTCCGCTGTTCACCGATATCCAGGGTCAGACGCAGCAGCTTGTCCGCTCCCTCCACTTCTTCGGCCTTGAGGATCCGGGCAATGCGTAAATCCACCTTCGCAAACTCATCATAGCTGATTTCATCCCCAATCGGCTCTTCTGTGAGGATTTTTGAAACGGTTTTTTCTGCAGCGGATTCCATGGTTTGTTTACTATCCTCCAACATCGCATGGATGGCTTTTTCCTCCACCCGGACCATCAAGGGTTTGAACGCGCTGATCTCATGCTCCAACAGCAGCTGATCGATACTGCTCCAGCACAGCGGCTCTGTATTCAAAAATGCTTCCACTTTTCCCGCCATGAGCGGCAATACCGGCTTGAGGCAGGTCATCAAGATCTTGAATGCATTCAGACCTGTAGTGCAAATGGCCTGCAGCTCATCCTCCGAGCCTGCCTGTTTCGCGATTACCCATGGCTTGCGTTCATCAATATATTGGTTGACCTGGTCAGCCAGCGCCATGATCTCCCGCATGGCCTTCGCATACTCCCGTTCTTCATAGGCCTGGGCAATACTGTCCGTTGCTGCCTGCATGGCCGAGAGCAGCGCTGTGTTCTCGGTGGTGCGGCCCAAACGCCCGGAAAACCGCTTGTGAATGAAGCCGGCACAACGGCTGGCAATATTTACCACCTTGCCTACCAGATCGGAATTAACCCGCAATTGGAAATCTTCCAGGTTGAGATCGAGATCATCGATCCCACTGCCCAGTTTACCAGCAAAATAGTACCGCAAATATTCCGGATCCAGATGATCGAGATAGGTCCGTGCCATGATGAACGTACCCCGGGATTTGGACATTTTCTGACCATTCACCGTGAGGAACCCATGGGCGAAGATCGCGGTGGGTGTTCGGAAGCCGGAGCCGGCCAGTACGGCTGGCCAGAACAATCCGTGGAAACGGATGATATCCTTGCCGATGAAATGGTACATCTCGGCGTCACTGCCCGGCTTGAGAAAGGCATCGAAGTCGATACCTTCCCGATCACAAAGATGCCTGAAACTGGCAAAATAACCAATCGGCGCATCCAGCCAGACATAGAAATACTTGCCCGGTGCATCCGGAATTTCGAAACCGAAATAGGGCGCATCCCTGGAGATGTCCCAGTCCTCCAGGCCAACTTCGAACCATTCCTCGAGCTTGTTGGCAACTTCCGGTTGAAGATGCCCCGCCTTGACCCATTCCCTGAGCATGTCTTCGAAATCGGACAGTTTGAAAAAATAGTGCTCGGATTCTTTTTCAATCGGAGTGGCGCCACTCACCGCAGAAACCGGGTTTTTCAATTCGGTCGGATCATAGGTAGCACCACAGACTTCACAATTGTCACCGTATTGATCGGGCGCACCGCATTTTGGACATTCACCACGGATATAGCGATCCGGAAGAAACATTTTCTTCTCCGGATCGAAGGCTTGGCGGATCACCCGGCGTTCGATGTGTCCCGTCTCTCTCAATCGTAGATAAATTGCCTCCACGATTGCCTTGTTTTCCGACGAATGGGTAGTGTAGTAATTATCGAAACGGATAGCGAAATCGGCAAAGTCGCGGCGATGTTCCTCACCAACCCGTTCAATCAGTTGTTCCGGTGTGATCCCCTCCTGCTCCGCCTTGAGCATGATGGGTGTGCCATGTGCATCATCGGCACAAACGTAATAACAGGTATGTCCCCGCATTTTCTGGAACCGGACCCAGATGTCGGTTTGAATATATTCCACCAGATGCCCCAAATGAATTGGGCCATTGGCGTAGGGTAGTGCACTGGTCACGAGGATGTTTCGTTGTTGTCTGGTCATGGTTCTTATCTGGATAAAATGTGTGCATAAGGTACCACGTCAGCCCCCGCGCATGAAGATAATTGGTGTAGAATACTATTTTTCATTTTAGGTTTGAGAGCACATGGCAGAACTCAGCAAAGAACAAATTGAATCGGTCCTGGCAGACTATACGCTTCCCCTGTTCAATACGGATCCCATCTCCGGGAAAATGGTCAAAGCGATCGAAATCAAGGACAACCTGGTAAGAATCGAGCTGGAGTTGGGTATCCCGATAGACAAGATCCGGCATGACATTGCTGAGGAGCTGAAAGAAAAAATCAAACTGCACTCACCCACAGATGATGTCCTGGTCAATATTCACTCCAAAATCATCCCTCATGCCGTGCAAAAGAACGTCTCGGCTCTGAAAGGCGTCAAAAACGTCATTGCCGTCGGCTCCGGCAAAGGGGGGGTGGGCAAATCCACCGTCGCCGTCAACCTTGCGCTGGCCCTCAGTGAAGAAGGGGCCAAGGTGGGAATGATGGATGCCGATATCTATGGCCCAAGCCTGCCCACCATGCTGGGTTGTGGAGGCAAGGCGGTCTCCCACGACGGCAAGTCTCTCGAGCCCATGGAGGCCCATGGTATCCAGTTCATCTCCATGGGTAATATGCTGGACAGTGACGACGCGCCCGTGATCTGGCGCGGGCCGATGGCGGTCTCCGCCTTGCAACAACTGCTCAACGACACCAACTGGAATGATGTGGATTATCTGATCATTGATCTGCCACCCGGCACAGGCGATATCCAGTTGACACTGTGCCAGAATATTCCCGTCACCGGAGCGGTGATCGTGACTACGCCCCAAGACATCTCCCTGATCGATGCCAGCAAGGCCCTGAAAATGTTTGAAAAGGTTGATGTGACCGTCCTGGGTATCATCGAAAATATGAGTACACACATCTGCTCGAAATGCGGTCATGAGGAAGCCATCTTCGGCAAGGGTGGCGCTGAAGCCATGTCCGAACGCTACGGTGTCCCACTGTTGGGCCAGATCCCGCTGGCAATCGAAGTCCGTGAAGGCATGGATAAAGGTGATCCCGTGGTGATTGCAGACCCGGAGTCCCCCATTACGCGGGCATTTATACAGATTGCCCGTCATGTCGCCGTGGAAATTGCAAAAAAGCCAAAAAACTTTTCCGCTAAAATGCCCAAAATCGTTGTCGAAAACAAATAGTCCGAGTTGTAAATGAGATGAGTATCAAATCCGATAAATGGATCCGCCGGATGGCGGAAGAATACGGGATGATCGAGCCGTTCGAGTCTGATCAAATTCGCCAGAGTGAGGCCGGGCGAGTGATATCTTACGGCACATCAAGCTACGGTTATGACATCCGTTGCGCTGATGAATTCAAGATCTTTACTAATATCAACTCTGCAGTCGTCGATCCAAAGGCCTTCGACCCCAACAGTTTTGTCGATCTTAAATCGGATGTGTGTATTATTCCACCTAACTCGTTCGCCCTTGCCCGAACTGTAGAATATTTCAGAATCCCTCGCGATGTACTCACCATCTGCTTGGGCAAATCGACTTATGCCCGATGTGGTATAATTGTCAATGTTACTCCACTGGAGCCTGAATGGGAGGGGCATGTCACGCTGGAGTTTTCCAATACGACCCCTCTACCCGCAAAAATCTATGCCAATGAAGGTGTTGCGCAGGTTCTGTTCCTAGGGGCAGATGAAACCTGCGAAACATCCTATAAAGACAGGGATGGAAAATATCAGGGCCAGACCGGGGTCACGGTACCAAAACTGTAACTATTCGATAAAAGCTGATTTTTAAAAACTCTCAGAAGGGGGAAAACGTGAAAAAAACCATCTATCTTTTAATGACGGCCATTGCACTGATGATCACTGGTTGTGAAAAAGCCAAGGAAGCAACAGGCAAAGCTGCAGAAAGCGCCAAAGAAATGGCTTCTGATGCGGTAGATGCCACCAAGGAAGCTGCTTCCAACGCAGTTGAAACGACGAAAAACGCTGCTTCCGATGCAATGGATACAGCCAAGGAAAAAGCAGCCGATGCCGCAGAAGCTACCAAAGAAGCGGTCCAAGGCACATCTTCCGACGAAGGCTGATTTCTGAGTGAACGAAACCGGATATACGTTCAACGCATATCCGGTTTTTTGTCAAAAAAACGGATCAAGCGCAGGCCACGGACTCTTCCTTTTCCAGTTCCTTCTGCCGCTTGATTTCCTCACCCTGCTTTCTCAATACATGGGCGACGATAAATTCCTGATCTTCCTCTTTCAGGTAGACGAAATCAACGGCGATTTCAAATTTTTGATCCGGATCGACGCCGTTCCTTTCCCGACAGGCCACAACCTTGCCAATGGCCTTGACATTGTAGTATTCGGGAAAAAGTACAAATTCAATCTCCATGGTTTCACCCAGTGAAAGTTCTGTTGGAGAATGAAAGGCCAATCCACTGCCACTCAGGTTGACTTGTTGTGTTGGAACAGTATCAGCTGCCGTTCTCAGTCCCAAAGCAGCATCCGGACCACTTTCACCCAGATGGCTCAGAATGCCCAGCTTGCGATTGATGATCTTTAGAGCCTCTGCAATTTCGGGCAAGGGCTCAGAAATTTCATCCAGCAAAAATTCCAATCTCAGCTCAAGACCTGTGAGTGAACTTTGCAGCAACCTGTGCTGAGAACCCAGCATGGTAAAATGTGCAATTCGTTCATCCAGCTGATCTTCCGGAAACGGTTGGTAGTTCAATATGACACTGTCATTAATTCGGTAAAACCTTCTTCTCTCTTTCATAATTTTCCTGCTTGTTTTTACTAGCCGGCACCGATTTCATCCAAAGGATCGGGGCCTGTCGTTGGTGCTTCTGCCGATTCGACTTCCTGAGTGGATTCTGGTGATGTCACATTCATCTCTTTTTCGATGTTTGCATCATTCTCCTGGACAATTGTCAGTTCCACCCGGCGATTTTTTGCCCGGTTCTCGGGTGTATCATTGGGCACTATCGGATGTGCATCTCCGTGCCCTTCAACCACAAACCGTTCACGGGGAATGATGCTTTCCTTAAGCAATTCATGTACCACTGACACAGCCCTAGAGGCAGACAATTCCCAGTTGGAACGAAAACGTGCCGTTCTTATAGGCCGATTATCCGTATGACCGGCAACAACAACCCTGCCTTTGACCTCTGCCAACGCCTTACGCAGTTTCTTCAGCACCGGAAGAAAACCATTCCTGATCTTTGCCGCACCTGAGGGAAAAGATGCCTTCTCACCAATACGAATGATAATGGCCCCGGTTTGAGTCTCGATCTCGACGAGACCTTTTTCGATCTCTTCTGCCAATGCGGTTTTCAATTTCAGGCTGTCCCTGGCAGTCTGCTCACTGATCTCCTGCTTATCTTTCTCACCATCGTTTTCGGACTTCTCCAATGCATCGGTGAACTCGAGTGTCTGCTTAGTATCGTCTGTCGTTACCTGGCGAACTTCGTTGACCAGGGTGTGTTCTGGTGCAGCAGAACTAAACTCTTCAGCAATCAAACTGGTACCCTTAGGAATTTCACTGGCTGAGACTTCGCGCTGAACACCAAAGGCTTCCGTCAATGACCCTTTGACCTGTTTGAATTTCTGGATATCCATTTCCGCAAACGAGAGCAAAAGAACAAAAAAACACATCAAAAGTGACATTAGATCAGCAAAGGTCATGACCCATGCCGGTATCCCAGCCGGACAATCACACTTTACGTCATTATCTTCTTCCATCTAATGGATCTCCGCTCAGGTTTGCTCCAATGGTTTAACCTTCATCTTTTGGACGTTTCGAGCCAGGCTGGTAGGTTCTCAGCAATTCTTCGATTACACGGGGATTTCGCCCCTCTTGGATTCCAGCAACCGCATCCATGATCATGGATTTGATCATAACTTCCTCATCCTTACGTAAAGACAGCTTGCCGGCGAGCGGAATTGCGAAAACATTGGCGATCAGAGCGCCGTAGAGTGTGGTCAACAAGGCAACCGCCATGGAAGGGCCAATTGATGCAGGATCACTCATGTTACCCAGCATGAGTACCAGACCAACCAAAGTACCGATCATGCCCATTGCTGGTGCCATATCACCCACAGTGGTAAAGATGGAAATCCCTGCTTCATGTCTTTCGGCCGCCTTGTCCATCTCCGCCTTGAGCGTTTGTCGTACAACCTGTGGTTCATGACCATCAACCATCAACTGAATCCCCTTGGCCAGAAAGTCGTTAGACACTTCCTTGCCTTCAAGAGCCAGCAGGCCTCCGGTTCTTGCCTCGTTTGCCATTTCGACCACTTGTTCGATCAACTCTTCCGGCTTGTCGATCTTGAACATCAAGGCCTTGAGCGCAACTTTGATAGCACCAAAAAACTGGCCCAGAGTAAAGTTCATCATCACAGCCCCAAGGGTCCCTCCACAGACCACAAGCAAGGATGGCACATCGATGAAGGGTGCGATGCCTCCTCCCATCACCATGGCGGTAAGGATAATACCCACCGCGATCAAAAAACCAAGTAAGGTTGCCAGATCCACTGTTTTTTTCCTCAATAAATATACATTTTCATTCCCGGAAAATTTCCGGGCTTTTCATACAAGATTTATCGGTGGTAGAGGCAGAAACTTTAGCGAACGCACGTTATACTCGACGCCATGAGAAACGGCCATTTACCCATATTCATCAAAACCCATGGGCAGCCCTGCCTGGTCATTGGTGGAGGCGATGTTGCACTTCGAAAAATCCGAACCCTTTTAAAGGCTCAAGCCAACGTTAGCGTGGTAGCACCGCAACTTTGTGAGGGCCTTAGAGAACTTGTTGTTCAGGACAAAATTCAATATCTGCAGGAAAGCTTCACCGATGATGATATCTCTGACTTTCGTCTCGTAATTGCAGCAACGAACGATGAAGAACTGAATAAAAGGATCTCACGACTGGCACAGGCCAGGAATATTCCTGTCAATGTCGTCGATAACCCAGAATTGTGTACCTTCATTATGCCTTCCGTCATCGATCGTGCTCCAGTTCAGATTGCCATTTCAACTGGTGGTCATTCCCCTGTATTGGCGCGTCTTTTACGTGCCAGGCTGGAAACACTGATCCCGTCCTCCTATGGCCGCTTGGCCAAATTGATGGGAGAGTTTCGCGAGAAGGCAAGACAAAAATTTCCTGATTTCCATGATCGCCGTCACTTCTGGGAATCAATCCTGCAGGGGCCGGTAGCCGAGATGTTGTTTTCCGGTCAGGAGCAGGCCGCCCGAAAACAGCTGGAAGAAACCTTTCAGCGTGAGACTGCAAGAAAACCAACTATTGGAGATGTTGCCCTGATCGGATGCGGTCCAGGTGACCCCGATTTACTCACCTTTCGAGCCTTGCGGCTGATGCAGCAAGCCGATGTGATCCTTTATGACCGCCTAATTCCAGAAAGGATCATCGATCTCGCAAGAAAGGATGCCGAACGAATCTATGTTGGAAAAAAACGGAGCCAACACACCCTTCCTCAGGAAGGGATCAATGAGCTGATGGTCAGACTGGCAAAGGAAGGCAAGCGGGTTGTCCGTCTGAAAGGGGGGGACCCCTTTATCTTTGGTCGTGGCGGTGAAGAAATAGAAACTCTGGCTGCCCAAGGTGTACCTTTTCAGGTTGTGCCCGGGATCACGGCTGCTTCAGGTTGTGCAAGCTATGCGGGTATCCCCCTGACCCACAGGAACTATGCACAATCCTGTATTTTTATCACGGGCCATCTGAAAGATGGCAGTATCGACCTGGACTGGGAAGCTTTGGCACGTGAAAACCAGACCATTGTCATCTATATGGGGTTGCTCGGTCTCAGAATGATCTGTGAACAACTAATTGCACATGGGCTTAGGCACTCGATGCCTGCAGCTCTCATTGAAAGAGGAACAACATCGGAACAAAAGATACTGATCGGAAATCTTGAGACGCTTCCCGATCTGGCTGAAAAGAGGAAAATCACTCCACCGACACTCATCATCATTGGAGAAGTCGTCACTTTGCATCAGAAATTGAACTGGTTCCACCCCGATCAAAATAAGTCTATCTAAACAACGGAATCAAAGATCAAAAAAACTAATGAGGATGAACAACCGGTTCACTCTGGAAGGCTGTTGGCTCCGAAGCAAGCTCGCTGATTACTGCCTGAACAGCTTGAGCATCGAGTAACTGTTTCTCTTCCAAGCTTCCAAACAACATTACCCTATCACATAACACATTGATCTTGCGTGGAATACCATGTGTCTGCCGGTGAATCTCCGTACAGGCTTCCCGGGTAAAAATTTCATAACCAGTAAAACCAGCCAGTTTAAGACGATGATAGATATACTCATAGACTTCTGTTTCATCCAGTGGATCGAGGTGATAGGAAGCGATCACTCGCTGTCTCAACTGTTCCATCCCGGGGCCGGAAAGGGTGTCTCTGAACTCTTCCTGTCCGAGCAGGAAGATCTGAAGCAAAGGCCCATTGTCAACCATAAAATTGGACAACATCCTCAATTCTTCAATCGTCCTGACAGGTAGGTTTTGTGCCTCATCAACGATCAGAAGCGCCCTCCGTCCTGAACCATGACAAGCAAGTAGAAAATCCTGGATCATTTTCAGTAACATGGGCTTGGTCGCCTTCTCCCGGTATGGCAAACCAAAAACATTACATACCAGCCCCAGTATTCCTGCTGGCCCGACACTGGTTGAGACCAGTTGCCCGGCAACGACTTCAGTGGAGTTTAATTCAGAGAGCAAAGTACCTGCCAGGGTCGTTTTACCCACACCGACCCCGCCGGTGATAATGATGAAGCCTTCTCCACGGCTAAGGCCATATCTGAGATAAGCCAGTGCCCGCTTGTGCCCTGTGCTGTCAAAGAAAAAGTCCGGATTTGGACTAAGATTGAAGGGGCTGCTATGGAGTTTGTAAAAGTGTTCGTACATGATCTGCCGATTCAGGTTCAGGGTTGTCTTCAACAAACCAATGTATCGGCGCCAACTCAACTAACTTGAATACCGATTTCTGAACTAAGACTATCAGAAAGGAACGAAAACACCTTTATTTTTTGTTTTACTTCAATTAGTTACTCTACTTCTTCTTGAGATTCAGGGCCATAGGCCTGATACAATATCGTAACCGGGTTAGTAATGAGACCATCATTGAAAACATGTCCCAGATAAGCATCACACCTGGAGCACAAACCTCAGTACACATCCTCCCATAGCTTCCGTGCTGCTTTCACAGCAGATCTTAACCTGTTCTTCGGTAAAGACGTTCGCGCCACTGCCTTTCCGTTTTAATTAGTTTTCCTTGATGTTTTTGGCCCATAGCCTCCACTTTTTACAGTATTTTGGCATCCTCCGATACCATTGAATGAGCAGAGTTTCTGTATTTTAGGGAACTGTGACCTAGAATTACATACTAGAACAATTTGTAAGTTTTAGTAAAATATTGCATTATTAGAGCCTGTTGGTGGGGAGATACCTATGCGAGTTGCACTTCTAGAAGACGATATCGATCACGCGAATCTGGTGGTTCAATGGCTAACGAATGCCGGTCACCGGGTTGAACATTTCGAAAACAGTCATGACTTCATTCGCCATATCAAAAACGACAGCTATGATCTCTTGATCTTGGACTGGCTGGTCCCTGAAATGAGCGGGCTTGAGGTCCTTAAATGGATACGCGAAAACATTGACTGGCCTGTACCCACGATTTTCGTTACAGCAATGGATCGGGAGGATGACATAGTGAGCGGGCTTCAGGCCGGTGCCGATGATTATATGGTCAAACCGATCAAACAGCGTGAGCTGCTGGCCAGAATGAAAGCTGTGGAAAGACGTTCTGTTTCAATCAGTGATGAAGAAGATATCGTCGATCTAGAACCCTTTCAGATCGACAAGGTCAATCGATCAATCCGTCGTGATGGTGAAGTCATCGACCTCACTCAAAAGGAATACGAGTTGGCACTGTTCTTGTTCAAAAACCAGGGTCGGGTCATGTCCCGTGCGCACATCCTGGAAAATGTCTGGGGGCGTAACCCCATCATCAATACACGGACAGTCGATACTCATGTCAGCCGTATACGCGGCAAGCTCGGCATTACTCCGGAAGAAGGATGGCGCTTGACCTCTATCTATCAGCACGGATACCGTCTTGAACGCGTCGCTGAAAATGTGGACGCAGTAAAACACTAAAAAGAGAGCCCCTTTCTTTTTGGCACTTTTTCCTCTTCTTCATAGGGCAAAAAAAACCCGGATTGCTCTTCTAGGGGGGAGGAAGTAGAGCAAACCCGGGTAGATAACAGTACCAACAGAGAGGAGGCAGTACGCTAAAAGTAACTTGTCCTCTCCACTTTGGATAATAAATGAATCGTTCCCGTTCGTCTGTTAATGATTGTGAATCTTTTACTTTGTAGAAAGAAAAGATCATAACCAAACTGCGCCACGAACCCCACTGGCATCACCGTATTGAGCACGAACCAGCTTGGTATACACGTGATCAGAAAAGACAAAATCCCTCCATAATTCCGGCACAGTCGAATAGAGACAATCAATATTCGACAGTCCTCCACCGAGAACGATCACGTCCGGGTCAAGGAGATTGATCACCGTCGCAAGTGACTTTGCCAGCCGTAGGCAATAGGAATCCAAGGCCTTTCTCGCCGCTTCATGTCCCTTGCTGGCACGGTCGGCAATCTTGGGAGGCGGTTCAGACAGCCCAGTGAGTACTTCATAACTTAGCCGGAACCCTTCTCCGCACAGCCAGGTCTCGATACACCCCCGCTTGCCGCAGTAACACGTACGGGCCGAAACAAGCTCTTGCTCATCGGGCCATGGCAACGGGTTATGTCCCCACTCGCCGGTTATGGCATTGGGACCGGAAACCAGCTTGCCATTGATGACAACACCACCTCCCACACCTGTGCCCAAAATCACACCGAAGACAATACTTGCCCCGGCCGCAGCACCGTCTGTCGCCTCAGAAAGCACAAAACAATTAGCATCATTTTCAATCCGCACGGACCGCTCCAAGGCGTTCTCGATATCTTCCTTGAAAGGCATCCCATTCAAACACACGGAGTTGGCGTTTTTGACCCGGCCCGTTACTCGGGAGAGTGCACCCGGCATACCAATACCCACACTGGCCCTGACATTGGATGCTTTTTCAAAATCCTGAATCAGTTTTGCTATCGCCTCAATGGTACCCTGATAATCACCTTGTGGCGTAGGAACACGGACTTTTTCAATTACGTCACCGGAATCATTAACGGCCACCATCTCGATTTTTGTCCCACCAAGGTCGATTCCGATTCTTGCAGATCCGCTATCC
>JALSRM010000040.1 GCA_026984775.1 Gammaproteobacteria bacterium
AAGGCGAGGCGGAAGGCTGCCTGGTGATCAAACGATCCTGGCCGGGACAGATGCGAACCCTCTATGGTAACCATGAACGTTTCAACGAAGCCTATTTCAAGACTTTTCCAGGAACCTACTTCACGGGTGATGGTGCCCACCGCGATGCAGATGGCTATTACTGGATCACGGGACGAGTGGATGATGTGATCAACGTTTCCGGTCATCGCCTAGGCACAGCCGAAGTTGAGAGCGCATTGGTCCTGCATGATGCCGTTGCTGAAGCGGCGGTGGTGGGCTATCCACACCCCATCAAGGGACAGGGTATCTACGCCTATGTCACCCTGATGAAGGACACTAAACCTACTGAAGCGCTAAAGCAGGAACTGGTTGAACATGTGCGCAAGGAAATTGGTCCCATTGCAACACCGGATCTGATCCAGTGGGCACCGGGACTGCCCAAAACCCGTTCTGGCAAGATCATGCGCCGGATTCTACGCAAGATTGCAGCCAACGAACTGGATAACCTTGGGGATACAAGTACTCTTGCTGATCCTGCTGTCGTCGAGGAACTGATAGAAAACAGAGAAAACAGATAAGTTTCTGTTTCATCAGTTTAAACAATCTGTTTACATGCATAAATGTTGCAGTGCAGCATTTGCGCTGCTAACATCTCCTGCAACTAACATAAAGAGGTCAGGAACCATGAGTAAAAACGATGCCTTTCCTTTCTGGAGTGATGACTGGATGAAATCACAACAGGAATATCTTGATGCTTGGACAGAGATGTCTAAAAAAATGGCCGAAACCTTACAAACACCCAAAAAACCACGCAATCCATGGGTTGAGGCGATGGAACAATGGGAGTCTTTCATTCCCAATACAGGTGAGGCAGAACCTTATGCCCAGCGCATGCTAAACCAAGGCAAGGCCTTTTTCGAAATGAGCGAAGGCATCAACCGCTTTCTCAGCATGCTCAACGAAATGAATCAGAACACCGATGATTGGAAGCAAGCTCTGCAAGATCAAATGGAGGAGCTCAAAAAGGTCTTCGATATGGATCAGGGTGGACTGGCCACTTTCTGGAACCAACCACTCGATGCCTGGCAACGTGCATTTGGAGATACGCTTCCGGATCCGGAAACCTTCCAGCAAATCTTCGACCAGATGAAAGGCAAGGAATTGCTCAATCCTGTCTATGATGAGATGAATAAGCTCCTGAGCGCACCCGGCGTGGGACCTGACCGCGAAACCCACGAACAACAGCGTAAACTGTTGCGCTTATGGATGGACTACCATCGTGCCTATCAGGATTACATTGAAGCGCATCACCGTGTCGCCAAGGAAGCGGTTGAACGCCTGACGCAAAAAATGATTGAACGGGCGGAAGCAGGTGAACCTTTGCAGAGTATGCGTGAAGTTTACGATTTGTGGATTGACTGTGCCGAGGACGCTTATGCTGATTTCGCCTATTCAGAAGAGTATCAGGAAGTCTATGGTCGTTTGATTAACTCTCTTATGGCACTGAAACAAGAGACGCGAAATCTCGTTGATGATTTTGCTACTTCTCTTGGACTGCCCAGTAGCAAGGGTTTCGACACAGTTCTCAAACGACTGCAGGAAATGCGTCGTGAGATCCGAAAACTGCAGCACAATAAATCCCCTGACGAAACTGCTGAATTGCGCGAAGAGATCGCTGCTTTGCGTCAGGAACTGGCAGAGCTGAAAGAAGCCATTGAAACAAAAACCGCACCACCAAAACGAGCAGCGGCAACGAAAAAGAAAGTTACAACAATCCGGAAAAAGACAGCCAAGAAAAAAGCTGCTTCAAAAACATCAGTTAAGGGGTAGACCATGATTCCATTCAGTATTACACCAGACATGTTCCTCAAAGAGATCCAGGATTTCGGTAACAAACTTGGAAAGGGTATACAGAACCTGACCGAACTGGGTGAGATCCCGGTGGGTGCCAGTGAATATGATGTCGTTTATAGTGAGGACAAAATGAAGCTGCTTCATTACAAGCCTCTCGTCGACAATCCCAACAAAACACCTCTTCTGATCGTCTATGCGCTGGTGAACCGACCCTATATGGCCGATTTACAGGAAGGACGTTCTCTGGTCGAGGGCCTGCTGAAGAACGGGCTCGACGTCTACATGATCGACTGGGGTTATCCTGATGCGGCGGATCGTTACCTGACACTGAACGACTACATCAATGGTTATATCGACGATTGTGTTGATGAGATCTGTAAACAAACTGGTGTCGGAAAGATCAATCTTCTCGGTATCTGTCAAGGAGGTGCTTTCAGCCTTTGCTACACCTCTCTACATACGGAAAAGGTAAAAAACCTGATCACCACAGTTACACCTGTGGACTTCCATACCAAGAATGATCTGTTGAGCCATATGGTTCGAAACGTAGATATGGAATTGCTTGTGGATACAGTCGGTAATGTATCCGGTGAAATGCTCAACACCACGTTCCTGTCATTGAAACCGTTCCGCCTCACCGGCCAAAAATATGTTGATATGGTCAACGCACTGGAAGACAAGGACAGCGCTCTCAACTTCCTCCGCATGGAGAAGTGGATCTTCGATAGTCCGGATCAGGCCGGAGAAGCGTACAAGCAGTTCATTACCCAGTTCTATCAGCAAAACAAGCTGATCAAAGGTGAGGTAATGATAGGCGACCAGCGGGTGGACCTGAAAAACATCACCGTTCCCGTTCTGAATATCTTTGCCAAGGACGATCACCTGGTGCCTGTGGCCTCTTCCAAAGCGCTGGAAAAATATGTCGGAACCAACGATTATACTGCGCTTGAGTTCCCCGGCGGTCACATCGGTATCTATGTGAGTGGTAAGGCGCAGAAAATGATCCCCCCAACGGTTTCCGAATGGCTTGAAGAACGGAGCTGATCAAACCACTCCTCTCCCGAAGGCCGCCCGAGTGCGGCCTTTTTTGGTTGCTATAATTTGCAGGATTGCGCCATAATGTCCTTTCACACAGGCAGGGTACCTGGAAAAAATAACCCATCTCTGAAGAATTCACAGAGTTATCTATAATAAAAGGGATCTCTGATTACACCATGAGTGAAGTTGTAAAAGTAATAATTCAACAGCGCTTCGTTACGAATCGAGCCAGTAGAGCCACTCTTGTCCACACGTCGTACTCGAATCTGTCAGATTATTCTATTTTACAAATTTCGCCCAGAGGTGATCAGGGGGTTAAGAAGGTACCCGATCAGGAGGTCGTAGTATGAATATCAAGAACTTACTGGAACAGAAAGGGCGTCAGTGCTATACCATCACCCCTGATAACACCATGGCTGAGGCGGTGAGTAAGATGATGGAACACCATATCGGTTCACTTGTCGTTGTCGATGAGCATGCCAAACCAATCAGTATTATCACGGAACGTGATGTCATGTTTACCATCCATCATCATGGCTGTGATATCAATACAACAAATGTCGGAGAAATTATGGGCTCAAAACTGGTTGCCTGTGATATCACTGATACCATCAAAGAAGCCATGACACTGATGTTTGATAACGAAACCGGTCGCAGAGTACGGCATTTACCAGTGATTGAGGATGGACAACTGGTTGGGCTGGTTTCCAACGGAGACCTTCTTCTGAGAATGCTGGAAGAGGCCGAGTTCGAAAACAAGGTAATGAAGAACTACATTCAAAACTGGCCGGAAGAGGACGTCAGCTAGCGGCTTTCAGTTCTTCTTCACCACCCTTGTCGCCACGTTTCTCACCGGTCCAAGGATACCGGATCTGAAGGTTGTTGTTTCTGCCAAATTTGAGCAGAAATTCGAACATCATTGGGTTTTCCTTTTCGAGAACCGGATCGATGACAACCGCGGGCAAGCCATCGATCACTGCCATATGAACACGCGGATGGCTGATGATCTGCTTTTTAGGACCGACAGTCGAAACCGCAACGGTCAACCGCTGTGCCCAGTCACTGGGGCGAAACTTTTCACCTGACTGGGTTTTGCCAAGAAGAATAATTTGCTCGCTTGTCTTTTTCACGTTTTCTCTGAACATCCGAATATGACCCAAAACCTTCCTGCCAATGACAGAAAAGACCTTGTAAAAACTTTATCGGCAGATTTACATTAAACTATAACAGGTATTATCAGAAAATTTGTTTCCTCAAACTAAAAACATCGTCAACAAGGAGCCTGCCATGCATCCCCATGCCAAACTGATTGAAAAATTCTATTCCGCTTTTCAGAATCTGGACGGGGAATCCATGGCAGAATGTTATCATCCGAAGGTGTTTTTTTCGGATCCGGTTTTTCCACGTCTGGAGGGAAAAGAGGCAACTGCCATGTGGAAAATGCTTTGTTCACAGGCCAGAGATTTTTCACTTTCCTTTGATACGGTTGAGGCTGATAACCACTTAGGGAAAACACGCTGGGAAGCCAATTATACCTTCTCGTTGACAGGGAGAAAGGTTCGCAACAAAATCGATGCCAATTTTGAGTTCAAAGATGGCAAAATCATCTGTCACAGCGATCAATTTAGTTTCTGGAAATGGAGTGTGATGGCCCTCGGTTCTGTAGGCCTGCTGTTAGGCTGGACACCGCTGATCAGAAACAGGGTTCGTCAACAAGCAGCCATAAATCTGGAAAAATTCATCCAACACTTACCTGAGTAAGCTCTGTCAGCCTGTCATACCGAAATAGGCAATGACCGATGGAATGGTCAACCAGAGCAGGCCCTTGACCAGAAAGAAAAGAAAGCCGGCCCAACCCATCATTTTCAGGCGTTGTTTCCAGCTGAGAGGGCAGGTTTTCTTTTCCATTTCTCTATCTTGCCAGAACCACAATCACTTTTGCACCACCCAGCTCACTGGTTTCAATACTCAGTTTTCCTTGATAAACATCTTCCACCAAGTTACGGACCACTGCCATACCAATACCATGTCCTTCAACCTGGGAATCGCCCCGAACTCCTCGTTTCAGAATCCGCTCACACTCTTCAGATGCGATACCGGGTCCATCATCTTCAACCTGGATAACCAACTCCTTGTCATCGGAAGAATACACTGAAATCCTTGTTTTTCTGCGGCACCATTTACAGGCATTGTCCATCAGGTTACCGAGAAGCTCCATCAAATCCCCCTCATCACCAATAAATTTAACGGAGGGATCAATGTTCATCTGAAACTCGATGTTTTTATCAACATATACTTTCATGAAAGAATTAAGCAGTTTTTGCGCCACTTTGCTGACACTAATTGGTGCAGTCAGAACCTTACGCCCTGAGGCAACTGCTTTTTGGAGTTGATATTCTATTGTTTTGTTCAGTCCTTCAACCTGGTCCGATAAGGTCTTTCTGGCTTCAGTTGGTAACTGATCACTTTCAACCAGGTTTCTTAGAACAGCCAATGGCGTTTTCAGGCTATGGGCAAGATCACCCAGTGCATTTCGGTATCGCTTCAATTGGCTATTGCTCGATCGGATGAGCGCATTCATGTTTGTGGCAAGGTATGCAATCTCCTTGGGGTAATTCGAAGTGAGTTCCTTTTTCTGTCCAGTTTCAATTTCTGCGACTTCATGTGCGACCTTACGCAGAGGCGCAAGTCCCCAACGGAGGATCACTGCCTGGACAAGCAGCAGAGCCACTGCAACGGCACCGAGCCAGGTTGCCAGACTCTTGCGGAACCGCATGCGCTCCTTTTCAAAATGTTCCTTGGTTTCGGCAACATAAAAGGTGAACCCCTTGACGATAAACGGAGCAACTTCCCACATTACACCAAGCCCGAGTGTATACATTTCCTGACCATTACTAGCCACGATCTCCTCAAATTGGGGTTCGCCTTTGACCTTGATTACCGGAAAAGGTATTTCAACACCCAGCATGGATTCAGATCGCCAGATGATTTTTCCACCATCTGAGAATATTTCTGCATAAAGGCCAGAAGCGGGGGTGGAAAAACGGGCATCAGGATGCCGGGCTGGCATAATCAAAGAACCGGCATCATCAGAGTCTGCCGCAGCGAGCAAACTGTAGATTTCAGTCAGCAAACGTTCTCTTACCGCAACTATACTGCTGTCGGTAAATGCCTTGTCCAGAGCAAGCCCAGTGAGACTGAGAAAAGCTGCAAGCACGATACTGGCAGCCAACAGTAATCGTACATTCAGTGAGAGCATCGATATTACGGATCATCCTGTTCGACAAGGCGAAAACGGTAACCTCTCCCGCGCAGGGTTTCTATAGGGTTAAGTGACTTGTCAGGATCCAGCTTTTTACGCAAGCGACCGATGATCACTTCGAGAACATTACTGTCACGGTCAAAATCATCTTCGTACAAATGTTCGGAGAGTTCTGATTTTGAAACCACCTTGTTCGCATTGAGAATGAGATATTCGAGAACCTTGTATTCGAAAGCAGTTACATCGATCTCTTCATCATCAAGCAGTATTTTCTGAGAGGCTGTATCCAGCACGAACCGGCCCATAACGATTTTCGGATCGGCAAACCCTGCTGAACGTCTGATCAATGCCCTGATACGTGCGATCAGCTCTTCCATGTGGAAAGGTTTGACCAGATAGTCATCCGCGCCGCTTTCCAGTCCTTCCACTTTCTCTTCCCAGCGCCCACGAGCGGTAAGGATCAACACGGGAAAATCATGATTGGCCTTTCGCCACTTTTTGATGACATCAATTCCGGAAATATCCGGAAGACCAATATCAACAATTGCCAAATCAATGGGGTATTCGTTACCGATATAGAGACCGTCTTCACCAGCATGGGCCACATCGATAGCAAAACCTGCATCCCTCAGACTCTCGGAAATCTGGTTGGCCAAGGAGTGTTCATCTTCGATCAATAAAAGTCTCATACCAACCTTCTCTACATGATTTCACCAGATGCCGCCTTGATACGGATAATCCTGATCTTACCATCACTCATAAGAACTTTTATCAGATAAACTTTCTCGCCTCGGATCTCACCAGTTTCACTGCTGATGACCTTCCCTCCGGAAACCTTTGCCGCTATTTTTGCAGCTTCATCGGCAGAAACCTTCCCGGTATTATCTGCAAGCAAGATCCATAATGCTGATTTTGACTGGACAAACACAGATGGTACCGCCGCGGATGGAGTTACATCCACAAAGAATAATATCAAAAAGCCAATTATTGCTCGTCTCATGTAGTTAGTCTCTCCGAAATCCCGGCTCATCCACTATCAGGATTCATCTCAAGCTTCCGATAACAGGATAATCTAACAGATATCACTGAATCCTGACTGAATCCCAAGCCGCTTGATTGGCATATTACCTGTCAGTAATGAATCAAGCTAAATTCCTGATCATGTTCCAGTGAGGGGATCATTGCCCTCGCTTCCCTCACTCGTTCAGGGTCTATTTCAGCGAGAATATAGCCATCTTCAGTACCAGCATCTGCAAGTATAGTACCCCAGGGGTCTATGATCAGGGAGTGACCAAAGGTCGCACGTCCGGTTTTTCTTACACCATTCTGACAGGCAGCAAAAACATAGCACCCTGTCTCGATTGCCCTTGCTCGCAACAGAACATGCCAGTGTGCTTCCCCAGTAGTCTGTGTGAATGCTGCTGGCACGGTAAGGAAATGGGCTCCACCTTTCGCCAAGCTTCGGTAGAGATAAGGGAACCGAAGATCATAGCAGATCGACATACCGAGTTTTCCCCAAGGTGTTCCTGCAACCACAGCCTCCTCTCCTGGCTTTACGGCATCTGATTCATGGTAGGTCTCGCCATTTTTCAGGGTTACATCAAACAGATGGATTTTGTTATATCGCGCAACAATATTGCCTTTACTATCTAGCAAAAATGCCCGGTTATTCACCTTGCCGTCCTCACCACGTACAGGAATCGATCCCATCTGAATCCAGACGGAAAGCTCATCTGCCAGTGATCGCATCTGTGCGAGTGCAGGATGTTCTTCTTCCGGAAGGGCTTTTTCAAGAGTGGTCTGATCATCCACCTCGATTGCAGAAAAATATTCGGGCAGACAGATAAAATCCGCACTAGCAGAGCTCGCCTCTCGTGTCAGCCGTTCAGCCTCAATAAGATTGGCATCCTGGTCATCATCTGCACAGAACTGAATACAAGCAACCTGAAAACCGTTTGTCATCAGAGTTTGTTTTTTGAAACAACAACACCATCTTCATCGGCATAAAGATAATAACCCGGAACAAAATCGACACCAGCGAACGTCACTGTGATTCCACACTCGCCAATCTCTTTTTTGACGCTTTTCTTCGGGTTGGTGTTCAGAGCCTTGACGCCTATCTCCATATTTCCGATCGCTGCAGAATCACGGATACATCCATAGATAATTACGCCTGACCAGCCGTTCTTGATAGCCAGCTCGGCAAGCATATCTCCCAAAAGTGCACAGCGTAATGATCCACCTCCGTCGACAACCAGAACCCTCCCTTCTCCCGGTTGTTCCAGGGTACTCCGGACGAAACTATTGTCCTCGTGGCATTTGACGGTTGCTATCGCACCGAAAAACATTCTATTTCCACCATAATCGTTGAACATGGGTGTTGCTACTTGCAGTGAATCACCATGTTCATCATACAGATCGGCTGTTGCATACGACATAACCTGCTCCTTTTCTTGTTTGTTATCTAAGCAGTGCATCATAACAATCCGGGCACTGATCAGACAATAATTCCTTTGATGGCAGGATCCGTAGCTTACCTATGCATGAGCGTTACCTACGAAAATACGTTTATTCCTTTGGAACGATGCATGACACATACATACCAGATTCTTGCTGCGCCATCTGATCGTGAGAAGAAACCCCCTTTCCATCCAGAGATCATTATTCAAGCAAGACAAAATCGATTTGTTGATCAGAAAATACGCTGTTTTCAGGCACAGATCACATTACACCCTGACTTCACAGTCAGATGCATACGCTCTTGAGTGATGAATGTTTTTGATACTTTCTTTCGTTTTTCCGATAAGAAGATAAAGAGGTGACATGTTGCTTTCACGATAGCTCGAACAGAACGAGTCATTTTTTCTTTTGCGGCCTTTTCCAGCCTGCTACAGAGACCTGTTTTGTTCTGCTGATCGTCAGCTGATTGGCAGGAGCATCTTGAGTAACCGTTGTTCCCGCAGCAATTGTTGCACCATCTTCAATAGTAACAGGTGCTACCAATTGCGTATCAGAGCCGATAAAAACATTGTCACCGATACTGGTTCTGAATTTGTTCGCTCCATCATAATTACAGGTAATCGTTCCTGCACCAATGTTGACTTGTTTCCCGATGTCGCTGTCGCCAATATAACTGAGATGATTGATTTTTGATCCTTCTGCTACATTTGATTTTTTGATCTCGACAAAATTACCTATATGTACATTCTCGCCCAGACGGGTTTCTGGACGGATACGGGCGAAGGGACCAATTTTTGTTCCCCTTCCT
This sequence comes from Gammaproteobacteria bacterium, assembly GCA_026984775.1. Taxonomy (GTDB): domain Bacteria; phylum Pseudomonadota; class Gammaproteobacteria; order CAJXQU01; family CAJXQU01; genus CAJXQU01. The sequence continues at coordinate 9,423 of JALSRM010000040.1, forward strand.
ATTACAGCATCTTCAATGACACAGTTCTCGAGAATTTCGACACCATCAGCGATCACAGAATTTCTGATAACGGTGTTCGGACCAATTGAGACGTTGTTACTCAGACTGACATCGCCTTCAAAGATTACATTGATATCAATAACAATATCTTGTCCCACTTCAAGATTGCCTCGTACATCTATTCGTGTCGGATCTCTCAATGTAACCCCTGCAGCCATCAGATCTTCAGCATGTTTCATCTGATAATACCTTTCCAGCTCTGCAAGCTGAAAGCGGTTGTTTACGCCCATTACTTCATATTCATTCACAGGTTGTATTGATCTAATATCAATACCGTCTGCTACTGCCATTTCGACAATATCAGTTAAATAATATTCTCCTTGAGCATTGTCATTATTCAAACGATTCAACCACTCATCCAACAAATGACCCGCTACTGCCATCATGCCGGTATTTACTTCACGTATCTTACGGATCTCCTCACTCGCATCCTTTTCCTCCACGATTTTTTCGATGCCACGTTCAGCATTTCGTACAATTCGTCCATAACCTGCAGGATTTTCGAGATTTACCGTCAAAAGGCTGAATCCAGTTTCTCTTGACGATTCGACAAGACTGCCCAATGTCGAAGGGTGTGTTAATGGTACATCACCATACAGGATTAATACTGTATCCTCTGCCGACACCATCGGCATCGCCTGTTTGACAGCATGCCCTGTTCCTAACTGTTCCTTTTGTTCTATCCATTCTGTATCAAGATGACTTAGTGTTTTCATGACCTGATCGCCACCGTGGCCGTAAACAATTCCAACTCTGCATTTAGGTAGGCTTTTGGCTGTATGATAGACATGCTCAAGTAGAGACAGATGTGCAAGTCTGTGTAACACCTTCGGTACTGTCGACCGCATTCTTGTGCCCTTGCCAGCGGCAAGAATGATTGCTGTTGTTCCCATAACTTTTCTTGAATCCCCCTTCAATCTATTCATTTCGAATAGGTAGTCACGATTGGATCTTGGCTCAGCCAGAATTTTAATATCTTCAATAAGCAAGATTGATCCAATCTTAATCGTGATGTGGTCAACAATACAAGAAACATGCCTTTTCTGTATATGTTCGACATAAATTTTTACGAGGCTTCGCCATACCATGTGGGCGTGTGATATTACTTCACGAATCTGCCTGGAAAATGCCCAAGGATTACCATCTACATGAGTAATAAGACCAACATCGCCTGTCCGGGTTAGAAAAGAGGAATAGGCTCTGCACAAAAAAGAAACCCGGAAAGGAAAAACCTGACCGGGTCTGTTTGGAATGGAAAAGAGAAACGCTTATTTTGCCCGTTTCCTTAATCGTTGAATTGCATGTAGCTGGGCAATGGCCTCGGCAAGTTCTGCCTGTGCCTTGGCAATATCCATTTCCGCCTCTCGCTTTTCTATTGCTTCTTCTGCACGCTTTTTAGCTTCGAGAGCAGCTGCCTCATCCAGTTCTTCGGCTCTTACCGCAGTATCGGAAAGAATTGTTACAATATGAGGTTGAACTTCAAGAATACCACCAGAGACATAGATCGACTCTTCCTCGCCGCCAGGTAATTGCAAACGAACCTCACCTGGTCGTAAGGTTGTCATCAATGGTGCATGTCTTGGAGCAATCCCAACTTCCCCTTCCCTGGCTGGAGCGAACACCATTTCCACGAGGCCGGAATAAAGTTCCTTTTCTGCACTTACAATATCCACATGAATAGTCATTGCCATAATTAGCCAGCCTTACATACCCTTGGCTTTCTCGACGGCCTCTTCGATTGTACCAACCATGTAGAACGCCTGTTCTGGAAGTTCGTCATATTCACCATTTACTATACCTTTAAATCCGGCGATTGTATCCTTTAATGGTACATATTTCCCTGGAGCGCCTGTAAACACTTCTGCCACGAAAAATGGCTGGGACAAAAAACGTTGTATCTTTCGGGCTCGCGTCACGACCAGTTTATCTTCTTCAGACAATTCGTCCATACCGAGGATCGCTATGATGTCTCGCAGCTCCTTGTAGCGTTGCAGCGTATTTTGTACCGCACGAGCGACCTCATAGTGTTCTTGCCCAATAACCAATGGATCGAGCTGACGGCTGGTAGAATCCAGAGGATCAACTGCAGGGTAGATACCCAGTTCTGCAATCTGTCGTGACAGAACGACGGTCGCATCAAGGTGAGCAAATGTCGTAGCAGGTGATGGGTCAGTCAGGTCATCAGCAGGGACATAGACCGCCTGGATAGATGTTATCGAACCCGTTTTGGTCGATGTGATACGCTCCTGTAACTTACCCATTTCTTCAGCAAGTGTTGGCTGATAACCCACCGCAGAAGGCATACGACCAAGCAGTGCAGAAACCTCGGTTCCTGCCAGCGTGTAACGGTAGATGTTGTCGATGAATAACAATACATCCAGCCCTTCATCACGGAATTTTTCTGCCATTGTTAGGCCGGTAAGTGCTACACGCAGACGGTTACCCGGTGGTTCATTCATCTGGCCATAGACCAAAGATACCTTGTCGAGAACACCTGAATCCGTCATTTCATGATAAAAGTCATTACCCTCGCGAGTACGTTCACCGACACCTGCAAACACGGAATAACCACCATGCTCCTTCGCGATGTTGTTGATAAGCTCCATCATGTTGACGGTTTTACCTACACCTGCACCACCAAAGAGACCAACCTTACCTCCCTTGGCAAAGGGACAGATCAGGTCAATGACCTTGATACCGGTTTCAAGCAACTCTGTAGCAGAGGAAAGTTCTGTAAACTTTGGGGCGGCGCGGTGGATAGGCATGGTTTCTTCAGCACCGATAGGTCCTTTTTCGTCGATAGGCTGACCAAGCACGTTCATGATGCGACCCAACGTTTTGTTGCCAACAGGCACACTGATGGGAGCACCGGTGCTGTCCACACTCAAACCACGACGGAGTCCATCTGTTGTACCCAAGGCAATTGTGCGTACCACACCATCACCCATTTGTTGTTGTACTTCGAGAACAATATCCTGATCGACCACATTTAGGGCTTCGTAGATCTTGGGGATATTTCCCTCTCCAAATTCGACATCGACAACCGCGCCAATGACTTCAACAATCGTTCCAGAACTCATCTTTGGTTCCTCTTTAGCTTTCCAATAAATTATACGGCTGCAGCACCGGCAACGATTTCGGACAATTCCTGAGTAATCGCGGCCTGACGTGCCTTGTTATAGATCAATTCCAACTCATCAATCAGCGTTGCAGCATTATCCGAGGCGCTCTTCATTGCTACCATCCGTGCTGATTGTTCGCAGGCTATATTTTCGATAACACCTTCATAGACCAGAGACTCTATATAGCGTGTCATCAACGGATCCATTACTGCCTTAGCTTCAGGTTCATAGATATAGTCCCAATGATGTTTCAATTCTTCTTCATCGCTGGGTTGTAATGGGAGTATTTTTTCTATTTCCGGTGACTGCGTCAT
>JALSRM010000041.1 GCA_026984775.1 Gammaproteobacteria bacterium
GTGTCATCAACGGATCCATTACTGCCTTAGCTTCAGGTTCATAGATATAGTCCCAATGATGTTTCAATTCTTCTTCATCGCTGGGTTGTAATGGGAGTATTTTTTCTATTTCCGGTGACTGCGTCATTGAGTTGATAAATTTATTATTGATCAAATACAGTTCATCAATATTACCTTCAGTGAAGGAATCGAGAACGACTTTGACGGTTCCAATCAATTCATTTGCACTGGGCTGATCACCAAGATGTGTAAGGGAAGCTACGATATTGGCACCCATTCGGCCAAAAAATCCGGCAGCTTTGGTTCCTATGGTTACCAGATCCATCTCGACACCTTTGTCCTGTTGTTCTTGCATAAACCGTAAAGTGGTACGGAACAGGTTACCATTCAACCCTCCACACAAACCACGATCGGTTGACACAATGATCATGCCAATACGTTTTACTTTTTCACGATTTTCAAGAAATGGATGATGATATTCAGGATTGGCTCGAGCTGCATGAGCGACAACATTGCGAATTTTTGAAGCATAAGGTTTTGCGGCCTGCATACGATCTTGTGCCTTGCGCATCTTGCTCGCAGCAACCATTTCCATTGCACCAGTGATCTTCTGAGTGTTTTTCACACTGGCTATCTTGGTTCGTATTTCTTTTCCTACTGCCATTGGAAATTCCTGTTATCAGCCAATAATAGCCTGTTTACCATGTTTGATTTGCCTTGAAATCTTCTATTGCTGATGCAAAGGTCTTTTCGATTTCGTCATCGTAATCGCCCGATTCATTGATCTTTTTCATTAGATCAGGATGCTTGCTGTTCATGAAATTCAGCAATGCATCTTCAAAATCGATAATCTTCTCTATTTCGATATCATCAAGATAACCTTTATCGACGGCAAACAGCATCACACCCATGTCGGCAATGCTCATTGGCGAATATTGTTTCTGCTTCATCAACTCCATGACCCGTTGCCCACGCTCGAGCTGATGCCGTGTTGCTTCATCCAAATCCGATGCAAACTGTGCAAATGCTGCCAGTTCACGATACTGCGCCAAAGCCAATCGGACACCACCGCCAAGCTTTTTGATGATCTTGGTTTGTGCAGCACCACCCACACGGGAAACTGACAGACCTGCATTGATTGCCGGACGGAAGCCGGAGTTGAACAGATCGGTTTCAAGGAAGATCTGCCCGTCTGTTATCGAGATAACGTTAGTCGGTACGAAGGCAGACACGTCACCCGCCTGGGTTTCGATGATCGGCAGCGCTGTCAAAGAACCGGTTTGTCCTTTCACTTTCCCACCGGTAATTTTCTCGACATAGTCCGCATTGATTCGAGCAGCACGTTCTAGAAGACGTGAATGCAAATAGAAAACGTCACCAGGGTATGCTTCACGGCCTGGTGGGCGGCGCAACAAAAGTGAAATTTGCCGATATGCCCATGCCTGTTTTGTCAGGTCGTCATAGATAATCAGGGCATCTTCACCTTTGTCCCTGAAATACTCACCCATACTACAACCCGCATAAGGGGCAATGTACTGCATGGCGGCTGAGTCAGAAGCCGTTGCCGCAACAACAATCGTATGTTCAAGCGCATCGTGTTCTTCAAGCTTTCGTATGACCGCGGCAATAGAAGAAGCTTTCTGCCCAACTGCAACATAGATACATTTAATTCCAGTGCCCTTTTGATTGATAATGGTATCGACAGCGACGGCTGTTTTACCTGTCTGTCGATCACCGATGATAAGCTCACGCTGACCCCGCCCAATTGGCACCATGGAGTCAATGGATTTAAGACCTGTCTGCACAGGCTGATCAACAGATTGACGGGCAATGACACCGGGCGCAACTTTTTCAATGGGAGAAGTCCCTTCAGCATTGATCTCACCCTTGCCATCTATCGGATTACCCAGTGAATCGACAACTCGGCCAAGCAGTGCCTCACCGATCGGAACTTCTAGAATTCGCTGAGTACATTTGACAGTATCACCTTCGGAAATGTTCTCATAATCTCCCAAGATTACTGCACCGACTGAATCTCGCTCAAGGTTCAGTGCAAGGCCATACACACCCCCAGGAAATTCAATCATCTCTCCAGCCATGACATCACTGAGCCCATGGATCCGGGCTACGCCGTCGGCGATACTTACCACGGTGCCTTCAGTAGTGGCTTCCGTGGACAGATCCATGTCCTGAATTCGTTTTTTAATCAGTTCGCTGATTTCTGTTGCACTGATTTGCATTGGACAACCTCGTTAATTAGTAACTGTGGCTCAAAACCACGCTCAATTAAATTCATTTGCCATCTGGTTCAGACGGCCTCGTACTGACAGATCAACAACCATATCCCCTGCCTTGACAATCGCACCTCCGATCAAGCCTGGATCCTGCTCAATAGTGACATCAACACTACGTCCCAGTTTTCTCTCCATCGCCTTCGTTATCTTTTCTTTGATATTTTCATCGATCTCGTAAGCAGTAATCACCTGAACATTGGCATGTTTTTCCGCCTCGGATTTCTTCTCTTCAAACAATTGAGAGATTTCGGGGCTTAGTGAGAATCGATCAGAATCTATCAATATACAGGCAAAGTTTTTCTGGGTTTTACTCAGAGAACCGCCTGCAATATCAAGGGCCAGCTTTTTCAATTGGTCCGTACTGACACGAGGATCGTTTATCAGTGATTTCATTCGCTCATCTGATGCAATTGTTGCCAGTGCCGAAAGCGCCTCTGACCAGCCTTGCAGATCATTCTCTTCTAATGCCTGCTCAAAAGCTGCTTGCGCATAAGGACGTGCAATTGTTCTTTTTTCAATCATATGCAGGCCCTAGAGCTGTGCTCCCAGTTTTTCAAGCACCTCTTTGTGTGCTGAAGCATCGACTTCCCTCATCAGGATCTGCTCGGCTCCAGCGATCGCAAGTTTTCCAACTTCCTTGCGTAATTTCTCTTTCGCTTCACTCATTTCCTGCTCGGCAAGTGCCTGAGCTGCAGAAATGATCCTTTCACCTTCAATACGCGCGGTTCCTTTTGCTTCATCAATAATCTCATCTGCACGTTTTTGAGCCTGAGCAATGAACTCCTGAGCTTTAGCCTTACTTTCCTTCAATACATCAACTGCACGACTTTCAGCGAGCTCAAGCTCATGCTTTCCTTTTTCCGCGGCAGCCAGACCATCTGCAATTTTAGTCTTACGCTCTTCCAGTGCTGCTATGATCGGCGCCCACACATATTTTTTAGTGAACCAGACAAAGACTACAAAGGTAATCATTTGTCCAATCAGGGTCAGATTGATATTCATTCTGCTTTCCTGCTATTCAGAGTTGGTAAGTCAGTTTCCTGTTCTATGCCCGTCTTATGCGACTGCAAAAAGCACGTACATTGCCAGACCAACCGCAATCATTGGCACCGCATCGACGAGGCCCATGACAATAAAGAACTGGGTTCGCAGCATAGGAATAAGCTCCGGCTGACGCGCAGCACCTTCAAGGAAGCGCGCACCCAAAATACCGATACCGACCGCAGCACCAAGCGCGCCCAGACCCATCATTAAAGCGCCAGCAATATAGAGCAGAGCGTTTGCCATTTCCATGATTCTCTCCTGTTATTTCTCTCGTTTAGTTGTAAAAAATAAAATTAAAAATGATTATCTGAATCCTTAGTGATCTACATGATCCGTATGTGCCATATCCATATACACAATGGTCAACGTCATGAAGATAAATGCTTGCAAGGTAATGATCAGTATATGGAATACCGCCCATATAAATTGCAGAAAACCTCCAAATGTCCCCATAGCCCAGCCCGCACTATACATAAGTGCAATCAAAATGAAGATCATCTCACCTGCATACATGTTGCCGAACAGTCGCAGGGATAGTGAAATGGGCTTTGAAATCAATGAGACGAATTCCAGGAAGAAATTCACTGGGATCAAAAGAAGTTTTACAAGTGGATTTTTGGCTTCAAACGGCTGTAATGTCAACTCGCCAAGAAAACCACCGACACCCTTCACCTTGACACTGTAATAAAGCGTAAGGAGAAAGACGCCTATAGCCATGCCAAATGTGACGTTTGGATCGGTTGATGGTACAACCTTCATGTAATGAGCTATATGCAACTTCTGGGTAAGCCACGGGATCACATCAACCGGGATCAAATCCATTAAGTTCATCAGAAACACCCAAACGAAAATGGTTAGCGCCAATGGAGCTACCAGGTCGTTTTTCGCACTGAAGGAATCCTTGACACTGTCATCGACAAAATCGACGATTGTCTCAACAAAATTCTGAAACTTGCCGGGAACACCTGCAGTTGCTCTTTTGGCTATCTTAGAAAAGAAAAAAACGAAAAGCGCCCCAAGAAAAATTGACCAGAACATGGAATCCAGATGAATGGCCCAAAACCCCATCTCCTTGGCTTCTTCGGCTGAATGAGCGATACCCCAATGCCCATCTGGATGTTGACCAAATGTCAAATTGGTCAAGTGGTGTTTAATGTATTCACTTGAAGTGATCGTCTCTGTCGACATCGTTTAACTCTAATTTTTATTCTCGTCCAACTGCGATAACGAAAAAGGTAGATGCAAGGTGCACCACCAGATAAACCCCAAGCATTGCAGCAATACTGACTTTCTTGAAAAAGAGAATCGCGATCAAAAAAATCAAAGCTGTCAATGCCAGCTTTATAAATTCAGCAGCGTAATAACTCCCCAGCAGTCGGCCCGGCTCTTGCTTACTGTGTCGCCGAAAGACCACGGAAGCAAAAATTGCATTCCCGGCTGTTGCTGCTAGCCCACCGGCCAGACCTGAAACTGACAGGACCTTGTCTGACATCAATAGGCCAGCCGCAACAAGTATTGTCAAGCCCAGCTGTAGCAGTATAACCTGCCAAACCTTTCTAGCTGGAAGGATTCGCATAGCTGACGTTACTTATTGATGTCCGAAGCGGTGAGCGAGTATAAATGCTGAAAGTAACATTTTCAAACAGTGCTTCTCCACCCGGCAGCAAACACGCTTTATTATTTTTTTCAACAGACTATACATTCGCTGTTGAGCGAGGAAGTATAACAGCAAATGGCTCAGGATCAATCAAACTGTTTGTTCTTCATAAGGAAACAAACCGGTTGAAACTTAAAGTGGAAATTAAAGAAATTTTTTGAACCCTATGGCGAAAAGGCGTAATCATCCGGAAAAACAACTGAGCATCCTTTCAAGGAAAATGGAACTTTGCGGTTATTTTATATGTTCCAAGATGCCATCCAGCTCATCCAGAGAATTAAAGTGTATGACCACAGTGCCCTTGCCTTTCTGATCATGTTTCAGCGCAACCTTCGCTCCCAGGGTCTCGGCGAGCTGTTCTTCCAGTCTGAGGACATCGGGGTTTTTGTGCACCTTTTTTGATTTTTCCGGCTTCGGCTCCTGGAGCCGACGTACCAGCGATTCGGTTTGTCGTACTGAAAGCTGCTTTGAAATCACTTCCCTTGCCACCTGTCTCTGGGTTACAGCGCCCAGTGCCAGAAGCGCCCTTGCATGCCCCATTTCGATCTTGCCTTGGGCAAGGTGACGTTTCACCTCTTCATCTAGATCAAGCAAACGCAACAGATTGCTGACTGAAGCACGGGAACGGCCGACCGCGTCGGCCACCTGTTGATGGGTAAGTTCGAATTCATTGAGCAATCGTTCAAGTGCAATAGCCTCTTCCAGGGGATTCAGGTCTTCACGCTGGATATTCTCGATAATAGCGACACTAAGCGCCACCTTGTCAGGCATCTCCCGAACCACCGCAGGGATCTCCTGCAACCCTGCCAGTTGTGTTGCTCGCCAGCGCCGTTCACCGGCAACGATTTCATAACGCCCATTGTCAATGGGTCGAATGACGATAGGCTGAATGACGCCTTGTTCCTTGATCGAATCGGCCAGCTCTTGTAGTGCTTCTGGATCCATGTCGCGGCGCGGTTGATACTCACCTCGCTGGATCAGATCCACAGGAATGTTCCGCAGTTCATCACCCTCAACCTGTCCGGGCTCCGGGATCAGTTCGCTGTGGCTACCTCCCAAGAGGGCATCCAAACCTCGTCCAAGACCTCTTTTTTTTGTTGCCATGGCTTATTGCACCGCTCGCATGGGAATGTTTTCGGATCGGCGCAGCATCTCCCCCGCCAGGGCGAGATAGGCAACTGCACCCGTGGATGTTCGATCATAGGCCAGAATCGGCATGCCGTGGCTGGGTGCCTCGGCAAGGCGGACATTGCGAGGAATAATAGTCTGGTACACCTTGTCACCAAAATGTTTTAGTAACTGTGCCGAAACCTGATTGGCCAGGTTGTTTCTGGAATCGAACATGGTACGCAGGAAACCCTCTACGCTTAAAGTCGGGTTGAGATAGTTCCGAATTTTCTCGACCGTATCCAACAATGCCGAAAGACCTTCAAGGGCATAGTATTCACACTGTGTAGGGATAAAAACCCGATCGGCAGCAACCAGCGCATTGACTGTCAGCATGTTGAGTGAAGGTGGGCAGTCGACAATGATGTAGTCATAATTGTCGCGTACCGATTCCAATGCCATGCGTAAACGCAACTCGCGTCCTATCTCCTCCAGGAGTCCTACTTCAGCACCTGTCAGATCAGCGTTGGCAGGGAGTAGATCATATCCTGCCACTTCCAGTTCCAGGATCACTTCGGCTGCAGGCTTCTCATCCATCATGACTTCATAGGCTGAGGCTTCCAATTCGTATTTGTTAACCCCACTACCCATAGTGGCATTGCCCTGAGGATCCAGATCGATCAGTAGCACGCGGCGCTCCATGGTTGCAAGGCTTGCCGCCAGATTGACACTGGTGGTGGTCTTCCCGACACCGCCTTTCTGATTGGTGATTGCAAAAGTTTTTGCCATTGATCGTCTCTGCGTTTATTTAACCGACATTATCACCGGTTTTACTGATTTATTAAAATGATGCTTCTTTCTTCTTGTTGTGATCCGGCGATCTGCAAACGGTGAACAGTGACTCGCCAGTTGTCCGGTAATTCTTCTATTTCATCATCGGGCACCCTGCCCTTCATTGCCAGCAGATTATGACAAAGATGCTGTACTTGCTCCAGCAATACCCGCAGTCGTGTCACAGCCCGGCTGGTTGCCATATCGAATCTGGATGGGTCCCGATAGTCTTCCACTCTGGCGTGAACCACCTGGACATTATCCAGTCCCAACTCGATCACGGCCTGAGTCAGAAAACGGGTCTTTTTAAAATTGCTGTCGAGCAAAACCCACTGTGTATCGGGCACCGCGATCGCTGCCACCATACCTGGAAGACCAGCTCCTGTTCCCACATCGAGAAACCGTTTGCCCTGCAAGAAGGGAAGGATGGTGAGGCTATCGATCAAGTGCCGCGTGATCATCTGCACGGGATCTCTGACAGCAGTCAAATTGTAGGCCTTGTTCCACTTGTTCAGCAACAATAGATAATCAACGAGTTTCTCCGTTTTGGATCGATCCAATGAAACATCCTGGAGCATCAGCCTTTCGGTGAGGTGGTCTGCAAGTGAATCTCTGTCCACCGACACTCAACCTGCCCGCTTAAGATGGACCAGTAACAGTGAGATGGCGGCTGGGGTCACACCGGAGATGCGTGAGGCCTGGCCAATGGTCGATGGACGATAATCGGAGAGCTTTTGCACAACCTCTGCTGAGAGACCAGGCACCGCTGCATAATCAAAGTCAGCGGGCAGTGGCTTATCTTCGAGTTGACGTGCCCGCTCAATCTCTTCATGTTGACGTTCGATGTAACCACTGTACCTCGCTTGTATAGTCACTTGTTCGGCAATGACCGGATCAGTAACACCTCTCCCGGCTCCAGGAAGTGACATCAGTTTATGATAAGAAACATCTGGGCGTTTCAGCAGATCGGAGAGGGAGTACTCTCTGCTCAATGGCCGTCCAAGAACGCTTTCTGCCGCCTCGGCAGGCACTCTGTCTGGGTGTAGCCAAGTGGTGGCCAGTCGCTGTTTTTCCTGTTCGATCGCTTCCAGTTTGGTTTCAAAAAGTGCCCAACGATGATCATCGACCAACCCCAACTCACGCCCCTTCGGGGTCAAACGAAGATCGGCATTATCTTCTCTCAGCATCAGGCGATACTCCGCCCGCGAGGTGAACATTCGATAGGGTTCATTGGTACCACGTGTTGTCAGATCATCCACCAGCACGCCAAGATAAGCTTCACTGCGACGTGGTGACCAGGGTTCTCTTTGCTGAACTTGCAAAGCGGCATTCGTCCCAGCCAACAAGCCTTGGGCAGCAGCTTCTTCGTAGCCGGTAGTGCCATTGATTTGGCCGGCAAAAAACAGCCCTGTGATGTATTTTGTCTCCAGTGTCGGCTTCAGATCACGAGGGTCAAAAAAATCATATTCAATCGCATAGCCAGGGCGAGTAATGTGTGCGTTTTCGAAACCCTTGATGGAATGTACCAGATCCAGCTGAACATCAAATGGCAGGCTGGTGGAAATCCCGTTCGGATAAACTTCGTGCGTATCCAGACCTTCTGGCTCGACAAAGATCTGGTGAGAAGTCTTTTCGGCAAAACGAACAACTTTGTCCTCGACAGAAGGACAGTACCGTGGGCCAGTGCTGTCAATGTTTCCATTAAACATCGGTGATCGATCCAGACCGGCACGGATCAGATCATGCGTCTGCTCATTGGTATGAGTGATGTGGCAAACTTTTTGATCAGGGTGTTCGGCAACATTTCCAATAAATGAAAATATCGGCATTGGCTCATCACCCGGCTGAACTTCCAACTGGTTATAGTCAATCGTCCGGCCATCAAGCCGTGGTGGCGTTCCGGTTTTCAGACGATCGACTCTGAAGGGTAACTCCCGAAGTCTTGCCGCGAGAGCATTGGAAGGCTGATCACCCGCACGACCACCCTGATAGTTACTATCGCCGATATGGATCTTGCCGCCAAGAAAGGTTCCAACGGTAAGCACGACGGTCGGTGCTTCAAACCGTAGCCCCATCTGAGTGACAACACCTTTCACCTGATCACCTTCGACGATCAGATCATCCACCGACTGCTGAAAAATGGAGAGATTTTCCTGCGCTTCCAGCCAGCGGCGGGTTTCGATCTTATAAAGTGTCCGATCAATCTGTGCCCGGGTCGCTCGAACGGCAGGACCTTTACTGCTGTTCAGTGTTCGAAAATGAATCCCACTGCGATCAGCCACACGTCCCATCATGCCGCCCAGTGCGTCGATCTCTTTCACCAGATGGCCCTTGCCGATGCCGCCAATCGCTGGATTACAGGACATCTGCCCCAGCGTATCCATGCTCAACGTCAACAATAAGGTACGCGCACCCATTCGCGCTGCCGCAAGTGCAGCCTCGGTTCCGGCGTGGCCGCCGCCGACAACAATGACCTCAAATTTCTGTGGGTGTAACATTCTGAATCGATCACATCTTGCTCAAAGGGAGTTATTATAAGGAATATGGTCAGAAAAAACCCGTTGCTGGTCCTTCTCCTGCTGCTCGTCTCCTGCAATCAGCCACCCGCCAATTGTGATCGGCCCCTTATCCGGCCGATACCGGAACCAAAGGAAGAAATTCATAATGTGATTCTGATGATCGGTGACGGGATGGGGCTGGCTCAAATCAATGCAGCGCGTCTCAAGGCAAGGGCACAAAACAGGGCTCTCATCATCGACAGCTTGCCCGTTTCAGGCCTGGTCATGACTTACAGCGCCAATCATCTGATTACGGATTCTGCGGCCGCTGCCACAGCACTTGCCACCGGCCACAAGACCCGCAACAAGCACATCAGCGTCACCTCAGAGGGCAAACACCTAAAAACTATCCTGGAAGCTGCTGAAGAAAAAGGCCTGTCGACCGGTCTCGTCGTAACCTCGGATATCACCCACGCCACCCCTGCAGCCTTCGCTGCCCATGTTAAACACCGCAACCAGAAAACCAAAATCGCAGAGCAACTGCTGGAGAATGGCATCGATATTCTGCTGGGGGGCGGGAGAGGCTACTTTCTGCCGGTGATGAACAATCTGAGTTTTCGGTCGGACAGGCGAAATCTGATCGAGAAAGCCCGGAATGCCGGCTATGCCACCCCGGAAAACCGGAACGAACTCCTTTCCACCCACAGTAACAAGATCCTGGGATTGTTCGCTCGCGATGGCCTCAACTTCACCGAAAATGAGCCTTCCCTTGCTGAAATGACACGGGTGGCGCTCGATCGACTCTCCCGAAACGCCAAGGGGTTTATCGTGATGATCGAAGGCAGTCAGATCGACTGGGCAGCACATCATAAAGATGAAGAGGAAACAATCCGTCAAACCCTGCTGTTTGATGATGCTGTAAAAGTTGCACTGGACTTCGCCATTACTGACGGTCACACCCTGTTAATTGTTACCGCAGATCATGAAACAGGGGGCATGGCAATTGAGGATGGCCACCTGGATGGCTCCAATCTGAAGATCGACTGGACCACCAAACACCATACGGCTATCGACGTTCCCGTATTCAGCTACGGACCTGGGTCGTTTTCTCTTACTGGGAAAATGGACAATACCGAACTCCCGAAACGGATTGCTGCCTGGCTCAATCTCAAACTGCAATAAGGGAAACGTCCCCTTTAAGAAAAGGGACGTATGCTAAAGTTTTTTCTGTTCTTGCCGATCAGCCCCTTATCCATTTAATAAAAGGGTGATTGAGATGAAAAAACAGCATGGTGGTTTCACTTTGATTGAATTGATCGTCGTGATGGTGATCATCGGCTTACTGGGTGCCGTTGCAGTACCCAAATTTGTCAACTTGACCAAAAAGGCGGAAGCCGCCTCGGTTAAGAGTGTGCTTGGCTCAGTCCGAAGTGCGCTGTCGTTGAAAGTGGCTTCTGGTCTGGTCAATGGTCAGAATATTTCTGACTGGACCTGGAATGGAAGCGCCCCACTTAATCCCATGAATGATCTGCTGGCTGAAAAACCAGAGAACTACCTGGGCGTCCTGACAACTAATGCCACGGCCAATGATAAAGGCAAATGGTATGATCGAAATCAAAATGCATCCGATCACTGGATGATGTACAAATTGAAAAATACCTCTCTGATCACGGGCGGCTGGAATAGTGCAGGCAAAAATATTATTCACCGCATCGAAGATGTGGTTGAAAACGGTGAAACCGTTGGCTTGTTCCTGGACACCACCAGTTCTTACCAATACACCTGGAATGAATAGACTACAGCCCGTTCGTTAGCTTGAGGTCCTGTGATTGGATTCACAGGGCCTCGAATGGTAAGAAACTTGCTACTGTCTTTGCATCAAAAAGACAGAGGTAAGACATGTCACAACCATCCTTAATCCTGCTCGGTCACAATGGCGCCGGCAAATCAACCCTCATTCGCTGGTTGCTGGGCTTTTACCCGGACAGTTCACAGCACCCCTTTCTTGAAAAATGGCAGAAGATTCCCCAGCTGGATCTGAACGGCCTGGGTTTTGTGCCAGAGTTGCCCTGGCTTGATCACAACCTCACCGGCGGCGATCAATTCCGGCTGTTTGCCCGTTTGAAAAATGTCTCCCTGACGCATATTGAGATGTGTGGATTACTGGATCGCACCGGGCTTGAACACGACGTACTGGGCAAGCCCCTCAAAAAATATTCCAAAGGCATGAAGCAACGTTTGATGCTGGCCATTGCCCTGATCGGAAAGCCTCATACCTTGTTACTCGATGAACCACTATCCGGTCTCGATCCCTTTGGTCACCGACAAATCATTGATCTGCTGCTGGAACTCAAATCCACGTGTCGCCTGATCGTGTCCACCCACAACCTTCAGGATGCCTGGACACTGGGTGATGAGATCTGGCTGCTGCAACAGGGAAACTTTGTCTATCAGGGTGAGAAACCGGAATCACTGGCCGCAATGGAGAAACTCTATTTCGATCATCCTCCAGTTCTCAATGCCTCTGACGCTGCCTGATGAATTTCCGATCCATCTCTGCCATTGCAATTGCAACACTGGTTTCCCTCTTGCGAAACCGAATGACCCTGTTTCTGATCCTCCTGATGTTGGCCTTCACCCTGCTCTGTCTGGTGATCTCGACCGTGGAGGAAGGACTTCGCGTCCGGCTGTTTGAAAACCTGATGCTCAGTGGCCAGACACTCTTGCTCTATGGCCTCGCCTGGCTTTACAGTTTTGAGGTACTGCGGCGGGAACAATCCGATCTGCTGTTTATGTTGCCTCTCAGCACGGGGCTCCGGCGCCGTGATTATCTGATCGGGCGTTTTTTGGGCCTGTCCCTGCTGATCATGCTGTTCGGAATGTGCTTCCTCCTGCTCGATACCGTGTTGCTGAGATGGCTGGAAGGCCTGTTTGTCTGGCAACCGCAGCTGCAGATCCTGATCACCACGTGCGGTGCAGTACTGGCCGCGGCGCTGGTCTTCTTTTTTGGTGTTTTTTCA
>JALSRM010000042.1 GCA_026984775.1 Gammaproteobacteria bacterium
CGATGCCCTGTCTCAACCGCCTCATTAACCCATTCCGAAAGACCAAAGTCATCCGCTGTTACGATCAGGATTTTTTTGTTCTGCTGCCTGCCATGTGCAGGATTACTGTCCATTGTGGGTGATCTGCTCTATAACAAAAAAATTGTAGATGTTAGTCTATCGTGTTGACAAATCAAATGGGATTCCCAAACGTGTTGAATGAAACAATGATCTGGCTATCCGGAGTGGGATGGTTCTTTGTTCTGATCACAAGTGCTTCCGTCATCTACTTGCTGATTGCACTGTATGCCATTGTCAGATCGGATTTCAATCATCGTCCGAGCACGGGTTTCACTCCTCCGATCACGATCCTCAAGCCTCTATGCGGGCTGGATTTTCAACTCTATGAAAATCTTCGGAGTTTCTGTCAACAAGATTACCCCACTTTCCAGGTAATCTTTGGTGTCGCCAATGCTTCTGATCCGGCAATTCCTGTGGTCAGACGATTGCAGGAAGATTTTCCCGACACGGATATCACACTGGTAATAGACGATCGGGTCATCGGAACCAATCTCAAGATCAGCAATCTCGCAAACATGTATCCACAGGCAAAATATGACATTCTGGTTATTGCCGATAGTGACATGAGCGTCGGAACCGATTATCTGACTGCAATTGCCCAGAGCTTTGAGAAGGAAAAGGTAGGTGCGGCAACCTGCCTGTATACAGCCAAGTCAGCAGAGAATATGGCGTCAAAACTCGGAGCCTTGTATATCAATGAATGGTTCCTGCCATCCGTCCTTGTCGCCTTGACCTTCCAGAAACTGGATTTTTGCTTTGGAGCAACGATGTGTATCCGTAGAAATGTACTTGAAGAGATTGGAGGTTTTGAAAAGCTCTCATCCCTTTTGGCAGATGATCACATCCTTGGGAAGGAGGTATCCAGAATTGGTCATGATGTCGTACTGATTCCCTATCTGGTTGAAAATGTCGTCCACGAACGTGATTTCAGGGCGCTTTTCCTGCATGAATTGCGCTGGGCGCGGACGATTCGTCTTGTCCAGGCAAGCGGCTACGCTTTCTCATTTATCACCTATGGTATCCCGTTGACACTCATCCTTCTCGCTGTCTGGCCAACCTCGACCGTCAGCATTGTCATAGTCACCCTGATGATCGCCTTACGTCTTTTGATACACTCTGTGATAAAATATAAAATTGAATTGAAGTCGGAATCGGTACAACCGTGGCTCATACCTGTCCGTGACTGTCTTAATTTTATCATCTGGGTAGTCAGTTTTTTGGGTGACAGGGTTTCCTGGCGGAATAATGAATATGCCGTTCAGACAAATGGTAACCTCGAAAATCTTTAGTACTGGTTTAATTTTTAGAGAAAACGAACATGATGAAAACCCTGTTTCTTAACCCCCCTTCCTTCGATGGATTTGATGGCGGTGCCGGTTCGCGTTATCAAGCCCGACGTGAAATCAGATCCTTCTGGTACCCAACCTGGCTGGCACAACCTGCTGCACTTGTTCCTGACAGTAAACTGGTGGATGCTCCAGCACACGGTCTGGCATTGGAACAGGTCTTGCCGATGGCGAATGATTATGAACTGCTGATCATGCATACCAGCACCCCGTCATTCAACAATGACGTGAAAGTTGCAGAGGCCATGAAAGAGATAAATCCCAATCTGAAGATTGGTCTGGTGGGTGCTCATGTCGCGGTTAATCCGGAACCTTCGGTTATGGCTTCATCTGCGCTGGATTTTGTTGGACGAAATGAATTCGATTACACAATAAAAGAAATTGCAGAGGGACGACCTTTTGATGAAATCGATGGTATCAGTTACAAGGTTGATGGAAAAGTTGTGCATAACAAAGAGAGGGCACTGATCACGAATATGGATGAGTTGCCTTCCGTTATCGATGTTTATCATCGTGACCTCACGATTGAGGATTATTTCATTGGTTATCTGGAACATCCCTACGTCTCTTTTTATACCGGCAGGGGTTGTAAATCACGCTGTACTTTCTGCCTATGGCCACAAACCATAGCGGGTCACAAATACCGCACGCGCAGCCCGGAAAAAGTGGCAGAAGACGTGGCAAAGATTCAAAAATATTTTCCACAGGTGAAGGAAGTCTTCTTCGATGACGATACCTTTACCGATGACCTGCCACGTGCTGAAGAGACTGCGCGTCTGTTGGGTGAACTTGGCGTGACCTGGTCATGCAATGCAAAAGCAAATGTACCCTATGAAACGCTCAAGATCATGAAAGATAATGGTCTGCGTCTGCTTCTGGTTGGTTATGAAAGTGGAAGCCAACAGATCCTGTTCAATATTCGTAAGGGAATGAGAGTAGAATTTGCTCGACGCTTCACCGAAGATTGCCACAAACTGGGCATCAAGATTCATGGAACCTTCATCATTGGCCTGCCGGGAGAGACCCGGGAAACAATCAAGGAAACGATTCGTTTTGCCAAAGAAATCAATCCCCATACGCTTCAGGTCTCACTGGCCGCAGCCTATCCCGGCACCCGATTGTATAAGGAAGCGGTTGAAAATGGCTGGCTCCGACAAGAACAAGGAGAGATGGTCAATGGGAACGGCTTACAGGTAAGTTCTCTTGAATACCCTGACCTGTCGCATGAAGAAATCTTTGAAGCACTGTCCAGCTTTTACAAGCAATTCTACCTGCGCCCACGCAAGATCGGTGAGATTACCTGGGAAATGTTACACAGCTGGGAAATGACCAAACGTCGTTTACGTGAGGGAGTAGAGTTTTTTCAGTTTCTCAACCAGCGCCAGGATAGTGCCTGAGACCTGCCTAACGGATTGCCTATGGGATTAATGAACCGTTGGGGGCTTGCTGCGATGGCAGCAGGGTTGTTACTTACCGGCCTGATAATTTCACATCAGGATCTGAACGGTCTCTGGTCTTCAGTCAGCAGCATCGGGTGGGGGATTATTCCTGTCCTTGTCGTTCATATCATACAACTGGTTCTGGCCGGTATCGCTTGGCGAACGCCAGTTTCATGCCTTTCGACCAGCCCGGGCATTCCCTTTTTTATCCATATCCGCTGGATCAGGGAATCCATCAGCGGCCTGCTTCCTATCACACAGATTGGAGGTGAATTGATCAGCATCCGGCTCTTGGCTATCAAGGGTATGAAAGGAAGTCAGGCAGGTGCCAGCCTTGTTGTTGATCTGACCATGGAAGCGATCAGTCTGTTTCTGTTTATTTTGACCGGGCTGGTGGTGCTACTGATGAACCATGACTCATCCGGACTGGTCAAGTGGGTTCTGACAGGATTGCTTGTCATTGTACCTGCAATCATCGGGTTTCTGCTTGCACAGCGTTATGGCATGTTTCGCCTGGTAGAAAATTTTTGTGACTGGATTGCAGATCACTCCCCTCTACTTAAAACCGGTATGGCAGAAGGCCTGCATGATACGATTCATGCTCTCTATAGAGACCCCAAAGCATTATTCGTGTCCTGTATCCAGCATCTCCTCGCCTGGGCTGTCGGTACATTGGAAGTTTGGCTTATCCTCTATTTCCTGGATCATCCTGTGACACTGGGACAGGCATTGGTGCTGGAAAGTCTGGGGCAGGCAATACGCAGTGCTGTTTTTTTTATTCCCGGCGGACTTGGAGTTCAGGAGGGTGGATATCTTTTACTCGGTGGTCTGGCTGGGCTTTCCCCTGAAACGGGGCTGGCTTTATCACTGATCAAGAGAGTCCGTGAACTTGTAATAGGGTTGCCTGGTTTATTGGCATGGCAAATCATGGAAGGACACCATCTCATCGTTACAAAGGCTCAACCAGTTCCTGTTACAGAACACCATAATGAATGATTCCGGAGCAAGCACCCTGAACATTGCATTCTGAATTCAAGAACCTTTGATTGATTCTGGGCGGGCATCTTAAAAGAGTGTGAACTACAGAAAATCCGGCACTCTTCGAAACAACTGAAAAAGAACAGAAATACCGTGGCACCTGGAGCAAATTCCGGTATTCGCAATACTCAACATGGCTGGTTTTGAGTCAGCTCGGCAAGAAATTGACCCGTGGTTTCTTTTATTTTCTTCCCTGTTTCTTGGCCAGTTTCCGTTTCAGGGTTTCACTATTGATATAGTCTGAGTAAGCCGTGGTTGGAATGTCATCATACTGTAGACCATAGCGTGTCTTCTTTTTCACAACAGCTCCAACATACATCACTGTCGCAACGATATCGAATTCAGGCACTTCTCCTTTCTTGCCATCGGATATCGTGAGTGTGACCTTGTCGCCTTTGAGCAGGCCCTTGGCAGCTTCTATACCAATTCCCCCCAGACTGGCATCGATCACGGTCGCTTTCCGGCTGCCAAACAGACTGAACCTTTTCGGCTCGTCACCGGGGCGATACCGAACCACAAAAGCCCCCGCTGGAATTCGCATATGACGCCGATTGTTGGCCAGTGCCTCTGCCTCTGCACGGCCTTTTGCAGCCTGGATGGCATCACGCCGGAATTTTCCGGTAATTGACTCCATCTCAATGTGCTCTTCGATCGGTTCATTGAGATCGATATCCGTCAATATATCGAATTTTTGTTTAGTCACAAGTTCCTTCAGCACTATTTAGCATATCCATTGACACAATATCTACTGGCCTGTAGTCAACAAGCAGCTTCTCATTAATAGCGGCCAGATTAGAAAATTATTTAGAACAATCTGATCATCTTCTCAACCACACCTTCATAAATAACCAGCCGCTGCCTGCCAACAATAACCAGGAAGGAAGTGGTACGTGCAGAAATACCAGCATGTTCCGGTCCGGTGATGAGGTGTTAAAACCGTAGATCAGGGCTGCAACGATCAACATGGCAGCGGCCGCGACCGTCATTACAGTTCTTTCATTGGCCTGCCTGATCTCGGTCTTCAGATCCCGGTAATCCTCGCTGCTCGAACGGATCTGCAATTCACCTTTGTGCATCTTCTCCAGAACATCAATAGCATGGCCCGGGATCTCTGGCAGTTTTTCCAGCCAGGCCGGCATGTTTTCACGGGTTTCGCGGATCAAATGTCGCAAGCCGGCCTGTTCACTCATCCAGCGTTTCATGATTGGCCGTGCCGTCGCCCACATATCCAGATCAGGATAGAGCTGGCGACCGACACCTTCGATATTGACCAGTGTTTTCTGCAACAAGATCAATTGTGGCAAAACCTCCATCTGAAAACGCTGCGCGGTCTGAAACAGCCTTAACAATAAATGACCAAAGGAGATTTCACGCAGGGGTTTTTCGAAGATGGGTTCGCAAACGCTACGGATGGCAAACTCGAACTCATCCACCCGGGTACCGGCGGGTACCCAACCAGACTCAATATGCAATTCGGCCACACGTTTATAATCACGATCGAGAAAGGCGATAAAATTGTTTGCCAGATAGCGCTGATCTTCATCGCTGAGGCTACCCATGATACCGAAGTCCACCAGTGCCAGTTTCATCGGCTCGTCACCCTGGGCCGGGATCACGAACAGATTGCCCGGATGCATATCAGCGTGGAAAAAGCGATCACGGAAGACCTGGGTGAAAAAGATATCGATCCCTTGCTCTGCGAGTTCCTTTCGACTGACGCCTGCCTTTTCCAATCCCGCCGTGTCATCGATACGGATACCGTGGATCCGCTCCATTACTAGCACATTTCTGCGTGCCAGCTCCCAATCGATCTCGGGAATATACAAACGGTTGGAATCACTGAAATTCCGTTTCAACTGTGAGGCATTGGCTGCTTCACGCATTAGATCAAGTTCATCAAGGATGATCTTGCGATACTCCTCGACTACCCCCACGGGCCGCATTTTGCGAGCCTGATCGGAGTATTTCTCGGCCAATTCGGCGAGGATCATCACCAACCCCATATCACGCTTTATGACGGTTTCGATCCCGGGGCGAACCACTTTGACCACAACATCCCTGCCATCTTTTAATCGTGCGGAATGCACCTGAGCGATAGAAGCCGAGGCCAAAGGTACGTCGTCAAATTCCAGAAAAATCTCATCGATCGTCTTGCCATAGGCCTCTTCGACGATTTTTCTGGATTGATCGGCTGGAAACGGAGATACACTGTCTTGAAGCTTGGCCAGCTGATCGGCCAGTTCTTCCGGAAGCAGATCGCGGCGAGTTGAGAGCAGCTGTCCGAACTTGACGAAGATCGGCCCCAAATCCTCAAGCACATGCAGAATCCGCTCCTCCTTTGGCGCGTAGTCTCTGCGTCGCCAGTTCCACGGAAACAGGTACATGAGAAAGCGAATTGGGCGAAAAAGGTGGGTGGTAAGAATGATCTCGTCCAGCCCGTGACGAATGAGCACGCGCTGGATGCCGAGTAAGCGGATGAACTGACCGGGTCGAATCATTCCATTAGGCTCTCTTCAAACGGGCAATACGCTGTTCCAGCCGATCCACATCCTGACGCAAGGTATCCACGTCGTGGATGAACTGCTCGATCTCAGTGCGGTCAGGCGTCAAGCCGGCCTCGATCCGCAGGTATTCACTGATGTTCTGCTCCATACTCTCATGCACATCTTTTGCCCAGTTTGAAAAACCCCGCAAAAAATTGCCGATTTGATGAGCGGCAACATCACCGACCTTTTGGGAAAGCAATTCCTCCCAGTCCAGATCCATTTCCCGGATCATCCGTTGCAAATGTTGCCCCAGCGCCAGATCCCCGCTGATCTCCACATCCCCATCAAAGGTCGCCGGCATATTATCTCTCCGTCCCGCCATTTTCAGCAGCCCCAGTGGTGTCCCTTTGATCCGGACGTGGACGTCACCATCATGTGCCGACTGCAAGTGGATCCCGCTCTCAGTGGGCAGGATGTAGAGGGTCTTTCCCGGTCCGATCAGCTCAATGGCCATAATTTTGTCATTCATGGCCGTAACATTTGCCAGCAAATCGGGATCGTTCTGCAGGATTTCATTGACGGTTTTTTCAATATGCTGAAGGATGAAACTCACAGCTTCACCCCCCGATGCACGGCAACGATACCACCCGTCAGATTGTTGTAAGTAGTCATGGAAAACCCGGCCCGCTCCATCATGCCAATCAATGTTTCCTGATCCGGGTGCCTGCGGATGGATTCCACCAGATATTGATAACTCTCGCGATCACCTGCCAGCAGTTCACCAAATTTGGGAATCATCTTGAAAGAATATTCATCGTAGATTTTGTCGACTACCGGAATCACCATCTTCGAAAATTCGAGGATCATCAAGCGGCCACCCGGTTTGAGTACCCGATACATGGCTGCCAGAGCCTTGTCCTTGTCCGTCACATTGCGCAGGCCAAAAGCGATGGTTACAACATCAAAAGCATTGTCCTCGAAGGGCAACACCTCGGCATTGGCTTGTACATAGCGGATGTTTTTGATCAGCCCCCGGTCGATCAACCGGTCACGCCCCACATTGAGCATATCCACGTTAATATCGGCCAATGTGACCAGACCCTCAGATCCCACCCGTTTAGCCAGCAATGCGGCAATATCGCCTGTCCCGCCGGCCAGATCGAGTACAGAATGTCCGCAACGTGCACCGGATGTAGCCACGGCAAAAGGTTTCCAGAGACGGTGCATACCCATGGACATGACATCATTCATCAAATCATAACGGGATGCGACCGAAGAGAAGACCTCTCTGACCTTTTTCTGTTTCTCCTCGATCGGGACTTCGCTGAAGCCGAAATCGGTCGTTTCTGTCATGCTGTAGCTTCCTTTACGATTTCTTTATCGGCCGGACATAGAGAACGAGACTGTGATCCTCAAGCTCGTACCCTTGCTCTGCTGCTATCTCCCTTTGACGCTGTTCGATCGCCTCATCATGGAACTCGATGATCTTGCCAGTCTCGACACAGATCATGTGATCGTGATGTTCGCCTTCGGCCAGCTCGAAAACCGAATGTCCCTCTTCAAAATTGTGCCTTACGACCAAACCCGCTGCTTCAAACTGGGTCAACACACGGTAGATGGTCGCAAGCCCCACCTCCTCTTCAGCCTCTATCAATGCCTTGTAGACATCCTCGGCACTCATATGACGCTGTTCGCTGTTCTCGAGTACCTGTAAAATACGGATACGTGGTAAGGTGACTTTCAGCCCGGCTTTCTTTATATCCTGGGTTTCCACAGAGATTCTCTATATCGGGTAAAATAAAGGCTTCAAATTTTAACATTGATCTGGCTTTTGCCATAATAGACCACCTAAACTAGCGATCAGCGAAAACTATGTTATCCAGACACACCCTTTTTATTCTTTGCCTGAGTCTTCTGGTCATGCAGGGATGTTCGAACAACAGCAGCATCTTTTCCAAGGACAATATCCCTCTCGTTCACAGAATCGACATTCAACAAGGCAATGTGATCACCCAAGATATGCTGGCCAAGCTCAAACTTGGCATGGAGAAAAAGAAGGTCCGGTATATCATGGGGACACCCATCATCATTGATACCTTCAACAATGATCGCTGGGATTATATCTACACCTACCAAAATGGCCGCGAACAACGGGAGCAGCGACGGGTGACCTTATTTTTCAAAGATGACCGGCTCGTAAGGGTCGACGGAGATGTCAGGCCGGCACATGGCAAAATTCTTTCGGAAACCCGCAAAGTAGAAAGTGTCGAAGTTCCTCCAGGTGAATCACCTGGCCTTTTTGGAAAATTGAAAGAGAAACTTTCCTTTGGCAAGGATAAACCCAAAGTTGTAAAAAAAACCGAAGGTATCACAACCCAAGAACCAAATCCCTCAGGAGATGTGATCGCACCGAAGGAAGCGTCTGCTTCATCTCGCTCGATGCTGAAAACAGAAACGGAACAATCGAGCAAAGAAGCCGTAAAAACCGACGAAAAACCGGCTGAGGAAGAAGAGAGCTTTTTCGGAAAACTCTGGGACAAACTGGGTAACGAAGAAAAAGAACAAGTGGAGCCGGAACTCAATACGGATCCCTCTATGATCGATCCGGTGGATCCATCAGTACCCACCGGACCCTGAACCTATTCCTGACCGGCCCGCTTGCGGCGTGCTTCTTTGGGATCAACCTTCAAAGGCCGGTAGATCTCGACACGATCACCCGGCTCTGGCTCATCCTCCAGGCTACACAATTTGCTCCAGATCCCGGTTTTGTTGATAGCAAGATCAATCTCCGGAAATTGATCACACACACCCGAACGTTCGATCAATTCACCCACCGTCTCACCGGCCTGCCAGTCCAGCTCCAGTTCCACCTGCCGCTCTGGTGTACCGAATGCCACGTAGACCTTATCCATAGATCTCCCTTGCCCGTTTGACGAAGGCATCCACCAAGGTATTGGCAATGCCGTTGAAAATCTTGCCAAACCCAAACCCCAGCAGCCCCCCGGCAAACTCGAACTCCATCTCCAGCTTCACTTCACAGCCTTCCTCGCCCCGGGGTGAAAAATGCCAGACACCGTGCAACGCCTTGAAGGGCCCCTCCACCAAATTCATCTCGATACGATGCCCTGGGACCATCTGATTTTGGGTCACAAAAGATTTTCTGATCTTTCCCTTGCGGATACTGAGTTCCGCCTTCTGACTCATCTCATCACGCTCGATGATCCGGGCACGCTCACACCAAGGCAGAAAATCCGGATAATTCTCGGCCTGATTCACGAGATCGTACATCTGTCTCGCCGAATAGGGGACGAGCACCTTCTTGCTGATCCGGGTCATAAAATTCCGACCGCCTTGAGCATAATGATGGAAACCGCAACCGGGGTGATATAACGAACGAGAAAGCGCCAGATCAAATAGCCGGAATACGTCTGTTCCATTCCCAGCTCATCGGTTGTGGATTTCTTCGACATGATCCAACCAGCAAAAACCGCAATCAGCAGACCACCCAGCGGCAACATGATATTGGCCGTCAAAATATCCAGGATATCGAAGGCACCTCCGGTCTTCTCCTCCCCGGCGAAAGTAAACGTGAATGCCCACTTATTGAACGACAGAACGGTCATAATCCCAAGCAGCCAGGTGGCAATACCCGCTACCACACAGGCCATATGACGGGTCATACCCTTTCTCTCCACCAGCCAGGTTACCGCCGGCTCGATCAGGGAGATGGCCGAAGACCAGGCCGCGAAAACCAGCATGACAAAAAACAAAGTGGCCACGATCACCCCGCCGGGCATCTGGCCGAAGGCGATAGGTAGGGTCTGAAAAACCAGCCCCGGCCCGGCACCCGGTTCCAGATTATTCACAAAAACAATGGGGAAAATGGCCATGCCCGCAAGCAGCGCCACCGCCGTATCCGCCCCGGCGACCAAAAAACTGGTTTTTGCGATGGAAACATCCTGCGGCAAATAGGAACCGTAGATCATGATCGCACCCATTCCCAGCGATAGCGTGAAAAAAGCATGTCCCATCGCCGTCAGCACCGACCCCCACGTCAGTTTGCTGAAATCAGCGGCGAAAAGAAACTCAATCCCATGGGCAAAACTGCCCTCGGCCATGGCATAACCCACCAACAATACCAGGATCAGGAAAAGCCCGGGCATGAGAAGTGTCACCGCCTTTTCAAGCCCGGAGCGAACGCCACGGGCAACCACCAGCATCGTCATCACCATAAACAGGGTATGCCAGAACAGCAGACGCTCCGGTGACGCAATCAGATCACCAAAAATCTTGCTCACCGTTTTGGCATCACTGCCAGTGAAAGCACCAGAGACCGACTGGACAATGTACGCCAGCGCCCAACCTGCTATCACACTGTAATAAGAAAGGATAAAAAACCCGGCCAATACCCCCATCAGACCCAACAATCTCCAGTGTTCCGATGCGCCCTCCTCTTTGGCCAGAATTTCCATGGTCATGATGGGATTCTGCCGCCCACGACGACCCAGCATAATCTCGGCCATCATGATAGGAATACCGATGGCACAGACACAGATCAGATAGACCAGGACAAAGGCACCCCCACCATTTTCACCCGTTATGTATGGGAATTTCCAAATATTCCCCAGACCCACAGCAGAACCTGTGGCCGCCAGCACAAAGGCCCAGCGAGAAGACCATTGACCATGTACAGATTGACGTTTCGTTGTCATGCTTTCAGCCTCTTTTTCTTTTTTGCATGAGTATGCCGGAGCAACAATTTATTTTCCAATTCCCCACCGTTGTTCTCTATAATGCGCGGTTATGTCAAAGGCAAAGAAAAAGAAAAAATCGGCAACACCATCGAGCACCATCGTCCTCAACAAGAAGGCACGACACGATTTCCATATTGAGGATCGTTTCGAGGCCGGACTCGTGCTCGAAGGCTGGGAAGTCAAGAGCCTGCGTGCCGGCAAGGTACAAATACGTGACAGCCACATCATGATCAAAAATGGTGAAGCCTGGCTCTTTAACGCTGTGATCACTCCCCTGCAAACAGCCTCCACCCACATTCACCCTGAACCGACCCGATCACGGAAACTGCTCCTGCACAAACACGAAATCGACAAACTGGCCGGCGCCGTAGATCGAAAAGGTTATACCATCGTCCCTCTGGCCATGTACTGGAAAAAGGGACGAGCAAAGATTGAGATTGGTCTGGCCAAAGGCAAACAGGCACACGACAAACGTGCTGCCCTGAAGGAACGTGACTGGGGACGGGAAAAACAGAGATTACTCAAAGGTCATGGCTAACCGAACACTACTCGTACTTCTTCTCAACTATGCGCAAAACCTGAGGTTCAAAAACCTTTTCCTGCTGGCGTTTGGCCTCTTTGTACTCGACCTAATCATCCCAGATGTCATCCCTTTTGCCGACGAGATCCTCCTTGCCCTCGTCACCCTGCTCCTCTCCCGCTGGAAAAAAGAAAAAACCGAACCGGCACTAAAGCAAAAAGGAACAGTCATCGAGGGTGAAATCGTCGATGAGGAACCCGATCGGAAATAAAACACAAATACACATGCATTCTGGCCGGGGAACTCCACATTAGATATAATGTCTCATTATGTTAGCTTCATGGGGGCGACCTGGCTTCGACGCAGGTTGCAAAACCTGAGGTGCATGCCGAGGACGCAGCTATCCTCGTAAATCACGCTGCAAAACAAATAGTTGCCAACGACGACAACTACGCACTCGCTGCTTAAAACCCAGTAGGGTGCCGTCTGACCGGAGCCGTGCCTGTGCGTCCGGATTTCAGGCGTCGACTTTCACAGGATCGCGATGAAACGTTTCCGGCGTGGATTCGCTAAAACCTTAACCGGAATCGCTGTCTGTTGGCCCTGCCGATCGGGTTGCAGACAGTTAAAACAATAGATCGGATAAGCATGTAGAGCCGAAGGCGGAGGACCT
>JALSRM010000043.1 GCA_026984775.1 Gammaproteobacteria bacterium
TATAGATTTGAAGTAAAGATAATCAATTGCACATTTTGTGAAATGTGAATCAACACACATTTTGAACGTTGGCAGGTTTCAGAACTGAGTGATCGATCACATTTCATGTGAGACGGTTTGTTTGGAGGAGGATCGAAAAAAAACCTATTTCAGCGATTGTAATAAAAGAGACTTTTTGGCGGTCTTATACACATGTGGGATAAAAAGAGCCGCTTTACTGCACTTGTGCAAGCCACGTCTTCCAGACTGTATCGTTATGCCTGGTGGCTTTGCCGGGACAAACATATCGCTGAAGATCTGGTGCAGGAGACTTATGCCCGTGCCTGGAAGTCACTGGGCGATCTACGGGACGAGAAAGCAGCCCTGTCCTGGTTGATGACGACACTAAGGCGTGAGAATGCACGCCGATTTGAAAAGATTCAGCCTGCATATTCGGATATTGAGATCGAGGGAGTGGTTGATCTCTATCAGCATTACGATACCAGCACAGAGGCCTTTGTTTTGAGACAAGCCTTGATCAGATTGTCGGTTGAGTATCGAGAGCCCCTGATTTTACAGGTACTGGAAGGGTGGAGTTGCGAGGAAATTGCCAAACATCTGGATATATCGATCAACGCAGTGATGACACGGTTGTTCCGTGCCAGAAAGAAATTGAGGGATCAGGTTGAGGGAGAGGTTGAAGGAAAGGTGAGTAAATTATGAACTGTCTGAAATTCAGAAGATTGTGTCAGGTCGATCCTTATATTGAGGATTCGGTTTTTTTTGATCACAAACATACATGTCCTTCTTGTAAAAGTTACTATCAAAAAGTGATGGATTTTGAATGTGGACTGGAGGAAGCACTCACGATCCAAGTTCCGGATGAGCTGAGTTCACGAATCATCCTGAAACAGTCTATCGATCCAGTATACAAAAAAAACCACCTTCCTCTGCAAATATTATTTGCACTTGCTGCAACGATTGTTCTGACAGTCGGTTTGGTGGTATGGCTTTCCAAGCCAGGATCGCATTATGATCTTGATCGAATCGCCCTTGACTTCTATAACCGGAATCCAGCAGTACTCGCAACAAATCGACCTCCAGAAGCTGAGAAATCCTTCAAATATTTTCTGGCTGAGATCGGTATCGGAGTCAGAAAAAATATAGAGGGTATTGAGCATGTTGAGCGTTGTTATGTCCGTGACAAGCAGGGAATCTATGTGGTGATGGGAGGCATAAAAGGTCCGGTAACCGTTTTGTTCATGCCAGAAGAATCTGTTGTCAGAAAAAAACTGTTTGCGGATAAGGATTACTACGGTGTTATCGTTCCTTGCCCAAAAGGTAGCATCGCGATCATCGGCAAGCCGGGAGAAAATCTGGAACAAATAGACAGAAAGCTGAGGGCCTCCCTGGAGTGGTTTTGAAATATGTAATGTTTTTTGAACACATCCGGTCTATATAAACAAGGCAAACAACAATGTTGCCTTTAATGTGGATACCGAAGGAGGTAATCATGAAGAAGAGAGAGTTTACCTATTTCAAAACACTGGTTGCGGTTGCTATGGTAACAGGGATATCAGGATTCTCGGCGCAAGGTGTGGCAGACCCCATACAATTTCCACCACGTCATCTGGCAGATACATTTACTGAAACCGTTGATACGGTGACTGTGAGTAACGAAAGAAGTGTACACAGCTTCTATGAATTATTCTATGTTATAGCAACAGGTGACAAAAAGGATATTCCTGATCAGATCCCAGAAGTCGAGTTTGCTCCGTGGAAGGCCAAGGGACTGGCAGCCATCTGGTCCCACAGTCGGGGGCCAAGACATGAACAGATGTTACAGAGGGAGTATGAACAGTTGCACAAGAAACTGGGCTCATAGAAAGTGGATTGAACAGTTACTATAATGCAGCACAACCCATGGCAATGCCGGCTAAGCCGGCATTGTTTTTTCATGTAAAGCTACCGTTGGAAAATGAAAATCCTGGCCGATCCCAATATACCCTTGCTGGACAGGTTTGAACATCTGGGACAGATCACAACATTGCCGGGACGTTCCTGGACGCCCTCCTTAGTCAGGAAAGCTGACATTCTGTTGATCCGTTCCGTAACGAGAATCGACGAAAAGCTCCTCAAGGGTTCCAGAGTCAGGTTTGTTGGTTCAGCCACCAGTGGCATTGATCATGTGGATGTCGATTACCTCAAGCAACAAAGCATTTATTTTTCATATTGCCCAGGCAGCAATGCAACTTCCGTTGCAGAATATATCCTTTCCGCATTACTGGCCATAACCCCTCCTGAGCAACCACTTCAAGGAATGAACGCAGCAATCATCGGCTGTGGACATGTCGGGAGTCGAGTTGCCAAGGTGCTTCAGGCGGTCGGGGTCAAGTGTCTTTTCAATGATCCGCCGCTTAAAGAACAGACAGGTGATAATCGTTATCGGTCCCTTGGAGAGGTCCTTAGAGCTGATATTGTCACCCTGCACACACCATTGACCTTTGATGGATCATGGCCCACGGCAGGTTTGATCTGTGATCAGGAGTTACAACAAATGAAGCCAAACGTCATCCTGATCAATGCGGCCAGGGGAGGGATCATTGATGAAAATGCCCTATTGCAGCGAATAGAACAGCAACCACAAATGAAAACCGTGATCGATTGCTGGAATGATGAGCCGTCGATCAACCCTGATTTGCTGGGAAAAGTAACTATCGGCACACCACATATCGCCGGTTACAGTTTTGACGGAAAGGTGAAGGCTACGAGGATGCTCTATGACTCATTGTGCAATTTTCTTGGGGTTGATCAGCAGTGGGAGGAAATCGGGATGGAAACAAGATACCTGGTACAAGATGAGGAAGAGAATGAACAGGATTTTCTTAGGCGCCTGGTCTTTTCCAGTTATGATATCCGGATTGATGATCAAAAACTGAAGCAACTGATCGATCACCCTGCAGTAGAGCGAGAGAAACTTTTTGATCGACTGCGTAAAGACTATCGGATTCGATATGAATTTGAACGAACACAGATTGTCTCATGCAGATCTCCCAATCCATGGAAAAGTCTCGGCTTTCAGATCTGAAAATCGAGGTCAGGAAATATTTATCAATTCCGGAGATTGTCCACGCATGAACCAGTTGACCTTGAGGAGACAGTCAACGAAAATCACTCCTTTAGTATTCTGCGGTTATGGCATTGAGACAAGAACAAAAAACAACAGAGCCTCTGGTCAGCATTGAAGGTTTGAGTTTCAAACGGGAACAGCGGATCATTTTTGACCGGATCAATATAGAGATTCCACGAGGCAAGATCACTGCAATCATGGGCCCGAGTGGTTGTGGCAAGACCACATTGCTCAGGCTGATCGGTGGTCAGCTGAAACCACAAAAGGGGACAATATTTGTTGATGGTCTGGAGGTGTCCAAACTTTCTCGCAGAGAACTCTTTACGCTTCGTAAACGTATGAGCCTTTTGTTCCAGAGTGGTGCCTTGCTAACGGATCTAAGCGTATTTGAAAATGTCGCTTTCCCGTTGAGGGAACATACCGAGCTGCCCGAAGAGACCATTCGCACACTGGTTCTGATGAAGTTGGAAGCCGTTGGTCTGAGAGGCGCACGTGACTTAATGCCCAGTGAGCTTTCAGGAGGTATGGCGAGGCGGGTGGCTCTGGCCAGGGCGGTGGCGCTCGATCCAATGATGATTATGTATGATGAACCTTTTACCGGTCAGGACCCAATCTCAATGGGTGTATTGATCAGGTTGATCAAACTGATGAACGATGCCATGCACCTGACCAGTATTGTTGTTTCCCATGATGTCCAGGAAACTTTGTCGATCGCTGACTATGTCTACATCTTGTCGAACGGCAAGGTGGTAGGTAAGGGGACCCCTGAATCCCTGCAAAGCGCAGGATCGGACTGGGTCAAACAGTTCATCAATGCTCTGCCGGATGGGCCGGTACGTTTTCATTACCCGGCTGCTGATTTGGCCAAGGACCTCACTACCGGTGAACCACCATGTTAAGAGCACTGGGACGAAAAGGATTGTCTGCTTTCAGCTGGCTTGGACGTAGCTGGATATTCATTATCTACGTGCTGCTTGGGACTTTTGGTGTGATCCGGCGTTGGCGTGATCTGATCAAGCAGATCTACTCAGTGGGCGTCCTGTCATTTGTGATCATCATCGTTTCCGGTTTTTTCGTCGGTATGGTATTGGGTCTGCAGGGCTATAATACGCTGGTAGATTTTGGTGCTGAGGAGTCTCTTGGGGTCGTTGTCGCGCTTTCTTTGGTAAGAGAGTTGGGGCCGGTGGTTTCGGCGCTGTTGTTTGCAGGCCGTGCCGGATCTGCACTGACTGCCGAGATTGGTCTGATGAAAAGCACTGAACAACTTTCAGCCATGGAAATGATGGCGGTGGATCCCCTGCGTCGGATCGTGGCCCCGCGATTCTATGCGGGGATTATTTCTATGCCTTTACTGGCTGGCATTTTCAGTATGGTCGGCGTGTATGGCGGGTATTTTGTTGGCGTCGGATTACTGGGGGTTGATGATGGAGCATTCTGGTCACAAATGCAGTCCGCGGTGGATTTTCATGAAGATATCATGAATGGAATAATCAAAAGCATCGTCTTTGGCATAGTGGTTACATGGATCGCCGTTTTTGAAGGATACGATACGGTACCGACTTCCGAAGGGATCAGCCGTGCTACGACACGAACCGTAGTCACGTCCAGCCTTGCCGTGCTGGGTTTGGACTTTGTGCTGACAGCAATTATGTTCAAATAAGGAGGCTCCGACCAGGCTTCCGCTGAAGAATTCTATAGGAGTAACAATAATGGTGCAGTCGAAAGTAATAGAAACAATTGTCGGTCTGTTTATAGCAATCGGCCTGACTGCCATCGTCATACTGGCTCTTAAAGTGAGCAACATGACAACGCTGAACAGTGCTGATGGTTACGAAATCCGGGCAAGGTTTGAAAATATTGGTGGCTTGAAGGTTCGATCACCGGTGAAGATGGCGGGTGTGCTTATTGGCCGGGTTGCGGAGATCGGATTTGACGATGAAACCTACGAGGCTGTAACCGTGATGAAAATCAACCCCGAATTCAGGAAGATACCGGAAGATACCACAGCCAGTATCTACACTGCCGGTCTCTTGGGAGAGCAATACATCAGCCTGGAGCCCGGTGGAGCCGAAGAGTATCTCGCCGATGGTGCCGAGATCGAGATTACCCAGTCTGCTGTTGTCCTTGAACAGGTGATCGGGCAGGTTCTCTACGACAAGGCATCCGGTAAGGATGAAGAATAAGCTCAAGAAGCTCCGGTTTTGAACGTTATATTGTTGACAGGTTAAAATAGCTCAACAAATAGCGGACGGGAGATATGAATACGTTGGCAAGGTTTCGATTCACAATAATCCAGTTTGTTGCCTTTCTGCTGATCGGGTTCAATCCCAATGTGCTTTCAGCGGAAGCCCAGGCTGAAAGTGCACAGCAGCTGATTAAAAGGACTGCTGATGAGGTCATCAGTTATGTCAAACAACACAGGGCGGAACTGGAAAAGGATCCACAAAAGCTTTATAAGCTGGTCAATGAAAAGATTGTTCCCCATGTGGATTTGATGCGCGTTTCCCGTTGGGTTCTTGGCAAGCATTGGCGCAAGGCAACAACCGAGCAAAAGAAAAAGTTTGCTGAAGAGTTCAAGAAGCTCTTGATCAGAACCTATGCGACGGGCTTGTTGAAGTTTACCGATGAGAAGATCGTCTATCCGCCTGTCAAGGGAGGTATTAAAAATGGCAAGGTTACCGTCAGATCCGATATCATCTTGCCGGATGGGCAAAAATTTTCAATCCAGTACCGTATGCATCATAAAGACAAGGTTTGGAAGATCTATGATATTGCGGTAGACGGCGTCAGT
The DNA here is from genome assembly GCA_026984775.1 of Gammaproteobacteria bacterium. Classification (GTDB taxonomy): domain Bacteria; phylum Pseudomonadota; class Gammaproteobacteria; order CAJXQU01; family CAJXQU01; genus CAJXQU01. The sequence goes on from JALSRM010000043.1 coordinate 5,901, forward strand.
CTGGTTTCGACTTACAGGACTTCATTTTCAACGGAAATAAAGAAAACGGGTTTGAAGGGTCTGCTTGCCAGTCTCGAAGAGAAAAACAGGGGTTTTACAATTTGATGACATCAAAACCACAATTCTACCAAAGTAACGAAGATGACGGTATTCTGGCTATTCAGGGCGATCTGGATGTCTATTCTGTTGCTGATGCGATCCGGCAGGGGTGTAAACTGATTAAAACCAATCAATCCTTTGAAGTCATCGACATGGAACAGGTGGGAAAAATCGATAGTGCCGGTCTTGCCTTTATCATTGAAATGATGAAAACAGCCCGAAAATACGGGAAAAATATACAATTCAGAAACATCCCTGCCCGAATGCATGATGTGGCTAAAATCTATGGTCTGACTCAAATTCTTCCAGACAACGCCTTTCAAGCTGGTTGATAGAGGACTCTTATCCTCCCATTTCAAACTCAGCGTTCCATCAGTTTTTTTCATTACAACCACTGGCATTCAGCCAGACTTGACGCTATTCTTCCCACCTTTTCGGATGTTCAGGTAGATGTAAATGACACCAGAGGAAATAAAATCTTTGATCGAAGCCGGTCTGGAAGACAGTGAAGCGATTGTGGAAGGTGAAGATGGCACACATTTTCAGGCCATTGTTGTCTGCGATCAGTTTGAAGGTCTGCCACTCGTCAAAAGACACCAGTTGGTGTACAAGACTTTGGGCGATAAAATGAAATCCGAGATCCATGCGCTTTCGATTCGGCCCTTGACACGATCTGAGTGGGAAAATAGCAAGGATCTGCGAACACTGTAAAGTCCGGCAAACAGAATGGATAAACTGATTATCACGGGTGGGAAACCACTGAATGGCGAGATTCGCATTTCTGGAGCAAAGAACGCAGCTCTGCCGATACTGATCTCAACACTGCTGGCGGAAGAACCGGTCACTATCGGGAATGTACCCCATCTTCATGATATTACGACCACCATGGCGCTTCTTGGAGGCATGGGTGTGCAACTCACCGTGGACGAGACCATGAGCGTGGAAGTTGACAGCTCCACGATAGAAAACTATTTTGCACCCTATGAGTTGGTCCGTACTATGCGTGCCTCGATTCTTGTTCTCGGACCGTTGTTGACGCGATTCGGTAAGGCCGATGTCTCTCTACCGGGTGGTTGCGCCATCGGTTCACGACCAGTTAATGTGCATATCGAAAGTTTGCGCAAGATGGGAGCGGACATTAGCGTTGAAAGTGGTTATATTCATGCCCGTGCTGATCGTCTGAAAGGTTGTCACCTGATACTCGACCTCGTGACCGTGACGGGAACAGAAAATCTGATGATGGCGGCCGCACTGGCCGAAGGAACTACAATTCTGCAAAATGCTGCGAGAGAGCCGGAAGTGGTTGATCTGGCCGATTGCCTTGTTTCCATGGGCGCAAAAATCGAGGGTGCCGGAACCGATACGATTACTATTGAAGGTGTGGAATCTTTGGGTGGGACCTGTTATGACATCGTACCGGATCGAATTGAAACAGGTACCTTCCTCGTCGCTGCAGCCATGTCTGGAGGGAAGGTAAAACTGAAAGACACTTGTCCTGATCTTCTTGAGTCAGTCATTGCCAAGCTGAAAGAGGCAGGTGCGGGAATCGAAATGGGAGAAGATTGGGTTTCGCTCGACATGAAAGGGAAAAGACCGGTTGCCGTGGATATTCATACGGCTCCTTATCCCGGCTTTCCAACCGACATGCAGGCCCAGTTCACCGCGCTCAACAGCATTGCTGAAGGTGCTGGAACAATCACGGAAACCGTATTCGAAAACCGCTTCATGCATGTTCAGGAGCTTCAGCGCATGGGTGCTAATATCACGTTGGAAGGTAATACGGCGATTACCCGAGGGGTTGAGAAACTGACCGGTGCGCCCACCATGGCGACCGATCTTCGTGCTTCAGCCAGTCTGGTATTGGCCGGGCTGGTTGCCGATGGTGAAACGGTTGTCGATCGCATTTATCATATCGATCGTGGTTACGAAACCATTGAAGAAAAACTGCAACAACTGGGTGCAACTATTCGTCGAGTACCGGATTGATGACTACAGGATTGACACTGGCCTTGTCAAAAGGACGTATCTATAAAGACACGTTGCCGTTGCTGGAAAAGATCGGCATCGAACCGGCTGAGGATCCTGAAGCATCACGCAAGCTGATCATCCCGACCAACCGCAGTGACCTGAATCTGATGGTCATTCGGGCCACCGATGTACCGACCTTCGTTGAATACGGTGCCGCCGATCTGGGTGTGGCCGGTAAAGATGTCCTGCTGGAGGCCGAGAGTGACAATCTCTATGAACCCTTGGATCTGAATATTGCCCGTTGCCGCTTGATGGTGGCGGTTCCGAAGGGTCGGCTGCTGCCGCAGACTCGCCCCCGGATTGCCACTAAATATGTCAACCTCACACGGCGCTATTTTGCCGGTAAAGGTCAACAGGTGGAAGTTATCAAGCTATATGGTTCCATGGAGTTGGCACCCTTGGCTGGTCTTGCCGATGGAATCGTCGATCTGGTGGATACTGGTAATACGTTAAGGGCCAATGGCCTGGAAGCCACCGAAGATATTGTGACGATCAGTTCACGGTTGGTGGTTAACAAGGCGGCTATGAAAATGAAGTCTTCCTTCATCAAACAACTGATCAACGAGTTATCAGAAGTGATCTAAAAATGATCAAGACCTTTAAAATAATATGTCTGGATACATCACAACCAGAATTCGACCGTGCTCTTGATGATTTACTGGCCTGGAATGACGAGACCGATACACAGGTCCACGATACCGTGAGGGAGATCATACGAAAGGTCCGGGAGGCGGGGGATCAGGCCGTGATCGAGCTGACCAACCGTTTCGATCGCCGCTCCGTTTCCACTATGACTGATCTGGAACTGGATCAAGAGCAATTGGAGCAGGCACGCACCGATCTCGACCCTTCAATTCGGGAGGCATTGGAGGCGGCTGCCGAACGAATTCGCGATTATCATCAGCATCAACTCCAGAAATCCTGGCGTTATACCGAAGAAGACGGGACCGTACTTGGACAGCAGGTCACCGCGATGGACCGGGTGGGTGTCTATGTACCCGGAGGCAAGGCAGCCTATCCCTCATCCGTGCTCATGAATGTCATTCCGGCCAAGGTGGCCGGTGTGGAGGAGATCGTGATGGTCTTTCCTGCGCCGGATGGCGAACTCGATCAGACGGTCTTGGCCGCTGCCAGTATTGCCGGTGTCGATCGTGTCTTTACCATGGGTGGGGCACAGGCCGTGGCCGCGTTGGCCTATGGGACGGAGACAGTACCGCAGGTCGATAAAATCGTCGGACCGGGGAATATTTATGTGGCAACGGCCAAAGCCATGGTCTTCGGTGCCGTGGGCATCGACATGATCGCCGGGCCATCGGAGATCCTCATCATCTGCGACGGTAAAACGGATCCGGACTGGATTGCCATGGACCTGTTTTCACAGGCAGAGCACGATGAACAGGCGCAGTCGATTCTGTTGTGTCCAGATCAGGGTTATCTGGATCAGGTTCAGGTCAGTATCGAGAAGCTGCTGCCCACTATGGAACGGGCAACGATTATCGAGGAATCCCTGCAAAGCCGTGGTGCGTTGATCAAAGTGTGTGATCTGGATGAAGCGGCTACGGTTACAAACCGGATTGCACCGGAACATCTGGAATTATCGGTGGAGGATCCGGAGTCCCTGGCCAAACAGATCAAGCATGCGGGTGCTATCTTCATGGGGCGCTATACGCCAGAGGCCATCGGTGACTATTGTGCGGGGCCGAACCACGTCCTGCCAACTTCGAGAACGGCGCGATTCTCTTCACCGCTGGGAGTTTATGATTTCCAGAAACGTTCGTCGATCATCCAATGTTCAGCTCAGGCTACGGCAGGGCCTTTGGGAAATATTGCCGCTACACTTGCACGGGCCGAAGGATTGACGGCACATGCGCGATCGGCTGAATACCGTCAGGAAAAGTAAAGTGCCCGGTCCTCTGATTGACCACTGGATTCGCCCTGAAATCCGGACACTCTCACACTATCATGTGCCTGATGCCACAGGAATGATTAAACTGGACGCCATGGAGAACCCTTACTCACTGCCTGATTCTCTTGTTGACGAATGGCTCGAAAGACTCCGTGAGCTGGAGCTGAATCGTTACCCGGATGCCGGTGCAGAGATCCTGAAGGAGAAGCTGTCCGGTTATCTAGGGTTGTCACCGGATCAGGAAATCCTGCTCGGTAACGGTTCGGATGAGCTCATCCAGATCATCGCCATGGCCTTGTCCGGTCCAGATCGGGTGCTGATGGCACCCGAACCCGGTTTTGTCATGTACCGCCTCATTGCCCGATCCCTGGGGCTTCGCTATGTAGGTGTGCCCTTGGTACAAGATGACTTCCATCTCGATCAGACGGCCATGTTAAAGGCCATTGAAGAAAACAACCCCGCAGTGATCTTTCTTGCCTATCCCAACAATCCAACCGGTAACCTGTTCGATCGGCAAGTGATTGAATCCATTATCGACGCAACCAATGGATTGGTGGTCATTGACGAGGCCTATCACAGTTTTGCACTGGATAGTTGGATAGGCGATCTGGGGCGCTTCGACAATCTGTTGGTGATGCGGACGCTCTCCAAGATCGGGCTTGCAGGGCTTCGCATCGGGATGCTGGCTGGCGCAAAAAGCTGGCTGGATGAGCTGAACAAGATCAGGCTGCCCTATAATATCAATGCCCTGTCACAGGCCAGTGCAGTCTTCTTGCTGGAACACGGCGAAGTCTTTGAGCAGCAGGCGGCGCAGATACGAGCTGATCGTGAGCAAATGTATGCCAGACTGGAGTCAATTCCACAAATTGAGGTCTGGCCCAGCCGGGCAAACTTTTTGTTGATCAGAAGCCGATTGTCGCAAGTGATCCTCAAAAGATTGAAGAAAAATAACATTCTGATCAAAAATCTGCATGGTTCACACGAAATGTTGGCGCAATGTTTGCGTATAACAATTGGAACAACTGAAGAAAACCAGGCCGTATTGGACACCATGAAAGAGCTGATTTGATCCCGATCAATTTTGTTACGTGTTTTCAACACAGTGTGGGAAATTTTCTGTATAATTCACCGGTTTTTTCAAGTTTGAAACGAGAAAAGTCAAATGTCAGATAGCGGAAACAGTTTGGTCAGTGAGGACGAAGTCGATAAAAAACGTCGTCGCTTCCTGATTGCAACTACTGCAGGGGTGGGTACAGTCGGTGCGATTGGTGCCGCTGTTCCTTTTGTCTCATATTTCCAGCCCAGTGAGCGAGCCAAAGCGGTCGGTGCTCCGATCGAGATCGATATCAGCAAACTCGAGCCTGGTCAGCGGATCACAGCTGTTTGGCGTGGCAAACCTGTCTGGGTCGTTCGTCGTACCGAAGAAACATTGAAGAATTTGGAGGCCATGGCCGATCTGCTGCGTGATCCGGAATCCAAAGTGGCCGAACAGCAGCCTTCCTATGCCCAGAACCTCTACCGATCCATCAAACCAGAATATCTTGTGTTGATCGGTATTTGTACTCATCTGGGATGTTCTCCAACCTATTTGCCCCCGGATGCACCACATACCCTCGGTCCCGAATGGAAAGGTGGTTTTTTCTGCCCCTGCCATGGATCAAAATTTGACTTGGCCGGACGTGTTTTCAAAGGGGTACCGGCACCGAAAAATCTTGTTGTGCCACCGCACAAATACCTGAGTGATACCTTGATCCTGATCGGTGAAGATGGAGGGGCTGCGTGATGAACAGATTGTTGGAATGGATCGATGACCGTTTTCCGCTGACCAAACTGTGGAATGAGCATCTGGCAAAATACTATGCGCCAAAGAATTTCAACTTCTGGTATTTCTTCGGTTCCCTGGCATTGGTCGTCCTGATCAATCAGTTCGTAACAGGTATCTGGCTGACCATGAGTTATAAGCCTGATGCCGCAAAGGCTTTTGAGTCCGTTGAGTACATTATGCGGGACACCTCATGGGGTTGGCTGATCCGTTATCTGCATTCTACCGGTGCCTCGGCCTTCTTCATCGTAATCTATCTGCACATGTTCAGGGGCTTGATGTATGGCTCCTACAAACAGCCGCGGGAGCTGTTGTGGATGACTGGCATGTTTATCTATCTTTGCCTGATGGCCGAGGCCTTTCTTGGTTATCTGCTGCCATGGGGACAGATGTCCTACTGGGGTGCACAGGTCATCATCTCTCTGTTTGGCGCCATCCCGTACATTGGGGATACCCTGACCCTGTGGATACGGGGTGACTATGTCGTTTCGGATGTCACCTTGAATCGTTTCTTTTCCTTCCATGTTATCGCGGTTCCCATTGCCCTGCTTGCCTTGGTGATGGTGCATGTGATCGCACTGCATGAGGTGGGTTCCAACAATCCGGACGGTGTGGAGATCAAAAAGCACAAGGACAAGAATGGGATCCCGTTGGATGGTATTCCTTTCCATCCTTACTATACGGTTAAGGATATTGTCGGTGTAATTGTCTTTCTGATTTTTTTCCTTGCGATTGTTTTCTTCTGGCCAGAGATGAACGGTTATTTCCTTGAACATAACAACTTCATTCCAGCCAACCCTTCGGTGACACCGGAGCATATTGCTCCTGTATGGTATTTCACACCTTTCTATGCCATTTTGAGAGCCATACCAGATAAACTGTTTGGTGTTATTGCCATGGGTGCGGCCGTATTGATCCTGTTTCTGTTACCTTGGCTGGATCGGAACCCGGTGAAGTCGATCCGGTACCGTGGAACGCTCTACAAGTGGATTCTGGGAATTTTCATCGTCAGTTTCCTCGCCCTTGGCTGGTTGGGGATGCAACCTCCAACTCCAGCATATACGATGTTTTCCAGGATTTTTACAGTGATCTATTTCGCCTTTTTCCTGCTGATGCCGATCTATTCGAAACTGGACAAGACAAAACCTGTTCCTGATAGGGTGACATACAAATGAAAAAACTGATTGCGATTTGTTTCTTGCTGGTTCCTGTCATCGTTTCTGCTACAGGTGCAGGGGAGCACTTGATGCATGTGAAGATTGATCTGAAAGACAAGCGATCGTTGCAGCATGGTGCCAAACTTTTCGTCAACTACTGTCTGAGTTGTCATTCGGCCTCATATATGCGTTTCAATCGTGTTGCCAAGGATCTTGGTATCCCAAGAGATGTCATGAAGAAAAATATGCTTTTTGTGACAGACAAGCTCGGTAATACGATGAAAGTCGCTATGCGTAAGAAAGATGCCAAGAAATGGCTGGGTGTTGCACCACCAGATCTTTCTGTTATTACCCGATCCCGGGGGCCAGACTGGGTCTATTCCTTTCTGAATTCCTTCTATCTGGATGAGAAAAGGCCAACCGGGGTGAATAACCTTGTGTTCAAAGATACGGCGATGCCCCATGTCCTTTGGGAATTGCAAGGATGGCAACGGCCCGTTTATAGCGAGCACCATGAAGGTGAAGAAAGCAGAAAGACCATCAATGAATTGGAATTGGTCTATCCAGGGAAAATGAATGAAGAAGATTTCCAAGCCGCGACTCGTGATTTGGTCAATTTTCTTACCTATGTAGGAGAACCGGCAAAGCTGGTACGATACAAAACAGGTGTATGGGTCATCCTGTTTCTTATCGTTTTCCTGATCCCAGCCTACTTGCTGAAAAAGGAATACTGGAAAGACGTTCGTTAGTTCATAGTGCCTTGGCCTTCTTGTTTCTCATCCAAGTGGGCTTGACAGGCATGTTATAATTTCCAAGTTAAAAATTTCACGTGGAGTAGTAGCATGAGTGCACTTGCGAATCGACGTTCTGTGATGTCTTTTTATTCTGATCCACTTGATCCGGTGGGTCATGGTGTACGATTTTGCATTGCCGAAAAGGATATCAATATCGAGATCAATTATGTTGATCCTGACAATATCCCGGAAGATATTATCAGCCTCAATCCTTATAATTCGATTCTGACCCTGGTCGACAGGGAGCTGGTGCTCTATGAGGCACGAATCATCATGGAATATTTGGATGAGCGGTTTCCACATCCGCCATTGATGCCGGTTGATCCGGTTTCAAGAGCGATCAACCGTCAACTTGGCTTCCGTATCATGAAGGATCTATATTCACTTGTGGATGATTTGGAAAATGGTGATGAGAAGACAAGAACGAATGCACAGAAGGTTATGCGGGATCACCTGACGGCGATTGCTCCCGCCTTTGAAAGTTGTGATTTTTTCATGTCGGAAGATTTCTCTCTTGTGGATTGCAGTCTTGCTCCAATCCTCTGGCGTCTGGGACACTATGGTGTGACCTTGCCAGCCCAGGCGAAATCTTTGATAAAGTATGCCCGGAAAATCTTTGATAGAGAAGGTTTCAGAGCCAGCTTGTCAGAGGCTGAGCGTGAACTTGGTCCAGCATAGCCTGACTGGCAGATTCGTCGAATGGAGTTAACATCTACCAAACCCTATCTTATCCGGGCGCTTTATGAATGGATAGTCGATAATGATCTGACTCCACATCTTCTGGTCGATGCAGAAGCCGATGGAGTCCAGGTACCGGTCGAATTTATTGTCGATGGACAGATCGTGTTGAACATATCCGGTACGGCAGTACGTTCGCTGGATCTGGGAAATGAGTGGATTTTTTTTAATGCCCGGTTCAATGGGGTAGCGCAGGATGTTCATATTCCTGTTATTGCCGTCAAGGCCATTTATGCACAGGAAAATGGCAAGGGGATGGTCTTTGCAGAGGAGGAACTTCCTCCACCGCCGCCAAGGGATGACCAGAAGGGTGGCCCGAGAAAACCTTCTTTACGAGTGGTTAAGTAGAATTTTTAAAACAGCAATGCTGGTTCAGTCTTTGTATTGAAAGAGTTTGACAACCTTCTGGACGCCAGAAACCTTGCTGGCGATCAGGGCAGCCCGGTTTCCTTCTCCTCGTGTGACAATACCCATTAGATAGACAACACCTGCTTCAGTGACGACCTTGATACGTGTGCCATCTACGTTTTTGTCTGCCAACAGCCGGCTTTTGACATTGGCTGTCAGCAAGGTATCGCTGCTCCTGGCAGTGAGTGAGCTGGGTGCAGCAATCGTAATCTCATTGAAAACATGGCTGACCTTGGGTGTTCTCTTGGCAATTTGATATGCCTTCTGGCGAAGTTCCTCTGTCGGTGCTTCACCGGTCAGCAAGACATAATTGTTGAAACTGGTGACATTGATATGTGTCTTTCCTGCCAATGATTTGTCTTCAAGAATTGCCTTCTTGATTTTAAGCTCAATTGCCTGATCTTCAATTACAGTTCCTGTTGTACGCCTGTCATGAGCAACTGCAGCACCAGTCGCAACTGCACCCCCAACAACAATGGGAGCACATCCCTGAAGCAGCAGGCAACCATAAAGAAAGGCAAAAGCTGAAAGGATTTGAGGTATTCTGGAATTGGTTATTTTCGAATTTTTCATTTTGTTGTTTATCCAAAGAGTTTCCTATCTACAAGATCGCATAAACAGTGGATGATTAGCAAGTGGACTTCCTGAATTCGTGCCGTAATCTGGCTGGGTACACGCAGTTCAATATCTCCTTCTTCAAGCATATTCGCAGCTTCACCACCGTCTTTACCCGTCAGGAGTAAGACGCTGACATCTCTTTCATGAGCCGCCTCTATCGCTTTGATGATATTTGGAGATCCTCCGCTGGTGGTGATGGCGAGCAGAATATCTCCGGATTGTCCAAGCGCTCGAACTTGTTTGGAGAAGATCTCATTGTAATGATAATCATTGGCTATGGAAGTCAGAGTCGAGGTATCGGTTGTCAGCGCGATAGCTGGTAGTGCGGGCCGTTCCATTTCGAAACGGTTCAGCATTTCTGCAGAAAAATGCTGGGCATCAGCTGCAGATCCACCGTTTCCACAACTTATGATTTTGTGACCATTGATCAGACAGTCTGCAACCAGGGAAGCGGCGGTTGCGATCATTTCTGGTAACTCTGTCGCTGATCGGGTTTTGACTTCTATACTGTCAGCAAATATTTGTTCTACTCGTTCGATTGGATCCATAATCAAAAGGCATTCTTTATCCAGTTGACTGAAGGTGAAGAGGGTGAGCCGGAAATGATGACAGCATCGAAGCGGCAGGCCTGTTCCTGATACCGATCGGTCTGTTGAAGGTAATGCATGGCCGTTAACCTCAGTTTATTTTGTTTACGGGTATCAATGGATTCAATTCCACCCCCATATTGCTGATTCTTGCGATATCTTACTTCGATAAATGCAATTGTGTCTGTGTCCATCATGATGAGATCGATCTCACCTCGTGGACAGGAATAATTTCGCTGGACGAGTATCATACCCTTTTCACAAAGATGTTTTTCTGCAAGCTGCTCTGCCCATTGTCCGCGTTTATTGGTCAATAGGTCTTTCAGTTTCATGAGCGACAGTCTGTGTTGATTGAAATAGCCGTTTTGGTTTGCCCTGAACAAACTTTGCCCAAGCCAGCTTACGGAGGATTTGACCCTTTTCATTGATACGGAGCGTGCCTGTAGCACCTTCAATCCATGCGTCATGTTGCAACCGCAATTGACCCAAGTGAGGGATAATCTTATAGGCATCAATACCAAAAGCAAACAGGCGGAGAAATGCAGCATTGTCATCGGGCCAGTCCTGCTGCATTGAAAGTGGCGTTATCTCCGAGTCAAGATCCTGGTGCTCGAACATCCAAGGCATATCACCGATGATGACACCTTCCATATCTAGATCGGGCTCTCCTCTCGGTGGCAGACCATAAGCATGAGAGGTAGAAATTACAGGCAGTTGTGAAGCTCGATAATAAAGTAGTTGCGGACGGATCTGTCGTGCGTGTACCGGGAATGCAGCCATGAAGATAAAATCGGCATCCTTGCGTGGACGGGGTTCGAACTTGATCTTACGCCCTGTTGTCTTGGCCAGGGTTTGATATCGCAGTTCACTTCCATCGATATTCAGCAACAATTTTACTGGTGTTGAAAAGTCTGATGTATTTGCATCGAATGCCTGTTGCTCAAGAACACTGCCTCCCAATGCTTCGAATCTATCACGAAACGCATTGAGAAGCCGTTCTCCCCATGAGCTTTTAGGGGTGATAGTAAGTGCATGTGTGTATCCATCTGACCAAGCTTTTTCTGCCACCTGAGAGGCTTCGTCTTCAGGCGAGAGGCCAAACTGGTAAAGAAGCAGGGATTCAATATGGTGTTTATACTGTGTCAGTTCTTCGTCATTGAGTTTGTTCAGTACCAGCGTTTTTACCAGTAACTCTTTCAGTGACAGCAAATTTTTCAATGCTTTTTTTTCGAGTGGGCCGACGACAATATCGGCACCATCTTCCACAGCCTGCTGATAAACGTCGATGATGTTTTCAGGATTGGCATCATAGACATGAACCATGGGTTGGTCGGGATGATTATTCTCGTCATACCAAGCCGACAGAAATCCGTCTCTCACAGCAGCACCAGCCTGGGCAAAACGTCCATGTTCAGGTAATAATAGCGCGATGTTTTTGACTTTTTTGCCGACGGCGCTGCTCTTGTCAAATAATTCGGCAACTACAGGCTGTTCTGCAGGATGATTGGGATACCGTTTCCGCCAGCTTTCGATCTTTTCCGAAAAAACTGTTTCGTCAAACAGATAGTGTCGTGTAATCAATGCCAGCTCCGCCCAACCGGCAAGAAGATCTGAGCTTTCCTTTAATTGCACGAGTTGTTCCTGATCGAGTTGTTCGATGATCGCCCAGATAATACGACGGTTTTCTTCGCGAGCTTGATCGGATTCTAGTAGCGGATCAACCAGGCTTCGTTGTCTGGCCACATCAAGGGGCGAATCGAGTTGTTCATAGGCTTTGATACGCATTTGCAGGATTTCTCTCTGCAATTCAGTATCAGCGGTATCAAGAGGCACATTTTTCAGAGCCTGTATCACTTGTTCTGGCTGTTGATCGAGTGTTGCTATCCTTGCTGCAACAAGGTCATATCGGAGTTTGGTGGCTTCATCCAGACTGCTTCGATTCATCTGTGCCAGGATTTTTCGCGCTTCGAGACTGTTCCCTGCCATGATATAAGCTTCGGCAGCAGAAAGCTCATGGCCAGCCTTAATCATTGATGGAGAACCATCTTTCAGCAAAGCAGGTTCAGCGGCTGCAAGTTTCAGGTATTCTTCAGCAGCAGGAATATATTCTCCAGATTTCAGCAGTTGCCGTGCGATCTCGGGATGACCTGTAGGCAAGTCCTCTTTAACCGTTTGTGGGCCACAACCTGAGAGAAAAATGATCGTAAGAAAGTATATTAACCATCTGAACTTTGAACAGAGCAGCATTCTTCTTCCAAGGGAAAATTGAAAGTAGGAAGTTTAGCATTTTTTGTGATTGTGAGAAGATTCTGCTATGTCGGACATTGACGCGAAAAACAAAGGTGTGCTCTACGTCGTTGCAACCCCTATCGGGAATCTTGACGACATGACGCCCAGAGCGATCGAGACCTTGAGGGAGGTCGATCTCATCCTCGCCGAAGATACCAGGCACAGCGGAAAACTTCTAAAGAAGTTTTCGATTACATCACGCATGAAGGCTTTCCATGATCACAATGAACGCAAAATCTCAACCGAGCTTATCGAGCGATTGAAGGGTGGTGAGAAAATAGCCCTGATCAGCGATGCAGGAACACCGTTGGTTAGTGATCCCGGTTATTATTTGATCAACAGCGCGCAGCAGGAAGGCATCCGTATTGTTCCGATCCCTGGCCCTTGCGCATTGATCGCGGCTCTAAGTGCTTCAGGACTGCCTTCTGATAAATTTACCTTCCACGGGTTTTTACCTTCCAGGACAAAGGCCCGGCAGAAAAAATTGCAGGAATTGAAATCAGAAACAGGGACACAGATCTTCTATGAAGCCCCTCATCGTCTAAAGGACACCCTGGATGATATAAAAGATATTTTGGGTTCTGCACGCATGGCCTGCATGGCGCGTGAACTGACTAAGCGTTATGAAACGATCCGCACAGGAACACTGATCGATCTGACTCACTGGTTATCAGAAAACCCTGAACAATGTCGGGGCGAAATTGTGCTCGTAGTTGAAGGTCATCATGAAAAACATACTGAGGAGGGTGAAGACCAACGTGTACTTGAAGTGTTGCTGGAATATTTACCTCCAAGTCAGGCAGTTGCTGCCGCAGTGAAGCTTACGGGTGGAAAGAAAAACCAACTTTATAGAATGGCACAGAAAAAATCACAAGAATAGCCCTTCCTATGCTCAGGGGAGCACGGGTTTATTCAGAATTTTTGCCGTACAGAAATGTGCTTCCATTCTTAATAGGATGTTGAAAAAAAGTACTTTATCCATGTTTCATTATTTCCATTCCGTCCTGTTCTGAGACAACAGGACGATAACCCAAATCCCTTTTGATCTTTTCGATATTATATTTTCGGCTCATCGCGACAAAAGCCAGATCGAATCTTGTGATCGGTGGTTGTTTCTGAATGTTGAAAATTCGCCAGATCGTTTCCAGACTTGTTGCTGCAATCGCGGCAAACAATTTGGGAATACTTTTTTCAGGAGGATTTACACCTTGAGCGATGAAAAGTTTACTCAGAAATTCTTTTACCGTTTGAGTATTGTCATCAGTGACAAAATATACATTTTTATCGGTGCCTTTTTCGCAAGCCAGGACAATGGCATCAGCAGCATTATCAACATAGACCATTTCAAAAAGGCTCCTGCCATGATCGATCCAGATAAACTCACCGGATGTTACTTTGTCGATCAGCGTATTGATTGAGTCCGCCCCTTTCCCCCAGATGAAGGGAGGGCGTATGATGATACTTTCCATCTTGCTTTTCTGACCCAGAATAAATTTCTCGGCCAGCATTTTTGCCTTTCCATAACGGGAGTTTGGAGATGCGGGATAAGGTTCTGTTTCGTCAATATCGATCAGATCTTTTTTATCCTGAAGAACGCTTTCAGAGCTGATATAGATGAACCGTTTTACACCAGAGACCTCTGCTGCCCGGAACAGGTTCTTTGTTGCATCAACAATTCCTTGTTGAAAGAGCGCCCACTTACCCCAGAATACAACAGGAGCCGCGCAATGAATAACAATATCGACACCTGACAATTCATGCTTCCATTGATCAATGTTTTCAAGAGAACCGGAAACAGGTTTTACTTTTAGTGTTTCCAGTTTTTTCCTCGAGTTTTCTGATCGGCTGAGACCAGAAATATCTGAATACTCTTTTTGCAGACGCGTAATGACACGCTGCCCCAGAAAACCGCTCCCCCCTGTTATAAATATCTTCATCACCCTCACCTTTAGAGTTTCCGATTTCAAATAATATTAGACGATCTGTCGCCTGCAGGTGACAGATTTTTTTGAAAATATACAGTTTATCAAGCTATGAAAACTATAACTGTTTGATTTTAAAGTGAGTATGATATGGTACGCGGTATGCAGTGAATGTTTGTAGTACAGATTCGACAATCGGAAGCCATTTTTGAAAAGGAATTCAGTCTGTAGGGAGGAGTCCTGAAAAACGGTGAATCATTTTTTAGAACTTTACTGAATTTAATAACCTTTCAAGGTGGTGAAATATGAAACCTTATCACAAAGCTCTGGCATTGGCTCTTTCACTGGGCGGAACAAATGCTGTCAATGCAACATCTTATTCTTTCCTTGATCCCTCTTTTGCATATGTTCCTGAAGGGACAACCTATTTGGGATCAGTCTCCTATAGTGGGCTCGACAGCCCAATCACGTCTGCAATTCTGACAATATTTTTATCAGATGATGAAAGCAGTAGTTTTCCGGGTTTTGTGGATATTCCCACAGAAAATGCAGAGCTTGCTTTTGTAACAGGCAATGCGAGTGATGTTTCGCCAGGTCTTATAGCTGAAGTCGATGGCAATAGTGTGTTATTCAGTGGCTTACCTGTTGATGATAATGGCGCATTATCTGGCCCACCCCCCATCGCAACTCCGCCTCTTGGCACGGTCGGATCCTATTTTAACTTTGATGTAACGTCATTGCTTAACCCTGGTATAACCTCAGGCACAGTCAGTTTCGATTTGGTTGCACAGGATTTAATTGCAAGCTTTCCCCCACTCCTTGGAGGAGGCCCCTATATTGAGGATTTCAACTACGAAGGCGCAGAGCTCGCAATCGAGACATCGGCGGTACCTTTGCCGGCCGCGGTGTGGTTCATGGCAAGTGGTCTGATTGCACTGTTCGGCTTTACCGGGCGCAAAAGTGTGGATCCCTTGAGCTGAGGATCACACAAGCCTGTTACTCTAGGTAACACAGTGAAAGCCCCAGCAGAACGCTGGGGCTTTTTTTGTACCGATTTTTTCAATACGAGCACTTCCTCCCCGCTGACGGCGGGTGCGTTGATTCCGTTTTGTTCCGTTCTGTTTTAAAATTACCTTCAGAGAGTTGGCCAGACAGTCGCTGTGTGTTTTTCGCATGCAGAGGAAAGTCCGGGCTCCACAGGGCAGGGTGCCAGGTAACACCTGGGAGGCGTGAGCCTACGGAAAGTGCCACAGAAAACAAACCGCCTCTGGTTCGCCAGTGGTAAGGGTGAAAAGGTGCGGTAAGAGCGCACCGCGCAATGGGTAACCGTTGTGGCAGGGTAAACCCCACCCGGAGCAAGACCAAATAGGGGAACGCGCCGTCTATAGGCGGCACGTGTGGCCCGCATGAGTTCCCGGGTAGGTTGCTTGAGGTGTACGGTGACGTACATCCCAGATGAATGACTGTCACACCTTTGGGTGACAGAACCCGGCTTATCGGCCAACTCTTTTTCCTTTCTTTAGTACAGTTTCCGGATTCGCATGAAGCTGGCGAACTTCGGAATCCCTTTTCGTGTTAATCCAAAATACTTGTAGGTGATCTGAGATCCAATAGGTGGTGGGTTTTTGCGATCTTTGTCTTTGAACCCTGTTCCGATCTTGAATCGTTTCCCGTCAGGCATTTCTACCAGTATTGCTCCTAGCATTCCTTTATATTTGCCCTTTCCGGGTAAGTGGGCAATCACAACTGCCTCTGCATCAAACCAGGCCTTAACCTTCAGAAGATCAGCCGTACGACCTGCACGGTACAGTGCATCACCTCGATGAAGCATCAGTCCTTCTCCACCCAATTTAAGCACGCGTTTCAATTCGGCTTCCAGTTCATCCTGGTTTTTGAGGCGATATTGCTTGATCAGTCTGAGATGAGGATTGGGGTGATCCTTTAGTATCTGCTGCAACTCATAGAGTCGTTTGGTGAAGGGTTGATGGGGGGTTGGAAGATCAAAGATCATGTATTTGACCCGTTTCCATTCAGAATCTACAGGTTTGTCTTTTGTGACGGTACTGACCAGTTGTTCGAATGAAGATCGGTTGATCCAGAGTTCACCATCTAGAGGTTGATCAGGAAAGCCTTTTGTAAACCAGTCTGGTGCGTGATAAAGATTTCCCTGTCGGGAGATCAGTCTTTTTCCATCCCAATACGCACGAACACCATCAAGTTTTTCACTGACCCAGTAATTCTCGAGATTTTCACTCTTTTGATAGATCTTGGCGAGAGCGAGAGGTGGAACGGGAGCGGCATTGAGGATCTGCAGAGGGGGGAAGGTAATTGAAACAACAACTGTAATTGCCAGAAAAAAGCCAGCCTTTTGCCAGAAAGTATCCTTTTTCATTAATTTGTCTTCCATAAATAGCTTTCATGGTATTTAAATGCTTTTGGGCAGGGAAAGCGACTAAAAAAGGCCATTTGTAACATTTTATGTCGCTGAAAAATGTCTATTGTCAGAAACTACTTTAATTACGATGACTAAACAAATGATAGTAAAAAAGGAATTTTCAGAACAGGTTCCAGGTCTCTCAATATTTGCCTAAGTGTTTGTTGCAAAAGCAGGAATTCAAGTCTTTACCACCTTGACATAAGGGATCTGATATACCATAGTTCACCTAATGGTGGGAGATTGTGGATCATAGTGGATCATATGTGGATCTCCTGAACGAGAATAACAGCTGCACGGGGAGCCCATGTTTAGTGGTAACAGCACATTGAGTCTGGACGAGAAAGGAAGGTTGGCAATACCTAGCCGCTACCGCACTCGGCTGAATGAAATGTGCGATGGTCATATGATCCAGACCATCAGCCCACTTGACCGCTGTGTCTGGATATATCCCCAGACCGAATGGGAAATCATCGATGCAAAGTTACGCCAGCTGTCGGATTTTGATAAACAAAGCCGACGCACTAAACAGATGATGTTGGGATATGCAGAGGAATGCAGACTTGATTCTCATGGTCGTATCCGCGTCCCCGCCAGTTTGAAAGAGTACGCAGGGCTTGAGAAGCAGGCGGTCATATTGGGGCAGGGTAATAAATTTGAGTTATGGGATGAATCGGCCTGGAATACACAGCATGACGAATGGCTAAAGAGTCTGGCTGAGGGTGTAGGCGACCCATCGGAACCTTTGCAACAGTTGTCCCTCTGATGGTGGTGGTCAAGAATGGACAGCAACACAAACCGGTTTTATTGGCAGAAGTGTTGGAAGCACTCTCGATCATTGAAAACGGTATTTATATTGATTGCACTTTTGGGCGGGGAGGTCACACAAGGGCGATGTTAGAACAACTTGGAGATCAGGGAAGATTGATCGCGATTGATCGTGATCCCGAAGCAATCCGGACAGCCAGGGTTCTCGAATCAGAGGACAAACGATTCTCAATTGAACAGGGTCCATTTTCGATACTCAAAGAGGTCGCGGATCGTCATGGAGTGACTGGACAGGTCAATGGAATACTGTTCGATCTGGGCGTTTCCTCTCCACAGATCGATGAGGCAGAACGGGGGTTCAGTTTCATGCGGGAAGGGCCACTGGATATGCGCATGGACCCCGATCAGGGAATCAGTGCCGCAGAGTGGTTGGCGAGCGCTGGTGAACGCGAGATGGTCGAAGTTTTCAGCAAATATGGTGAGGAACGCTATGCAAAGAGGATCGCAAGAGCCATTACTGAAACACGTGAGGAAAGCCCGATTGAAACAACCACGCAACTGGCTCGTCTTGTCATAGAAGTGATACCAGGACAAAACAAACCAGGTCAGAAAACGATCCATCCCGCCACAAAAGTCTTTCAGGCAATCAGGATCTTCATCAATAGAGAGCTCGACGAAATAAGAGAGGCTCTTGATCAAGCACTTGAAGTTTTGTCTCCAGGTGGACGTCTGGCGGTGATCAGTTTTCATTCGTTGGAAGATCGCATCGTAAAACGTTTCATGAAAAAGGCTGCTAGTGGTGACCCGTTTCCGGCCAACCTTCCAGTGCCGGTATCGATGCTTGAACCAAAACTGAAAGTTATCGGCAAAATGATTCGTGCCAGCGAGGAGGAGATTGCAGTAAACCCTCGGGCGAGGAGTGCAGTTCTGAGAGTTGCTGAGAGGGTGGCCGCATGAGAATTTTGCTTCTTTTTTCTCTCGGTTTGCTGACAATTTGGTCTGCGATCAGCGTAGTGGGAGCAAGGCATGAGAGCCGTAAGTTGTTTGTCGAACTTCAACGTATAGAGAAACAGCGAGATCAAATGTTGGAAGGCTGGGGGCGTCTGCAACTGGAACAGGCAACCTGGGGTACGTACAGCCGAATTGAGGAAGTCGCCCGTGAAAAACTGAAGATGAAGCTCCCGCCGACAGAAGAGATAAAACTGGTGACCAAATAATGGCTGCAAAGATTGCACAATCATATAAACAATACAGGGGCAGACGCTGGTTTGTACTTTGTCTGTTCATGGCTGCTGCGGTTGGGCTCTCCTTCCGGGTCATCCAGTTACAGTTGCTGGACAAGGAGTTTTTGCAAAATCGTGGAAATGCCCGTTATTTGCGCACAGTCTCGATTCCTGCCCATCGCGGTGTGATTCAGGATCGCAACGGCGAACCACTGGCCATCAGCACCCCCATCAGCACTATTGCCGGTAACCCCAAAAAAATGTTGCAAGACAAGTCGCGTTGGAATGAATTGGCAAAGGTTCTCAATATTCCGCTTGCTAACCTGGAGGATAGGGTCAAACGTCGAGCCGATCGAGAGTTCATCTATTTGAAACGTCAGGTCTCACCATCGGTTGCAGAAAAGGTGCAGGCGTTACAAATCAGCGGTGTGTTTGAACAGAAAGAATATCGAAGGTTTTATCCTGCTGCAGATGTCGCGGCACATGTCGTTGGTTTCACCAACATTGACGATCGAGGTCAGGAAGGGATGGAGTTGGCCTATGATGCCTTGTTGCGGGGTAAGCCTGGTGCAAAACGTGTCATTCGTGATCTGCACGGAAACATCATTGAAAATGTGGAAAGTGTCAAAACCGTCGAGCCGGGCAAGGATCTCACGCTCAGCATTGACAAACGTATCCAGTATCTTGCTTACCGTGAACTGACGGCTGCCGTTCTTGGGCATAAGGCGAAGAGTGGCTCGATTGTGGTGATCGATGCTCATACCGGTGAAGTGCTGGCAATGGTCAATCAGCCATCTTATAACCCGAACAACCGGTTCGAACTTAAAGGTGAAAACTACCGCAACCGTGCAGTGACCGACGTATTTGAACCAGGATCGACGATCAAACCCTTTACCGTGGGCGCTGCGCTGGAAGCAGGTCTGGTGAAACCGGACACGCCGATCGATACACGGCCCGGTTATTATCGAATAGGTCAGAATATCGTCAGGGACATTCATAACTATGGTCTGATCGATGTGGCAACGGTGATTAGAAAGTCCAGCAACGTGGGCGTTTCAAAGATTGCCTTGATGATAGAACCGGAAATGTTGTGGAGAACCTTCAACCGAATAGGGCTTGGTACGGTCAGCGGTGTAGGTTTCCCCGGAGAGGTTGCAGGCCGCTTGCGGGACTACACCCACTGGCGAAAATTCGAGCAGGCCACGATGTCTTTTGGTTATGGAATGTCGGTAACAACTCTGCAACTGGCGCAGGCCTATACCGTATTTGCCAACGATGGTGTGATGATCACTCCGAGCCTTCTCAAGATCTCCGAACCGCAAGATACGGTACGGGTCTTTAGCAGCAAGATAGCACGACAAGTCCTGAAGATGATGGAAGGTGTTGTTGAAAACGGGACGGCCAGACAAGCAAAGATTCCTGGCTATCGTGTCGCCGGAAAGACCGGAACCGCACATAAATCCTCTGCTGGCGGGTATGCCGAAGACCGCTACCAGTCCGTCTTTGCCGGAATAGTCCCGGCGAGCAACCCGAGGCTGGTGGCCGTAGTCATGATAAACGAACCGACACAGGGAGAATATTACGGTGGACAGGTTGCCGCACCTGCTTTTGCCCGCCTCATGGGTGAAACACTTCGTCTGCTGAACATTCCTCCGGACGACCTTCCCGCGTTACAAAAGCAGGCCAGTAAACAACTGATGGCGGGGAGGCAACCTTGATTATGACCGCAATGAATCAGGGTGGTATCCATCTCAGCGAACTGCTGGACGGTTTCGCATTGGTTAAACCGGAGCAAGATACCCAGATTCTTGGCCTGGAACTGGATAGCCGGAAGGTACAGCAGGGTGACTGTTTTATCGCTATTGCCGGCACCTCGACACACGGAATCGATTTTATCCCTGAGGCCATGGCAAAAGGTGCCGTTGCCGTTCTTGTTGACAGTGAAGATGCCCATCTGATCGAGGAAGATCGGAGGAATGTCATCTTCATCGATCAGCTCAATAGAAAAACAGGAGAAATTGCTCATCGCTATTTTAGTGAACCGACCAATCTGATGAAAATGTTTGCCGTTACAGGTACTAACGGCAAGACATCGGTCAGTTATTTCGTGGCCCAGGCGCTTGATAGCCTAAATGGCAGAGGTACTTGTGGTGTCATTGGAACGCTGGGTAGCGGATTGTTTGGAGAGTTCGTTTCCAGCAACATGACTACGCCGGATCCCATCGAAATCCATCGGACGCTGGCGCAGCTGCACGATCAGGGGGCGAAGTCCTGTGTCATCGAAGCATCCTCACATGGATTGTCACAGCATCGCCTTTCCGGTGTGGATTTTGATGTTGCCGTTTTTACTAACCTGACCCGCGATCATCTCGATTACCACGGCAGTATGGCAGCCTATGGCAAAGCCAAACTACAGCTGTTCGAATCACCTGATCTACAGGCAGCGGTGATTAATCTGGATGATCCCTTTGCAGAGAAGATTATCAATACCCTGCCGAATGAGGTTCACGTTATCGGCTACACCCTCGATCTGGAAAACCGGATATCGGAGATCCCTGTCATTCTTTGTACGGGACTGGATGTATCCGCCAGTGGTCTGATTATGGAAATCGAGACAGAGGGATGTTCCAGTTTTCTTAAAACCAATTTGCTGGGTCGCTTCAATGCCAGCAATATCCTTGCGACCTTGGGTGCACTGATGGCCTGTGGGATCGATTTCCAGAATGCTATAAAGGCACTTTCAGCAGTAAGAGGTGTTCCAGGTCGGATGGAAGCATTTACCCAACAAGGAAGCCCCTGCACAGTGGTGGATTATGCCCATACGCCGGATGGTCTGATCAAGGCGCTAGAAACCTTGCGTGAAATTTGTGCTGGCCAGTTGTGGTGTGTATTTGGTTGTGGGGGTGATCGGGATAAGGGGAAACGTGCTCTCATGGGTGAAGTGGCTGAACGCCTTTCTGACCAGATTATCATTACCAATGATAATCCCCGATCGGAAGATCCGAATGTCATTGCCAGCGGGATTCAGTCGGGTATGAAAGAAGCCGACAGGGTACAGGTGATTCTTGATCGCAAACAGGCGATCGAAACGGCCATTCGATCTGCGCAACCGGAAGATATTGTATTGATTGCAGGGAAAGGCCATGAAAACTGGCAAGAGATCGATGGGCATAGGTTTCCTTTCAACGATCGCAATATCGTGTTGAAACAGCTCAGTAAGAGAGGCCAGAATGATTAGTCTTTCTCTCAAGGCAGTTGCCAACGGCATTGGTGCCGAATTGCATGGCCCGGATCTTACGTTTACGGGATGTTCAACTGATACCCGTACCCTTCGGGAAGGTGAGTTATTTGTTGCCCTTCACGGTCCCAACTTCGATGGTCACGAATTTGTTGATAGTGCCGAAAAATCAGGTGCAGTGGCTGCAATCGTCGACCGTCCTGTAGAGACCGGTTTACCTCTGCTTCAGGTCAGGGATACACAGCGCGCACTTGGTGAGTTGGCAGCTCTGTGGCGAGATAAGTTTCAGATCCCGGTAGTTGCAATCACGGGCAGCAATGGGAAAACCACAGTCAAAGAGATGCTTAGTTCGATTTTGTCCTGTGGCGGCAATGTGCTTGCAACCAAAGGCAACTTCAACAATGAGATTGGTGTCCCGCAAACCCTGTTCAACCTAGATCAGAAACATGATTTTGCCGTTATCGAAATGGGTGCCAACCGCCCCAATGACATCGCCCGTCTGTGTGAAATTGCAAAACCTGAAATCGGATTGGTCACCTTGTGCGCTCCTGCACATCTTGAAGGTTTTGGCTCCATTGAGGGCGTAGCGGATGCCAAAGGCGAGATCTTCGAAGCTTTAGGCCATGAAGGAACAGCGATTATCAATGCAGATGACAAATTCGCTTCATTATGGCGAAAAAAAGCCGGAGCTTCACGAGTGATTACTTTCGGGATGATGGATACAGCCAGTCCCTGCCCAGCCGATATAACGGCCGCGATTGCTGCGATCAATATGGTTGGCAGTCATATTCGCCTGCATATCCCGGGTGAAGAGATCGACGTTCGCCTTCCACTTCCCGGGCGTCACAATATTATGAATGCACTGGCAGCTACGGCCTGTGCGGTCGCGATTGGAATCGACGCAGAAAAGATCCGCTATGGACTGGAGCAGGTAGAGGTTGTGCCCGGGCGTTTACAGTTTAAACGGGTCGGCAAAAAACTGATCGTCATCGATGATACTTACAACGCCAATCCGGGCTCTTTCACCGTTGCCCTGGATGTATTGATCAGTTCCAGTGGGGAGCAGTGGCTGGTACTCGGAGATATGGGTGAACTTGGAAGTTCTGCTATCAGACTACACAGAGAAGCAGGACAACGGGCTTGTTTCGCCGGTATCGACCGTTTTTTTACGATTGGGAGACTGAGCCGGCATGCCGCTGAGGCCTTTGGTCCTGATGCAGAGCATTTTACGGATCTGGAGACATTGATCGATCGGATCACAACATTGAAGAAAGCGTCAGATAAGGATATCACGCTCCTCATCAAAGGTTCCCGAGCAGCCCAAATGGAGCGGGTTGTACAGGCACTGGAGAGTGAATATGCTTCTGATCCTTGCTGATTATCTGGTCCAGTTCCATTCAGGTTTCAATGTTTTTCAGTACATTACACTGAGAACCATTCTCGGTGTTTTGACCGCACTGTTCATCTCTCTGTTTGTGGGTCCTTGGATGATTCGTTATTTGACCCATTATCAGCTTGGTCAAAGTGTACGTAGTGATGGCCCTGAGACTCACCTCTCCAAGGCAGGCACACCAACAATGGGTGGTCTGTTGATCCTGGTGGCAGTCGGCGTCAGTACACTCCTGTGGGGTGATTTGAGCAACAAATATATCTGGGTTGTCTTGTTGGTGACCGCTCTGTTTGGTGTGGTCGGCTGGATAGATGACTACCGCAAGATCGTCGAGAAGGACCCAAGAGGACTTCCTGCCCGGTATAAATACCTGTGGCAATCCGTGATCGGTCTGGGCGCCTCTGTTTTTCTCTATATGACGGCGACCACGGTTGCTGAAACCAGCCTGATATTACCCTTCTTCAAGGAAGTCAATATCCCCTTGGGTCTGTTCTACATCCCCTTCGTCTATTTCGTTATTGTCGGCACCAGCAATGCTGTCAACCTGACAGACGGTTTGGATGGTCTGGCGATCATGCCATGTGTTCTGGTAGCGGGTGCATTGATCATTTTTGCCTACGTCGCAGGGAATGTAAATTTTTCCAGCTATCTTGGTTTTCCCTACATAGCCGGAGCAGGGGAATTGTGTATTTTTTGTGGAGCAGTTGTTGGCGCAGGCCTGGGTTTTTTGTGGTTCAACACCTATCCGGCACAGGTTTTTATGGGCGATATTGGTGCACTGGCACTGGGTGCAGCACTGGGTACTGTTGCGGTCATCATCCGTCAGGAACTGGTGTTATTTATTATGGGTGGAATTTTTGTGATCGAAACAGTTTCGGTGATCTTGCAGGTGGCTTCATTCAAATTGACCGGCAGGCGTATTTTCAACATGGCGCCCTTGCATCATCACTACGAACTGAAGGGTTGGCCTGAGCCTCGGGTCATTGTCCGTTTCTGGATTATCACCGTCATGCTAGTGCTGATCGGTCTGGCGACACTCAAGGTCAGGTAGGAAAATGGCAAAAGAAAGACGACATAAACCTGACAGAATCGATACCGTGATTATAGGTATTGGTGCTACCGGTATGTCGTGCGCACGTTTTTTGGCCAACAGGAAGCTACCTTTCGCCATGACCGATACACGTGAGGTACCTCCAGGGCTCGAGGAAGCAAGGCGGGCATTTCCTGATATAACGATCCGTACCGGCCTTCTGGACATGGAACTGATCATGCAGGCGCGTCAGTGCCTGGTCAGTCCGGGGATCTCGATACACCATCCTGTCTTGGTCAAGGCGGCACAGGAAGGTATTGAGATTATCGGTGATACCGAACTCTTTGCCCGGCATGTCAACACCCCCGTCATTGGCATCACCGGGTCCAATGGTAAAAGTACAGTCACCACCTTGGTCCATGAGATGGCGAAAGCTTCCGGCAAAGACGTGAAGGCGGGGGGGAATCTGGGTACACCAGCACTAGATTTACTGGAAGATCCCGAGCCTGATCTGTATGTGCTGGAATTGTCCAGTTTCCAACTCGAAACGACACACAGTCTCAACCCGATCGCGGCCACTGTCTTGAATATCTCAGAAGATCACATGGATCGTTACAGTGACGTTGCAGAATACGCTGATGCCAAAGAACGCATTTTTCTGGGAGATGGTGTGATGGTGTTGAATGGTGATGATCCCGTAGTTGCCCGCATGGCAAAAACCCCTCGGGAGATCATCCGTTTTACCTTGGGGGAGCCGCAGGAGGATGAGTTTGGACTGATTGAAAAGGGGGGCAATCGTTGGCTGGGACACGGAAAGCGTGCTTTGCTGCCGGTGCAACAGATGAAGATTCAGGGGCTGCACAATGTTGCCAATGCGCTTGCCGCACTCGCATTGGGACATGTGGCTGGTTTTGATGAAGAAATGATGCTAGAGGTACTCAGGACCTGGTCAGGTCTGCCACACCGTTGCCAATGGGTGGCAGAAGCTCAGGGTGTCGATTGGTACAACGATTCCAAAGGTACTAACGAAGGAGCGACAGTTGCAGCGATCAAAGGATTTGGCGATCGGCCGATCATTCTAATTGCAGGAGGGGATGCCAAAGGTGCGAAGTTCAATGAACTGGCAGATGCAGCGAGAGGACGGGTCAAGCAGGCCATTCTTTTTGGTCAGGATGCTTCTCTGCTGAAACAGGTGCTGGAGCCGGTCACCAAGGTACAACAGGCGAAAAATCTTGAGCAGGCTGTCAGTGCAGCTGATCGCATTGCAAAGAGAGGTGATCGGGTACTGTTTTCTCCGGCCTGTGCAAGCCTGGACATGTTTGAGAACTATCAGGCCAGAGGTCAGGCCTTTATCGATGCGGTTTATGAGATCTTGCGGGATGAGGTGGAACCATGAGTCACGCAATTCCCGTACAGCGGAAACAGAGCAGACCGGATTATAAGCTAGGTACAGGTTACTACGACTGGTGGCTGATCGGGTGTGTAGCTGTTCTAATTGGTATCGGGCTTGTGATGGTGTCTTCCGCCTCCATTTCGATCGCTGATCCACTGGGCAAGGAAGGTGGTTCGCGTCTTTACTATTTCTGGCGCCAAGTCGTGGCACTGGGGATTGGTCTTTCCGTGGGCGGCTTCGTACTACGGATCCCGCTTTACATTCTCAAGCAGTTTCGCTATCTGTTTCTGTTGATCACGGTGGTTTTGCTGATCGTTGTGATCTCCCCTTTAGGCAAGGAAGTCAATGGTGCTGCCCGCTGGGTCGATCTGGGTGTGTATGATCTGCAGGCTTCAGAGATCGCCAAGCTATTGATGGTTATTTATCTCGCTGGATACATGGAGCAGCATCTGGAGAAGGTGAGGACTCATTTTTCCGGTCTCTATAATCCAATCATCGTCATGACCGTCATTTGCGGTTTGCTGCTGTCCGAGCCGGATTTCGGTACTTCAGTGTTGTTGTTTGCCACTATGCTGGGTTTGCTGTTCATCGGTGGGATTCCGCTGCTGAGAATCCTTATGTGGGGACTGGTTGCAGTGGGTGCGCTCGCAGTCGCTGCAGTCATGTCGCCTTACCGTATGCAACGACTGCTGACTTTCATGGATCCCTGGTCTGATCCGTACCATACAGGTTTCCAGCTGACCCAGGCGCTGATCGCGATTGGTCGCGGAGAGTGGTTTGGTGTCGGGTTGGGAAACAGCGTACAGAAACTGTTCTATCTGCCAGAAGCTCATACTGATTTTATTTTTTCTGTCTTTGCAGAAGAGCAGGGACTTTTTGCATCGCTTGGGCTGATCGCATTATTTATGTTTTTTATTTGGCGTGTTTTCCAGATTGCTGCACAAGCTGAAAAGGGTGGGAGGTTTTTTCCTGCATACCTGGCCTACGGGTTCGGCCTCCTCATGGGTATGCAGGCATTTTTTAACCTCGGTGTAAACATGGGTGTACTGCCCACCAAAGGGCTGACTCTACCCTTCATCAGCTATGGTGGTAACAGTTTGATTATGATGTGTGTGGCCACGGCGCTGATTTTGCGCGTGGATTACGAAACCCGTCTTGGGCTTGATGATGAGGAGGCCGAAGCATGAAGCGGCCAATCATGATCATGGCAGGTGGAACTGGTGGCCATGTCTATCCTGGACTGGCCGTGGCCGATTACCTGCGCAGTCAGGGCGTTCCCTTATTATGGTTGGGAACAGAAAAGGGGCTTGAAGCCAATGTGGTGCCAGAGGCCGGATACCCGCTCCAGACATTGGTCATCGGTGGTGTACGTGGAAAGGGCCTGAAGACGTTGATTATTGCACCCTTCAGAATTCTCTATGCCGTGGTCCAGTCCCTCAAAATTATGTTGAAATATCGGCCGGCAGCCGTGCTAGGTATGGGTGGTTTTGCCAGTGGTCCCGGTGCCATCGCTGCATGGTTGATGCGTATCCCGATCTTGATTCATGAACAGAATGCCATCGCCGGCATGACCAATGGTTGGTTATCGAGAATTGCAACCAAGGTGTTGGAGGCATTTCCTGACACATTCCCACAAAAGAAGGGTGTGGAATGTGTTGGTAATCCGGTCAGGGATTCAATCATTAATCTGAAAAAGCAGATCAAACCCGATCATGCGAAGCGGATCCTGATTGTCGGTGGTAGTTTGGGAGCAGTGAAGCTCAATCGGGTTGTTCCGGCTGTGCTGTCACAGCTGAGTCTTGAGAGATCGCTGCTCATCTGGCATCAAACCGGTCAACGGGATTACGAAGAAACTATAAAAAGATATCAGGAGCTCGAACTCCAGGCACGGATTGCCCCTTTTCTTGATCATATCGAACAAGCCTATGGCTGGGCTGATCTTGTGATCTGCCGGGCAGGAGCCCTGACCGTCTCAGAACTTGCGGTTGCTGCTCTACCGGCGGTTCTTGTCCCTTATCCCCATGCAGTTGATGATCACCAGACTGCTAACGCCCGCTACCTTGTAGATGCCGGTGCAGCGGTCATGGTCGCTGATCAGGATCTCACGGAAGAAAAACTGCTGCGGGTGATGAGAGACTTATTGACGACACCGGCTAAGCTCATGTCAATGTCGGCCAATGCTAGAAAAGTGGCTCGTGTTGATGCGACCCGAAAGGTGGCTGAAATGGTCATGGAGGTGGCTTATGGATAAGCCAAATCTGGATCTCATGGAGATGGGCAGGGCAAAGAAGATCCACTTTGTGGGTATCGGTGGTGTTGGCATGAGTGGTATCGCCGAGGTTCTGCATAATCTCGGTTATCAGATCTCCGGTTCAGACATAACGGAAAATGCTGTGTCAAGACGACTCGCTGATTTAGGGATCCAGATCTTTATCGGCCATGCTGCAGATCAGGTAGGGGAAAGTAATGCAGTTGTGGTCTCCAGCGCAATTGATCAGGAAAATCCGGAAATTAAAGAAGCCAGGAAACGACGTATCCCGATTATTCCCAGAGCGGAAATGCTGGCCGAGCTGATGCGATTCCGCTATGGCATCGCCATTGCCGGCACCCACGGGAAAACGACGACAACCAGTTTGGTGGCGAGCCTGCTCGCGGAAGGAGAGCTGGATCCGACCTATGTGATCGGTGGCCGGCTCAATAGTTCGGGTAAACATGCCCAGTTGGGTGAGAGTCCCTATTTGGTCGCAGAAGCCGATGAAAGTGATGCCTCTTTTCTGCACCTGCATCCGGTCATGGCAGTGCTTACCAATATCGATCTCGATCATATGGAAACCTACGGTGGTGACATGGACCAACTGCGTGAAGCTTTTCTTGAGTTTTTGTTGAGATTGCCATTTTATGGTCTTGCAGTGATTTGCTATGACGATCCCATGGCTCGTGAATTGTTGCCCGAACTGACTAAGCCGGTCATGACCTATGGTACGCATAAAGATGCCGATGTTCGTGCATCAGATATTACCTTTTCCAGGGGTATCAGCCGGTTTAACGTCATTCTGCCAGACGCTAAACAGTTTCCAGTAACACTCAATATGCCTGGTCAGCACAATGTATGCAATGCACTGGCAGCTATTGCTGTAGCGCATGAACTGGGTGTTGGCAAGGAAGTGATCAGAAAGGGGTTGGAAAACTTTCAGGGCATCGGACGGCGTTTCCAGATCCACGGTGATATCCAAATCGAACAAAACCGTGCACTGGTCATCGACGATTACGGGCACCATCCAAGCGAGATTGCAGCCACAATCAGGGCGATTCGTGAAGGTTGGCCGGACAGGCGGTTGATCATGGTCTATCAACCACATCGTTATACACGCACACGGGATCTGTTCGAAGATTTTGTTCAAATCTTATCGCAACCGGACGTCTTACTGTTGCTCGATATCTATGCCGCCGGTGAGAAACCCATTGCAGAGGCAGATAGCCGGGCTTTGAGCAGGGCGATCCGTCTGCGTGGACAGGTGGATCCCATCTTCGTTGAACAGCCAGACGAGATCGTTTCGGTAATCCCCGGTTTCATCGAAAATGATGACATCGTATTGGTGATGGGTGCAGGCAGTATAGGGCGGGTTGCTGAACAGCTTATCGAAAGGTTCGGAGGGGAGGGACCATGATGGCAGTGACAACACCTGAATTGAAGGGCGTGCTTAAGTTTGATGAACCCATGTCCAGGCATACTTCTTGGCGTGTGGGGGGGCCGGCTGATCATTACTATGAACCGGCGGATATCGAAGATCTCGCCAACTACCTCCGGCAACTGCCAGAGCAGGAGCCGGTGATGATGATAGGGCTTGGCAGTAATTTATTAGTGAGGGATCGGGGGATCCGGGGCAGTGTTATCTGCCCGGCCGGGTTACTGGACGGATTTGAGATTCAGAACGGGAAAGTCCTGCGTGTGGAGGCCGGTGTGCCCTGCGCGATCGTCGCAAAACGTTGTGCCAAAGAGGGCTTTACCGGGCTGGAGTTTCTGGCTGGCATACCCGGCACCGTCGGGGGTGCGCTGGCGATGAACGCCGGCGCATTCGGCGGTGAAACCTGGCCTCTTGTAAAAAAGGTGGAAACACTGGATCGGCATGGTGTCTTTCATTTGCGTGATGCAGATGAATACTTGGTGGGATATCGCTCCGTGATCGGGCCTGAAGCAGGCAAGTTACAAGAGTGGTTTGTTGCTGCACATTTCGTACTGGAAAAGGGGGATGGTGAGAAAAGTCTTAAACGGATCAAGACACTGTTGGCCGAACGATCCAAGAAACAGCCCATGGGAGTGCCGAGTTGTGGCTCTGTCTTCCGCAATCCAAAAGGTGATCATGCAGCACGGCTGATCGAGGCTTGCGGACTCAAGGGTTTCCGAGTTGGCAATGCCCAGGTTTCAGAAAAACATGCGAATTTCATTATTAACCTGGGTGAGGCCTCCGCTGCTGATATCGAGAAGTTGATTCTCCTTGTCGCAGAAAGAGTCAGACAAGAGCATGGTGTGTCTCTCGAGTCCGAAGTGAGGATCGTCGGTGATGGGTAGTTTGCTTTCTAGGATCCAGTCATTCGGCAAGGTTGCTGTACTCATGGGCGGTACAGCGGCCGAGCGGGAAATTTCGCTTGAGAGCGGCACAGCGGTATTGAATGCATTGCTTCGATCGGGGATCGACGCAGAAGGGATCGACTGGAAGGGTGTTATTCCGGAGCAATTGCAGCACAAGAAATTTGATCGGGTTTTCAATGCGTTGCATGGACGGGGAGGAGAAGATGGAGTGATTCAGGGCCTGCTGGAAATTTTGGGGCTTCCCTATACTGGCAGCGGGGTCCTTGGTTCGGCTCTGGCCATGGATAAACAACGCACCAAGTATGTTTGGTCAGGCATGGGTATTCCAACACCAGGATTTTTGGCGCCCGCAGAACAACCGGTTCCGGCCAAGGTAATTGAGCAACTTGGGTTACCACTGATGGTGAAACCGGCACATGAGGGCTCCAGTTTTGGAGCGAGCAAAGTGGACACAATCGATCAACTGTTGCCGGCATGGCACGAGGCAAGAAGGTTCGATGAAAGTGTCCTTATTGAGCAATGGATTACAGGTGGTGAATATACTGTCGGGATTCTTGCTGGTGAGCCGCTACCCATGATCAAACTGGAAACACCGCGGGATTTCTATGACTACCGAGCCAAGTATGAGGAAGATACGACACGATATGTCTGCCCCTGTGGTCTCGGTGAAGCAAAGGAAAAAGAGATCCAGGAAAAGGCACTTAGAGCCTTTGAGGCCATTCACTGTTCAGGGTGGGGACGGGTTGACCTGATGCTGGATGAGAAAGAAGAGGTGTTTTTTATTGAGGTCAACACAGTGCCAGGAATGACCAGTCATTCACTGGTACCCATGGCAGCAAAACAGTCAGGTATCGAATTCGATGAACTGGTGATCAGGATTTTGGAGACAAGTCTGAGATGAAGGGAAAGAAACTGAATCGAAAAAAACAGAATCGGCGCATCAAGAAGCGTTCACCAATCAGGGCTGATCGAGAAGCAGTACGTAATGGCCTTGCATTGCTCGGTTTCCTGGCGATTTTTGGCTGTATTGGTTTGGTGACATGGGCAGGTAAAAAAATGACCGATCCGGCAACCTTGCCAATTCGCAAGGTCAAGTTCGAAGGTGAGTTCAGATTTTTGTCCACAAAGACTCTGGAAAAACGGGTTGCCGAAAATGTCGATGGAGGTTTTTTTACTCTGGATGTCGAGAAGATAAGAAATGCAGTCATTCAGGCTCCTTGGGTACGTGAAGCTACTGTGCGAAAACTCTGGCCAGATACCCTGTACGTCCGAATCAAGGAACAGAGTGCGGTAGTGCGCTGGGGTAAAACCGGCTTTCTCAACCAAAGGGGCGAGTTGTTTGAACCAGAGGATACTTCGGTACCTGATGGCTTGATCACCTTGTACGGGCCAGAAGGAACGGAAAAGCTGGTGTATGAGAAATACAGGACGTTGATGGGTCTGTTGGAGCCGAAAGGTCGAAAAATCGCTTGGGTGAAATTGAACGATCGACGTGGCTGGAGTTTCGGCATTGAGGATGGACCAGCAGTGGTTATCGGACGAAAAGAGGTCGATGAACGTTTGTGGCGTTATGTCATGAAAGTAGAGGCAGTATTTGGTAGTGAGATTGAAGATATTGCGCAGGTCGATATGCGCTATACCAATGGATTCACCGTGAAAAAGCATATTGAAAGAGAAATCAGGACTGGATCGAGAGGAACATGACAGATGGTACTTAAAAAGGCGGAAAAGAACCTGATCGTGGGATTGGATATTGGTACCTCCAAGGTCGTGGCGATCGTGGGTGAAGTGGATGACGCGGGCGAGATTGAGGTGATTGGGATCGGTTCTCATGCCTCCCGTGGTTTGAAGCGGGGTGTTGTTGTCAATATCGAGTCAACGGTCCAGTCGATTCAGAGGGCAGTGCAGGAGGCAGAGTTGATGGCCGGTTGCGAGATCCGTTCGGTGTTTACAGGCATCGCAGGCAGTCACATCAGCAGTCTAAACTCACATGGCATCGTTGCGATAAAGGACAGTGAAGTGACTCAGGGTGATGTGGAGCGGGTACTGGATGCGGCCAGAGCGGTGGCGATTCCCTCTGATCAAAAGATTCTGCACGTCTTGCCACAGGAATTCATTATCGATAATCAGGAAGATATTCGTGAACCTATCGGTATGTCAGGGGTTCGGCTTGAGGCCAAGGTCCATATGGTGACAGGGGCAGTGAGTGCGGCCCAGAATATCGAGAAATGTGTCCGCCGGTGCGGACTCGAAGTGGACGAGGTCATCCTGCAACAACTGGCTTCCAGCGTTGCTGTACTCAGTGAAGATGAAAAGGAATTAGGTGTCTGTCTGGTGGATATTGGCGGAGGGACGACCGACATTGCGATATTTCTCAATGGCGCCATTCAGCACACTGCGGTAATCCCGATCGCAGGAGATCAGGTGACCAACGATATTGCCGTCGCATTACGGACACCAACCAATTACGCCGAAGAGATCAAAATCAAGTATGCCTGTGCGCTGACACAGCTGACCAATCCTGAGGAAACCATTGAGGTTCAGGGTGTGGGTGATCGGGCCTCGCGGCGACTTGCACGACAGACGCTGGCAGAAGTTGTCGAACCTCGCTATGAAGAATTGTTTACGTTCATTCACGCGGAACTCAAGAAGAGCGGATTCGAGGAATTGATGGCGGCTGGCGTGGTTCTGACAGGTGGCAGCGCCAAAATGGAAGGTGTAGTCGATTTGGCAGAAGAAGTATTTCACATGCCAGTCCGGTTAGGGATCCCGACAGGGGTGACCGGGCT
The DNA here is from genome assembly GCA_026984775.1 of Gammaproteobacteria bacterium. Taxonomy (GTDB): domain Bacteria; phylum Pseudomonadota; class Gammaproteobacteria; order CAJXQU01; family CAJXQU01; genus CAJXQU01. The sequence continues at coordinate 39,125 of JALSRM010000043.1, forward strand.
GGTCGATGTGGTAAGTAACCCGATCTATGCGACAGGTGTAGGTTTGTTGCTGTTCGGGAATACCTATTCCCATTCGGGAGCAGGCACCACGGGTGTGGATCCGGGAGCAGGGAGTATGTGGGAAAGGATGAAAAACTGGTTTCAGGGTAATTTCTGAAATCGAAAACTAGAAAAAAACAACCTTAGGGTTTATATGGAGGATAAAGCGATGTTCGAATTAATGGATTCATTCAGCCAGAGTGCTGTTATCAAGGTAATTGGTGTCGGTGGTGGTGGCGGTAACGCTGTCGAGCATATGGTCGGGGCCAATCTTGAAGGGGTGGATTTTATCGTCACCAATACTGATGCGCAGGCATTGAGTAATTCCACGGCGAAAACCACATTACAGATAGGCAGTGAAGTAACCAAAGGTCTCGGTGCAGGTGCGAATCCTGAAGTGGGCCGGCAGGCAGCCCTTGAAGACAGAGATCGGATCATGGATGTTCTGGAAGGATCAGATATGGTTTTTATTACTGCCGGTATGGGTGGTGGAACCGGAACAGGTGCAGCTCCTGTAGTTGCGCAAGTGGCAAAAGAAATGGGGATCCTCACGGTTGCGGTTGTTACCCGTCCATTCCCTTTCGAAGGGAAGAAGCGATCCGATATCGCAACCGATGGAATTAGCGATCTGCGCCAGTATGTGGATTCACTAATTACGATTCCCAACGAGAAGTTGTTGAGTGTGCTCGGTAGGGATATTAGCCTGTTGAATGCCTTCAAGGCGGCCAATGATGTCCTGCTGGGTGCTGTCCAGGGTATTGCGGAGCTGATCACCCGCCCAGGTCTCATTAACGTGGACTTTGCAGACGTGCGGACAGTGATGTCAGAAATGGGTATGGCCATGATGGGCACTGGAACCGGCAAAGGTGAAAATCGTGCACGTATCGCAGCAGAAGCGGCGGTTTCAAGCCCGTTGCTCGAGGATGTCAACCTTGCAGGCGCCAGAGGGATTTTGGTCAATATTACTTCGGGAATGGATCTCAGCATGGGTGAGTTTGAGGAAGTGGGTAATACCATCAAACAGTTTTCTGCTGATTGCGCAACCGTTGTCGTTGGTACCGTGATTGAACCTGACATGACAGATGAGGTCCGAGTAACCATGGTTGCTACAGGTCTTGGATCTTCTGATACAAATCAACAGGAGCCTGTTGGTGTCGTAGAGGCTGCTCCTCGTCCAACAGAAGTCATTGACTGGGGTAAGCTGGATCGGCCAACGATAATACGCAATGGCACGGACGGTGGTGTAGAAGCAGAAGCTACGGAGCAGACGGACTATCTGGATATACCTGCATTTCTACGCAAGCAGGCGGACTGATCATTCCCAGGTGCAACACATCGAATATCGCGCTGCATCAACGGCTCATGGACGGGCCATTGATGCAGATTTATCGATAAAGATGTCTGTGGTATGATGGCTGGCAGAATGTCAACGTTAACGACCGGAGTTACGAATCCTGTGGGTTCCGACCGGGAAACTGGGGAAGTTATGATCAGGCAATGTACGCTGAAAAACATGATTCGGGCTACGGGCGTAGGGCTCCATACAGGCAAGAAGGTTTATCTAACGCTTCATCCTGCTCCGGTCAATAGCGGAATCGTTTTTCGCCGAATCGATCTCGACCCCGTCGTGGAAATTCCGGCACACGCCGAAAATGTTGGCGACACTCGCTTGTCAACGAGTTTGGCTAAAGGCGATGCCTCTATTTCTACTGTTGAACATCTGCTTTCAGCATTTGCTGGATTGGGCATAGATAATGCCATTGTCGATGTAAGTGCTGCGGAAGTGCCGATCATGGATGGAAGTGCCGGTCCTTTTGTTTTTTTAATCCAGTCTGCGGGTATTAAAGAACAGAATGCACCCAAGCAATTCATCCGGATAAAAAAGACAGTCAAGGTAGAAGATGGAAATAAATGGGCCAAGTTCGAACCTTTCGAAGGTTTCAAAGTATCATTTGCAATCGAATTCGATCATCCATTTTTCAATGAAACAAGCAAATACGCTTCCATTGATTTTTCTTCGACTTCTTTCGTCAAGGAAGTCAGCCGTGCGAGAACGTTTGGTTTTCTTAAGGATACAGAAGCACTGCGAGAAAAAAATCTGGCGTTGGGTGGCAGTCTGAATAATGCCGTGGTCGTTGATGATTATCGTGTACTGAATGAAGATGGATTGCGCTATGACGATGAATTCGTCAAACACAAGATCCTTGATGCGATCGGTGATTTGTATCTGTTGGGGCACAGTCTCATCGGTGCATTTGAGGGCAATAAATCAGGACATGCACTGAACAATCGCTTGTTAAGAGAATTGCTGGCACAACAGGATGCGTGGGAGCTTGTTTCTTTTGGAGAACGTGAAAAAAGCCCCATCTCTTTCCTGCAAACCGTACCAGCAGGGTAAATGGACAGGTTCAACTTTCCTTTTTTTTCTGGCTGTGCCGGGCAAGACTCTCCAGGACAGCCGCAAGTCTTTTATCGCTAATTCCTGTAGCAACTGAACGAAGCAGTTCTGCTGATTCTTTCGACAACTGCCTCACGCTTCTGGATGACATTCTTTCAGAGGTGGACTGGGGAGATAGTGGCACAACCTTCACTTTTAGCCGCTCAACCATCGCCAAACCGCCCTCATTTCGCATATAATCAAGTATTTCCGTTGCAATGAAATTTACCCGTGTTGACCAAGCGGGGGAATTTGTTTGTAAAATCAGGGTCTTATCCCTTATATTGCAGACCACTACGTGTTCCGATAAGGGTGGTGACAGGAAACGCTTAAGCTGAAGGTCAGCGTTTTTGATAGTTTTTACCTGATCGATCAGCGGTTTCAGTTGCTGATTCCGGATGATTGAATCAAGATTTTGGTAGTTGTTCATTCGCAAAATTGATTGAGACTGGAAGGTAAACCATGCAGATATTGATCACAGACAGTTCAAAGGGCCGGCTTTCGCAGTTGAGTGCTGGATGGTTATTGATTTCGCTGATCCTGTTTGCCATTTTATCGATTATAGGTGCGGCTGGCTATGCCGGATATTACTTAGGCTCCCATCAGATACAGAACAGAGAGGATGTAGAAGTAAGCAGCATACCACACGATCAACTGTTCATCAGTAAAGCGCTGAGTGAAGAGTTGGATGTACAGAAAGTCCGGATCGATACAGCTGTTGTCGAAGCACAGGAAAATTTAAATGCATTGGCTATGAGACTGGGTACCCTGCAGGCAAAGATTACGCGACTTGAAGCATTGAGCTCCCGTTTGACGGAAATCGTGGGAATACCTGCCAGGGAATTCGATTTTGAACAGGCACCCGCTATGGGTGGCCTTGAGGATCCACTGCATCAGCAGGAATTTACGGTGCCAGATTTCATTGAAGAACTGGAGAAGCTCTCGGATCAGATCGACGAAAAAGAACACCAGCTAGGGGTGCTTGATCATCTGATACTGGATAACAAACTGGAATTGGCTGCTGTACCATCAGGGAAACCTGTCGCTTCTGGATGGCTCTCATCCAAGTTTGGTAAGCGCACTGATCCCGTGACAGGGAAAAGGGAATTCCATAAGGGTATCGATCTGGCCGGTCAGAAAGGAACCGAAATCCACGCCGTTGCGAGTGGTGTCGTGACTTGGTCAGGTAAGCAGAAGGGGTATGGTAATATTGTTGAGATTGATCATGGTCATGGTTATATCACACGGTATGCTCATAATGAAAAAAACCTGGTCAAGGTTGGTGACAAGGTCGAAAAGGGGCAGGTGATCGCACTGATGGGATCAACTGGACATTCAACAGGGAACCATGTGCATTTTGAAGTTGAACAGAATGGCAAACTCGTCGACCCCAGACCCTATCTGAAACCGCTCGGATAATCTCTTGATCAATGGAAGTATTCTCTGAATAATTCATGGAAAACCTTGTAAAGGTCAAAGTCGGCCGCCTTTTCGCAGCAAGTTTTGTAAATAGAACGGCTATTTACTGCAATTCATATCACAATCTGAGTGATACTTCTTCTATTCAACGCTTGTCCAGAATAATCAGAGGTACCTAAAGTGTTGATTGGTTTTTCTGTTTCTATTTTTAATTCTCTATCACTAAGGTTCATTTCTTAAACGATGTCAAATTACCGTTTCTCATTTGGCGGCTTGATGAGCCGCGTGTTCGGCAGTCGAAACAGTCGTGTTCTCAAAAAGCTCAACCGTGAAGTTGCCAGGATCAATGCTTTGGAAGATGAAATCTCCGCTTTGAGTGAAGATGCGCTAAAAGGCAAGACTGACGAGTTTAGACAGCGTTTAAAGGATGGTGAAACGCTGGACAATATCCTTCCAGAAGCATTTGCTGTTGTTAGGGAGGCGAGTAAGCGTTGCCTTGGCATGCGGCATTTTGACTGTCAGTTGATAGGGGGAATGGTCTTGCATCAAGGCAAGATCGCGGAAATGCGTACTGGTGAAGGTAAGACGCTGGTTGCAACCCTGGCGGCCTATCTCAATGCACTGCCTGGAGAAGGTGTGCATGTTGTCACTGTCAATGACTACCTTGCCAGAAGAGACGCCGAGTGGATGGGCAAACTCTACGAATATCTTGGTCTCAGTACAGGTGTCATCGTTTCCAGTCTGGACAGGGATGAGCGGAAGGCGGCCTATGCGGCCGATATCACCTATGGTACGAACAATGAATTCGGCTTTGATTATCTGCGTGACAATATGGCCTTTTCCAAAGAGGACAGGGTGCAGCGAGGACTCAATTTTGCCATTGTGGATGAAGTGGATTCTATCCTCATCGATGAAGCGAGAACACCGCTGATCATTTCAGGGCCGACAAATGACAAGACTGATATTTATCAGGCTGTTGATAAACTGATCCCGCAACTGACACGTCAAGAAGAGGAAGATGGGCCTGGTGACTATTCAGTAGATGAAAAGGCCAAACAGGTCTATCTGACGGAGCAGGGTCACGAAACTGTGGAGAAGCTTCTGATCAAAGCTGGTTTGCTGAAGGAAGACGAAAGCCTGTACGACACGGCCAATATCAACTTGATGCACCATATCAATGCAGCTTTGAGGGCGCACGCATTGTTCCAGAAGGATGTGGATTACATCGTTCAGGATGGCCAGATCGTGATTGTCGACGAGTTTACCGGTAGAACCATGCCTGGCAGAAGATGGTCCGAGGGGTTGCATCAGGCTGTGGAGGCAAAAGAAGGGGTTGCTATCCAGAACGAGAATCAGACACTGGCATCAATCACCTTTCAGAATTACTTCCGCCTGTACAACAAACTGGCTGGCATGACTGGAACCGCAGATACAGAAGCGTTTGAATTCCAGCAAATTTACGGGTTGGAAGTTATTGTCATACCCACCAACAAGCCTATGATCCGGGATGACATGGGAGATCTGGTCTATCTGACACAGAAAGAAAAATTCGATGCCATTATTGAAGATATCAAGGATTGCAAGAGACGAGGTCAGCCGGTCCTGGTCGGCACCGCATCGATCGAGACCTCGGAATATCTGTCGAACCTGCTGAATAAAGAAAAGATCGAACACCAGGTTTTGAATGCCAAGTTTCATGAAAAGGAAGCCCATATTATCGCCCAAGCTGGTCGTCCCGGTGCGGTGACGATTGCAACCAATATGGCTGGCCGTGGTACGGATATTGTGCTCGGTGGAAGTCTTGAAGCAGAACTCGAGAATATTGATCCGAATGATACAGAGAGTGTGGAAAGAGCCAGGTCGGAATGGCAAAAGCGACATGATGCGGTTCTGGAAGCCGGAGGGCTGCATATCATTGGTACAGAACGTCATGAGTCAAGACGCATCGACAATCAGCTGAGAGGTCGATCAGGCCGACAAGGTGATCCGGGTTCCAGTCGTTTTTACCTTTCGCTGGAAGACAATCTGATGCGTATCTTCGCATCCGATCGCGTTTCTAGCCTGATGCAGAAGCTGGGAATGGAAGAGGGAGAAGCAATTGAACACCCTTGGGTTTCCCGTGCAATAGAGAATGCACAGCGCAAGGTCGAAGGTCGGAACTTCGATATCCGCAAGCAATTGCTGGAATACGATGATGTTGCGAATGATCAACGCAAGGTCATCTATGAACAGCGAAATGAACTGATGGAAGTGGATGATATCTCGGAGACAATAGAAAGTATCCGACATGATGTAGTCAATGACATTATCAACGAATACATCGTTCCTCAAAGTATTGATGAGACGTGGGATATTGAAGGCCTCACCCATGCCGTTGAACAGGAACTGGGGCTGAAATTGCCGATTCAACAGTGGTTGGATGAAGAGGATGATCTGGATGAAGAAGGCTTGCGCCAACGGATCCTCGAGGAACATATCAGAGCGTATAAAGAAAAAGAGGAATTGGTGGGTTCCCAAACCCTGCGGCATTTCGAGAAAGCCTTAATGCTTCAGGTGCTCGACAACCATTGGAAAGAGCATCTGGCAGCGATGGATCATCTGCGCCAGGGAATCCATCTGCGCAGCATGGCGCAAAAGGATCCCAAGCAGGAATACAAGCGTGAAGCTTTCGAAATGTTTTCTGAAATGCTGGAAAACATCAAGCGAGAGGTCATTCGTCTTCTGTCACATGTTCAGGTCAGGGAAGAAGAGGATGTCGAAGCTATGGAGAGGCAGCGTCAAAAACAGCTTGAAGAAGAAGCTGCTGCGATTCAGTATCAGCATCAGGAAGCCCAGAGCCAGCTGAATGAAGGCGAGGAAGCCGAGCCTCAAGCGGAACGGCAGACACCTTTTGTCCGATCAGAACGCAAGGTGGGGCGTAACGAACCCTGCCCTTGTGGTTCCGGGAAAAAATACAAGCAGTGTCACGGCAAGCTTTCCTGATCAATGGTATAAGGCTGGGTACAGCCTGTGCTGGTATCCGGCAAACCGAACGGGATGATCTGGCGGTCATTGAGATCACAGAGGACAGCCGTCTTGCAGCCGTCTTCACCCAAAATCGTTTCTGTGCCGCTCCGGTAATGATCGCGAGAACACATCTTCATCAAGAGGAACCTCAATGGTTGCTGATCAATTCAGGCAACGCCAATGCAGGCACAGGCAGTCAGGGCTACGAAGATTGTCTGCAAACTTGTCAGCTGCTCGCTGATAAGACAGGTGTTCACAAAGAGGCTGTCTTGCCTTTTTCTACCGGGGTCATCGGTGAACGATTGGATGTGGAGAAGTTTGCCCGGGCAATCCCATCAGCACTGGAAAATCTCGACCCATATGGGTGGGAGAAGGCGGCTCGCGCAATCATGACCACGGATACCCAACCAAAACTGGCCTCTGCTACCTGTACGATCGAAGGTCAAACAGTCTCTGTCCTTGGTATTGCAAAGGGGGCCGGGATGATCCGGCCGGATATGGCGACAATGCTGGCCTATGTCGCCACTGATGCAGCGATAGAAAAGGAATTGCTCGATCAATGGTTGCATGAAGCCGTGGACAAGAGTTTCAACCGAATCACGGTCGATGGAGATACTTCGACCAATGATGCCTGTGTTCTTATCTCAACCGGTTGCTCGGGTATTCAAGTGGACGATCTTGAAAAAGAACGACAGGACGAAGTACAACAGGCGATCGAGCAGGTATTTTTGGAGCTTGCACAAGCCATCGTCCGGGATGGGGAGGGAGCGACGAAGTTTATTACGATCGAGGTCGGCGGAGGGGCATCCAGTGATGAATGTCTGCAGGTTGCCTATACTATCGCTCATTCACCTCTGGTGAAGACAGCTTTTTTCGCCTCTGATCCCAATTGGGGGCGATTACTCGCGGCGATTGGGCGTTCTGGTATTGATGATCTGGCAATCACAAAAGTATCGATCAGGCTGGGTGATGTCAGCTTGATCGAAAACGGTGAACCTGCCAGAGATTATACTGAAGAACAGGGTGCGGCGGTGATGCAACAGGATGAAATCACGGTTCATGTGGATCTGGGCAGGGGAGAAGAGCTGGAAACCCTCTGGACCTGCGATCTTTCCTATGATTATGTCCGGATCAATGCAGAGTACCGCACCTGAGACAATACATGTTGCGGTCGCTGTCATTTTCGATCGAACTGGTAATGTCCTTATTTCACGAAGGCTTCCAGGTGTTCACCTTGAAGGCTACTGGGAGTTCCCCGGTGGTAAAGTTGAAAATAGTGAAAACGTGTTTATGGCCCTGCAACGGGAACTGCTCGAAGAGACGGGACTTGGAATTCATTCAGGACGTCCGTTGATCAAGATACCCTATCACTATCCGGAAAAGACAGTATTGCTCGATACCTGGATGATTAATTGCTGGGAAGGGGAAGCGAAAGGCCTTGAGGGTCAGGAGATACGATGGGTTAGCCCGAAAGATCTGAAAAAATACCGGCTCCCTCCTGCTGATTATCCAATTGTTTCCGCCCTGACACTGCCTCCGATCTATCAGATAAGTCCTGAGCCCGACTCTGACCTTGAACTTTTTATACACGGGCTCGAAGAGAGTTTACAGAGTGGTGTCACGTTGGTTCAGCTGAGAACAAAAAAAGCGCCCCAACCCTTGGTAGATGAGTTGGCCAGGCGTGTTGCAGGGCTGTGTAGGTCTTACCAGGCGAGATGGTTGTATAACGGAGATCCCGAAAGGGCCCTTGTACTCGGGGCCGATGGTGTTCATTTGACAACAGAACGGTTGATGAACCTTGATGACCGACCCCTCCCAGAAGATTTTCTTGTGGGGGCATCGTGTCACTGTAGGGAGGAACTGGATCAGGCTTTCCGGATCAATGCTGATTTTGCTGTTCTTGGTCCTGTTAACAAAACCGTTTCACATCCTGAAAGAGAGCCCTTGGGTCTGAAAAACTTTAACTCCTTGGTTGAAACGGCTGGTTTGCCTGTCTATGCACTAGGTGGAATGAAATCGGATGATCTGGAAACTGTCTGGCAAATGGGGGGCCAAGGGGTTGCCATGATAAGGTCGGGTTGGCCGGTTGGCTCATAACGGAGTTCAGGTGGTTGAGGATCAGTGTGGCATTATTTCGTCATCATCGGCAATAATGATGACCTCTTCACCCGGGATTGTGTAACCGCCATTCATCCAGGCACCAAAATCAATCAGTTTGCAACGTTCACTGCAGAACGGTAACCATTTTTGATCAGCCGTTTCATCAAGCAGTTTTTTACAAGATGGGCATTCTTTCTTCATTAATTGCAACATTGTAGTTCAAAATTGACATCTCGTTTTATTTGAGACGGCCTTTCCTGCGTATTGTTCTGTTCCATGAAGCGAATCGAAAAGCGATGCTTGCCGCCACTGATCTCCGGAAAAAAGGGTTCACCAATCGGTAACAATACACGAATCAATTGGACCTGTCGGTTTTGCAAGGAATATTGGAAGAAACCATCGCTAGCCTTTTCACAGGTTGTTTCCGCACCGGTACGTAAAATGGTAAGGATCAGATGGATGGCATTTTTGATGTATTTTAGGTCTTCGACCCAGAGATTGAGTTGAAATTTCCGTTCACTGGTACTTTTGTTTAGCCAGAAATGATAGGCAGGCAAGTCAAAATTACAGGTACCGCCGGCGATACAGATACGCTGTCTAATCGATGTGATGAGTTCATCACCCCGCAATGCATTTCCGGGATGGTATGCAGAATTGTTGATTTGTCGCAGGGCATCCTGGAGTTTGTTGAGCATTTCACCAAGCACTTGGCTATCAACTTCAGGGCTCTCCCGAAAGGTTTGCATGAGTGAGATGTATTTGTTCAGTTCCTTCGTGGTTTCGGTTTTGATGTCAATGCGGGAGATCAATTCACTAATCTCGATCAGGTTCGTGACACAGCGACGGCTATCATATTCAGTTGGTTTATCAATTGAAAAATCGACCAGATCGAACAGGAACTCCAATCGAAGAAAATTACGGATTCGTTCGTTTATCGGTAGTTCATAGATTGCCTTGTCCTGAATATCGGCAAACAGGTCATTGTGTGTGTCGGAATCACTCATGATTAGTCCTGCCCGGCCATTGTCAGGTATTTTTCATGCAGTTTTTTCACTTGTGTTTTAAGATCCGTGATAGAGCCCGTATTCGTGATTACGTCATCTGCTCGCTTGAGCCGTTCTTCCCTAATAAGCTGCTGATCCATGATCGCTTCTACATGTTTGTGAGAGACTTGATCTCGTTGGCTCACCCGATGTTTTTGAATATCCTCCGGGAGGTCGATGACGAGTATTCGATCGACTTCATCTTCCAGCTTTTTCTCAAAGAGAAGGGGAAAGCAAAGGATACAATAGGGTGATTTTGAATGCTTCGCATGTTCACGCATGGTGCTTATGATACGAGGATGCGTGATTTTTTCCAGTTGCCTGAGTCTGTCCGTCTGATTGAAAACCAGTTGCCGCAGTTTTCTGCGATCGATTTCATGGTTTTTATCGAGGATATCCAGACCGAAGTGTTCAACAATATCCTTCCAAGCGGGTTGATCTGGCCGAACGACTTCTCGCGCTGCAATATCAGCGTCAATGATGTCAATACCCAGATCATGGAAAAAATTGCATACAGTTGTTTTTCCAGAACCAATCCCGCCTGTGAGTCCAATTCTTAAAGGGCGGGTCGATTGATTCCGGTTCACTAATGCAGAGTCCTTAAATAAGCTTGTGTTATTTCAGAACCCCAGCATAAAGCAATCCACCCGGCGATCGCAAGATAGGGACCAAACGGGATAGGTTGTTCACGACCATGGGATTTGAACAGGATGAGAAAAATACCAATGAGGGCACCTGCCAGGGAAGATAAAATGATGGTCAATGGCAATACCTGCCAGCCCAGCCAGGCACCGATCAGGGCCAGCAGTTTGAAATCACCAAAGCCCATGCCCTCCTTGCCGGTTAGAAGCTTAAACAGCCAGTAAACACTCCATAGAGATAGATAGCCCGCCATGGCTCCGATGATACTGGATTCCAGATCAGTATAGATTCCGAAAAGGTTGAAACCGATACCCAGCCACAGGAATGGCAATGTAATTGAGTCTGGCAACAATTGTGTATCCAGATCGATACCACTCAAGGCAATCATGGCCCAGGTAAACAGTATTCCTCCGAAGGCTGCCCAGCCGAAACCGAATCGCCAGGCAACGATTGCAGTGAGCAGGCCGGTGAGAATCTCTATCAATGGATATCGGATGGAGATCTTCTTCCCACACCCTCTGCACTTTCCGCCCTGTAGCATATAGCTGAGGATGGGAATATTCTCCAGGGCGGTAATGGTATGGCCACAATGTGGACATCGTGATCGAGGTGATGAGAGGTTGATCGGTTCGGCCTCTTCTTTCTGGGCACATTCGAGTTCAAGTAACTCCTGGCATTGTGCTTTCCACTCCTGCTCCATCATGATCGGTAATCGATGGATCACTACATTGAGAAAACTACCCACGATTAAACCGATCATGCCGGCTGCCAGGATGAAAGCCGGTGGATTGGACTGAAAGAATGAAATGATCGACATGAAGGAAGTATATTCAGATCCCCCGCCTCTGTCAGGACAGGGGAGTGAATTTTACACCACTTGACCCATTTTGAAGATCGGGAGATACATGGCAATGACCAGCCCTCCGATGAGGACACCTAGAACGGCCATGATAATGGGTTCCAGCAGGCTGGTCAGGGCTTCGACTGCATCATCAACTTCTTGTTCATACCAGTCTGCGACCTTAGCCAGCATTTGATCGACCTGTCCGGATTCTTCACCGATCGCGACCATCTGGATGACCATGTTGGGAAACAGTTCAGAATCCTTCATCGCGGTTTGTAACTGGGTACCGGTTGCGACTTCATCACGCATCTTCATGGTCGCTTCATAGAACAGGATATTGCCACAAGCACCTGCGACGGACTCCATGGCCTCAACCAGAGGTGTACCTGCTGCAAACATGGTGGATAGCGTCCGTGAGAAGCGGGCGATGGCAGATTTCTCGAGAATATCCCCAAGAACAGGGAGTTTCAATGAAATACGATCAAGAAAGTGGGCAAATTTGATGGATCGTTTTTTCGCCTGAAGGGTGCCATAAATAGCCAAGCCAATACCACCAAAAATGAAGTACCAGTTGGCTTGGAAAAATTCAGACATATTGATGACCATTGTGGTCAGCGCTGGCAGATCGGCTCCGAAGCTTTTAAACAGTTCAGCAAATTGCGGGATTACGAAAATCATCAAAATGGCTGTGATGATAAAAGCGACCACAATGACCGCTGTTGGATAAAACAGTGCCGACTTAATCTTTGATTTCAGTGCTTCTGTCTTCTCCTGATAAGTGGCTATCTCATTGAGCATGTTCTCAAGGTTACCGGACTGTTCGCCCGAATTGATCAGGTTTACGTATAGCTCATTGAAGTGAATCGGGTGTTTCGCGAGAGCCTCTGTTAGGGTCAGACCAGCTTCTACATCTCCTTTGATGGCAAACAACAGATCACGCATTTTCTGATTTTCATGACCACGTGCCGCAATATCGATCGACTGCACCAGTGGCACACCAGATGCCATCATTGTGGCCAGCTGGCGACTGAAGACCGCGATATCCTTGGTGGTTATCTTCTTGCCACTCTTTTCGAACAAGGGCTTGGCTTTTTTTCTGACCTTCAGCGGGTTGATGCCCTGACGGCGCAGCGTTGCATTGATCAGGGAGACACTGGTGCCATTCATTTCACCTTTGACACGCTTACCGTTCTTGTCCATCCCTTCCCATAGGAAGGTGTATTTCTTTACTGCATCTGTAGCCATAGTTTTGTCCCTTCAATATTACTCCACCGTTACACGGTTGATTTCTTTCAAACTGGTAATGCCGTCCTGAACCTTTTTCAATCCCGACTGCCGAATATCAGGAATACCTTCTTTTTGTGCCTGGTCGGCCAGTACCACGGCATTCGCTTCGTCCATTATCAATCTCTTCATAGCGTCAGAAATTGGCATGACTTGATAAATACCGGTACGCCCCTTGTAACCTTCGCTGCACTGATCACAGCCAACAGCTTCATAAAGCGTAAATCCTTCATCGATGGCCTGTTCCGAGAAACCTTCTGCAACCAAGCCATCTTTGGGCATTTCCACCGGCCGTTTGCAGTGAGGACACAGGCGCCGCGCCAATCGCTGAGCAACGATCACATTGATCGATGTAGCTACAGCGAATGGAGGAATTCCCATATCCTTGAGGCGTGTCAGGGTCTGCGGAGCATCATTGGTATGCAGTGTTGACATGACCATATGCCCTGTCTGTGCTGCCTTGACCGCGATACTGCCAGTTTCCAGATCGCGGATCTCACCAACGAGGATGATATCTGGATCCTGACGCAAGAAAGCTTTGAGGGCCTTGGGAAAGGTCATTCCTGTTTTCTCATCAACCTGAACCTGATTAACACCGGGGAGATTGATCTCGACGGGATCCTCTGCCGTTGAAATATTGACATCCTTGGTATTAAGGATATTGATGCCTGTATAGAGTGATACTGTTTTACCGCTACCTGTCGGGCCTGTAACCAGGAACATGCCATAGGGTTTGTGCAAGTTTTCAAGAAAAATCTCTTTCTGAAAATCTTCATAACCCAAGACATCAATGCCTAGTTTTGCGCTGTCGGAATCAAGAATACGTAAAACAACCTTTTCACCATAGAGTGTTGGACAAGTACTGATACGGAAATCGATCGCCTTGTTCTTCGAAATCTTGAGTTTGATACGACCGTCCTGGGGAACCCTTCGTTCCGAGACATCGAGGCGTGACATCACTTTGATTCGGGCAGCGATCTTTCCCGACAAGGTAACGGGTGGGCTGGCAATCTCGTGGAGAACCCCATCGATACGAAATCGAACCCGATAGGTTTTTTCATAAGGCTCAAAGTGTAGATCAGATGCGCCTTTCTTGATTGCATCCATGAGCATCTTGTTAACGAATCGCACCACCGGCGCATCGTCCACATCCGAGTCTTCTCCATGATCGGTCTCTTCAGCAACCTGCAGATTGTCCAGATCAGCCATATCGGCTTCGCTCATATCACCAAAGACCGAGCCAGTATCATCGAGTATCTGATCGATGAGTTTGCTGAGCTTTTTCTCTTCCACAACCACCATTTCGGTATTGGCACCGACATGGAACTTGATCTCATCCAGAGCTTGGATATTGGTTGGATCGGAACCGGCAATAAAGACGCGATTACCACGTTTGAAGATAGGTACTACATGGTGTTTCTCGATCAGATCATGAGCAACTAAGGAGGTGATTTCCTTATCAATTTCAACTGCGGAGAGATCGAGCAGTGGTACACCGAACTCTTCTGAAGCGGCACGTGCGATGGCCTTGTCATCCGCAAGCCCGTTTTCTACCAGATAGGTGACAAAAGGCATACCCTCAGCCAATGCCTTTTGATGGGCTTCCTGGGCTTTCTCTTCATCAAGGATGTCTTCCAGAATAAGTTTTCTGGCAAGTCCGCCCAGATGAACTCTTTTTTTTGTTACTGCCATGTAATTTGTGTTTTTGGTCCAGTTGTTAATGCCAAGTCAGGTAATCCGAAATCTTTCTGATTAAGGATCAAATAGTTAATGCAATATAAAACCTCTTCAGAGAATACTATTCTGCGCCAATGTCATGATGCCATTCTTGGTATTTATCGACAGAAGGACTCAATTCTTGACCAAGAGGTGAGAAAAACCGAGCAATAATTGTTCCAGTTTTGGAACACCAGAAGCCGGGACTGCTTTCAGGTACTGATCCGGACGGAGAGTGAGAATTGTCTGATCCGGTCGGCGAAACCTTCCAGCCAGGTTGGCTCAAGGGGGGCGAGATCAGCCGCTTCGGGTTGCTGGGATGGGCGGGCAAGACCATAGAGCAGTATGCCCTTGAGTGGTGTGTTTTGTGCCTGCAATTGTTGCAGAAACTTCAGATACGCAGTTTGTTCATCTGCAGAGGGTTCATTGCCCTGATAGCGAAACACACAAGTCTGCAACCAAGTGGGGCATAGCCGACATGTCCGGTCAAGGTTGGTACGTACACTTTCCATGGAACGATGGACGTTATTGATGATCTTCAGCCCTTTCTCAGTTGCACTGTCCACCTTAAACCATACTTCACCGTTCAGATCGGACATTCTCTGTAAACCTTTCTGCACATGAGGGCGTTGTATATAGCTGCCATTGGTGATTAGTACCAGTTTAATTTCACCAATTAAATCAAAATCTTGCATAATCCTGCCGATCAAGGTGATGACCTGTTCAAATTCTGCTGAACTTGTGGGTTCACCATTACCCGACAATGCAATATCCTGGATTTTTTGCTGACTCTGGTCAATGTTCTGGCGCTGAAAGAAATCTCCTTGCAAAACATCTCGCAGAAAAAAGCGTAATTCTTCTTCCAGCAGGGTCAAATCAATTTCAGGGGCTGCACCACGTTCTAGATTTGGTACTTGACAATAGATGCAACGCCAGTTGCACCGGTTGTTCGGATTGAGGTTGATGCCAACGGACAATCCGCCGGAGCGGCGTGAAAGTACAGGATATACATAGGTCAGACCTGCACTGCTACGGTCATGATCGGTGACGGTCAGCATGGTCTGGTTGAAACCCCTGTTGATATTGTGGATGATGAGAACATACAAGAATGAGGAGGTTGTATATGATGCAATTGTACCAATTTCCGCACAGAGTATCAGTCTGGTTTTTTTGTCTGACAGTGGTTGCATTGACAGGTTGCGGATTGAATGACATACCTGATCGGGAAAAAGAGGTCAAAACTGCATGGGATAATCTGGTGATGCAGTACAAGATGCGTTCTGACTTATTGCCCAATCTTGTCAATACAATCAGGAACGTTTTTCATGGAAATAATGATTTGATCGAGAAACTGGAAGCTGCAAGTCTGCAGTCAGGTACGATGGAAAACCCGGAGGAGCTTTTTTCCAATCCTGTCTCTTTCAAAACGTTCCAGCTCAAACAGGCTGAGATAAGTCGCATCCTTTCCAGTTTAATGGGTGGTTTCTCAGAGGATTCTGTTTTGATGGACGATCAGAACTTGCAAGCATTGAAAGCACAATTGACGTTGATTGAAAACCGGATTGCTGTCGCCCGGCGAGATTATGAGGCGGCAGTGGATAAATACAATGTTGAATTAGGTAGTGTCAGTGGGCGTCTGTGGAAGTCAATTCTATACAGAGATGCAAAACCCGTAGAGGGCCTGATGGAATCATCCACATTGATACCGGAGCCTTCATAACATGTCCACCCAACAACCGGATCAGGCGCAACGAGACGCTTCCAGACAATTTTTTATCAAGGTTTGGAACAAGTATCGTGCGGGTGCAGTCCTGCAACCACTGGAGAGCCTGATCGCCGGGGTCATCATTCAGCATCCCGAATATCATGAATTACTGGGAGATGCAGCCAATGCATTGGCTGCGGAATTTGACCTGGATTCGGGCGAATCCAATCCTTTTTTGCATATGGGGCTTCATATTACGATACAGGAACAAGTCAGTGCCGATCGTCCTGCCGGGATTAGAGAACTATATACTATCGGGTTGGAAAAACTGGGCGATGCTCATCTGCTAGAGCACCGGATTATGGAATGTTTGGGGGAAATCCTTTGGCAGGCGCAGCGTAACAACACCCTGCCAGATGAAACCTCTTACCTTGAATGCATACGCCGGATTATCGGTATTATGTAGAAAGCTATCTAATGAATCCCCTGATTGCGATCGAACACATCGGACGTACTGTCGTTAAAGGCATTGAAGAACTCGGGTTTGCTACTGTTCTTCTGGTGCAGGCGGTATTCTGGATATTCGTTGGCTCGTTCAAGAAACAACCTGTCAGAGTCTCAGCGGTTTTTCTGCAGATGATGCAGATCGGCGTGGCAGCGGTACCGATTGTCGCCATCCTCTCCTTTGCAGTGGGTATCATGCTTGCCATTCAGGGCATTCACACACTCAGGGTTTTTGGAGCGGAACGGCAGGTTGTTTATGGTATTGCACTATCTGTGGTACGCGAATTCGGGCCGTTGATCACCGGGATCCTGGTTGCAGGGAGGACGGGATCAGCATTGGCAGCACGAATTGGCACCATGCGCGTGTCCCAGGAAGTGGATGCTCTGAAAGTGATGGGAATCAATCCTGTCCGTTATTTGGTCTCCCCGGTTTTAGTTGCCATGCTCATCATGCTGCCTTCCTTGACATTTCTGGCCAATCTGGCCGGGCTGTTTGGGGGAGCTGTTTTCTCTGTCGCCGAGCTAGGGATGAGTTTTACTGCTTACGCCGACCGCTGTTATTCCATTCTAACGACAGATGATCTGGCACAGGGTCTGATAAAAAGTCTGGTCTTTGCAGTGATTATTGCACTGGTTGGTGTCACCAACGGTTTTCGGGTAACGGGAGGAGCTGAAGGTGTCGGCCGCTCCACTACTCGATCGGTTGTTTTGTCAATCTCATTTATAGTGATTGCCGACATGATCTTTACCTATTTTCTAAATCGGTGAACATGCGGAAGGTAAAGCAAAACGATCGAAAGGCCATGATCAGAGTAAGTGATCTGGTGACTCATTATGGTGAAAGAAAGATCCTGGATGGCCTGGACCTGACGGTCTTTGAAGGTGAAATCCTTGTGATCATGGGCGGGAGCGGATCCGGCAAGAGTACCTTGCTGAATCACCTTCTCGGGTTGCTAACACCCACCAGTGGTACCATAGAACTACTGGGAATGGATTTTACGCATGCCAGTGCCGGTAATAAGCAACTCTTGCGGCGGTATATGGGGATGGCTTTTCAGAATGGAGCCCTGTTCAGTTCCATGACTTTGGCCGAGAATATTCAGCTTCCAATGCGTGAACATACAAATTTACCCCAGAGCACCATGGATATTTTGACGCAAATGAAGTTGGAGGTGGTTAATCTTGGTGGATTTGAAAACCTGATGCCTTCGGAATTGTCCGGGGGCATGATCAAGCGCGCGGCACTGGCACGAGCGATAGCACTGGATCCCGAGCTGTTGTTTTTTGATGAACCTTCGGCTGGGCTCGATCCGATCGTCGCAGCTGAACTGGATCAGTTGATTTTACGGTTGCGTGACGGGTTGCAGATGACCATGGTCGTGGTGACGCATGAGCTGGACAGTGCTTTCACTATTGCTGATCGGATTGTGGTGCTGGACAAGGGCAAAATTGTGTTTAACGGGAGTGTAGAAGCGATTAGGGAGTGTCCCCATGAAACTGTCGTTGCTCTGATCAACAGGCAACCACAGGAGCAGAACCAGGCAGATAGTGATGCCTTCATCGAGCGGCTTCTGAACTGAAATTATGAAAAAAGAAAAAGTCAGTTATTTTATAGTTGGTTTATTCGTCCTTGTCATCGGGGCAACTCTATTGGTTGTACTTTACCGCCTGACTGATCAGCGCGGGCCCGTGGATCATTATCATATTCATTACCACAATGTCAGCGGGATCAAATATGGCACCATTGTTAGCTACGAAGGCTATCAAATCGGGCAGGTTGAGGATGTCATACCTGAAAGGCGGAATAACCGGATCGGCTATCGGGTCGAGATCAGTGTCAATAAGGGATGGAAGATACCTTCCGACAGTGTTGCCATGATTGTCAGTTCTGGCTTGATTTCATCACGTATGATCGATATCCACGAGGGGCAAAGTGACATTATCCTGTCACCCGGTGCGGAGCTTCGAGGCGCTGAGCAGGTGGATCTGTTTCAGGCCATGGGTGATGTGGCAAGTGATTTCCACCGGCTTACTACAGAAGGTATTGAGCCAACGTTGAACGTGTTCATCGAACAGGTCACTAAAATGACCGATACACTGGAACATGTAGCTTCCAAAAATATCCAGCCATTTTTTGAGACACTGCAGAAAAATGTCAGTGATCCTGTAATCTGGAATGATACAAAAAGACTTCTGGCGTCTATGAATCTTGCCGTCGGCAATATGAACAAATTTTTGGGTGAAGAGAACCAACAACAGGTTGTTGAGATCCTGAAAAATTTCAAAGGGGTCGGTGAGAATATGAACCAGCTGACTCAACGTATTGAATTTACAAGATCAGAAATTCACAAAGCAGCTTCACAACTAAACAAACTGGTCGAGGAAAACAGTGAGAACATCAGCGATACCATTACTTCGTCCAAGGCCTCTGTAAAGGCACTGCATATGACGTTGACAACCATTTCCGATCACATTAACTCTGTGATGTACGATCTGGAAGGAATGATGCGTAATCTTAACGAATTTTCCCGTGAGATTAGAGAAAATCCAAGTTTGTTGATCAGCAGCTCTCCCCAAGCTGAGGAAGGGGAAGAAAAATGAGACTGGACTATATCCTGGTACTTATTGTGTTAAGTTTTCAGATCGGAGGTTGCGCTTTTCAGCCTATTGCGCCAGTACCAACCGATCATTATTATCGTCTGCCTGAACCTGAGTCTGTTTTAAAGAAAAAGATCTTCAATGGCGAGGTCTTGGTCCGACGGTTTCACGGTTCAGGATTGTATATGGAACGGGCGTTGCTGTTTTCAAAGGATCCACAGGGATTGGTGCTGGAACAACATCATTACCATTTCTGGTACGATACACCGCCTCGGATGCTGCAATCACAATTGGTATCCTGGTTGAGAAAGATGGGTGCAGCCCCCCAAGTGGTTACCGATTCCGGTATCGAACATCAATATGTCATTACCAGTCGGATCCAACGCTTTGAGAGAATTCTGCACGCTGGAACTGCGACCGTTGTCGTTGCTCTCGAACTCCAGTTGAGAAAGCGTCATGCGAAAAGGGTGTTACTGGTAAGAGAATACCGGGAAGAGATCGATATCCCCGATATAAAAGTCCAGAGTGCCATCCATGCCTATGGAAAGGCGCTGGATTCTATCTTTTTACGTTTCGTAGAAGATGCGGAAAAAGCCTTGCAGCAAGATTAAGCCTTTCATCCGATCAGTTTTCGTAAGAGAATTCCATTTTGATACCCGCCAGTTCAATGATGTCATGTTCGGACAAGGCGTGGGCTTTTGCACCAATTGACTCACCGTTGACCTCTGGGAAAATCGGTTTGCCGTCTTTGTTCCCTTCAATATGGGTCAAGAAATATCCCTGAGGTCTTTTTGCAATTACAGCAACCTGAACACCTGGTTTGCCCAGTGTCGTCAACGCTTTGGTCAGGATGAGCTCCTTCCCGGCGATGGGCCCATTCAAAACATGCAGTTTGCCTTTCGGCATGCCTGGGCTCGAAGTCCGAGGCTGGCTGACTGTCATGGATTGCACCTGCTCTTTCTTGGCAGTTTCACCTGTAGGGCCAGGCTGTCCGAAGTTATTGGCCATGGCAGCAGCCTGAGGACTTACCGAACCGATGAAAACAGTTTTTTCGAAATCATCAGCTTCTGCGGAAGCATTTTCGTTGATATATTTCAATTCATGCTTGCCGATGCCAATAATGTCACCGTGCTTCAGTGCCTGTTTTTTAATCAGCTTGCCGTTGACATAGGTACCATTGGTGCTGCCGAGGTCTTCGATAAAGACATCGTCGAGTACTGTGAGGAGTAGTGCATGTTGGCCACTGACAGCAAGATTGTTGATTGCAATATCGTTTTCCGGCTTCCGGCCAATGGTCATCCTTTCCTTGGCGAGTTCATATTCACCCTGGAAATTTCCATTTAAACTGAGAATTACTTTTGCCATGTTTACCTTTCCCTTCTATCTGGTACGCTCAATGGGTACTAAAAATCTTGTCAAACCAACCTTTTGAGGCGGGAAATGGTGCTGTTGGTCTGGCCAATACCACGGAGATATTATCTTTCCCTCCACGTTTATTGGCAAGATCAACCAGTTCCTGCGCCGCCCGGTTCAAGTTTTCGTTAAATGTTTGTAATGTAGAGTGGATACCTTCATCGCTGACCATATCGGTCAGACCATCTGTACAAAGTAGAAACAAGTCGTCTGGTAGTACGGTATCTTCGGTAATATCCACATTGACATTTTCATTGATACCCAGTGCTCGCGTGACCAGGTTACGTGGTGTTCTTGCAGCCGCCTCTTCCATTGTATAGAGCCCCCTGTCAACAAGCTCCTGGATCAGCGAGTGATCACTGGTGATCTTCTCCAGCTGATTATCACGCATGCGATAGAGCCGAGAGTCACCTACGTGAGCGACGGTGAAATGATTATCGAAAAAGAGCACTGCCAGGATTGTGGTGCCCATGCCCTCGAATCGGGCATGATCCTGTGCTGTTCGATAGACCTCATAATTTGCCTCACGAATGGCGTCACGGATCAGCAGTGACTCCATCGAAAACCCTGTTGAGCTGTCGATTTGCTGGGGTTTCAAGAGGGGAAGTCGGCGACGAACATGCTGAACGATCGTGGATATAGCAACAGCACTGGCAACCTCTCCTGCTCGATAACCACCCATGCCATCAGCAATGATCAGAAGACCGAGACCTGGATCGATGGCACTGCTGTCTTCATTATGACGGCGACACCGACCAACGTCAGAACTGCTTGCCAGTTCGAGTATTTCTGTCAAATCCATGCTAATGAAACCTGTGTTTGACTCCTTTTTCTGTATGAACAGGAAAAATCAGTTCCCATTCTTTGAATAGATGGAAGCAAAAATAGTAAGGCTGAGTTCAAGTTCTGGTTCAGGTTGGGTTTATTTAAATCAAGAGTAAACACTTGATTCAACTTTCCTGACACAAGTTTTCAGTGCAAGCGCCATTTCTTTACCACTTTGAAAACGGTCACCAGGTTCTTTTTCCAATGCCTTGTCGATGATAGCGGCAAGATCAGGAAATAATTGAGCCAGATCAGGTCTTAATTGGAAGATGTCACGATGTGGTTCATTCGCTATAAGATACATCAGCATTGCCAGAGATTCCCCCTTAAAGGGAAGTTCACCTGTGAGTAGATGGAACAGAAGCACACCCAGAGAGAACAGATCAGAGCGGCCGTCAATCTGGTTTCCTTCAAGTTGCTCCGGTGACATGTAGGCAGGTGTCCCAAGAATGATTCCGGTCCGGGTTCGGCTCGCGTCGATCAGCCGGGCAATGCCAAAGTCCGTTATTTTAATCTGTTTCCGCTTGGGATCGAACATAATGTTGGCGGGTTTCAAATCCCGGTGAATGACCTGTCTGGAATGGGCATAATCCATCGCTTTTGCAGCTTTATAGACGATTCCCATAGCCATGACAGGTGAAAGAAGATTATCTTTGTGAGTATAGCGTGTCAGATCATGTCCGGTCAGCAGTTCCATTGCGATATAGGCCAGCCCGTTGATTTCATCAGCATCATGGATTTTAACAATATTCGGATAATTCAGTTGGCCCGCTGTTTCGGCCTCACGAAAAAAACGGCGTTTGACGTTCTCAATGTCGCTATCTTCAAAATCTTTGGCCAGGGGTAAGATCTTGATCGCGACCTTTTGGCCAGATCGTGTATCGCGTGCGAGATAGACTGTCCCAGTTGCGCCTTTACCGATTTCATTTTCAAGCCTGTAATTACCCAGAACAGGGTTTTTTATCAGATCGGGAAGGGTAGTTTCTGTCTTTCCAGCCTTCTCATTATCGGATGGCATTTCTTTCCCATGTGCAAGAATCTTCTGCTGAATCTGCTTTTTCTTGTGAACAACATCCCTGAAGTTGGCATCCTGGTTGATCAGGTGATCGTAAACAGTGGAAGCTTTGCCAAATTGCTTTCTCTTTTCGAAATCTTGCGCAATACGGTAGAGCACATCCATGACATGGGCTTTTGGTGGACACGACTTGAGCTTTTCAAAAGCCCATTCGAGATGCCCCTGACGCAGGAAGGCGAGTCCCATAACATAATTCTTTTCATGCGTATCATAGAGCTGTCGCAGAGTATTCTGCTGGGTGCGATCAACAAGGATCTGAAACAAATAACCGCTTATCAATAATATTACCGGTAAAATAAACTTGATCAGTATCCCATACTCGGAAAGGAAGTATATCTCGCAACCAATGAGTCCCAGCAACAGTGAGAAGAAGAAAAAAGGATAGTCCTTTTTGTCATTAGTAATGGCATTGGCAATGAGAAAAATGCTCACCAGGGCGAAAGCAAGGACCTCACAATACAGAGCCCAGTCAGGACGATAAATCTTCTGATCCATCAGTGAGGGAAAAAAAGACAGGAGGAAATGGATTATCCCCCGATCCAGATTTTGTAAGACAGGCAGGATCGATAAAAGGATAAAGCAGGTAATATAAACGCTGATCGCTGACCAATTGGATTTCAAGAAACCGTTGTTCACTACTACTCTGATGCCGGGAGAGGGTTTGAAAGCTGTAATGCTACACTGAAAACCCTTTCGCCGGTACTGACAAAAATCTGTCAGCCACACCAGTGATCAACTGAGTCTTGTGCCATTTCCAGCGCTTTGGCACGATCATCATCGTTCAGAATAACGCGTTCTCCGTTTCCATCCAGTTTATACAGATAGCCTGCAGTCTGGTACTTTTCGAGTTTTTTCATAGCCTCCATACATTCCCTTTTTTGTTCTGCTTTTGTCTGAGCAGCCAGTTCATTGGACTTTTTTTCTTCATCTCGCTCTTCCTCGAAAACCCCAAGAAGACGATCACGTTTTTCACGTCGGTGTTCCAATTCTGGATCGGCTTTGTGGTTTGTTTTGACGACAATTTCCTCTGCGCTTGGTTGAGGATGATCACTGTAAAAGACGTGGCCATTTTCATCCGTCCATTTATAGATCCCTTTTGCGAAAATTGTAGATGTTGTAACCATGAAAATAATTGGCAGTAAGGCTCTCATATTACTTTACCTCTTCCAGTGTTTCTGCAGTCTTTTTACAGATATAGACAAAGTGTTGATAACATTCGGCTGACAATGGTTTTTTCAGGGTCCCTTCAAGGTAGAAAAGCCCTACCGGTTTGTTATGGACAAACAAGGAACGTGCGGCAAAATCCTGCTGTTTTATATTCAGTAGCGAAACCTCGGGCAGGAGGTCAGAGTACCTTTTTCTGTTCTTTTCATTGACGAGGATCACCTGAGGCTTTTTCATCAGGAGACTGAAAATGTTTTGTTGCTTTACAGGTATGGCAATAGATTTTTTCTGTTGTCCAAGATTGACTGTGAAGCGTGATTTAAGAAATGTTCTGTTCTTATCAAGCAAGAAAAAGACAAGTGGTCTTCCATCTGAGACCCTTTGTAGCAGCTTAAAGCTGAAAGTCAGAATCTCATGTGCTGGTCTTTTTTTATTCCCCATCGCTTTGAGAGTGTCAAGTGCACTTAACAGCTCATTTTTAACTGGATCTGCACCCTGTTCTTTTCTTTTAGGTGTTGTTGAGAGTGTTTTCTGTAGGGTGGTTTTAACCTGCCGTGATTGCTGTTTTTTTGGTACCGGCATGCTGGTTTTGGTGGCAGGATTTTCGGTTCTTGTTGTCGATATAAGCTGACAGGCAGCTGGTTTTACAGGATAGAAGCAGCTCTCTCTTGCCGCGATCACGGCATTACGATGAACAAGGCGATAGAAATCATCAAGACGATATCCAAATTGATTAGCAGACTGTTCTATCAAAACTTCCATGGAGTTGTGATACCAGCCACGCTCACTTACTTGTGCAAGTCGGTTGGCAAAAGCAGTAATCTGTACCAATCTGACTGAGTCAGAAGCAGGGTTCAAACTGTTAGATACCAGATCTGCATATTTCCATTGATCGAAAAGGAATTTTCCGATCGCATCAAATATTGAATAGTGTTCAGGCGAAGATGTCTGTTTACCTGATTTGATCAAGGCGGACATTTCTTCTGGTGAATACAGCCACAGCCCGATTTCGTAAAGACGACAAAGTTGAGCTGTAACAAAAGCTGTGCTGGAAGCCGAGCTGTCATGGACGCTCATGAGTTCTCGCGCCTGCACGCCTGCATGATAAGAACGAGACAAGACTTGATAGATCTTTGACTTGATCCTTGGATCTTGCAGATCAGTGATGATGGGCAGATTTTTTCCAATTGTAACGATTCGAGGGATGCCTAATACGAGAATGGCATGATTCAGGTTTATGGCTGGCGGCTTTTTATTTTTGATCAGCCCTTTATTGGCCGCGAGAAAAATATGGTGTGAAAAACATGGATCCGTGCGCAGAATATCGGCAAGTTTTGGGATCGATACATTAGGCTTATTTTCGAACTGACTTAGCTGTTCCAGTGTGTTTCTGAAGATAGGAAAAGGTTTGTCGTGGAGAACACCGACCAGTTTTTTTATTTGCTCCTCCTGTGCTTTACTGGAACGTTCTGTTTTCGCTTGTTTGTCTGGTGAAACTACCTGAACTGCTTCCGCAACAGCGCCCATAAGAAATCCTTTTCCTAATCAAGATAATGAACACTCTATTTATCGACTGGGAAAGGCATAACTTTATACAGGACATGATAAAACAAGCAGCCCGGGAAAACCGGGCTGTTGTTGAAATAGACAACGATTAAATCAGATTAAATAATATAACCGCGTTCTTCGTGTTCTGAGATATCTAGCCCCTCGGTTTCCTGTTCTGGAGTAACACGGATTCCGATCGTGGCATCCAGCAACTTCAGCAGAACCCAACTGATCACGCCGGACCAGAGTGCCGTAGCCAGCACACCGGTGGCCTGAACACCGATCTGGGAAGCCATGTCCATGCCTTCGGCATATCCAGAGCCACCCAGGTTGGAGGATACGAATATGCCGGCGAGCAGGGTACCCAGTATGCCACCCACACCGTGTACCGGAAAGACATCCAGAGAGTCATCGATTTCCAATTTGCGTTTGATGAATTGGGTTGCAAAATAACAAACGAAACCGGCAATGATGCCGATGATCAGTGCTCCCGAAGGGCCAACGAAACCAGATGCAGGGGTGATGGTTCCCAACCCGGCAACCATCCCGGTGATAATTCCGAGTACACTGGGTTTCCCGTATTTTATCCATTCAATAATGATCCAGGTGAGTGCACCAGCGGAGGCCGATATATGGGTCACCAGCATGGCCATCCCGGCATTGCCATCAGCAGCAAGTGCGCTACCGGCGTTGAATCCGAACCAGCCAACCCAAAGCATCCCGGCTCCAGTAACAGCCAGTGTCAAATTGTGTGGCGGCATGGCGGTTCTCGGGAACCCTCTGCGGTTTCCTAACACAATGGCTGCAACCAGTGCCGCAATACCGGCATTAATATGTACGACAGTTCCACCGGCAAAATCGAGCAGCCCTTTTTCAGCCAGCCAACCTCCTCCCCATACCCAGTGACAAACAGGTGCATAGACCACGATCAGCCAGGCTGCACTGAACAAAAGCACAGCCGAAAATTTCATGCGTTCTGCAAAGCCTCCCACGATCAATGCAGGTGTGATAATAGCAAAGGTCATTTGAAACATCAGAAACACAGTCTCCGGAATATCACCGTTCAATGAGTTCCATCCCACACCCTCGAGCAGCACTTTACCACTGCCTAGAAATGCATTCAGATCCTTTGAGGAGCCGAAGGCGATCCCGTATCCTGCGATAATCCAAAGTAGAGAAGCTAAACAGGCAATGGCAAAGCATTGCATCAATACAGAAAGAACGTTTTTACTGCGAACCAGCCCACCATAGAACAGAGCCAGACCGGGCAAGGTCATTAAGAGCACCAGAGCTGTGGAGGTGAGCATCCATGCTGTATTTGCTTGATTCAGTTCCCCCGCAAAGCACAGCTCGGGCATGAAAAGGAGTAGAGTTGCTATTGTTTTTTTCATTGTGATTCTCTCTTCAGTTTGCAATCTTCATATTTTTATAATGCTTCTTCACCAATTTCTCCGGTGCGGATCCGGATCGCTTGCTCAATTGCAGTGACAAAGATCTTGCCGTCACCGATTTTTCCGGTTGCTGCCGAGTCCTTAATCGTCTCGATTACAGAGTCGACCATCTTTTCACTGACAGCGACCTCGATTTTGACCTTGGGAAGAAAATCGACAACGTACTCTGCACCACGATAAAGCTCGGTATGGCCTTTCTGCCGACCAAAACCTTTGACTTCAGTGACCGTCATGCCAACGATTCCAATTTCGGAAAGCCTCTCCCGTACATCGTCGAGTTTGAAAGGTTTGAGAATTGCTGTGATTAGTTTCATATGACCTCCTTATTTTTGTTCTAAACCGTGGAATGATCATTCATGGATCGTTCGCACAAGCATGGTGCTCTATTTTGAGCAAATATAGTGCATATGTCTAATAGGGTGTCAGGTGTGTTCTGGTTCCCAATACTCCAGCGAAAGATAAGGAAGTTCAGAATTGAGGAAAAGGTAAGGAAGTCATGAGGTTACAAAGTTACGCCTTCCATAGGGGAAGGCGTAACTGATCATTTAAATGGTGGGGGAGAATAACGGATCAACGTTCTAGTAAATCAAGTTTCCCGGGTTTGTCCTTCCATTCTTCAGCATCCGGGAGAGGATCCTTGGATTCATTGATCACAGGCCATTCTCTGGAGAGTTCAGCATTGAGCTCCAGGAATACCATCTCTTCTTCGGTTAAATCATCTTCTGATTTAATCGCTTCAATCGGGCATTCGGGTTCGCACAACGTGCAGTCAATGCACTCATCCGGGTCAATGACCAGGAAATTGGGGCCTTCATGAAAACAGTCCACGGGACAGACTTCGACACAGTCAGTATATTTACACTTGATGCAATTTTCAGTTACTACGAATGTCATGGATTGGTATACCTGTCAAAGATCAAAAACGACATTATAACGCCGTTTCAACCTGTTTTTCGAGTGGCGGAATAAAACATATAAATATAAGCTTACAAGCAGATTGAAAAAGCTGAAAGAGTACTTAAACATATTGCTTATAAAGGGTGGTTGGGTTGAAAGTAATCATCACTCCCGGAAAATTCTGGAGATAATCGAGGAGCCGTACTATGAAAATAATAACCCCTTTAATTACTCAAAACATGTAGCATGTGGTAAAAACTAAGTCTGCATTGAGATCTATAGACCATATTTTGTGATTTGTATGTATCGGAAGCGAGATCTATTCCCGGATAAAAAATAAGGGAAATCAATAGGAAGGTCTAGTTTCTGAACCCTCGGGATCCGGATCCATAAAGACCAGACTCTTTAGAAGGGTTGTGGATAATCCTCTCAATTTGCGACAGTGAAATCATACCTTCCCATCGGCCTGCGAGTTTGCCGTCCGGATCGAAGAAAAAAGTCATTGGCAGTAATGTAATTTCATGATCAACGATCAAAGAAGCCTGTTCTGCATCGGCCAGAAGTGAGGGAAAATCAATAAAATAATCGCTTGTATAGTCCTTTACGACTTGTGGATCCGGATAATCAAAATCAGGAAAGCCGATGGCAATGCCAAGGACGGTCGCATCCCTGTCCTTGTGTTCATCATGGAAATCCTGTAGGTCGGCTATTTCCATCCGGCAATAAGGGCAGGACGTACTCCACACATTTACAATGGTCCATTTTCCGCGACCGAGATATTCAGAAAGTTCATGATCCTGATCATCCAACCCTCTGAAGCTGTGTTCAGGGGTAGATCGTCCACATCCTGCCAGCAACAGCAGAAAAACTGTCATAGATAGAATATAATTCCATTTATTCATAACCAGTACCAATACTACGAAGTATCACTAAACTAGGTTGAACCTATTGATCCATCCCACTGCCATTGTAGACCCTTCAGCTGTTATAGGCGAGGACGTAGAGATCGGACCGTATGTCATTATTGAGGAGGATACAATAATCGGTGATGGCTGCAGGATCTTCAGTCATGCAGTGATAAAAAACCATACCATCATGGGGTCCGGAAATACGGTTCATGAACATGCAGTTCTCGGTGGAGATCCTCAGGATCTCTCCTATGATGGATCCAGTACAGGGCTTGTGATTGGTAATGACAACGTATTTCGTGAATGTGTGACAGTTCACCGATCAACCAAACAGGATCAGCCAACCTGCATTGGTAATTCAAATTTTTTTATGGCTTATTCTCATATCGCTCATGATTGTCAGCTGGAAGATCGGATCATTTTTGCTAATTGCGCTACACTCGCAGGACATATATCAGTAGGTACCGGAGCTTTTGTTTCGGGTTCAACGGCAGTTCACCAGTTCTGTCAGATAGGCGCTTATTCAATTTTGAGTGGTGTTACACCGGTTAGTCTTGATGCGCCACCATTCATGATTGTTGCTGGAAATCCAGCAGGAACAGTGGGACTGAATGTGATCGGTATGAGACGGGCGGGTTTCTCCAGAGACTCTATCAGCAAGATCAAGCAGGCCTATAAAATACTTATGCTATCAGGAAAGTCGCAAGATGAGGCAATGGATGAGATGGCAAATATTGACTCAGAACATGTCAGTATGCTGATCGACTTTATAAAAAATTCAAAGCGCGGTATTACCCGACATCGTAAGAAATAATCCCATGAACAAAATAAAATGTGCTGTGGTTGGTGTTGGCTATCTGGGCAAGTACCACGCCCAGAAGTACCGTCTCAGTGACAATGCAGAATTGATCGCTGTCGTTGATACTGATCAGGTGACGGCTCAATCCATTGCACAGGAAAATGCCTGCGATTGTCTGCAGGATTACCGACTCTTGCTTGGAAAGGTCGATGCGGTCAGTATCGTTGTTCCGACAAGTTTGCATTTTCAGGTGGCAAAAGATTTTTTGCTGGCTGGTAGTCATGTATTGATTGAAAAACCGATTACGGTCACGCTGGAGGAAGCCGATGAGTTGATCAAAATTGCGAAAGAAAATGATCGGATTATTCAGGTCGGTCATCTGGAACGTTTCAACGCTGCCTTGCTTGAGCTGGATTTCAAAAAAGAAAAACCACTTTTTATCGAATCACATCGTCTCTCTCCGTTTAATCCTCGGGCCAATGATGTCAGCGTCGTACTTGATCTTATGATTCATGATATTGATATTATTTTGAATATCGTTGATTCAGAAGTGAAAAGAATTGATGCCAGCGGTACCCCTGTTCTGACCGGTGATACCGATATTGCAAATGCCCGCCTCGTTTTCAAAAATGGCTGTGTTGCGAATGTGACTGCCAGCCGTGTCAGTATGAAGGTGGAACGGAAGATGCGAATGTTTCGGCCGAACTCCTATGTGTCTGTCGATTTCCAGAACCGGATTCTGACCAGCCATCGGACTGGAGAGAATGAGATGTTTCCCGGTATTCCGGAAATACTTACAGAAGAATCCTGTTTCGAAAACGGTGATGCATTGATGGCTGAGATCGAAGATTTTTTGTCCTCGATTCTTGAACATCGCTCTCCTCTGGTAACGGGAGAGGACGGACGCCGGGCACTTGCAACTGCAATTGAGATCAGCAGGCAGATGGTCTGATAAAATTTAAAGGGAAATATTTATGATACCCATGGTTGATTTGAAAGCTCAGTACGGCGAGATTAAACAGGAAATTGAGCAGGTGCTGTCATCAGTGCTTGACAGCGGCCACTTTATTCTTGGCCCCAATGTACAGGCTTTTGAAAAGGAAGCTGCAGATTACCTTGGAGTAAAGCATGCTCTTGGTGTTGCGTCCGGTACGGATGCCTTACATCTGGCTCTTGTGGCTGCCGGTATCGGTGAAGGGGATGAGGTGATCACAACCGCCTTTACCTTCATCGCCACTGCTGAAGCAATTCGTTATGTCGGAGCCGTGCCCGTCTTTGTCGATATCGAACCCGATACTTTTAATATCGATCCTAATGCGATTGAAGCGGCGATCACCAGCAAGACAAAGGCCGTAGTGCCGGTTCATCTATTTGGTCAACCAGCCGATATGCAACGAATAAAAGCAATCTGTGATCAACACGATTTGAAACTCATCGAGGATTGTGCACAGTCATTTGGGGCCAGCATAAAGGGCAAACAGACGGGCAGTTTCGGCGATGTCGGTTGTTTCAGTTTTTTCCCCAGCAAGAATCTTGGTGCGTTTGGTGATGGTGGACTTATCTCAACCAATGATGATGAAATTGCTGAAAAGCTCCGCATGCTCCGGAATCATGGATCCAGTGTCCGTTATTACCATGATGTGATCGGCTATAACAGTCGGCTTGATGAGATGCAGGCTGCGATTCTCAGAATCAAGCTGAAAAAAATCGATCACTACAATAAAGAACGTCGGCGAGTCGCACATGCCTATTCAGAATATCTTTTCAATCTTCCTCTGCAAACACCATTTGAGGATGGAAAAGGAACTCATGTCTATCATCAATATACTCTGCTCTCTGACCGTCGTAAGGAGATTAGGCAGGCGCTTGAGGAAAATGATATCAGCTCCATGATTTATTATCCGATACCGTTGCATAAACAAAAGGTTTTCGTTGATCAATACGTTAATGTTGAATTGCCTGTGACAGAGGAAATAGCAAAGCGTTGTTTCTCTTTACCGATTTATCCCGAACTTGATGACACATCCATCACCAGAATCACAACTGTGATCAGAGAAATTTTCTGAAGCTTTAATCCGTGGATAAACAATTCTGGCTGGAAAAATGGCAGAGGAATGAGATCGGATTTCACCAGGATGAAATCAATCCATGGTTGGTTAACTATTGGGATCACCTAGCACTGAATCCAAGGGACAGGGTTTTCGTCCCACTCTGTGGAAAGAGTCTTGATATGTTGTGGTTGTGCTCAATTGGTCATGATGTCATTGGTGTGGAGATCAGCCAGCGTGCAGTTGAAGACTTTTTTACCGAAAACAACCTGAAACCTGAGTGTTCTGATCAAGGAAAATTTATTCGATACGAATCAGATAATCTTACGATTCTGTGTGGTGATTTTTTTGATCTTGAGAAAAACCACTTGAGGAACCCCAGGGCTGTTTATGACCGTGCCGCATTGATCGCATTGCCGGAATCATTGCGTAGACGATATATCGACCACCTGAACTCAATTCTGTCTCAGAAAACGGAGATTCTCTTGGTTACCCTGGAATATCCACCAGATGAGATGGATGGGCCACCCTTTCCCGTAACAGAGGATGAAGTCAGGGAGCAGTTCTCCGACCGGGAAAAGATTAAAGTGTTGGGTGAGCAAGATGTACTCGACACGAGCCCCCGTTTCAAAGAAAGAGGGCTCACTTCACTGATCGAAAAAGCTTACCGGATCCTTTGAAAGCCCGGTCAGGCTGATCCGGATTATTGGGTCTTTATACTGCAGGAGACCAAAGATCTTTTCAGCTCATATAGTTTTTCTAGGGCCTCCTTAGGACTGAGTTCATCCGGTTCAATGGTGCGGAGTTTCTCAATGAGATCACTCAAGACACTTGGCGGTAACAGATCGAGCTGTTCTTTCTGCTCAGAAGGATGAAGAGTGGAATTGCGTTTCTCCAGTTGCTGCAGGCGGGTTTTTGCTTTTTCGATTACAATCCGGGGGACACCAGCAAGCTGGGCGACCTGGAGTCCATAGCTGCGGTTGGCCGGACCTTCCTTGACGGAGTGCATAAAGACGAGCTTGTCCTTATGTTCGATTGCATCGAGTCGGACATTGATCGCTTTTGGGTGAGTATCCGGAATCGAGGTCATTTCAAAGTAGTGAGTTGCAAACAGTGTCCAGGCACGGATATCTTCGAGCAAATGGATCGCACTGGCCCATGCAAGGGAAAGACCGTCAAAGGTGCTGGTGCCACGTCCGATCTCGTCCATCAAGACGAGAGAGTTTTCAGTGGCATTATTTAGGATATTGGCGGTTTCGATCATTTCGACCATAAAGGTGGAACGGCCCGAAGCCAAATCGTCACTGGCACCGATCCGTGTGAAGATACGATCGATAGGACCCATAATGGCCGATCGGGCAGGGACAAAACTGCCGCAATGGGCAAGCAGAACAATCAGGGCGGTCTGGCGCATGTAAGTGGATTTCCCACCCATGTTGGGCCCAGTGATAATCAGCATCTTGTGATCGCTGTCCATCATCAGATCATTGGGGATGAACGGAGCTTCCTGAATCTGTTCGACCACAGGATGGCGGCCGGCTTCGATCCTGATCACTGGTTCATTGGTTAGCTCCGGCTGTGAAAAATCCAGCGTGACAGCCCGTTCTGCAAAACTGCAAAGTACATCGAGTTCGGAAAGTGACGTTGCGGTTTGCTTCAGTTCATCCGTATAGGCGGCGAGTTGATCGAGCAGATCGGCATAGAGTGATTTCTCCAGTGCCAATGCTTTCTCTCCCGCCAGCAACACCTTGTCCTCGTATTCCTTGAGTTCAGGGGTAATAAAACGCTCTGTCGTCTTGAGAGTTTGGCGACGATGATAATGTTCCGGAACATTGTCGCTTTGCATTCGGCTTATCTCAATGTAATAGCCATGTACACGGTTATAACCCACTTTTAGAGTCGGGATCCCGGTTTCTTCACGTTCACGGCTCTCGATTTTTTGCAGATGGTCAGAGGCGTTTTTACTGATCTGGCGAAGCTCGTCGAGTTCAGTATGATAGCCTTCAGCGATGACCCCGCCATCACGAATAAGTACAGGAGGTGTTTCGATAATGGCTTTTGAGAGGAGATGAACGATCTCCGGGAGTTCATTGATTTGATCATTGAGTTGCCTCAGTCTGGGGCTATCAAGTGCATCAAGCCGGTTTTTGATTTCGGGAAGGGCGTTCAGAGATGTGCGTAGTTGTGCAAGATCTCGGGGGCGGGCCGATTTCAATGCGATTCTGGTGCCGATCCGCTCCATGTCACTGATGGCACGAAACATTTCCTGCAGATCGCGATAGTGGTGATTGTCGATGAGAGTGGCTACAGCCTGCTGGCGCAGGCGGATGGTTTCATGATCACGTAGAGGTGCCTGTAGCCAGCGGGAGAGCATACGGCTGCCCATGCCTGTGATTGCCGTATCCATCAAACGTACCAGTGAATGCTGATGCTCACCGGAAAGGCTGTCGATGATCTCCAGATTACGACGGCTGGCAGCATCGATAATGATCGTGTCTGAGTTCTGTTCTATCTGTATCTGTGTTAGATGGGGAAGTGCAGTACGTTGTGTCTCCCGAGTGTACTGTAACAGGCTGCCAGCAGCAGCGGTGGTGGCAGGCAATTGATCGATACCAAAACCCTTGAGGTCGGTCACGCCGAAGTGTTCTTTCAGTTGGCGCTCAGCGCTGTCATGATCAAAGTACCAAGGAGGCAAGGTTGTGATCGTTGGTTTATTTTTCAAAAGAGAGAGAAGTGGTGAGTCTTCACTGACCAGAGTCTCCGCTGCCCGCAGGCGTTCCAGTTCGGTCAGTAATTCATCCTCTGAGTCCAATGCCATGACGTGAAAACGACCGCTGCTCAGATCAACCCATGCAAGTCCAATACGATCCTGATGTTGGTGAATGGCGAGTAACAGATTGTCTTGTCGTTCATTGAGCAGGGCCTCATCTGTAACCGTTCCCGGTGTGATGATGCGTGTAATACGGCGTTCGACAGGTCCCTTACTGGTTGCAGGATCACCGATCTGATCACAGATGACAACGGATTCACCCATTTCTATCAGTTTTGCCAAGTAGTTTTCCACGGCATGCATAGGCATGCCAGCCATGGGGATCGGCTCTCCTGCAGACTGCCCACGTTGGGTCAATGCCAGACCCAGAAGCTCAGCGGCACGGCGAGCATCATCAAAAAAGAACTCATAAAAATCGCCCATCTGAAAAAACAGCAGCTTGTCCGGAAACTCCGCTTTGAAACGGAGGTATTGCTGCATGACAGGGGTGTGATCGGCGGTCATCTTTATTGAATGATCTGTGATAATCCGTCCAGTACCAGTGATATCGGGCTGATCAGGCCAACAATCTTCTGATCTTCGATGACAAGGGCACGCACCAGATCATATTGTGCAAAAAGACGTGAGCAATACCGGATATCCATATCGGGATGAACTGTGATGACGGGCTTGTGCATGATCTCATACACATTCACACGTCCGGGCGAGCGGTCTTTACTCAGGACATGGCGGGCAATATCACCGGCCAGGATCATGCCATACTCATCGTCTTTGTGGCGCTTATTGACCACCAGAACCGAGGTTTTGTTTTCCTGCATCATGGTGACAGCTTCAGCAACAGTCGCCACACCGTCGATGGTGATGAAAGCTGTTTTCATTACATCGCGGACACGAATAATTTTTTTGTCGTTCATAACTCCTCCTTTATGACTTTGGTTAGATCCCAGACTTGATGACGGACTCCGATGGCATCCTCCACGTCGATCTGAAATGCAATGCCGGTCCCTGGTTTGTCATCCAGCTCAGCAACGATGGCAATTTTTTCAAGTATTTTTCTGGCCATGTGCTCTTCCACCAACAGCAGAACGACATCACGTTGAGTCTCCAGCGTCAGGCCAAAAAAGGTTTTGGATTTGTTGATTCCTTCCCCCCTGGCATTGCTGATTACGGTCGCTCCAGTTGCGCCCGCTTCGCGAGAGGTGTCGAGAACCAGTTCGGTTTTATCGTCTTCTACAAAGACCACGATGAGTTTGAAACGCATCTGAAAATCCTCCTTATGATTTTCTGCTGGCTCGCCATTCGGCCAGCTGGGCATAACCCAGTACAGCAATAATAGGAAATAAGCTGGCAAAGGCAATGAGGCCAAAGCCATCCAGTAATGGATTACGGCCGGGGACAGTAGAAGCTAGTCCCAGGCCGAGAGCTGTCACCAGAGGAACCGTCACTGTGGAGGTGGTGACACCTCCAGAATCATAGGCCAGACCGATAATCATTTTTGGAGCAAACAGGGTCTGGATGATGACTACAATATATCCTGCAATGATATACATGTAGAGATCGGTACCACTGACAATTCGGT
Organism: Gammaproteobacteria bacterium; assembly: GCA_026984775.1. Classification (GTDB taxonomy): domain Bacteria; phylum Pseudomonadota; class Gammaproteobacteria; order CAJXQU01; family CAJXQU01; genus CAJXQU01. The sequence continues at coordinate 74,939 of JALSRM010000043.1, forward strand.
AAGCCCCCAAGGCGATGCCGAAGGCCACACCAAAGGAAACCGACAGACGCAACGGCCAGGAACGAATGGCACCACCCGAGATCTCCTGTGCCTTGATCGCAACAGCCAGCAGCGAAGGTTCTGCCAGGGTCGTGGAGAACCCGATGCAGAAGGCAAAGGCATACACCCATCCGTAATCTTTCCAGTTCAGTATTTCTCTGGCCTGGATGAACTCCGGATGGGTGAGCTGGGTAGCCATCAATTTACCCAATGGGAACAGTGTAAGCTCTAACCCTTCTAGAAAGAGAGCGATTCCGATCAGGACATAAAAGAACCCTATGGCGATCTTTTTTGGATTACGCAGAGGTTTTCTGATGATCAGAAGTTGAAAGCCGATGATCGTGGCAGCAATGGGAAGTACATCACGTGTTGTTCCCATGACCGAGTGGCTAAAATGAACCCATAAGTTGATCAGAGTATCAATCATATAATCATGCCATAGGCCATAACGAATATCATAGGAGTGAGAGAGGCGAAAGCAATGAGACCAAATCCATCGACCATCGGATTCCGCCCCTTGATGGATGAGGCCAATCCGACACCTAGTGCGGTAACCAGAGGTACGGTGATAGTTGAGGTGGTCACGCCCCCGGAATCATAAGCAATGCCGACAATTTCCGGGGGAGCAAAAATGGTCATGATGACAATGCCGGCATAGCCTGAAATGATCAGATAATGCAAAGGCCAACCGCGCAGGATCCGCAATACGCCGATCAGAATGGCCAGACCCACCGAAAGCGCGACAGTGAAGCGCAGGCCCAGTGCATAGTTTTCTCTGGCCTCTTTCGTGTCAAGGATCATCCCGCCAATGGCAGCCACATTGGCAGCTTCGTTGCCCACTGCGATCAACGCCGGTTCGGCAATGGTAGTGGCAAAGCCCAGGGCAAAGGCAAAAGCCAGCAACCAGGCAAGGTGCCCTTTCTTGGCGAAATCATAGGCCATGGACTCACCAATAGGGAAAAGTCCCTGCTCTAGTCCTTGGACGAAAAACGTCAAGCCCAAGACCACCAACAGAGTGCCCAACAGTAAGTCGAGCAGATTCGGGATCGGTTGCTGAATAACCAGCAACTGGAAGATAGTGACTACGGTAAGTATGGGTGCCAGATCAAAAAAACTGCTGATCAATTGGCGGATAAAAGGGATTCGGGTCAGGCGCATCCGGCATGTTAAAAATTCTTTTTATTCAGGACAATGTTACCAATATAGCCTCAACATTTCATGAAAACGCTCTTGAAATCTCCAATCCCAGCCCCTAAATTGCGTATTATTTTCCGAGGAGAACGATTCATTATGTCTGTAGATGTAAAGAAAGAGACATTAGGTTTCCAGTCTGAAGTCAATCAATTATTGGATCTCATGATCCATTCCCTATATAGCAATCGCGAAATTTTCCTGCGTGAACTGATATCGAATGCATCAGATGCTTGCGACAAACTCAGGTTCGAGGCCTTGTCCAATGACGCCCTGTATGAAGGGGATTCTGATCTGAAAGTGATTGTCGAATATGACGAGAAGAAAAAAACCATTACCGTTCGGGACAACGGTATCGGTATGACCCGGGACGAGGTGATCGAAAACATCGGAACGATCGCGAAATCCGGAACCAAAGAGTTTTTCGAATCCATGACCGGTGACAAACAAAAAGACTCACAATTGATCGGCCAGTTTGGTGTGGGTTTCTATTCCAGTTTCATCGTTGCCGATAAGGTGACACTGGAGACTCGCAAGGCCGGTGTCCCGGAAGAAGAAGGGGTGCGTTGGGAATCCGATGGAAAGGGTGAATACACCATTGAGACCATCAAACGCAAGGAACGCGGTACCACTATTACTCTGCATCTTCGGAAGGATGCCAAAGAATTTCTCAACGGGTACCGCTTGCGGGAGATCATCCGTAAATACTCGGATCATCTGAACCTGCCTGTCCTCATGCCCAAGGAACCGAGAGAAAAGGGAAAGGCAATCGAGTACGAGACCGTCAATTCAGCCAAGGCCTTGTGGGCACGTCCGAAAAAAGAGATCACGGATGAGGAATACAAGGAGCTCTACAAGCACATCGCCCATGACTATGAAGATCCCATGGCCTGGGTCCACAACCATGTGGAAGGCAAGCTGGAATATACGACCTTGTTTTATATTCCTGGCCATGCCCCTTTCGATCTGTGGGATCGCAACCATCCCCATGGGGTAAAACTCTATGTGCGCCGGGTCTTCATCATGGATGATGCGGAACAGTTGATCCCGCCGTATCTCCGCTTTATTCGTGGTATTGTCGATACCAATGACCTGCCGCTGAATGTCTCTCGTGAAATCCTTCAGCACAACAAGATCATCGAAAAGATTAAGACCGCCTCGGTCAAAAAGATTCTGGGCATGATCGAGAAACTAACAAAGGGAGACCAATACAGCAAATTCTGGAAAGAGTTCGGCAAGGTGTTCAAGGAAGGGGTCATCGATGATACTGATAATCGGGAGCGTATCGCCAAACTACTGCGTTTCTCTACAACTTATGATGATAATGAAGAGCAGAAGATCTCTCTGGAAGAGTATGTCAGCAGAATGAAAGAAGGACAGAAACACATCTTCTATGTGGTTGGAGAGAGTTTTGAGACGGTGAAGAACAGCCCCCATCTTGAGATTTTCCGCGAAAAGGGAATCGAGGTATTGCTACTGTCTGATCCCGTTGATCAATGGATGGTCAACTACCTTACCGAGTTTGACGGCAAGCCGCTGAAATCTGTCACCAAGGGTGAGCTGGATGTCAGTGAGATCGATGAAGATAAAGACAAGAAAGCCGTAGAGAAGAAGGCAGGCGAATACAAAGAAGTTATCGAGCGGTTGCAAAAACTGCTGGAGGACAAGGTCAAGGAAGTGCGGATCACCCATCGATTGACCACATCACCAGCCTGTCTGATCGCGGACGAACACGACATGGAGGCCAATCTTCAACGTATTCTTCAGGCCGCGGGGCAGGAAGTTCCGGCCTCGAAGCGGATCTTGGAAATCAATCCCGAGCATCCCGTCTTGCAGCGCTTGAAGGAAGAAAAAGAGGAAAGCCGTTTCAACGACTGGGGGCGAATTTTGTATGATCAGGCTCTGCTCAGTGAGGGAGGGAAACTGGATGATCCGGCAGGTTTTGTCCACCGGCTCAACGAACTGTTTATCGAGATGAGCAAATAACCAGTTGTCAGTTTTTAAATAGAAAAAGGCCAGAGTTTTCTTTGGCCTTTTTTTCTGTCAGGATAAAACCTCAGGTTATTTCTACAGGATGTAATGAACAAAGCCACTTCGCTCTACCTGGATCTGGTTCGCCTCAGTGCCGCACTGACCGTATTGGTCTACCACTTTGCCTATGAGCGCTTTTCAGGGGGAGGACTCCAATTCATCCGGGACTTAAAGCTCGGAAGCGATGCGGTGATCGTGTTTTTCGTTTTATCAGGCTATGTGATCGCATGGGTAGCGAGTGAACGGGATCGGGAACTGGAAGCATACGTGATCAATCGCCTGTCACGGTTGTGGTCCGTAGTGATCCCGGCATTGATCCTGACAGTCGTGGTCGATCAAATCGGTCTCCATCTTAATCCCAAGGCTTATGATGGCTGGTGGCATCAGGGAGAGTCTCCAATTACCCGCACCTTGGCCAATCTGTTTTTTCTCAACGAACTCTGGTTTTATTCAATTCGCCCTTTTTCCAACGGCCCTTTCTGGTCGTTGGGGTATGAGTTCTGGTATTACGTGATCTTCGCTGCGGCATTTTTCTTCCAGGGCAGGACGCGGTTACTTCTGGTTCTCATCAGTGTGTTTATTGCCGGTCCCAAAATCCTTCTGCTGTTTCCGGTTTGGCTGTTTGGTGTCTGGGCTTGGCATTTCAATCACAAGCAGACATTGCCACCAAGGCTGGGCTGGTTTCTGTTCCTTCTTCCTGTTACCGGCTATGTCACCATCAAGATTTTCGACATCGACGGGCTTGCCCTAGAGTGGACCAATAGCTGGTTGAATGGACAGAATCCACGACACGTGCTGGGGTTTTCTGATGAATTTTTGATCAGTTATCTTTACGGTATTCTAATCGCAATGCACTTTATCGGTATCCATGCCATTGCACCGGCCATTGAGGAAAGGCTGATCTCCTGGGAGAAGCTCATTCGATACTGGGCCGGGCTGACCTTCTCAATCTATCTACTGCACTACCCCTTGTTGCAGTTTCTGAGTGCAGTGCTTCCTGAAGATTGGCCACTCATCCCTAGGAATGTCATGGTGCTGATTATGACATTGGCCATCATTACCGTCGTAGGGAATCTAACAGAAAAGAAAAAGCATATCTTCAGGTACTGGCTACGATCAGTGATCAAACAGGGTAGAGCTCAGCTTTTATGAACACGGATGTGTGGAAAGTTGCAGGTATCTTTGATAGGCTGAAATTGCTGCTGTAGTTTTGGCAGCCAATAAAGAACACAACAAAAGACCCTATCAAACTAACAGTGAGCGTGTAGCGCCACTTACATCAGGAGTCCAAAAATGGTAGAAAAAGTTGTCATCGTGGCAGCAGGCCGAACCCCAATAGGAAGCTTTCTTGGCTCGCTGTCCTCAATTCCTGCCCACTCTCTGGGCGCAAAGGTCATCAAAGGTCTACTGGACCAAACTGGCATCAAACCCGAGCAAGTGGATGAAGTCATACTTGGGCATGTGCTGACCGCCGGTACCGGCCAGAATCCTGCCAGACAGGCTGCCATAGAAGCCGGTATCCCTCATGGAGTACCTAGCATGACCATCAATAAAGTCTGTGGAAGTGGACTGAAAGCCCTTCATCTGGCTGCTCAGGCAATAAAATGCGGCGATGCAGAGATTGTCATTGCCGGTGGTCAGGAAAATATGAGTTTGTCTCCTCATCTTCTTCCAAGATCCCGTAATGGTCAGAAAATGGGGGATTGGAAAATGCTCGATTCCATGATCAAGGATGGTTTATGGGATGCCTTTAACGATATCCATATGGGGAATACCGCGGAAAATATTGCCAAGAAATTCGGCATTTCCCGGGAAGAGCAGGATGAGTTTGCTGCTGCCAGCCAGAACAAGGCCGAAGCAGCGATCAAGGCGGGAAAATTCAAGGAAGAGATCATTCCCGTGGAGATTCCGCAACGAAAAGGAGATCCCGTTGTTTTTGATACGGATGAATTTCCACGTCCTGGCGTTACATCGGAATCCCTGTCCAAGATGCGGCCCGCTTTCGATCGGGAGGGTACAGTCACCGCTGGGAATGCGTCCGGCTTGAATGATGGTGCAGCTGCCGTCATCGTTATGTCAGAGAGCAAGGCCAAAGAACTTGGACTGGAGCCGTTGGCGACGATCGTGGCCTATTCCAGTGCGGGTGTGGATCCTGCGATTATGGGGACAGGTCCCATACCGGCAACCGAAAAATGCCTCGACAAGGCGGGTTGGTCCGTGGACGACCTGGATCTGATCGAAGCCAATGAAGCATTTGCTGTCCAAGCCTTATCAGTCAACAAGGGATTGGATTGGGATCCAGAAAAGGTAAATGTCAATGGTGGTGCAATATCACTGGGGCACCCAATTGGAGCTTCTGGATGCCGTGTACTGGTAACTTTGTTGCATGAAATGAAGAGAAGAAATGCCAAAAAAGGTCTTGCCACCCTGTGTATCGGTGGGGGTCAAGGTGTAGCACTGGCCGTAGAGAGGTAACAAAAATGAAAATCGATCTAACAGGAAAAGTTGCTCTGGTTACCGGTGGAACCGGGGGGATTGGCGCAGCAATCTGTGAATATCTGGCAAGTGTCGGTGCGAAGGTTGCGACCAACTACAGAAACGAGGAAAAGGCCCAGGAATGGTTGAAGGAGACCTCAAGCCGAGGGTTTGATTTCAAGGCCTATCAGGTGGATGTCACCGACACCGAGGGTTGTGCAAAAATGGCTGGACAGATTGAAGAAGATTTGGGCCCTATTGATATCGTCGTTAACAATGCGGGTATTACCTGGGATACGACCTTCCGCAAAATGACCAAGGAGCAATGGGACACTGTCCTTAAGATCAACCTGGACAGCTTGTATAATGTGACTCATCCGGTGATCGAATCCATGACAAACCGGGGCTGGGGAAGAGTAATTAACATCTCTTCCATCAATGGCCAGAAAGGCCAGATTGGCCAGACCAACTACACCACCAGCAAGGCTGGCATGCATGGATTTACCATGTCTCTGGCTCAGGAAGTGGCGCGCAAAGGTGTAACGGTGAATACCGTATCACCAGGTTACATCGCAACCGATATGGTGATGGCGGTACCTGAAGATATCAGGAATAAAATCATCGCCCAGATCCCTGTCGGGCGTTTGGGTACACCAGAAGAAGTTGCCGCACTAGTGACTTTTCTCGCTTCTGACCATGCTGCCTTCATTACCGGCGCGAACTTTGCCCAGAACGGTGGGCAACACATGATGTAAATAAAGAAAAGGAAGGGTTGCCGACCATCCATCGGCAACCCGCTTCATCCATGACAGAAAAACGTATCATTAAAAAATACCCCAACCGACGTCTCTACGACACCGTCGATAGCAAATACATTACCCTTGATGATGTCAAGGATCTGGTGATGGATAATATCGATTTCTGTGTAATCGATAAAAAAACAAATGAAGACATCACCCGTAATATTTTGCTGCAGATCATCCTGGAGCAGGAGGAAGATGACGAGCCTATCTTTACGGTCGATGTCCTCGCCAAGATCATCCGTCTTTACGGTGAAGGCGTCCAGGACATGGCCTCCAATTTTCTTGAACGCAGCTTCTATTTGTTCACCGAGCAGCAGGAACTGTTTAATCAGCGCATGAAAGAGGCCATGCGGCATAACCCACTTTCAACGATGGCAGAAGTCACCCAGAAGAACATGCAGATGTGGAAAAAGATGCAGGATGACCTTTTCAACTTTGCCAGCAAGCGGACTTCGACGGATGATCAGGATGAATAATCGACTCTTTTACGCTGTTGTTTAATTTTCGATCGCCTGATTTTGCTTTCCAATCTTTTCAATTTTGCACTGCGCGAGGGTTTCGTTTTCTTTCTGGGTTTGGGAATGGTACCTGCCTTCGCAATCAGTACTGCGAGCCGTTTGAGAGCATCCTCCCGGTTTTTTTTCCGGCTACGGTATTTTTGTGCCTTGATCACGATGCTCCCTTTTTTGTTGATACGTTTGTCTTTCAATTTTAACAGACGCTGTTTGTGAAGCTCTGGGAGAGAGGATGCCATGATGTCGAAGCGTAGCTGAATAGCTGTTGAGACCTTGTTGACATTTTGCCCTCCTGAACCTTGGGCACGAATAGCTGTGATCTCGATCTCATCATCAGGGATGGTAATTGATTTTGAAGAAGTGTTCATAAGTTGCCATATTATCAAACCATAGCCTTTCTGTTTCTCGGGCATCTGATACAATGCCTCTATTCCGGCGTACTTCGGTCTATGCTGATCGAGAGTAAAGATTTCAAATCTTTACTTTCCATAAGAAGATCTATTATCTTCTTGAACTCTGAAATTTTTAAAGAACCCCGCCTAAGACCGTCCCATATTACTGGTTAGGCCTGTTCAGGAAAAAACACAACAATGACATTTGAAACACTTGGCCTGTCGGCTGAAATATTACGTGCCATCTCGGATCAGGGATATACAGAACCAACGCCTATTCAAAAACAGGCTATCCCTGTTGTTCTTGAAGGTAGAGATATTCTTGCCGGGGCCCAAACTGGAACTGGCAAAACAGCCGGTTTTACTTTACCGCTTTTACAACGACTATCCAAACAAAACAGAGACAATAAGAAACGTAAGATCCGTGCATTAATATTGACACCAACCAGAGAGCTGGCAGCACAGGTACAACAAAGCATCAGGATCTATGGAAAATATCTGCCATTCAGAGCGAACGTTGTTTTTGGTGGTGTAAAAATCGGACCACAAATAAGCAAACTTCAACGGGGTGTCGATATTCTCGTTGCTACACCGGGCCGTCTGCTCGATCATATTGAGCAGAAAACAGTAGATTTGTCAGGTATAGAAATTCTTGTGCTCGATGAGGCGGATCGAATGCTCGACATGGGTTTTATCCGCGATATACGGAAAATTCTTTCACTATTGCCAGACAAAAGGCAAAATCTGTTGTTTTCTGCAACCTTTTCCGATCCGATAAAAAAACTTGCTGACAACCTTCTGCATTCTCCTGTTTTAATCGAAGTTGCCAGAAAAAACACTACTGCAGAAAGAGTTAAACAAACCGTCTATCTTGTAGACAAGAGTCGAAAACGCGAGCTTTTAACATCGTTGATCAAGTTGGAAAAATGGTATCAGGTGTTGGTTTTTACCCGAACAAAACATGGAGCCGATCGTCTGGCCAGACAATTGACTTGTGAACAAATCACTACTGCGGCGATTCATGGTAACAAGAGTCAAAAGCAGCGGACACAGGCACTTGATGCATTCAAGAAGAACAAGGTTCAGGTTCTCGTAGCGACAGATATTGCGGCGAGAGGTCTGGACATCGAACAACTCCCCCATGTGGTGAATTACGAGCTTCCGAATATTCCGGAAGATTATGTGCATCGTATTGGTCGTACCGGACGAGCGGGCAACGAAGGTGAGGCAGTCTCACTGATCTGTGTTGATGAAAAGAAGCTGCTTCAAGATATCGAAAGACTGATTAATAAAAGAATCCCCAGAGAAGTCATCGAAGGTTTCGAGCCTGATCCAGCGATCAAGGCCGAACCAAACAGAAACAAAAAGAGGCAACAATCTGCAAAGAAAAAGATTGGACATTTCGATCAGACGAAACGATCTCGCAGGAATAACCGGTATCGGAACAGTCAGCGCCCTGTGAATTCTTCTTCATCAAACAGAAGCCAGGTTCAGAAAGTTAAATAAAAAGGCAGAATGGTCTGAATCAAAAAGTATCAGGCCATTGTGTAACCAAAACACTGCTCTGTTGTTTTTAAAAATCACACAATCCAGGGATATGCTACCCACTGGCACAAGCCAATGTAGGCTTGTGAAATACAAATACTTCGTACAGTTGATCCAGTTTTTACAGGCGCCAATAAAATGGACTAGGATAATCTGTTTTATTGTCATGTTAACGATTATTTTTCATTGGTGCCCTCTTGGGCAGCTTTCCACCTACACGTGCTTTCAGATAGCGATAGAGGTTATCAAGATTCTTCATGACAGTTGGATTTTCTTTCCATGAGGGCATGGCGCCAATCTGTCCAGATAGTTTTTTTTGTCCACTCTGCACTGTATCGCATCCGTGGCAGGGTTCGGATATTCCCTTTCGTAGTTGGGCGTACTTGGTGTTATTGTTTTTTCTGTTGAATGGCTAACATTGATGCTCAGAAATAGGAGTAGCAGTGAATACAGTACGTTTTTGATCGTCTATTCCTTCAAAGAAAAAGCGAAAACATGTTTATGGGCATGGAGGTGGTTCTTGATATCTCCAAGATTAGCCCAGCTCTCAGTGATGGACAGGTGGAATCATCAAGAATTTTTCCATTATTTGAGGAAAAGCAGTTTCAAGGTGAGTGCAAGGGAGATAACAACCAGGAGTGGTTTGATAATGATGCTGCCATGGCGTGAGGCCATGTGTGCACCTGCATAAGCTCCGATCAGTTGACCTGTCGCCATGACCAGGCCGATTTCCCAGATTACATGACCTCCTAAAATGAAAAACAGCAAGCCAGAAAAGTTGCTGATAAAGTTAAGCAGCTTTGCATGGGCAGTCGCCTTGATCAGATTGTATCCAAGAAAGAAAACGAAGGTGGCCGCGAAGAAAGATCCCGTTCCGGGACCAAAAAAGCCATCGTAAAACCCGATCAAAAAGGCAAAGGTGAACGAAAACAGATGAAGACTGATCCGGGCGTGTGCATCGTTGTCCCCAACACGGGGCGAAAAAAGGAAATAAAGTGCAAAGCAGGCTAAGAGGAGGGGAATCAATTTTTCCAGTGCTTCAGAATGAATAAGCTGAACGCAGGTCGTTCCTATCGCAGCACCCAAAAAGGTGGAAAGAATCGACCATTGCATCTTTTGCAGATCAATCATTCCACGGCGAATAAAATGTGCTGTCGCAGAGAAGGAACCGAAAACGGCCTGTAGTTTGTTGGTCGCCAGAGTTTGGGCCGGAGAGAGTCCCAGCCAGAGCAGTATTGGAATGATCAATAGTCCACCACCTCCAGCAATGGCATCGACAAAACCAGCGAGTGTAGCGATCACTACGAGGAAAAGCAGAATGTCCGGACTGAAAATTTCGGGAGAAACTGGCATGGCAAAAAAAACCCGCTGCACCATAGTGAACAGCGGGTCATGGTCAGATCGTATGAACTACCAATCAGGCGACATTCTGTTTGGCAGCTTCCAACCGGCTGCGCAAATCGCTCACCTGCTGTGATAATTCCGCTGGCAGACGATCACCGAAGGTGGCGTAGTACTCTTCAATTCCGTCGAGTTCTGCGAGCCAGCCATCAATATCCACTTTCAGCAGATTTGCGATGTCTTCATCCGACATATCCAGCCCACTGAAGTCGATGCCTTCCAGAGTAGGCATGTTGCCGATAGGGGTTTCGATAGCATCAGCTGTCCCGTTGCATCGATCGAAGATCCATTTCAGTACACGGCTGTTTTCACCGAACCCTGGCCACATGAATTTTCCTTCTTCGTTTTTGCGGAACCAGTTGACGTAATAGACTTTTGGCATTTTAGCCCCTTCTTTCTCGCCCATTTTTAGCCAATGGCCCCAATAGTCAGCCATGTTGTAGCCACAGAATGGTAGCATGGCCATCGGATCCCGGCGCAGTTGGCCGATGGCTCCGAAGGCCGCGGCCGTCATTTCAGATGCGATGATTGTGCCGAGGAATGTGCCATGTTTCCAGTCGGTGGCTTCTGTCACCAAAGGCACGACACTGGCGCGACGGCCACCAAACAGAATCGCACTGATGGGTACGCCCTTGGGATCTTCCCATTCAGGGGCAATGACGGGGCACTGGCTGGCCCGTGCCGTAAAGCGAGCATTGGGGTGTGCCGCGGGTTCATCGGAATCGGGTGTCCAGTCATTCCCTCTCCAGTCAATCAGATGAGCCGGCGGTTCGTCCGTCATTTCTTCCCACCAGACATCACCGTCATCAGTAAGTCCGACGTTAGTAAAAATTGCGTTGGACTCCATAGATCTCATGGCATTGGCGTTGGATTTCATACTCGTCCCTGGTGCAACACCGAAGAAACCGGCCTCAGGATTGATCGCATAGAGCTGGCCGTCTTCGCCAAACTTCATCCAGCAGATGTCGTCGCCAATGGTCTCGACTTTCCAGCCGGGAATGGTCGGTGTCAGCATGGCCAGGTTGGTTTTTCCACAGGCACTCGGGAAGGCGCCGGCAACATATTTGACTTCACCCTCAGGGCTGGTGAGCTTGAGGATGAGCATATGCTCGGCCATCCAGCCTTCATCCCGCCCCATGCAGGAAGCAATCCGCAGGGCAAAACATTTCTTGCCCAGCAGGGCGTTCCCCCCATAACCGGAACCGAAAGACCAGATTTCACGGGTTTCGGGGTAGTGTACGATATAACGGTTATCTGGATTACAGGGCCAAGGGACATCTTCCTGACCTTCTTCCAGAGGTGCACCGACAGAATGGACACAAGGGACGAATTCACCATCGTTGCCTAGGACATCCAGTACTTCCTGCCCAACACGGGCCATGATATGCATGTTCGTCACAACATAAGGTGAATCGGTCAACTCGACCCCAATATGTGCAATTGGAGAACCGATTGGCCCCATGCTGAAAGGGATAACATACATGGTTCGTCCTTTCATGCAACCTTTGAACAGGCCATTAAGAGTTTCACGCATCTCTTTAGGATCTGCCCAGTTGTTGGTGGGACCTGCATCGATCTCTTTTTCGGAACAAATGAAAGTGCGGTCTTCCACACGGGCAACGTCGGCAGGTGTGGAACGAACATAATAGCTGTTGGGGCGTTTTTCCTCGTTCAGCTTGATGGCGGTACCATCCTTAACCATGATATCCCACATGGTGTCCCATTCTTCATCTGTGCCATCGCACCAGACGATATCATCAGGCTGTGTCAGGGCGGCAATTTCGTCAACCCATGCCAGCAGCTTTTTATTGTTGGATTTGGAACTCATTAAATAACCTCCGGATTTTCCAAATTGAGTTGGGGGGGATACTCAAATACGCGAAATGAGCATGTAAAAATTTTCCAATAGAACCGTATAGAATACACTAGATAAATGATATATTCATCCCCCGTTCAGGTGAGTCGTGATGTGACCAGCTGGATGGAGAGAATACTATGTGATTCAAGTATCTGAAAGACAAACAAAAGGAGACAAGCCATGCCCCTTCAACACCATCTTAACCTTTCTAGCCAAGGCACTTCCATAAAAATGCTGTTTACAGGGTATCTGACGGTCGTGGCTATTGGTTATATGATGGCACTGGTGCAAATCCTCTTCACACATGGCATGGCAGATGGAAAATTCGGTCTTTCAATTGATGACATTGTATACAGCTACTACGGGAAAAGATCAGGTTCCATATTGGAGAGCAAACTCAATGGTTCAATGAAGGTGATGGCACCTGAAGCTGAACGGTTGAAGATTATCCAATGGGTAAAAAAAGGGGCTGATAAGGATGTCTACCAGACAGAGATAAAACCTATTATTAATAAACGCTGCGTCATGTGTCATAGTCCAGCTTCCGGCATGCCTGTACCTGACTGGACCAAAGATGAAGAGGTGTTCAAACGGGCAGAAGTCGATACCGGTGCCTCCTTTTCATCTCTGACCCGTGTTTCCCATATCCACCTGTTCGGGATCGCCTTTATTTTTATGTTTGTCGGGTTGATATTCAGTCTTGCGTCAGGGGTTCCCAAAGTCCTCAAGGCGACCGTGATCGTAATGCCTTATCTTTTTTTGATCATCGATATTTTATCCTGGTGGTTGACCAAACTGAATCCAATGTTTGCCTGGCTGACAATTCTTGGTGGTGGCGCCATGGCTCTTTCATTTGCCTTTATGTGGGTCGTATCCATGTACGAAATGTGGATTATGCCCAGAAGACATCCTGATTATCGGGACGCCTTGCTGGACGAATAAAGAGATGCCTCCAACAGAGGTTTTTCTCTATATTCAATTAGGAATACCAAGCCTTTAGGACTCTTTAACCCCGCTTTTTGCCTGATCGGATTTTTTTGAGTACCGGCCAAGACGGATTTCGAAAGATTTCCAGATATCTCCTTTGGAGAAACACTCCCAGGCCCAGCGCAACCATTGCAGCAGGGCAAAAGCGAGCCATAATGACCAGAGAAGCATCAGAACCCGGTAGACAAACAGAGGGACAGAAAAGATCCAGGCCTGTGGTGGGATAGAGGATACGCGATCCTGATACCAGTTGAGTGCAAAGGTAGTCGAGTTATTTCCGGATACTTGCATATCTGGGCTACCCAACAGCCCCTGCTTGATTGCTTCGAAAAGAGCAGAAAGAGCGATCAGTGAAAGGATAACCAGCCCGATTTGAATAAAATTGAATCGGGTTTTGTCAGTTGCTGGATCAAGCTTCCCTCGTGCACCAACTGCGAGCAGCCAGGCAACGACAATGAAAGCCGAAAATAGCGGAGCCTGACTGAGCCCGATACCGAGTAAAAACCATTGCCAGGTTTTGAGTGGCGTCAGCCGAACCCTGCCCAAGACAAGAGACAGCAGGATGATCACAATCAATTCACCCCAAAACAGTACCGCAGGACCCCATTGTGGACCTCCAGTGAACAGAATCCATCGATCCTTCCCTGGATACAATGTGATCATATGGTTAACGCTGGCGGTACCAAGATTTATGGATGGTGATCTGTAGAGCGCTTGGATCCCTTCAGGCTGACGCCAGTTCATTTCAACAAGTTGTTTGCCGGGATGGATTGGCAACGTTACCTCTCTCCCGCTTTCACCATCCTGTCGGATCGGCTGTGCGTGTCCATTGATGATAACAGTTTGCAGGCGTGCCTGTTCTGGCAGCATAACCGTATGTTGATCACCCTGACTGCTGCGTAAAGTTATTTTAAGATTGGTATCCGTGGCGCGTTGGCCGGGTGTGATCGTTAACTGGCTTTTGTCGATGGTCAGGGTTTGCCCTTCAATGCCTTCGGGACGGGCGATTCTCAGTGTAACTGATTCACCGGGCCAAGGATGCCATTCCGGTAACCAGCGTCCTTCAGGATTCTGATGATGAACCACAGCGATACCATCGGTGTCCATATGCCAGATCGGGCTGACATCCGCGTACCAAATTTCTGTCCAGTCAAGGGTTTCTGGGGCTTTCAGTCTGATTTCACTGGAGGTTCTGAGGCTGGATTCCCACTGCATACTGGACTGGTTGGCGGGCATGTTGACCAGAACACGGTTATTTTTGACACGGAATCCTTCGGTGAGTAAAGATTCACCTTCCAACAAGGGGACTTGGATCACAATTGCAGTGCCCGTAGGAGAGGCGCGTTCTACACGAGTCTCTACCCGCCAATCGAGCCCTAGGCGTAGGGTCCTGTAGACATGTACAAAGGGCGGCAGGTTTGATGTTTCCAGTTTTTGTTTGGGCATGGTTTCACCATTCCCGACAACACGGATCAGTTTCAGTTGCCGGTCTGGGATGCCATTTTCCTGGAGGCCGAGCAGCTCCCAGCCATCCGAATTGTAGGTGACACGAGAAGGTCTGAGTGGCAGGGCAAGATCAATACTGTCCTGCTCCGGCAAGGGACCGAACATGATGACTTGGTGGACACCTTTTGACAGGTGAAGCCAAAGAAACCCGTCCTTGCCTCGTGCCAGGCCGGATGCAGGTTCGCCATCGACAGCGAGTTGTGAAGGCGTCCACTTTCCGGATTTTCCCGGCAAGGGAACGGCAACCTTTTCAGATGTGTGAACCTCCAGTCTCACCTGCATACTTTCGGGCCGAATATCCATTGCCATTCTGCTGAAATGAGCACACTCTGGCAGACAATCTGGTGGTGCAAGCAACCGGCTTTTCAATTCCTGCAGAAGTTCAGGTGTCGGGATCTCGGCCACGGTATCCCGTGGTTGAATAGAGAGAACCAGTACAGCCATCATGGCAAATATCGAAGCATGTCTGCCTATAAAGGGTAGAGAAGAACGTTTGAAGAACTTGATTGAACGAATGATCAGTAGTGTTAGTGCGATCATCAGGACGATTCGTAACAGATTCAGGAGAAGGTTGATTCTCGGCGAAAGCAGGATCAGATCGATGGTTTGATCTTGTCCTACGGGTCCATTCCAGTTGAGTGATAGGGTATGCCATTGCCAGGAAGGCAACCCGGGACCTGTCTGGACGTTGGTCTGCGTATCATAACGTTGTGGAAATTTTGACAGGTTGTGTCCGGTATATTTATCGTTTGGCGACGTCTTTAGTACTTTTCTGTCCAGTTTACGTGGTGTTGAGGGTGGCAGTGAAGAAACGCTGGCTTCCCTTTCAATGCCATCGGCTTCCATGGATATGACTTGTGGTTGGGTTTCTTCTTCCATCCTGTAGCGATCAGATCCGTTGAGTGCACTTAGCCAAGGTTTCTCCAATTGAGGGAAAAGTCCAGTCCTGATCTCATCGATCATGAAGGGAATAGCGATTAAAAGCAGGACAAGGAAAGCCAGATTACGGTAGGCGGTCACCCACCAGCGAAACTTCCCTTCAGGCAGAACCCGCAACAAGGCAATCGCCGCAATCAAGTGTAGCCAGACTTGTCGAGGTGCTTCGGGTTCGTGCCAGAGCAGAACTAATGTGATCAGCCCGAGAAGACCCACTCGCCAGTTCCACAGACGTCCCATGGCAATTGCGGTTATCAGTACCAAAAAGAGGTCGAGCAATGACCAGTGCTGGATCCAGGTTTCGGTAACTGTATCGATTCCGCGGGTTGAGAAGAGTTTCCAGCCTGGTGGAAGATTAAGTGTGGCCTCTACCTTCTGGAAATCGTGGTCCCAGCCGACGGCCTTGAGTTTACTGATAGGACGTTGATAACGGCTGTCGGCGATTAGATTGATACGACCTCGACGAACTTCGACGCCGGGTTTATTGTTCAGTCGAGTGATGAACTGGGGTTCGTTGTTCAGCAGGACACGTCCAAGCTGTAGTTCATCGCTGGTTTCGAGTCGCCAGCCAGTTGTCATGCGGCCAGTGATACGATCCCTGATGGTGTATCCTTCACCGGATTGATCGAGCCATAAGGTCCGGCTGAGTTGCAGAATATTGGGCTCCGGTTCGGGATCCCCTCGACGAATAACCTTGAAGATTAGAGTCTTGCCTGGGGTTGCTTGGAAAGCGGGCAGCTTTTTCCACGCCTTTGGCAAATTTGTCTGACGCGGATCGATAGAGGGTAACCCTTCCAGCTCGACGAGGCGTAAGTGGTTACGGGCAGCGAAGACCCAGATCTCTTCACCCGGCCAAGGATCTTCCTGATGAGGTAGTGTCAGTTGTTCTACCGGTCCAGGAAGGCGGGCTGCCACATTGATAGACCAGCTGCCCGGTCGGAGTTGAACGCGTAATTTTCCGTCAACTTCCAGTCGGGCAGGCAATTGGCTGTTGATTTGCAGCGGAATTGCATCGGGCAGGAGTGGTGAGCCGAGAATCGCCTCTCGCTGCCTCCCGGAAACTTTAAGCGTGATCCTTGTTGTAATCAGCATCGGGATCTCGTCTTCGATGTGCCGATACACTTCCAGTTTGATCTGTTCACCCTGATCACCAGATAATCCCTTGCGGTTCTTTTTGATCCAGATCCTCCCCTTCTTGATGTCAGGGAAGTCAATCACCTCGCTATTTACGGTCAGAGAAACCAGTCCGGTATCCTCTGGGATCGTCAGGGAATCCGGTAAGTGGCTCCATTCAAAGTGGCCGCTTATTTCATGGATACCTGGTTCAAGCATGACAAGGGGTTTTTCTTTTTGGCGGATGACGCTGATTTTTTGTCCATTGTCGGTGACATCCTGAGGCCAGTTTTTATTATCCCCAGGCAGTATGACTTCGCTTTCCTTGTAAACCTGCCAGATAATCGAGAATTCTCCGGATGTCGGGTGTAATGACAGATTGAGTAGCGAAGGCCATGCACAACGGTGTTGACGGGCATTGTTGTAGAGGAATGGGCAATCGAAGTCCTTGTTGTCTTGAAGCACCCATTCTATCCATGGTTCAAGAGGATCAGGTATTTTGTCCCTGGAGATTGGTCCAGCATGTAATACCGTACAGAAAATAGTCAGTGTGAGGATCAGAAATGGACGCCGCAACATAGGTGAGTCTCCTCATTATCATAGTATGGTAAACGAACGTGAGTGAACCTGATACGGGGTTAATAATGATAGTTAAGGTTAGAGCTTGCAAGCTTGGTGATTTGCCGCAGGCTTTTACATGCTTCATGGAAGTGTTTTCCTAGCGTGATCAATTGAGAAAGCTCTCCTGGATTGACAAGTAATCTGCCAAGAAAGGGGAGGATACGCGTTACTCCATACGCATCGGTGGAATCAATAGCGATCGATGGGATAACCATTTCACTGGAATCAACAATACTGCGGACACTAAGAAAGGGAATTTGATGCTCTCTGGCAAACTGACCAATGGCAGCGCTTTCCATATCGACGGCACACGCGCCGGTTTTGTCATACAGGACCCTTTTTGTATGAGGAAAGGTAATGGGAGAATCTGTATGCAGTATCGGATCGGTAAAAATACGGAGATGGGATGCGAGTGTTTGCTGCAGGTTTTCTCGCCAGAGGGAATCGGTCTGTATGAATTCGGATCGATCATCATTGAAAACAGATTCAGGGAGAACAATATCTCCGGGTCTAAGTTGATCACAAAGCCCTCCGGCAGTACCCCAACTGACTAGGGCGGTGGCGCCATGTTCAACCAGTCGCCGGGATGCTGTGGCAGCATTTTTTGCACCCATGCCAGAAACAAGGATCAGGTTGGTGTTTATGGTTGTGATCTGATCAATGGGAATAGGATGGTGGGCAAAACACTTTGCTTCGGCCGACAGGGCGGCAATGACGCCCACTTTGATCATCTCAAGATTGTTGGCTACGGCGTCGGTATTGAGCCAATGCCCACAAGGGAAAGAATTTGTTGTAGCCGTGGTATTTCAGATAGAACACCTTTGGAAAGCCTGGTGCAGTGAAACTTTCATCGTGCCAGAACCCATCTTCCTGTTGGGTATTGATCAGATAGGCAGCAGCCTTTTTAACAGCCTCTGAGTCAGACTGTCCTGCAGCCATTAATCCAAGCATGGCCCATGCTGTCTGATAGGGTGTACTCGGATGTGGCTGATTTCGTTTGTCCTCGTAGTAACTGTCATTGCTTTCACCCCAACCACCATCAATATGCTGGATGCTCTTCAACCAGACAACAGCTTTTCTGATCCAGGCTTCCTGCATATCATAGCCTGCAACCTCTAGCGCACTCAGAACCGACCAGGTGCCATAGATATAGTTCGTGCCCCATCGTCCAAACCAGGAACCCTCTTCCTGTTGCATTTCCTTGAGATATTGTATGGCACGATCGAGAACGGGCTTGTATTTTTCATCTCGTGTCAATCCCAACAGGGCGACACAGCGGGCGGTGACATCCTCAGTGGGAGGATCGAGCAGAGCGCCATGATCGGCAAACGGAATATGATTGAGATAATAGCAGGTATTATCCTTGTCGAAAGCTCCAAATCCACCATTTCTGGATTGCATGCCGGCAACCCAGTCGGCAGCTCTTTGGATTGAGTCTGCAAACTTTTCGTGATCTGTTACAGACATCGCCCAGGCGATCATGGAAGTGTCATCCAGATCAGGGTAGTAATCATTGGCAAACTGGAAGGGCCATCCACCACCTGCAAGATTTGGATTGTTGTCTCGCCAGTCGCCCGGTTCATCACTCAATTGTTGATCTTTGAGCCAGTCCAAACCACGGCTGACCGATTCCGGGATTTCTGATTCCCCATAGGCTGCTTCTCTGATCGCCAGACAGGAGAGGCCGGTATCCCACATTGGGGAAAGGCAGGGCTGACAGTAGGCAGAATCTTCTTCAACGATCAGTAATTTCTGCAAAGCACGTTTTGTCGTTTTGACAAGAGGGTGATCTTCATCGTAACCGAGGAGCAGCAGTGCCTCATGTGCGTTAACCATGGCGGGAAAGATACCACCCAGACCGTCTTCACCATTGAGACGTTCGATAAACCAGTTTTCAGCTTTTTTGATCGCACGTCGGCGAATGAATTGTGGAATCAATGGTTCAAGAAAGGTACGGCCAATATGATCGAGGATATGGAAGAATTTACTGATCGTATTGGTTGGATGAAAATAGTGAGTTTCCTCTTCCGGAGGGGTGATAAACAATTCTCGGACTTGAACATTTCTGGGATTTGCTGCAACCGGTTTGAGTGAGCACAGGATGAATAAAGGTACCATGACCGTTCTGGACCAGTAGGAAACCTTGCTGATATGGAAAGGAAACCATTTCGGCAGCAGCATGATTTCAACAGGAATAAACGGTACCCCAGACCAGGGCACCTGCCCGAACAATGCAAGCGTGATCCGCGTGAATACATTACTTTTTGCAGCACCACCATGGGCAAGAATGGCCTCGCGGGCCCTTCGCATGTGAGGTGCTTCCGGGTCATCTCCGACGATTTTTAAGGCGTAGTAGACTTTAACTGTACAGCTCAAATCCATTGAGCCACCATGGTAGAGAGGCCAGCCTCCTTCTTCATTCTGATGTTGGCGCAGATAATTCGCGATCTTGAGCTCCAGTTCCCGATCGATATCGTCAGTAAAATGCATCATCAGGATGTATTCGGCCGGAATGGTGCAGTCCGCCTCTAGTGGATAGTCCCAGTAACCTTCAGGATGTTGATCCCTCTCGAGTGCTGAACGAGCTGCTTTGATTGCCCCATCCAAATGATTGCCCAGCAATTTGCGGACGATCTTGCCCAGAGAAGAGCCGCCTTCGTTTTCGGTCAATCTGAATCTGGGAGGTGTCAGCACAGTGAATCCTCAAAGATGGTTGCTTGTATGAAACTGTTATTGTTATTTTTAAGCATATCGATACCGTTCATTCGTGATCAAAATCCTTTTTGGTCGGAGTTTGTCAGGTACTTTGACTCTCAACAGAAATTTTCTCACGAAATTGTATTTCTGGCAATCCCTTTGCTACCGAATAAAATAGTAACTTCAATAACTTATCGCTGGAAACAAACATATTTGTCAAGGCTATAGTCGTTTTAACCTGGCGTCTGGTTATTTTGACATCACTACTGCAAGAAAATCCCCGGTTTTTGTTGATTTGGTCAAGAGTCAGTATGGCCATGCCAATAGCCCACAGGCAGAATTTCCGGATCCCTTTTTCATAACGAGGGATGAGCAGAGTGAAGCGAAGAGCATTCTCCAGATGACCTTTTGCAATTGCAATCAGCTCACCCAGCCCCTTTTCGAAGGCAGGATTTTTCTGCCCTGGCTGGAGTTCGCTCAGAGGAAATCCATATTTCAAAAAAGTTTCTTGTGGAAGCCAGCAGGCTCCCCTTCGATGATCATCCCAGATATCTTTCAGGATATTGGTCATCTGCAAACCCTGTCCGAAGGAAACAGAAAGTTCCATTAACTCCTTGTGGTGTGCATTGATATCAGGACTGAAATCGCAAAAAAGTTCGGCCAGCATTTCACCTACCACACCAGCCACGTAATAACAGTAATCATCCATTGCCGCCTGATCAGGCAGGCCATTGAGGGTTTCTTTCTCCTGATAGTCTGCCATACCTTTTGCCATAATCCTGACGCATCGTGCCAAGGCGTGTTTCTGGTTATCGTTGAAACTGTGGGTAATCCGGATCACACGTTCGGTCTGTTTGATCAGATCCCGCTCTGCTTCCAGCGTTTGGTCCGATAAGATCGGGGAAAGTCTTTCAGCAAAATCTGCAGCGGTTTCTTCACCTTCCACGACAAGAATAAACTGATCGGTAAAGTTACGTTTTTGTTCGGTAGAAAGTGTTGCATCATCTTCAATGGTATCTGCGATGCGACAAAGCAGGTAGCCGTTTCCAACCACGGTACGAAGCTGTTCCGGCAGCTGAGGAATCGTCAGCGCGAAAGTCCTGGAAACACCCTGAAGTATCCTTTCCTGATAATCAAGATCCTGAGTTGATGGTAACTTTTGCATAGGGGCCAAATCTTATCATAAACATTCTTTTTTTCAGGGAGGAAAAAACATATTTCAAATAAAAAAGGCTCTGCAGTGAGCAGAGCCTTTCATGGTTTTGTCGAGCATCACCCACCGAGGGCAGGTGTTGTATGCAACAATTAATTATTCGATGACAAATTCGACACGTCGGTTTTTGGCACGACCTTCCTCTGTCGAATTATCGGCGATAGGTTCGGACTCACCGCGACCTTCGGAAATAAGAATAGAAGGATCGACGCCCTGACTTACCAGATAATTGACAACGGCCTGAGCCCTTCTCTCTGAGAGTTTCTGGTTGTAGGTTTCACTACCAATACTGTCAGTGTGACCGACGACTCTGATTCGCTTGTTGCCGACATTGCTTGAGAGCGTTGATACAGCTGCATCCAGCTTGGACTTCGCCTCAGGAGTCAATGTGGCACTGTCAAACTCAAAATTGACACCTTCCAGTGTGAAGATGGTTTCTCCCACTTTTGGACAGCCATTGCTGTCGACTTCGACGCCGGCAGGAGTACCTGGACACTGATCATTGTCATCGATGACGCCGTCACCATCACTATCCAGTGGACAACCATCGGTTCCTACTGTGGTACCCGCTGGGGTGCCTGGGCATTTATCCAGATCATCATTAACTCCATCACCGTCGCTATCTTTTACGACCGGGCAACCTGTTTCATCGACTTCAGTACCTGCTGGTGTGCCAGGGCACTGATCCAGATCATCATTGACACCATCGCCATCAGAGTCACCTACACCCTGGTTACAGGCGAGATAACCCAGAGCAGCACCGATTGCAGCTCCAGCGGCAATGCCGGCATCTTCACCATCTACTGCAGCTGCACCTGCACCGCCCGCAACTGCGCCAATTAATGAACAGACTGGTTGGCTATAACCACCTCCAGTGCTGGCGCAACCGGATAGCATAATACCTGCCATAAGCAAGAAAATTATTTTATGCATTATTTTCATAGTTCTCTCTTCCCGTTTGTTGTATAAAAAACACAAAATAGGAGAAACGGCAATATTGCCAATGACTCCCCCCGGGTAATCCTGATTGCCACCAGATGATGTCTCTCAGCTCCCTTAAGCCAAATTTTAGCGCATTACTTCGGAAATTAGCAACAGATTTGAACATTAGACTTAATGATATAGAATATGCCACTATCACTCTGACGGGGAGGTGCAGATGAACTTAAATCCAGGGAAGTTGCCAAGAAGCTACAAATACTGTGGTTTTGTTGTATTTATCCATATTTTTCTTGCAGTCAGTTTACCTGTCAATGCCGATTTGCTCGATTTGGGGAAGGATTTCCTGAATGGTGATTACCGTGATAACAGTCCCTCTTCTTCGGATCCTTCTAACAATGAGATAGCGTCTGGTCTTAAAGAAGCTCTCAGTGTAGGTACCGAAACAGTGGTAAAAAAACTGGGACATACGGGTGGATTTACCAATGATTCTGCGGTTCACATCCCTTTACCCAGCAGTCTCAAGAACGTAAAAAAAATCTTGGAGAAAGTGGGCATGGGAAAGATGCTTGAAGATCTGGAACTGAAAATGAATGCTGCCGCCGAGGCAGCAACGCCCAAAGCCAAGCCGTTTTTTATACAAGCCATTCAGGAAATGACACTGGACGATGTAGGGAAGATCTTTAACGGTCCGGATGATGCCGCCACCCAGTATTTCCAATCGAAAATGTCAGGACCCTTGGCAAGGGAAATGTCGCCAATCGTGTCAAAAAGCCTCGCGGAAACAGGTGCCGCTAAATCCTATGATGCAGTGATGAGTGAATACGAGTCATTGCCATTTGTTCCTGATGTCAAGTCCAATTTGACGGAATATGTCGTACAAAAATCCCTCGACGGGATTTTTCATTATCTGGCGATCGAAGAGGCTGCTATCAGGAAAAATCCTGTGAAAAGAACTACCACTTTATTGAAAAAGGTGTTTGGCGGATAGCGTGATGCTGATCATTGGAGATTGGATTGAACTGTCCGAGGAGGGAAGTACGATTTTTTGTTGGTTTTCGAGCCAACATAAGCTTTTGATATACAGGATCCCACTGTGTCGTGGAGCCTGTCTATCAAAGTACCATATATAAACGTCGGGATAACAGTTTTTATTGGCAGAAGAGAGTTTTTTATATAAATAATAAAAAGGAGGGTAATTGCAATGAGTATGATTTCTGAATTCAAAGAATTTGCCATGAAAGGCAATGTCGTGGATATGGCTGTTGGTATCATCATCGGAGGTGCCTTTGGCAAGATCATCAGCTCCTTGGTGAGTGACATTATCATGCCAGTGATCGGCAAACTGATGGGAGGCGTCGATTTCAGTCAACTGTATATAAATCTGGGAGAAGGTGAATACCCGTCATTGGAAGCAGCAAAGGAGGCCGGTGCAGCGACTCTGAACTATGGTAATTTTATCCAGACGACGCTCGATTTTCTGATTATTGCATTTGCCATCTTCATGATGATTAAGGTAATGAACAGTGTAAGGAAACAAAAGGAAGAGGAGGCACCGGCCGAACCACCCGCGGAAGAAGTTCTACTCAGGGAAATCCGTGATCTTCTCAAAAACAAGTAGAATAAACCTTCGTTGATTTCCAATTAAAAAGGCCCGTGAAAGCGGGCCTTTTTCATGATTTGTTTTCGATCAACTCTTTTGCCTGGCTAACCCAGTTCTCTCTTTCTATGCGTCCTTTGAACTGGAGATGCTCGTTGACCCATTTGATGTTTTCGTCGGTGAATGCTGCGATTTGTTTCAGATGGAAAATGCCGAGGCTGTTCAATGTTGATTCTATTTTGGGTCCGATGCCATTAATAACTTTCAGATCATCCGCTATCCCTTCTGGGTGATCCAGTGCGATCGGAGGTGTCCCTGTCTCTACTCTCCTCTGATTTAGATCAGTAGAAGAAATTGTTGTCCCTTTCCCTTCGAGACCGGAGATCTCAGTCCTTAATCTTTCCAGTGGATGATGACTTTCAGAGTTATTTTTTTCCAGTTCCAACGTAGATCGGAAGGGTAATGCTGTGGGCTTGACTGCAGGCCTGGTTTGCGGTTCAGCCACTTGTGTTGCTTCATTCCTTTGTTGTTTGAGTGTTTCAATCTCTTTACGTAGTTGATTGTTCTCCGTTTGCAGGACATGGTGGCGACTACGCCATTGATTCTCAGAAGCGAGCAGACGCGACTCAAATCCGAACGCACGGGTGATCCAGCCAATGAAAAAACCAACGATCGCCGCCAGGATCAGAAACAGCAAAATTTGTAATAATAGATAATCCATGATTCGTGCTCCTTATGGAGTAAGGTGGAATTCTATACGACGATTACGTTCCCTTCCTTCTTCAGTATCATTCGGAGCGATTGGAGAAGAGGAACCGTAACCCACGGCTTTCAGCCGATGCCCTGAGATTCCTTTTTCCTGTAAATGCTCCATCACTGCTTGTGCCCGATCAAGACTAAGAAGAATATTCTTGTCGGTCTCGCCAACATTGTCTGTATGACCGGCCACTTCGATTTGATAATCAGGGCAGGTTTTCATAGTCGTAGCAAGTTGATCGAGTAGGGGGAGGCTTTTTTTGGAAATCTTGCTGCTGCCCGTCTTGAACACGATAGACTGTTTCTCCAGAAGGGTTTCAATCTTTTTCTGACACTGTTCCAGTGTGATGATGTTATCACCGGAAGATTGGGTTTGATCGATTTTTGCTGGGGGTGTTTCATTTCCGGTTTTTGATACAGCTCCAGTGTCAGACACCGGTTCCGGTTCATTTACTCTGATCAATGGTTCGTTTGCAGGTATTTCTGCTCTTTTCGATTTTGCAATCTTGCAGAGGCATTTGACTTGGCGGACCCCCCATACAGATCGAACAGCATCTTCTGCACGGAGAATGGAGGCTTGATCTGGGGCAGAACCAGTAATAATCACATCCCGACCATCAGTTTCAACCTGCGCCCAGGGTAGATCCTCTTTGATTAAAGCGAGTTCGGATCGGTCTTTTAGATCAGTTTCTATTTCATCGACTTTGAAATGAAGCGTGGCCACATAAATGAGAGATATCAATGCAAGACCAACGATCCAGATCACGATCCTTCCCATAATACCCTCATCGAAAATTGTGAAATTGCCGATTGACAGTGTCTGTAGAACTTCCCAACCGACAGGACTGGACTTAATATAGCACCTTGAACCACATCATGAAAAAGGAAAAATAAAAAATGTTTGTCATTCGTTCAATCCCTCTGTTTGCATTTCTGTGGCTTGCTTATACCCTGTTGACACTGTTCAGTGAGCCGGGCAGCATTGATTCTACGGTTTTCAATTTTACATTGCCGTCCGGGTCGGACTGGACGGTCACCCAAGGTGATATCCTGATATTTATCGGCATAATCTTTCTCTATGTCGAGATCTTCAAGGCAACCAGGACAACGGCCGGTTCGATTATCGATCATACATTGTCCATGGTGGTTTTTGTGGGTATGTTGCTCCAGTTCATTCTTGCGGAAAAGGCCGGAAACTCAGTTTTTGCTACTCTGACTCTAATGGCTCTGGTAGATGTAGTTGCCGGTTTTACTGTCACCATTGTTTCTGCACGACGTGATTTCGGTTTTGGAGGCCAGAATCCTGATGTCTAATCCTGTCAACTCAATCTATATCGGAAAGGGTGAGAAGCCACAGTATCTTAATCTGAAACTGGCTAACCGGCATGGTTTGATTGCGGGTGCTACCGGTACGGGTAAAACTGTTTCACTGCAGATTCTGGCTGAAGGCTTTTCGAGTCAGGGCGTACCGGTATTTATGGCTGATGTCAAAGGTGATCTTTCCGGTATTTCCCAACCTGGTAAACCTAACAAAAAACTGGAAGAAAGGGCCGAAAAGATCGGCTTTGAAGAGTATTCCTATCGCGCCTTTCCGACCATTTTCTGGGATTTGTTCGGTAAACAGGGGCATCCTATTAGGACAACAGTCTCCGAGATGGGGCCGTTGCTGTTGTCACGACTGTTGGAGCTTAACGATACTCAGGAAGGTGTAGTCAATATCGTCTTCAAGGTTGCAGATGATGAAGGGCTATTATTACTCGACTTGAAAGATTTTCGTGCAATGTTGAATTTTGTTGGTGAAAATGCTGCCGAGTTAACAACGGAATATGGGAATGTCAGCAAAGCCTCTGTTGGTGCCATCCAGCGGCGCTTGCTGGTTCTGGAGCAGCAGGGAGGCAAGTACTTCTTTGGTGAGCCAGCACTGGATCTTGAGCACTTCATGCAAACCAATTCGGAAGGTTATGGATACATCAACGTGCTGGCCGCTGACAAATTGATGCAACATCCACGGATGTATGCGACTTTCTTGCTGTGGCTGCTTTCCGAATTGTTCGAGGAGCTTCCCGAGGTGGGTGATCCGGAAAAGCCCAGGCTGGTATTCTTTTTCGACGAGGCGCATCTGCTTTTCAATCGGGCTCCGCGTGCCTTGCTGGAAAAGGTTGAGCAGGTGGTCAAGCTGATTCGATCAAAAGGTGTGGGTGTCTATTTCGTGACTCAGAACCCGCTGGATATTCCAGACTCGGTACTCAGCCAACTTGGCAACCGTGTTCAGCATGCATTGAGGGCCTTTACCCCTAGACAAAAAAAAGCGGTGAAAGTAGCGGCCGAAACGTTCCGACCAAACCCGAAATTTGACGCAGCAGAGGTGATTACCCAGCTAGGTGTCGGAGAGGCCCTAGTGTCCACATTACAGAAAAAGGGTGTTCCGGGCATTGTCGATAGAACCTTGATCCGCCCACCTTCATCAAGATTGGGACCTGCGAAGCCTGCTGAACGAAAAGCCATAATCGGAAACAGCCCGGTTCTGGGCATCTATGATAAAAAGATTGATCGACTATCGGCATTCGAAATGCTCAAACAGCGAGCAGAAAAGGCTGAAGAGAAAGTACCGCCAAAATCTCGACGGTATGAAACAGGAACGACTAAACGGCGACGTGGTCGTCAACGTCAGGGTATACTGGAGACCTTGGGTAAGAGTGTTGCTCGGACACTGGGTTCGAGTCTTGGGAGGCAAATTGTTCGGGGCCTGTTGGGTTCTATATTCAGGGGACGATAAGCTGTCTTTCCCTTAGGTTTATTGCCGACCTTGAAAGCTTCAGGCAGTTCATTATCCCCTGTTTCTGACTGAAAACAGGTTCCGTTGCAAGGTCTTTCCACGGTCACATCGTTCCGGCATCGATATTGCTTCTTCCTTCTATAAGAGAACGGGAGAAGATAAGATGTTTTTTCCATACATTCGAAACAAGCGCAGGAAAATATTTTTTCTGGCTGCAGCATATCTACTTATTTTTCACCGATCAGTATCTACCACGGATCACCCATCTGCAGGATTAATCGTTCAGACGGTGCCAGTCAGAGAGACCATGGTTTCGGAACAACCGCCACAAACAGAGATGCCCGTTATCGATGCCGATGCCCCTGATGGTCAGGGTTTGCGTGATCCCAGAGCTCAGGAACTGGATAAGATTGTTTATCCGATTACGACTGTGACAAAATTTGTCGGTGGTCAGGAAGAGCGGAATCGAGGGAGTGGCTTCGTGGTTGGTAACCGTTTTTTTACCGTCAACCATAACCTCACGACGGCTTTTCCTTCTTTGCGTGTCAAAAGTACCGTTTTTATCGACGGGATGTCTGTCCCTCAGCCAATTCTTGCGGACAAGGTGCATGATGTTGCAGTTTTTGAATTACCGGAAAAACTCTGTGCCAGACATTGCAATGACAAGGAAGTGGATTTCGCTCCCAATCTGACAGTGTCGAAAAAGGTCTACTGGTTACGCAAATTCGAAAATGAATTTACCCTCAAGGAAGCCCGAATTCTCTCAACGGTTGCTTTCGGTGATTCCAAACACAAAACAGATCTCGGCTGTAAGAACAACACGGTGGTGCTGGTCGACCAGCCTTTTATACCGGGAAGTTCCGGCTCGCCCATCATGGATGCTGAAACAGGGAAAATCATCGGTGTGATTCAGGGTAGTGTCGATGAGGGAGAAAAGTCGAAAGGTTATTTCAAACCGATCAATTGTGTGCTAGCAATGCTGGCAGAGAGGCACCCTTCAAGGGCGATAGCTGGATTGTAGTCCCGATTATTCTCAGAATGAGGGAGGGTAGTGCAGGGACAGATCGATTCCTCCTTTGAAAATCAGTGTTTACCTTCTAACGATATAACCAAAGCCAATTGATGCGTTAAGGTATAGCCGATAAAATTCAGCACCTTTTGCTCTACCTCTTAACGTGGATCTAAATTAAGGCATCAAATGGCTACGAAGATCAATAACAGCGAACCCTTGGTTCTGGGCATCTCCGGTTTTGAATACGCCGATCTGTATGATCCGTCGCGTCTTGCCGATCTGACCCAACGATTCAATGATGAAATAAAAAATATGGATGCTGCTCTTTCCTCAGAGTTCGAGGCATACCGAGCGTGTCAGGGAGAAGGGATGGAGCCCAAGGCGATCTCGGATCTGCTGGTGCGGATGGCGCCCCATGTGGGGAATTTCATTGCCAAACTGTTCAATATCGTCCCACAAAGGGAACAGCAAAGGGCGGCGATACTGGCCGATGTAGAGAGTATTTTCATTCTCAAGCATGAAGTTGTAGCCAAACTGAATGCTAAATTCCGGGGGGTGGATATCTCAGAATGGGATCTGGAGAAGATCAAGGCAGATTTCAATCGGTTGGCGAAGGTCGCGTTTCCGGATGCGATTGAAGAAAACGATTTGGAAAGAACCCTGGGCCGGATAGGTGCTCGTCTGGCTCGCCTTTCTAACCACTTCAAACTGATCGCTAAAGGTAAACAGAGTGAGGAGCCGAATGCTGATGACGAAGTCGCCCGGTTGCGAGATGCCATCGCCGGAGAGGATGCTTTTGCAACCCTTTCCGCACGGAAGGATGATGCGGATTTCGTCGATGCCCTGCTCGAGATCGTGCAACGCTGGTGTTTTGCTGCTCAGAACGATACGGCTATGCAGCAGGAAGTGGCTGACTGGGTTCTGTTCAAGACGCCTCATCGTACCGATTTTGATCATCTGGTGGCGCACCTGACGGAGGAAAGAGACGGTTATACCGTTTGGATGGGGCCAGAACATCGCCGTCGCCGTCGAGTTGGCTTCGGGCTGACCGATCCGCGTTTTCGGGAGCGGCGGGTGCTCTATGAGATCGACCATTGTATCTATTGCCATGAACGTGACACGGATTCATGTTCCAAGGGCATGCGCAACAAAAAAGAGGGCGAGGGTCCTTTCAAGATCAATCCCTTGGGTGAGGTGGTCACAGGGTGTCCTCTGGAAGAGAAGATTTCGGAAATGCATGTGGTCAAAAAACAGGGCGACAATATCGGTGCGCTGTCCTTGATCACGATCGACAATCCTATGTGTCCTGGCACCGGTCATCGAATCTGCAATGACTGCATGCGCGGATGTATCTACCAGAAAACCGAACCGGTCAATATCCCGCAAATCGAGACCAATGTTCTCACAGATGTTTTGCAGTTGCCGTGGGGCTTTGAGATTTATAGCTTGTTGACACGTTGGAATCCACTGAACGTTAAACGCCCCCATGCCTTGCCCTATAACGGCAAGAATGTACTGGTAGTGGGGATGGGGCCTGCCGGTTACACCTTGGCGCATTATCTCCTGAATGAAGGTTTTGGCGTGGTCGGTATCGATGGACTCAAGATCGAACCCTTGCCGGAATCGCTCACTGGCAATGATCAACAGCCTCCCATGCCGATCCAGAACTTTGATGATATCTATGAAGATCTGGACAGACGGGTGATGCTTGGATTCGGAGGAGTGGCCGAATACGGGATCACCGTTCGCTGGGACAAGAATTTCCTCAAGGTGATCTACCTCAATCTGCTTCGGCGTCAGGCATTCCGTTGCTATGGTGGTGTGCGTTTCGGCGGTACACTGACCATCAATGATGCTTGGGATCTGGGCTTCCATCACATTGCGATCGCCAGCGGTGCAGGCAAACCCACGGTGATTCCACTGAAAAACAATCTGATTCGCGGGATCCGAAAGGCGTCGGATCTGCTCATGGCATTACAACTGACGGGCGCGGCCAAGGAATCTTCCCTGGCCAATCTTCAGGTACGCTTGCCCGCCGGTGTGATCGGTGGCGGTCTGACTGGCATTGATACGGCCACCGAGGTGATGGCCTATTATCCAGTACAGGTGGAGAAGATCCTCAATCGCTACGAAACGCTCTGTGCCGAGTATGGTGAGGAAAAGGTGCGTTCCCGTTATGACGAGGAAGAGCGGATCATCCTCGACGAGTTTCTTGAACATGGCAAGACCATTCGAGCAGAACGTGAGCGGGCGCAAGCAGCCGGTGAAACACCGGACTTTCAGCCCCTGATCCGGCAATGGGGTGGGGTGACCATGTTCTATCGCAAAGGCATGGTGGACTCACCGGCCTATCGTCAAAACCATGAAGAAATTGCGGAAGCACTGGATGAAGGTATCGAACTGGCGGAAGGTTTGAGTCCCGTTGAGGCCCACATGGATCAGTTCGAGCATCTCAATGCCGTTACCTTCGACAAGCTGGAGAAAAAGGACGGCAAGTGGGTGAATACCGGGGAGCAGTTGAAGGTACCTTTGAAGAGTCTTTTCATTGCGGCAGGTACCTCACCCAATACTATCTATGAAGAAGAGTTTCCGGGCACCTTCGAGATGGACTGGAAATACTATCAGCGTTACATGCCAGACTGGGTCAAAGAGGATCCTGATCTGATCCCGGTCAATGACGGCCCTCACCCGAAGATTGCAAAACCCGCACCTTTTACTTCTTATCATCGGGGAGGGCACTATATCACTTTCTATGGCGACAACCATCCGGTCTATGCCGGTAATGTGGTCAAAGCCATGGCCAGCGCTAAAGACGGCTATCCCCATATCGTAAAACTTTTTGAGAAAGAGCTTGCCACACTGGAGCCGTCGGATCAGCCAAACCGTGATCAATCATTGAAAAATCTGCAACGGCGTCTAGATGAGAGTCTGCGGGCCGAAGTGGTTGAAGTCAACCGCTTGACGCCGAC
Organism: Gammaproteobacteria bacterium; assembly: GCA_026984775.1. Taxonomy (GTDB): domain Bacteria; phylum Pseudomonadota; class Gammaproteobacteria; order CAJXQU01; family CAJXQU01; genus CAJXQU01. Next base: position 106,314 of record JALSRM010000043.1, read on the forward strand.
CATCGTCGAAGTCATCGTCAAGGCCCCAATGCAGGCACAAAAGTTCATGCCAGGCCAGTTCTACCGAGTACAGAACTTTGAGGTCAATGCCCCGGTTATCGAAGATACGGTCCTTGCTACCGAGGGAATCGCACTCACGGGGGCATGGGTCGATAAAGAGAAAGGCTTGATCTCTCTCATTGCGTTAGAGATGGGCAGCTCATCCCGGCTCTGTTCTACCTGGAAGCCGGGCGAGCAGGTGGTCGTCATGGGTGTCACCGGTGCACCTACGGACATTCCGATGGGTAAAACGGTCGTTCTGCTCGGCGGTGGATTGGGCAATGCCGTCCTCTTTTCCATTGGCAAGGCGCTGCGTTCTGCCGGAAACCATGTACTCTACTTTGCCGGCTACAAGCATCCTGAGGATGTCTTCAAGGTAGAGGAAATCGAGGCCGCGGCGGATGTCATTGTTTGGTCGGTGGACAAGGCAGAAGGCGTTGAGCCCATTGCTACCACTCGGCCCCAGGATAAAACCTTCGTCGGGAATATCATCGAGGCGATGATCGCCTATGCAGAAGGTGAGCTGGGTGATGTTCGGATTCATCTCGATGACATGGATCACCTGATTGTTATAGGCTCGGACAAGATGATGGAAGCTGTCAAGGAAGCCCGGTATGGAATTCTTGCCCCCTATTTGAAAAAGAAACACGAGGCGATCGGTTCGATCAACTCACCCATGCAGTGCATGATGAAAGGTGTCTGTGCCCAGTGTATGTGCAAGCATATCGATCCAGAGTCAGGGGCCGAGTATTTTGTCTACTCCTGCTACAACCAGGATCAGGAATTGGACAGGGTCGACTTTCCGAATCTGCATGCACGCTTGAGACAGAACTCAGTGCAGGAAAAATTATCGGATATGTGGCTCGATCACTTAATGCGCTTGAATGAGGGATAGTTCAGAGTTTCTCATTTATATGATCTGCCGTTATACTTGGGTTCCCTCTGTCAAACTAAAATAAAAATTGGTCAATCGGATTGATGTAATTGTCGATTGATACCGGGAGTATAAAAAATGAGCAACGATAACGAGAAAGTCTTTTTCAAACCCTATTTTCTTGTGGCGTTAGTCATGTTCGGTTTTATTGCATTTATCGGTTCATTGATCGTTTCAACACACAAGGAAGCCCAGAAAGTTGCTCCGGCAACTGCGGAACCCACAGGACAAGCTGGCGATCAGGTATCCAGTGAGGTTGAGGAGATAACGGCACCCGTGGGACAGGTCGCGGTTGCCGATGGTTCTTCCTCAGAAGGAGGAGCCACATCGGGTAACGGTGATCTAGGGAAAACAACGTATGAAAGTGTCTGTTTTGCCTGTCATGGTCAAGGAATCGCTGGTGCACCTAAATTTGGGGATAAAGAGGCTTGGGGCCCAAGAATTGAAAAAGGGTTGGAAACACTACATGAACATGCATTGAAAGGGTTCACTGGTTCGAGCGGTTCAATGATGCCAGCCAAGGGAGGACGAGCTGATCTGTCTGATGAAGCGGTTATGGCTGCCGTTGATTACATGGTTTCTGCTGCAGGGGGCAAGGTTAGCGAGGTATCAAACACTTCGTCTCAAGACTCACCAGAGAGTTCAGGTGGAGCAACAGTGGCCGTAGTAGATGGTGGAAAGGGTAAGGAGGTTTATGAAGGTACCTGCTTTGCATGTCATGCCACTGGAGTTGCGGGTGCGCCCAAATTCGGGGACAAGGAAGCCTGGGCTCCACGCATCTCCAAAGGTAAAGAAACCCTTTATGATCATGCACTTCATGGTTTCATGGGTAAGGGAATGATGCCACCCAAAGGTGGTAAGGCTGATCTTTCCGATGAAGAGGTCAAGGCCGCTGTTGATTACATGGTGAATAAAAGCTCATAATCAAAGGCTGGGTTCAGAGTTAATCAAATAAAGGCACAAGAAGTTCTTGTGCCTTTATTATTTCTGCCCTAATTCGTTCCAATGTGATAGTTCTTCTGCAACTCGTTTTCTGAAGCCGTAATCCACGGGTTCATTGATCATGAGGGCAAAAGGCAGCCATTTTCCCTGCCGGTTGATGTAGCCTGCATAGGTACTGATGCCCTTCAAGGTGCCACTTTTGGCCAAGATGCCATCTGTTTGTTTTCGCAGTAAATCGCGCCAAGCTGAAAACCGCTGCAAGACATCGATCAGCTGCTGTGCGCTGAGCCTGTTTTTGCGGGAGATCCCTGAACCTTCCACAATAGAAAAATCCTGCCAGTTGAACAAACGATTGATCTGTTCTGTCGCCACAGATCGAGATTTCTCCATATTGGCTGGTGCACCTTGTTTTTCAACACCTAACAATAGAAACAATTGGTTGGCGATAAAATTGTTCGAGTACTGCAACATTGCACGGATGATTTCGGGAAGTGCGTGGCTGTTCCGATGACGATAATAAGGGAAGCGGGTGTCTGGAAAACTTCCCTTAAGGATTTGTGCTTGCACAATTTCTACACCCTGCCTTTTGAGCTTGGCCATCAGGATTTCTGCAAACAGGCGGGCACTCTGGTTTTGATCGACAAGCCTGATTCGGTGTTGGCCAGAGGGCAGATTCTTTGACAGTTCTTTCATGAGGAGTGTCAGTGGTGTCTGTTTTTCAGCACTGAATGTTTGTCCATTCTCTCTTCGAATATTGATCGTATTGAAATTGGCTGCCAGTGGTGCAAGTGGAGCATCGTACGGATTATTTGTATCCGTTTGACCATCGACATGAATTCGTGAGTCAAAATAGCTCTCATCAATACCGATCCCATTAATCACTTTTAGACCTTTTTTCTGCAGCCCCATCACAATCTGATCGATTTCTTCCGAGATCAGAAAAGGGTCCCCATAACCTTTTATCCACAGAATATTGTCGTGATCGAGGCCAAAGTCAGTGACAAAGTCATGTTTCTGACCCCATGTTTCCAGTGCTAGCAGTGCAGTGACCAGCTTCAGTGTGGAGGCCGGGATCATGGGCTTTTCAGGCCGCAGGCTGACTAGTTTATGACCGGAAGTATCAACCATGAGAAGACTGGCTTCTTCAAGTCTTTCAAGGGAGTGCAGGCCTGCGAAACCTGTTTCTGCACAGGTTATCTGTGGAAGAGATGCGAGATTCAGAAATAGCAGAAGGAGAAAAGATTTTAACGAGATCGTATTTCCTGCATTCATTCCAGACCTTTCCTGACAATGGAGCCCTCTGTGGCAAGCGTACTTAATAATAAAAAAGTGTCTGAGACATATTGTCGCACTAAGATTGTTGAGGTAGGATAGCATTGAACCGGTTAAATCAATGATCTAGATCAAACTATTATAAAAAAATCGGGGTGGGAGCTTGATTACAGTAAAAGCAAAACCCGTTGAATCTGAACGGTTCTTTGTGATTCAACCTAATGCATCGCTTACCAAGCAGGGTGCAAGGGTATTTTTGGGCTTTATTGTTTTCGTTTCACTCCTTGTCTTAGCACGTTTCCTGTTGCTGGGTGCTTGGTTCGTTCTTCCTTTCACCATTCTTGAAGTCGCTTTTATTGGTTTCATTCTTCACCTCATCTTAAAGGCAAACCGACAGGTTGAAATGATTTCTGTTAGTAACAATGGTATTCGCATAGTAAAACTAACGGATCAGGAAAGGGAAGAGTGGCATTTTGATCCATACTGGGCACAAGTCGAGCTAAAACACAGTCCGCATGACTGGTATCCAAGCAAGCTGATCATCCGTTCTCATGGACGAGCTGTTGAACTGGCGTCATGTTTGACGAACAGTGAACGGGAGGAACTGGCGGAAGCATTGAAAGAATCAGTATTTTCCTCCAGAAACTTCCAAGAGCATGATAACCATAATAAACAAATAGAAAAATGAGTGTGTACTTAAATCTGGAGAGAGGCATGAAATCTATCAAGAACAAAATTGCCGGTCTGGCTGGAATGGCAGGTCTGCTGTTGAGTAGTGAGGTAATTGCGAAAAGCAAATATAACTTGCCGGAGCCGGCGGATCCTATTGTTCAGCAAATATTTGATGTCCATATGGTGACGTCCGCGATCGCGACGATCATCATGATTATTGTCACTCTGATCATCGTCTACTCTTTGATCGTTCATCGAAAGGACAAAGGTTATGTTGCTGATCAGAACTTTCATAAAAGCTGGTTTGGCCGCTGGGCATGGTTGCTGGTACCGCTCATCGTGCTTGGAATAGATTTCAGTATTGCAAAAACGGCACATAAAACGATGGAAACCATCTATGATGAGCACCCTGAATCAGATATGACTGTCAAAATCATCGGCTCACAGTGGAAATGGTCATATGAGTATATGGATTCTGGAATCAAGCTGACCAGTAACCTGAACAGGGATTTGACACCGAAAGATGAATTCTATTTAAGAGATGTAGATCAGCCCTTGATACTTCCTGTCAATACCAAGATCCGCCTATTGCATACTACTACCGATGTCTTACACAACTGGTGGGTCCCTCAGATTGCCTATAAGGTCGATGCCATCCCTGGTTATATTACAGAGACACGAACGGAAATCCTGAAAGAAGGCACCTATCGGGGGCAATGTGCTGAGAACTGTGGAACAGGCCATGCTTTTATGCCTATCGTCGTGAAAGCAGTGAGTAAGGACGAATTTGCCAAATGGCAGGAAGAACAAGTTGCCGCTGCTGCTGCTGCCGCCGCCGAGGCTTCTTCTGATAAAGAATGGACGATGGAAGAATTGTTTGCCAAAGGAAAAGAACACTACAATAAAACCTGTGTAGCCTGCCATCAGGCCAACGGCGAAGGGGTTCCAGGTGTTTTCCCTGCACTCAAAGGCAGTGCCAAGGCAACAGGTGATGTCAAGGTTCATATCCAGACTGTTCTCAATGGTGTATCAGGAACGGCCATGGCTGCCTGGAAAGATCAGTTGAATGATCTGGAGATTGCCGCCATTATTACCTATGAGCGGAACGCATGGGGCAATAATACCGGTGATGTGGTGCAACCAAAACAGGTTGCGGCTGAGAGATAAAAAATGCAGTAGAAGAGTAGAAATTTATGTTAGGAAGAGGAGATCGACTATGAGTACTGATATAGCACACGAAGAACATCACCACGGACCTCCCAAAGGAATCGGTCGCTGGTTGTTCAGTACCAATCACAAGGATATCGGCACCATGTATCTGGTGTTTGCTCTGACAATGTTGTTTGTAGGTGGTGCAAGTGCCATGTATATCCGGGCAGAGCTGTTTATGCCTGGTGTTCAGTTCATGGAACCCGACTTCTATAACAACATGGTGACCAACCATGCACTGATCATGGTCTTTGCTGTTGTCATGCCAGCAGCGGCTGGGTTGGCTAACTGGATGATTCCAATGATGATTGGAGCACCCGATATGGCGCTGCCAAGATTGAATAACCTGAGCTTCTGGTTGCTCCCTGCGGCTGCGGTCATGTTGATTTTATCCACTGTCGTGCCTTTCCTTCCTGGAGGTGGATCTGCAATCAACACCGGTTGGACACTCTATCCTCCCTTATCGATCCAGACCGGTATGGCGATGGATTTTGCGATCTTTACAGTTCATATTTTGGGTGTCTCATCCATCCTGGCATCGATCAATATTGTTGTGACCATTCTCAATATGCGTGCACCGGGAATGACCCTGTTCAAGATGCCCATGTTCTGTTGGGCATGGCTGTTTACAGGATTGCTGTTGATTATCATTGCGCCGGTTCTCGCCGGTGGTGTCACCATGCTGTTGTTCGACAGACATTTCGGCACCAGTTTCTTTGATGCTGCGGGGGGAGGTGATCCTGTCCTGTTCCAGCACCTGTTCTGGTTTTTCGGCCATCCTGAGGTATATGTACTGTTACTACCTTCGATTGGTGTGCTGGCCATGATCATCCCCACCTTTGCCCGTAAACCCTTGTTCGGGTATAACTCGTTAGTTGGTGGAATGGCTATCTTGTTCACACTGGGGCTGGTTGCCTGGGCTCATCATCAATATACCGTTGGCATGGCCGCCGGACCAACCACTTGGTTCATGATCATTACGATTTTGATCTCGATTCCGGTGGGTTTGATGTTATTGAACTTCATGATGACCATGTGGCGGGGAGCAATGACCTTCGAAACCCCAATGTTATTTGCGGTGGCCATCGTTCTTATGTTCTCGTTTGCCGGTGTCACGGGTATCATGCTTGCAGTGGTCCCTGCTGATCTTGAATACCACGATAGCATGTTCGTTGTTGCGCATTTTCACTATGCATTGATCCCTGGCGCTTTGATGGGGCTTCTTGCAGCAGCCTTTTACTGGTTGCCCAAATGGACGGGTAATATGTATGACGAGCGGCTTGGCAAGATCTTTTTCTGGTGGAATGTGATTTCATTCAATATCACTTTTTTCCCACAACATTTTTATGGTCTTGCAGGAATGCCCCGACGTATCGTCGACTATAACCCGGCATTTGCCGATCTGAACATGATTTCCAGTCTTGGTGCATTCGCCTACGGTTTGTCTCACTTGTTGTTTCTCTACATAGTGATCAAAACAGTCAGAGGAGGCGTGAAAGCCGGGAACAAACCTTGGGAAGGAGCACAGATTGGGACACCTGGCCTGGAGTGGGATTTGTCGTCTCCCCCTCCTTTTCATAGTTTCACAACACCTCCGGTCGTCAAGTGATACTGGTATGACCCCGCCGGTTTTAGGTGGGGTCATCTTGTCCAAATAATTGAGGTGTAGTTTTGGAAATGGAAGAGGATAAACAGAAGCAACAAAGCAAAGCCAATATTCGGCTTGCCTTGGGGTTGGGTTTTGTAGCATTACTTGCCATGCTGACAACCATGTATGCCATGAGTGGTGCAAAGATTCCGACATGAGGGACAAAACATTGCAAAACGGTCTAGAACAGACGCATGAGAAAAACAAAAAAACAACACGCCTATTGCTATTGATCGTCGTAGGTATGTTCGGGTTTGGTTTTGCAATGGTTCCTTTATACCGACTTGTCTGTAATGTGGCCGGTATCGGTATCAGTGGTGCAGCAAACAGTGGGCGCATTATTGATAAGAGTGGACATCCGCGCAGCATCGACAAGGAACGGCTGGTGACCATTCAATTTGATTCTTTGATCAATGAAGGCTTGCAATGGGAATTCCATCCTTTGGTAAAAGAGATGAAGGTTCATCCAGGGAAACCCTATGAAGTAAGTTACTACGCAAAAAACAATTCAGGTAAAAAAGTCGTTGCCCAAGCTATTCCGGGAATTACACCTTGGCAGGCGACTTCTTATTTCCATAAAACGGAATGTTTTTGTTTCACACAACAGACACTGGATTCGGGTGAGGAAAAGGATATGCCTTTGAAGTTTATCATTGACCCAGATTTACCAAAGGATATAAAAGTAGTTACCTTGTCCTATACTTTTATGGATACAGATAGATCTTCACTTCGTAAGAAACGAGAACTCAATCTGCCCTCAGATAATAAGCATAAAGGTTGATCTTTTAAAATTAACAACGACTAAAACAAGCAAAAAGGCGGAAAAAAATGACAACACATGATCAATACTATGTACCTGAAGGAAGTAAATGGCCTATTATTGCAAGCTCGGGTGTGCTGACGCTCCTGGCGGGCATTGCCTTGGCTATTAATGGCATTAATGGAGCAGTAGCCATGATAATCGTAGGCCTAGTTATCATGGCAATTTTGTTTTTTGGCTGGTTCAGTGAGGTCATCCATGAGTCAAGGGAAGGTTATTATAATGAACAAGTTGATTCATCTTTCCGCCAGGGGATGATGTGGTTCATTGGCTCAGAAGTCTTTTTCTTTGCCTGTTTCTTTGGAAGTTATTATTACCTGCGGGAGATCACGCTTCCCTATTTGGGTGGAGAAGGACATCTGGGTAAAACAAACATGCTTTGGGAAGGGTTCAAAAGTACCTGGCCTCTGCTTGATCTACCAGCAACAGAAGGTATCAGGGGGCATTACATTGAGGCTAAAGAGGCAATGGGGGCCTGGGGCATTCCTGCCTTGAACACTGCAATCCTTCTCTCCAGTGGGGGCACACTGACGTGGGCCCATTGGGGATTGAAGAATAATAACAGAAAGCAGTTGAAGATTGGTCTGGCCTTGACAATCATTTTGGGTGTGACTTTCTTCCTGTTACAAGTCAAGGAATATGGTCATGCCTATACCGAGCTTCATTTGACTTTGCAATCGGGATTATATGGTTCTATCTTTTATCTTTTAACGGGTTTTCATGGTTTCCATGTTGTAGTAGGCGCAATTATGCTTATGGCCATTTTTGGAAGGGCACTGAAAGGCCATTTTTCACCCCATAATCATTTTGCATTCGAAGCTGTTGCCTGGTACTGGCATTTCGTGGACGTAGTCTGGCTGGGGCTGTTTATTTTTGTCTATTGGTTATAGTTCCGGAAGACAATAGAGGCCACAAGCGGTGGCCTCTATTGTCTTGTATCGGAAAATATAACGTTGTCTCTACATGTTTGGATGGATTTGACCTGTAAGATAACCAATCATTATCATGAGAAAGAGACCAATCGACAGGACAATTCTTATGGTTAATGAGGTGGCCAGTCGATTGCTTTTATGATCATCCCTGAAAAGGAAAATGGCACCTGAAGCCAGGCTCAATAAAATCAGGGCGAGTATCACCAAAATAATAATTTTAAACATACATCACCTTTTAGAAAGGTAGCATTAGGTTCCACGGCATTCTACTCCAGTACAAGGGAAATGGATATATCCCGTATTATGAAGACAGGACATTATAAATTTAACACTGATCCAAAATCACTCATTATTGCAACCATGATCATTGCTGTGTTGATCTCATTGGGGTTCTGGCAGGTGGCTCGGCGCAATGAAAAATTGGCGATTGAGCAACAAATTATCAATAAAAACAGTGGTGAAGTGGTTCAGCTAAATGAGATAAATTCAACCGATCCTCGCGATCTTGAATATCGGAAGGTTCAGGCAAACGGCCACTTTGTTCAACAAGGGATTGTCTATATCGATAATATACCTCATCAAGGTAGATATGGGTTTAATGTATATGCCCCATTCAAGCTCAAAGGCAAGGAGGTTTATCTCTTGGTCAATCTGGGCTGGATTGCCAATAAAAACGGGAGAAATTTTCTACCCGATTTCCGAATGGATGAGAAAGAAAAAACGATTACTGGCAGTATCAGGCTTCCTCCAAAACGCCCGTTTGTTGCTAGTTCAACCGAGCAGCTGAAATTAAAAGAGAAAAACCTGTGGTTGTATATGGACTTGAAGAAGTATGCCAACGAGGCTCCCTTTGATATATACCCATTTGTGATCTATCTTGACCCTGAGAAGGGAGCTGAATTTATCAGAGAGTGGCCAGTATTCAATCCAAAAACTGCCATGCATACAGGTTATGCGATCATGTGGTTTTCTCTGGCGTTTATCGCATTGATCATTTTTATTTATACCAGCTCAAGGAAGTGTGGAGAGGGAACAGAATGACAAAGGGAATGTCATCGGAAGAAATATCACGCCGCAGAAAGACGAGGATGATTCTCGTTGTAATGGTGATCCTTTTTTCTGCGCCTTATATAGCCTCCTTTATCCTTTATAAATATGGTGACAAATTTAATCTTGGATCTACCAATTATGGTCAACTGTTGGGACCGAGGATCCCCTTTCAGTCAGTCGGTTTTGAAACTCTGGATGGGAAGAAAGTGGATGTCGATGCCTACAGGGGTGAGTGGCTCATTTTGGCTATCGGTTCTTCAAAATGCGATGACACCTGCAAGGCAAATATGTTCAAGATGCGACAGATCAGAAAATTGATGGGAGTAGACAGAGCGTGGATCAGAAGAGCCTACGCATTGACCGATGCCGAGGACATGGAAGGTCTGCGTGACTTTATGCGAGATTATGAAGGCACTGATCTTTTGAGGGTTACGGAACAAACCAGAGTCAATCTTGTTAACCAGCTGAAGATTGATAAAAACAGTCTGGAAGGTCGTATGCTTTTCGTAGATCCGGCAGGCGATATCATTTTATTATACCCTCCCAATCCGGATCCAAAAGGGGTATATGGTGATCTCAAGAAGGTATATGATGTGTACAAAAGGGCGACTGCACAAGGTTAATTGATATGGAACAGACAGAACGGCTCAGCCCAAGGCGTCAACCGGTACTCCTACTCCGCGACTATCTTGGATTATGCAAGCTCAAGGTAATCTCCCTGATAGTTTTCACGGCTATCGTTGGTATGTTGCTCTCCACGCATGGCATGGTGCCTTGGGATGCCTTCCTATTTGGTACACTTGGGATAGGCCTGGCTGCCGCATCGGGGGCCGCAATCAACCACGTGGTCGATCACAGAATTGACAGGATTATGGCTCGTACCAGGAACCGGCCTTTGCCAAGATCCAGCATCTCCCAAAAGAATGCACTGATTTTTGCGATTAGCCTTGGATTACTTTCCATGTTGATTCTGACATTTCTCGTCAACCCTTTGACGGCCTGGCTGACTTTCATTGCACTCATTGGTTATGCAGTCATTTATACCATGTTTCTGAAGCGTAGTACTCCTCAGAATATCGTATGGGGAGGCGCTGCCGGTGCCGCACCACCGGTGCTCGGTTGGACAGCCGTGACCGGGGAGATTAATCAGGAAGCGCTTCTGCTGTTCCTGATCATCTTTATCTGGACCCCGCCCCACTTCTGGGCGCTCGCAATCAGACGCCGAAAAGAATACGCCAAAGCGGATATCCCGATGCTACCGGTTACCCATGGAGTACAATTTACGAAGCTGCACATCGTTTTGTATACCGCCATGCTTTTTGCTGTGACATTACTGCCATTTGTCACTCATATGAGCGGTCATATTTATCTGGCCGGTGCAATTTCACTGGGTATTGGATTTATCTATTATGCGATTAAGCTTTATCACACCGATAGTGATCAACTTGCAATGAAGACTTTTGCCTATTCAATTTTTTATCTTAGCTGCCTGTTTGCCTTCTTTCTTGTCGATCACTATGCAAGGATTTTTCTACGCAGCTGGATCTGAAAAGCTTCTAAAAGAATGATTGGATGAGCCTGTAAGTTAAGCTGAAAGCGGTTCAGGGGTTTATTGCGAATTCTGTCACTGGGATCCCGTATGTGGTAATTCGTATCTCAATTTGATCGAATTTTCCTTTTAAAAACACTTTCCCGAGATCAGTCAGAAGTGTCTTCATGATTACCTTTGAAATAGCTGTGAAAGGCAACAACCAGGAACAGCAGACCGCCAATAATTGCAATCAAACCACCTGTTCCCATGAGAGCCATGCCAGCAATTTCTGGGAGACGATCGAGCCCTTGTGCTGCGCCTGCCGTTTTTCTCTGCACACCGTATCCGCCAGACCAGGCAAGTCCTGTGATATGCATTAACTGACCAGTAGCGTAGATCCAGGGTTGTACCGAAGCCAGCCTTGGCAGCGTAATCCGATAACCAAGACGAGGTAGTAGATAGAAGGTTACACCAAAAAAGGCCAGTGTGATGCCAACGATGGAGCCGTGATAATGTGCCGGGATGACTACATTGATGCCGTGGATCATAAAGCCCAGGATGCCTCCTGCTGAGAACAAAACAATTGAAGAAAGCAGAGCCGAACGGACTCCGGAAAATTTCTCTTCTGATAGTTTCTTCCATGGACTATGAACAACCGCCAGGAAGCCGGCTGGAAGTGCTGCGAGTCCACCCCAACGCATGAGTTCAGTAAAGGCTGATCGTTGTTCTTCAATCCCCTGAAAGAGAATTATTATTGCAAAAAAGGCAGGTAGTACGGAAAGTACTAGGAGTATTTTTATAAAAGACTGATTCGGCCAGGCCGCTTTCCGGGCCACACCTACAAGTAGAAACCAGGCAACCAGCATCAATACTGTATGAGAGAATTGCAAAACGTGGCCACCCCCCCAGAAAAGCCGCTCATAGAAGAGAGTGTCTTTCTCCCGATCGAGAATTTGGGACCAATTCCTGAACAGTACTATAAATGCCAGGAGTGAAACCAGCGCAGCGAGCCAGGTGCCTAGGGCCAAGGGATTTTTTCCTGGCGTGTTGAGTAGCCTGGTGATTATCCGAATCAAACATCCCAGCGAAAACAGACCGAGCCCTGAAAGAAAGAGAGGCTGCTGAAGGATTGGGATATAGTTATTGAGCAGTGGCCGTGTTTCTCCCAGGAAAGGTGAAACCGCGATCAATAATGTGCCAATGGCAGCAAGTAACACACCAGCCCAATCGGCATTGTAGAGCTGTTGTGAAGAGATGGACCAGAATACACATGAAAAGGACATGAACCAGATAAGGACAGAAAGGTCGACATGTGCGACTAACGCCGTATGGAAGAAGTCAAGAATAGGAATATGATCCTGAACTCCCGGGGTACGTGAGACAACCAGCAGAATCGAGAACAGGCCTGATGCTACCAGTGCACTCAAACCGAGAAGCAGCCACGCTTTAATAAGTTTCTTCTGAGCCGGATTATAAGTGGACATGAATGATACGGGCATGAGTAAGGAAAGTATCGTGTTGCTCGGTTGCGGTCAAGCAAAAAGCAGAGCTTTAAGAAGAAAAGCGGCGGGTTGCCCTCCCTGGCAAGATGACATCCTGTCAACGACCATCCCTGGGGATCCGCGTCCTGCAGTCACGCCCGCCTTGGATAGATAACGGCGGGTACCCGGATAACTTTAAAAGTTCTTTTCAGCAGAACTAAATCTTGCCATCGAGTCCCATTTGATAATATTTATGGGTAATTTTGTCCTGATTCTCAAGCAACCAGTCAATGGAAGGTTCATTGTTCATTGCCTTGTGAATTGCCTGAGCTGTCGCTTTGCGATGGATCTCAAACAAAATTTTGTGATCAAGATTGTCATCCGTCGCTACAGATGGGTTCAGCCATACAGAGACAATAATACCCAGATCATTGGCCTTGTCTTTTGGAATGTCTCCTACACGAACTGCATCGAGAACACCATTGGCGATCGCGGCCTGGACGGTTCCCATCAGGATATTGGTGTAACGGGAATTGTTGACGGTGACCTTACTCACCATCAATGTCACCGGTCGTACCTGAATATCGGTATTGAGAATGGCAAAAACACGTGAATGGCCTTTGACCTGATCACCCGTCAACGTGGCCAAAGCCGTACCTACGGGTCCATCCAGTTCACCAATAACAATTTCCGGTTCGGCGGCAGTACCTGGAGGTCCACCTGCAACCAATGCTTCACCTGTACGCATGACAATTCGTTCACTCATTTATGTTTCTCCTGCTTGAAAAAAGCAGAATCCTAGCAGACAGCGGGCTGCTTTTGAATGAAAAGCTCTTTGCAGGAAGAGGAAACAAACCAGTGATCTGATCAATTATTGTCGGCTAAAAGTCGAGGTTTCATATAGTCGATGATCTTCCAACTTCCATACTCGACGGGGTTCACTGCATTACCCTGTTGCAGAACCGCGACAGCAGCAGTGGGCATCAAATTACCGCCAATGTTGGCAGGGACTTGATCCCCACTCAGGTACAAGATCAGCTCACTCACACCAGGGTTGTGCCCGATCAGAAGATTAATCTTTCCAGCCACAAGATCACCAGCGATTATCCCGAGGAGTTGATCGAGGCTGGCATTATAGATGTCTTGTTCCCAGACAATCGATCCCTGATCTTGCCTCCAGGCTTTTCCTACCGAGAAAATTGTCTCTCGCACTCGCCGGGCAGGCGAACTGATTACGCGATCAGGGGAATATCCCTGATTGGCGATCCATTGCCCTATGCGCGGTGCGTCACGTTTTCCCCTTTCTGAGAGCGTGCGGTCAAAGTCTCTGGTCTGGCCTGTATTCCAGTCAGATTTTGCGTGACGCATCACAAGGAGGGTTGTAGACTTCATGATTCAAATGGTATCACAAGAAAAAAAACCAGGAGGTCATCTCATGAAAATAGAGACCATTGCAATTCACGGTGGTTATCAGCCTGATCCAACCACCAAGGCCGTTGCTGTACCCATCTACCAGACAACCTCATATGCCTTTGACGATACCCAGCATGGTGCCGATCTGTTTGATTTGAAAGTTGAGGGGAATATCTATACGCGTATCATGAACCCAACGACGGCCGTCTTGGAGCAACGAGTTGCAGAGATGGAAGGCGGGGTGGGCGCCCTTGCGCTGGCTTCCGGAATGGCGGCAATAACCTATGCAATCATGACTATCGCTGAAAGTGGAGACAATATTGTCAGTACCTCCACACTTTATGGCGGCACCTATAATCTGTTTGCGCATACCTTACCCAAGTTGGGCATTGATGTGCGTTTTGCAGATGCCACCGACATAGAGGCCATGGCAGCATTGATCGATGGAAAAACACGTGCAGTTTTCTGTGAGTCCATTGGTAATCCAGCGGGCAATGTGATCGATCTCGAAGCGGTTGCCGAGATGGCCCACAGCCATGGCGTACCAGTAATCGTAGACAACACCGTGCCCACGCCCTATCTGTGCCAGCCTTTCAAATGGGGTTGCGATATTCTCGTTCATTCACTGACCAAATATATGGGAGGTCACGGAACTACAATCGGCGGCATTCTCGTCGATTCAGGCAAATTCGACTGGGTTGCCAACAAGGATCGATTTGCATCACTGAATGAACCGGATCTCTCCTATCATGGCGTTGTCTACACCGAAGCACTGGGCGAAGCAGCCTATATCGGTCGTGCCAGAGTTGTTCCTTTACGCAACATGGGAGCAGCAATCTCGCCAATGAACAGCTTTCTGGTGTTGCAGGGCATAGAGACATTACCGGTCAGAATGGATCGCCATTGTGAGAACGCTTTGGCGGTAGCCAAATATCTACGAGACCAGCCACTTGTAGAGTGGGTTAATTATACCGGACTGGAAGATCATCCTGATCATGAACTGGTAGAGAAATATATGGGTGGCAGGGCTGCCGGGATTCTTTGTTTCGGTATCCAGGGTGGCAAGGAGGCTGGGGCAAAATTTATCGACGCCCTGCAGCTGATCACACGATTGGTCAATATTGGAGATGCCAAATCTTTAGCCTGTCATCCAGCGACGACCACTCATCGACAGTTATCGAAAGAAGAGCTGGCCGCTGCAGGAGTATCTGAAGATCTGGTCAGGCTTTCGATCGGAATCGAACATATCGATGACATCATCGCCGATATTGATCAGGCACTTGCAGCAGCAAGATAATGCATAGAGTCCTGTTTTTTGTCGGTTGCCTCCTGACCTTACAAACCTTGGCGTTCGATGCTGAAATCGGTGCCTTTCATGCAGCAAAGGGTGACTTCAAAACGGCCTATAATATCTGGAGAGTCTCAGCCGAGGGAGGTGATGCCATGTCACAGTATTATCTCGGCGTCCTTTATGAGAGAGGAAATGGTATTGAGCAGAGTTATTCTAAGGCTCTGTTCTGGTATCTCAAGGCCGCAAATCAGGGTATTGCCCGAGCACATTACAATATCGGCAATATGTTTTTTCAGGGAAAGGGCATGTCTGTCGATTACGGGGAGGCGGCCCGCCGGTTTCGGCTTGCCGCTGATCTTGGTTACGCACCGGCACAATACAATTTGGCCTATATTTTTGAACGAGGGTTGAATGGCCACAAGGACATGAAAAAAGCTTTCACCTGGTACTTGAAGGCTGCCGAAAACGGACTGGCCGAAGCCATGCTCCAAGTTGCGGCCTTTTATGAAAACGGGCAGGGGATCAGGCAGGACAAATCCCGAGCGATTTACTGGTATGGAAAAGTCGCCAACAAAGACAACAAGGCTAAAGTGCATCTTGCGAGATTGAATCTTGAAGATCCGGCGACACGAAAGCAAGGCCTTCAGTTATTAAGAGAGGCCGCTGAAGATGGTGACCCTCTGGCTCAATTTGAACTGGGATATCAATACGGCCAGGGGAAGCACGTCAGACAGGATTATGAACAGGCTGTTTTCTGGTACAAACGGGCAGCGAAACAACAAGTACCTGATGCGCAATACCTTTTGTGTCTTTCTTACTCGCTAGGTAAAGGTGTGCCAGTGGATATCATCCTTGCACACGTCTGGTGTGAAGCCGCAGCAAAAAATGGAGCAGAAGGTGCAGCTGAGGCTCTGAGAACCATCAGGGAGTCGATGACAGTTAGCCAGAGAAAAGCAGCTAGGAAAGTAGCGCCGGTCCTAAATCCGCAACGATAAAAAAAGCCTGGATCATTGAGGCCTGATCCAGGCTTTTCTGGTTCTGTTAGGACTGAAATTATTCGCCCAGCATGGCCCTTTTCAGTTTTCCCTGGACCGGATCGTCAGACAACCAGATTCCGAACAGCGCTTTTTTGAATTCCAGTGACGCAATTGTTGTGATTTCCTTACCATTTTTGATCACTTTGATCCCTTCACCTGGCAGGTAGATGAATTCAAAAATATCACCTTCCTCGATCGGTTCACTGAAAGCAGCAATAAATTGATCTATTTCTGAGGAGATGGGTGTCGTATTGCCATCTGTTGATTTCTCGAAACCTTCACGTGTTGCCTTTGACATTTTCTTGGAGGTGATCTTTGAAGAGATGATGTGCAGGCGAATTGCCATGGGTTCATCAGCATTTATGATCGTTTTAGCATCACTGCTTTTTTCTTTCAGATAGAGCCCTGCTACATAGAGATCAAAAATAAACTTGCTTCTGATACCAGCACCATTCAGTACAAGTGTGGTGTCTCCCGCCTGTAATTGATCGGGCATATTAACCCCTCCTTTCTGCAAGGCTGTTGACGACAGGGGCAAAAAAAGTAAAGTAAAACTGAGTAAAGCAATTATCTTACGCATGGCACATCTCCTCTTGTATGGTGTCTTCTTCAGTGTTATCGATTTATCCTGAACTAGCTGTGAACCAGTAATATCAAGATTATTTCAAGAGTGCTTGGTAAAGTCCGAACAAGATTTTCTCTTGTCCAAATCATTAATTTTTACTGAGTATAGTTGAAATCGAAATAACTATCCCAGGTTTTATCCAGTCTGATCAATGCTTGTTCCAGCGGTATGGCGGTAATCTTGTTTTCCAGGATCTCGACCAGGCCCAACTTTTCAAGTTTTTCCACGGCGTCATGTACCTCGAAGTCGAGTACATGCCCATGCTGGGTTTCAAACCAGGTTTCAATATTTCGATCAAGTTCCGAAGCAGATAATGGTTTGGCTGATTTCAGCAGGAAGAAGTAGGCCAGAATTGCCTCTTTACACTCCTCTTCTTCAGCTGCATCGATGAGGCGGTGAAAAACGCCGGTATTATTATCCAGGTTTTTAAAATAAAGATTGTCGGCCAGCGTTTTCATGAACTGGATCTTGCGATTTTTGAAATTATTGAATTGTTTCCACAGAAAAGCACCAAGGGTTCCGAAACCCATGGCAAGTCCAACCAATGCTGCCTGATCGAGTACAACGGGTTTGTCTCGCAGGCCTAGCCAGAAGGTCAGTAAGGCTCCTGTTAGAACCAGCGTTGCCCCCAACTTGGTAGCAAGAATGACAACACCACCAATGGCCGCCGGGACACCAATGATCAGTTTGTCGATGGTTTTCATCCGTACCTCCGTATTTGGGAAAAGCATCTCCAGATCGGAACGGGGAATGTTGCGGAAGAGTTTGATCACGGTTGATCCGGGTGTAAAGAAAAGTTTATTTCTTTCTTTCTGATCAAAATAGCTTTTGTCTTTATATTTCACGTAGATCACGACACGATCATAATTGATGAAAGTGATCGTCTTTTTCCTCAGGCCGAAAAAACTTACCAGTGTCTCTTCTCTTACAGATTCACCACGACGGAAAAAAAGGATCTTTTCGAAGTCATCAAAATCAACTTGCAACCGGATCTTGAACAACGATTCCTCACGGAGTGCACGATCGAGATCCGCTTTTGTAATCTCCTCGAAATTGGCCGCATCCAACAAATTTTTCAACTCGAGTACAAGGGTGTTTTCCAGCTCCTCCTTTTCTTTTTCAGTCTTTGGATAGACAGGTTTCGTATCAGCGTCCGGGTTGACAGGGGCATAACAATCCTTCAACAACTCAAGGCTTTTATGAAACTGAAAATGGTAAATACTGCTCAACAGACTGGAAAGATTCCTGAATAGAGGGATTGCTTTCCCGGACAGCGTGCCATCATCACAACACATTTCAATGATGTCTGTCTTGCGGAAAGGGATGAACCGTTGTTTTTTTTCTTTCAGTGGTTCCATTTCGTTCAGTTTGTATGCAGGTCTGGAAGATATAATACAACAGATCATTAAACGTATTGGATACTCCTTCTTGAGGAATTGTTATGCACTATTTCTTACTGCTCTTTTTGTACGTGTTACTCAACGGGTGTGCGAGCCCTCAACCCATTATCTATCCCAATGAGCGATCAGCCAGTGTCGATCAGTCAACCATTCACAAGGATATTTCTGAGTGTAAAGCCTTGGCAGAACAGGCAGGCGCTTCATC
This sequence comes from Gammaproteobacteria bacterium, assembly GCA_026984775.1. GTDB lineage: Bacteria > Pseudomonadota > Gammaproteobacteria > CAJXQU01 > CAJXQU01 > CAJXQU01. The sequence goes on from JALSRM010000043.1 coordinate 124,815, forward strand.
CGGCAACAAAGCAACTGCAGTAGTAGCAGATACCGCGAAATCTGGCGCTGTTGGTGCGGCCTCTGGAGCAGTTGGAGGGGCGATTGCCGGGTCCGCTGGAGAAGGGGCTGCCATTGGTGCAGCCTCGGCAGCGACTGCCGGACTTATTCACGGACTTTTTAGTGAGTCCAAACCGAGTTCGGCTTATATGGCATTTGTGACACGTTGTTTACAAGACAGAGGGTATGAGATCACGGGCTGGGAGTGAAGTGTAAACAACTGTAAGGTGAGATATTTCTACATACAATATCCCCCATATAGGGGATGCGAATGATTATCAAACCATATAGCCTGTGGTTAGAAAAATAATTAATCTTCGCAAAGGGGGTAGCATGAAGTATCTGGAAAAAATCAAACTGCCATTTTCCTTCTTACATTGTGTATTTTTGCTAATGATTATAGGCAGGAGTAAAGACAGGAAAACACTTCTCCATAACGCATCTGCAGGCCATTGAGCCTTCTTCAAAGATGGAGCATTCTTCCATCTACAGCCAGCGCTGCCTCGTGCATTGCTTCTGAGAGCGTCGGGTGAGCATGAATTGTACGGGCAATATCTTCTGTGCTTGATTCAAACGAAAGGGCCAGCACTGCTTCACTGATCAGCTCCGAAGCATTGGGTCCAAAGACATGGACCCCAAGCAGTTCATCTGTTTTTGCATCACCAATCATCTTGACCAATCCGGCCGTATCGTTCATGGCACGTGCTCGGCCATTGGCCATAAAGGGAAAGTTCCCCACCCGGATCTCACGGCCTTCTGATCGCAGCTGTTGTTCGGTTTTGCCCGCCCAGGCGATTTCCGGCCACGTATAGACCACCCACGGGATGTTGTCATGATCGAACTCGGGTTTTTGGCCATCGATCAGTTCGGCAACAGCGACACCTTCTTCCATCGCCTTGTGCGCCAGCATCGGCCCATGAGTGACATCACCAATGGCGTAAACATTTTCAAGATGGGTACGGCACTGGCCGTCAGTTTCGATGAAACCACGATCATCGATTTTCAACCCAACCACTTCTGCACGGAGGCCAGCTGTATTGGGTTTGCGGCCGATGGCAACGATGAGTTTATCCACCTCGAGATCATGTTTCTCACCGTCCTGCTCATAGTGAATCCGAACTTTTCCACCACGGGTCTCGCAGCGGGTCATTTTTGCACCAAGCTGGATATGGAGTCCTTGTCTGATCAATTCTTTTCTGGCTGCCTCGGCAATCTCCTGATCAGCCGCGGGCATGAACGTTTCCAGCGCTTCAATCACGGTGACTTCCGAACCCAAGCGGCGCCAGACGCTTCCAAGCTCTAGCCCGATGACACCAGCACCGATTACCCCCAGCTTCTCAGGGACTTCCGTAAAAGCAAGGGCACCTGTAGAGTCCACGATCCGCTCATGATCAACAGGCGCTTGCGGTAAGATTGCCGGTACCGAGCCTGTTGCGATGATGATCGATTTTGCCGAGACATGCTGTACACTTCCGTCGCTTGCAGTGATGGTCACCTGCCGGTTGGAAACCAGGCTTCCTGTGCCTTCGAGCAGGGTGATCCGGTGTTTTTTGAACAGTCCGGCAATGCCGGTAGTGAGGATCTTGACGATCTTGTCCTTGCGTTTGAGCATCTGACCAACATCGATCCGTGCCGACTCCACCACAATACCATGTTCTTTTGCATGCCGGGTGATGTTCTCAAACTGGTGTGAGGAATCCAGCAAGGCCTTGGAAGGAATACAGCCGACATTGAGACAGGTCCCGCCGAGGACGGTTTTTCCGCGGTCGTCCTGCCATTTTTCGATACAGGCGGTCTTCATGCCGAGTTGCGCACAGCGAATGGCGGCCACATAGCCGCCGGGTCCACCTCCGATCACAATGACATCATAACTTTGGCTCATTTTCAGATCTCCATGAATAACAACGCCGGATCTTCCAGCTGTTTCTTGATCGACACCAGAAAAGAGACCGCCTCGCGGCCATCGATGATCCGGTGATCATAGGACAATGCAACATACATGACAGGTCGGATCACCACCTGTCCGTTCTCTGCAATGGGCCGATCCTGGATGGCGTGCATGCCCAGTATCGCACTTTGGGGCGGATTGAGGATCGGCGTCGACAGCAGGGAGCCGAAAACACCACCGTTGGTGATGGTGAACGTACCGCCGGTCAAGTCGTCGAGGGTGAGTTTTGCATCCCTGGCCTTCTCAGCGAGTTCACGGATCATGCCTTCCATTGCCGCCAGAGAGAGTCGATCGGCATTCCGTACGACCGGGACTACAAGTCCCCGAGAGGTGCTAACGGCCACGCCGATATCATAATAATCATGATAGAGGATGTCGTGGCCATCCACAGAGGCGTTGATCACTGGGTATTCTTGCAGTGCCTTGATCACCGCTTTGATAAAGAAGGGCAGATAACCCGGAGCGTAGCCGTATTTTTCCTCGAACTGGGGGCGTGTTTTCGTTCTCAGCTGCTTGATGTCGAAGAGATTGATCTCATTAAAGGTGGTCAGAATGGCGTTCTCATGTTGCGCTTGCAGCAAGCGTTCCGCTGCCCGTTGCCGCAGGCGGCTCATGGGTACCCGTCGCTCCTTCCGGGCTGTGGTGTCATTGCCCTCAGGTTGGGGCGTGACAGTTTGTATGCTGGGTTGCTGTTGCAGATAGGTCTGAACGTCGGTTTTGGTGAGTCGTCCGGTTATGCCCAGTGCTTTCCGGATCGTATCTGGATTGAGTTTATGCTCCGCGAGCAGTTTCCGTACGGCTGGGCTGGTGGCGGGGTGCGTATTTTTTGTCTGTGTGACCGGTGCCGGTTGTATGTTCGGTTTCATTTCCGGTTCGGGTGCCTTTTCATCAAGGATTTCGATCGTTGTTTCGGGAGCGGCAGCATCGGTGTCGATGAGAGCTAAAACTTCCCCAGCTAGCACGGTTTCCCCCTGTTGGTGTAGGATTTCCTTGAGAATTCCATCATCTAGTGCCGAGACTTCCAGGGTGACTTTGTCTGTCTCAAGATCGACCAGGTGTTCTCCCTTTTTTACAAAATCACCGGCGGACTTTTGCCACTCGAGGACAGTGGCGTCCGTCACGGATTCAGCAAGCGGTGGTACCTTGATTTCAATAATCATGGTTGCTCCAGTTTGAGTGCTTCTCGGACAATGGCTTCTTGTTGTTGAATATGCAAAGACAAATAACCCACCGCGGGTGAGGCTGAGTAGGGCCTTGCCACACGTGTCAGTTGATGATGACTCTCAAGGCAGCCGGGCAGATGAGAGCGGCCCAGCAGATAGAACCAGGCCCCCTGATTGACCGGCTCCTCTTGTACCCAGACCACTTCTGTCGCCTGTGGATAGGTGCCAACCAGGGACTCTACTTCCAGTTTAGGGAAGGGATAGAGTTGTTCGATCCGCAGGATGGCAATATCCTCGATTTCATGTGCTCTGCGGGCTTCAAGAAGATCATAGTAGACTTTGCCGCTACAGAACAGCAGCCGGGTGACCTTGTCTTTCTGCAGGGTGTCGATTTCATCGAGTACATAGTCAAATCTTCCCTGGGTGATGTCTTCGATCGTGGAAACGGCGAGTTTGTGCCGTAACAGGCTCTTGGGTGTCATCACGATCAGGGGTTTGCGGTAAGGCCGCATGACTTGCCGGCGCAAGAGATGAAACATTTGTGCCGGGGTACTCGGGATGCAAACCTGCATGTTCTCTTCTGCACAGAGCTGCAGGTAGCGTTCCAGGCGTGCCGATGAATGCTCAGGGCCTTGACCGTCGTAGCCGTGTGGCAGAAACAGCGTGAGGCCACAGTAACGCCCCCATTTGGCCTCCGAAGAGGAAATGAACTGATCAATCACCACTTGTGCGCCATTGGCAAAATCGCCGAACTGAGCCTCCCAGATCACCAGAGCTTCCGGTGTGGAACTGCTGTAGCCGAACTCGAAGGCGAGGACGGCTTCTTCCGACAAGATCGAGTTGATCACCCTGAAATGGGCCTGTTGTGTGTCGATGTGTTGCAAGGGCGTGAAGGTATCACCGGTTTTTTGATCGTGGATCACGGCGTGGCGATGGGCAAAGGTACCGCGTTCACTGTCCTGTCCGGACAAGCGTACCGGATGACCGGCCTCCACTAGGCTGGCATAGGCGAGGCTTTCGGCAAATCCCCAGTCCATGGACAGCTCTCCTGTGCCCATTTTGCGGCGGTTTTCCAGCAATTTCCTGACGACCCGGTGCGGCGTGAAGCCGGTGGGTAGGCTGGTGATACGGCGGCTCAGCAAGTCGATATGGGTTTCGCTGATCGTGGTGGGTACGTCATCCCGCCAATGGGTGCCGATATAGGGTGTAAAATCGATCTTGAACTCATTGTCCAGGAGGCACACCGTGGGTAAGGCGACCGACTCATTTTTTTCGAGAGAGGCAATGTAACGCTCCGTCATGTGCTGGAGTCGATCTTCCGTGATGATCTCTTCGCGGATCAGTTTTTTTGCATAGATCTGTTTCAAGGTCGGGTGGTTTTTTATTTTCTGGTACATTAAAGGTTGCGTGATCACGGGTTCATCTGCCTCACTGTGGCCGTGTCGGCGATAGCAGACCAAATCGATAACCACATCTTTGTTGAACTCCTGCCGGTAGGCCAGAGCCAGGAGACCCGCAAAGACAACCATTTCCGGATCATCGCCGTTGACATGGAAAATGGGTGCCTGGACGATTTTGGCCACATCAGTGCAATAGAGTGTCGAGCGGGCATCCAGCGGGTCACTGGTGGTGAAACCGATCTGGTTGTTGATGACGATATGGATGGTTCCCCCCGTGGTATAGCCACGGGTCTGGGAGAGGTTGAATGTCTCCATCACCACACCCTGGCCGGAAAAGGCGGCGTCCCCATGAATGAGCAAAGGCAATACCTGATCTCTGGCGATGTCGTGGCGTCGATCCTGTCGGGAACGCACCGATCCTTCGATGACCGGGTCGATGATTTCAAGATGGGAAGGGTTAAAACCCAGGGCCACATGCAAGGTGCCGTTCGGTGTCTGAATATCAGATGAAAACCCCTGATGATATTTGACATCCCCCGTACCCGAAAGACGGTTGTTTCTGCCTTCGAATTCATCGAACAGATCAGAGGGTTGTTTACCCAAGGTATTGACCAGAACATTGATCCGGCCCCGATGCGCCATGCCGATCACCAACTCCTTGACTTCACTTTTCGTGGCATTTTGGATCAGCATGTCGAGTAACGGGATCAGGCTTTCGCCGCCTTCGAGTGAAAAGCGTTTCTGCCCCACGTAACGGGTGTGCAGGTATTCCTCCAATGACGTGGCGGCTACGATGCGATCCAGGATCTGGCATTTTATCTCGTAAGTGAAACCAGGATTTCCGCGCTTGGGTTCCAATTGCTGCTGTATCCATCGTTTTTGTGACGTTTCATTGATGTGCATGTACTCGACACCCAAGGTCTTGCAATAGGTATGCTGCAAGATATCGATAATCTCCCGCAGAGTGGCCTCTTTGGGGCCTTGCAGAGATCCGGTATTGAAGACAGTGTCCATGTCTTTTTCGCCAAGATTGTGATAGGCGGGATCCAGCTCGGCTACATCGGGGCGTTCGTACTGGTGTAGTGGGTCGAGGTTGGCACGCCTGTGACCGCGAAAACGGTAAGCGTTGATCAATTGCAGGACTGAAACCTGCCTTCTGTCATGACTGGCCAGGGATTCAGTGGTGCTCTCTTCAGAGGAGATTGCATGTAAAGGATTGGTTTCTGTACGTTCCCGCTCGACAGTCGGCGTCTGTTCCAGCTGATCAAACCAGTCTTTCCACCGGGCGTTCAGAGCGTCAGGATTGTTTTTATAGGTCTCGTACAACGCCTCCACATATTCTGTATTATGAATATTCAGGCCAGTTGCCATATGATTAATTCCGGATGGTAAAAAATTTATACTTGTTGCGTTGCCGCAATCCACATATGCTATTATGCCCTGCTTTATATAAATTCCAAGGTGGAGAGTGAAACAGTGACCACCAGAACATTAACCAATTTCGCAGGAGTGTTTAATGAAATCTGAGACAGTTACCATTACTGATAATTCAACAGGGAAGTCGATTGAATGTCCTGTCCTGAGAGGGACCTATGGCCCACCTGTAATCGACACGGCGGGGCTGTATAAAGGACTGGGTATGTTTACACTGGATCCCGGGTTTGTCACGACAGCAAGTTGTCGGAGCGCTATCACCTATCTTGATGGCGAGAAAGGTATTCTATTACATCGTGGTTACCCAATCGAACAACTGGCAGAACAGAGCTCGTTTCTTGAAGTATCTTATCTCCTGATTCATGGTGAATTGCCGACCAAGGAACAGTTCGAAGAGTATGAGACTCAGATCAAGAAATACAATATGGTGCATGAGCACCTGATGCGTTTCTTCAATGGTTACCGCTACGATGCGCATCCCATGTCAGTCATGGTAGGTGTGACTGGTGCAATGGCTTCTTTCTATCATGAAGAAGTCGATGTGAAAAATCCGGAAGACCGGCTCAAGATTGCCTACCGACTGATCGCCAAAATGCCAAATATCGCTTCCAAGACTTACAAGCATGGCATTGGCCAGCCTTTTATCTATCCGGACAACTCTCTGGGTTATGTCGAGAATCTGATGAACATGATGTTCGCAATTCCTTCAGAGCCTTATGAATTGCATCCCAAGGCCGTCAGTGCGCTGGACAAGCTGCTGATCCTGCATGCGGATCATGAGCAGAACGCAAGTACCTCCACCGTCCGCCTCTCAGGTAGCTCCGAGGCAAATCCACTGGCCGCAATTTCAGCCGGTATCGCAACCCTGTGGGGCAAGGCCCATGGTGGTGCGAACGAAGCGGTTCTGCATATGCTGGAAGAAATTGGTGATCCGAAGAATGTTAGCAAATTTGTTGCCCGTGCCAAGGATAAGAATGACGATTACCGTCTGATGGGATTTGGACATCGTGTCTATAAAAACTACGATCCGCGTGCAACGATTATCAGCAAGGCATGCCATGAAGTACTTGATGAGATGGATCCACATTCAGAACTCCGTCCCTTGATGGAAATCGCCATGGAGTTGGAGGAGATCGCACTGAAAGACGACTACTTCATTGAGCGTAAGCTCTATCCAAACGTGGATTTCTATTCCGGTATCATTCTGCGTGCATTGGGAATTCCAACCAGTATGTTCACCGTCTTCTTTGCGATGGCGCGATCAGCGGGCTGGATCGCAAACTGGCTGGAGCTGATGGAAGATCCGGATTTCCGTATTGGGCGTCCGCGCCAGTTGTACATTGGTTCCGAGAAACGGGATTATGTACCTATTGACAAGCGTGGTTAGTCTGAGTAATAAAATTGCAGAAAACAGCATGACTATTCTCATGCTGTCTATGTAGTTAGGGGGCGAGCAGCTGAATGCGGTTCGCCCTTTTTTTTTGAAACAAGAAAAGAAAAATGGGAAGGTTGACGATGAAAACACCCGTACATGTAGCTGTGACTGGCGCCGCCGGTCAGATAGCCTATTCACTTTTATTTCGTATTGCAGCCGGTGAGATGCTGGGACCTGATCAGCCCGTCGTATTGCGTTGCCTGGAGATTACCCCTGCGATGCAGGCACTTGAAGGGGTTGCTATGGAAATCGATGATTGTGCATTTCCCCTGGTCGAGAGCATCATCCTGACAGATGACCCAGAAGAGGCTTTCCAGGATGCCGGTATTGCACTGCTCGTTGGAGCCAAACCCCGTGGTCCCGGTATGGAGCGCAGTGATTTATTGGAAGCCAATGGAGGTATCTTCAAGGTCCAGGGAGAGGCGCTGAACAAAACTGCCAAGCGTGATGTCAAGGTTGTGGTTGTGGGCAATCCCGCGAATACCAATGCGCATACTGCGATGCGTTTCGCACCGGATCTGGATTCGCGTAACTTTACGGCACTGACACGGCTTGACCATAATCGTGCCTTGTCACAGCTGGCTGCACAAACCGGCGTACACAGCCGCGAGATCAAAAAAATGATTATCTGGGGAAACCATTCGACCACCCAGTATCCTGACATCAGCCACTGTACTGTGGCTGGCAAACCGGCCAAGGAGCTGGTGGATAATAATTGGTATGTAGAGGAGTATATTCCTCGGGTAGCCAAACGTGGTGCGGAAATCATTGCTGCCCGTGGTGCTTCCAGTGCCGCCTCCGCAGCTAATGGTGCGATTGAACATATCCATGACTGGGTACTTGGTACACCAGAAGACGACTGGACCAGTATGGCCATTCCCAGTGATGGCAGCTACGGTATTCCGGAAGGGCTGATGTACTCCTTCCCTGTACGCTGTAAAAATGGCGATTATGAAATTGTTCAGGGACTGGAGATAGATGATTTCAGTCGTGAACGTATGAATATTACCCAGAAAGAACTGGAAGAAGAAAAAGATGCGGTCAAGAGGTTGATCGGTTGATACAGTTGTAAACCCGGGGGAACATATCGGACCCTCGGGTTTTACAAATTTGCGCCCGGTTCTTTTGCTTAATCCCTAAGGCTCATCACTTTCCAGCCACGTTTCTCGGCTTCCTCTTTCAGTTTTTCATCCGGATCAACTGCGATCGGGTTTTCTACCTTTTTCAGCAGAGGGAGATCATTGTGTGAGTCACTGTAAAACCAGCTGCCTTCCAGTGAATGATCCCTATCGGCGAGCCATTCTTCAAGACGGATAACCTTGCCTTCAGCAAAAGAGGGTGTCCCTGCAACATTGCCCGTATATCGACCGTTAATCATTTCAGGCTCGGTAGCAATCAGTTCATCAATCCCAAACAGTTGCGCGATCGGTTCAGTAATAAACCGGTTGGTGGCAGTAACGATCAGTAACTGGTGACCCTGATTACGATGTTGTTCAACCAGTTCTTTCGCTTTGGGCAGTACAATGGGCTTAATCATTTCTGAAATATACTCATCCCGAAGGGTGTGGAGGATATCCACATCGTGTCTTGTCAGTATCTCGAGCTGGAAACGAAGGAAATCCATGATATCCAGTGTTCCATTGAGGTAGTCCTGATAATATTCTTCATGCCGGCGGGTGTGTTCTTCCGGATCGACAAACCCTTTCCTGCACAGAAAATCCCCCCAGGATGTATCACTGTCACCTCCGATGAGTGTGTTGTCGAGATCAAAAATTGCCAATGTCATGATTGCTTACCCAATATTGCCTAATGGTACAAATTTTGAAAGAATGATTTGCATGATTGATCGAGATGGTTTCAGAGCAAATGTCGGCATAATTCTAACCAACGACAGGACCGAAGTCTTCTGGGCCCGCCGTGTGGGTGGCGCTAATGCCTGGCAGTTTCCGCAGGGGGGTATCAAACCCGATGAGACGCCAGAGATGGCCATGTATCGCGAGCTGCATGAGGAAGTGGGTCTCAAACCTGAACATGTTGAATTGATCGGAAATACCCGCAAATGGTTACGGTATCGTTTGCCCAAACGCTTTATCCGGCATCACCAGAAACCCCTCTGTATTGGCCAGAAGCAGATCTGGTTCATTCTGCGCCTCATTACGGATGAAGAGAATGTGGATCTATACCAGGCACAAAAACCCGAGTTCGATCACTGGCAATGGGTGGATTACTGGCATCCACTGGATGAGATTGTATCTTTCAAAAAGGATGTTTACAGAAAAGCTCTGACAGAGCTCGCACCGCTCGTTCTGCCGCAGGAATCGATCAGACCCTAACCGCCTGCCTTCGTTGCCATCAGTTCAGGTAACAATTGCTGGATGCTCTTCTGCGATATTTTGTGCAGGAAAAAACGGATATAGTCCGGATCAAGTTTCATCTTAGCCATTTCACCATTAATCTCGTCCAGTGCCTTGCTGCAGCTTGTTATGGCGGTGTCGGCAACTTTACGGGCATCATCATATTTGTTTAAGTTGGCCTTGGCCTCTTTATGCAGGCATTGGTCATATTTCTGACGGTACTGAAACAGTTTTTCATATTCCTGATCAGACAGCTCTGAGGGATAACGATAAGATTTCATCTCCGTTGATGTCGACTCTTCTGCCGCCAGAGCTTGAAGACTGAAAAGAGAGAGAAAGATAATCAGTGTTTTCATGGTCTTATTCCGTAAATTCTGCAATTTTGATTTCCCAGTGTTGTTCCCTTTTGTCGACCTTGGTACAGCCGAGTTTTTTTGGTTTACCACCCGGCTCGAGTATACCCTGGGCAACGCTTGCTTGTCGTTTGCCAGAAAAGATCCGGTTAAAGCGGTAGTATATTTTCTTGCTTGGATGATTGTTTTTTACCAGCATGAGTTTGCCCCCTGCACTCAAGTTCTGGCATTTGCCGTCCAGAACAGCCTCAAACTCGAGATATTCAGCTGCAGGTTTATCATTTTTACTGGTTGTGGCGACAGCCGCAGTTTCTTCATCACACGGGGCGGCGAGTGCTGTGAAGGACAGCAAAATGCCGAGTAGCGTGCAGATGAGCTGTTTGATGAATTTCATCAGCAGGATCATAGTCAATCGACTGGAGTTTGTACAATCACCCGAGTTGAGACAGTCAGGGTAACAGAGGGTTCAAATGAGCCGAGCAGAAATTTTTCCTATGGTTCAGGGCCTGGTAGCGATAAAGATGGCTCTTCGGGGAGCAGGATACCCTTCGCAGGTCTTGTCGTGATCTTCAGGATCGAGAAATTGCGGGAGAGAATGAAACTGCATCCAGTCGGTTGAGCGCTGTTCTTCAATACTGGTTTGGGTGACATCCACCAGGCGAATATTTTCGTAACCACAGCGCTTCATCCAGGTTTCCAGGGTCGGGCAGCTGGGTATGAACCAGACATTTCTCATTTGGGCATAGCGATCGGTCGGGAATAGGATTTCTCCCTCCTTGCCTTCGATGACTAAAGTTTCCAGAATCAGTTCGCCTCCGGGTTTTAAACACTCGGAAAGCTCATAGAGATGATCAATGGGGGAACGGCGATGATAGAGCACACCCATGGAAAAAACCGTATCGAAAAACCGTGAGTCCGACGGGATCTGCTCCAGTCTTAAAGGCAGGATATCCACGGGAACAGGACCCAAAAAGTGTTTTAAGGTGTAAAACTGCATGATGCTGAGCATACCGGGATCAATCCCGATCACGCGCCTGGCACCTGAACCCAGCATGCGAAGGCAGTGGTATCCGTTGCCACAGCCCACATCCAGCACCAGGCGGTTTTCCAAGGGAGAGAGATGAGACGCCAGGCGCCGCCATTTCCAGTCTGATCGCCATTCCGTATCGATATGAATGCCGAACAGTTCGTAGGGTCCCTTGCGCCATGGCTGGAGACCTCTCAACAAGGGTTCCAGATCCTGCTGCAGATCTTCGGGCCGCCCGATTGTAATTGTGTCTTGATCCAGTGCGATCTGGGAAGGCCTGAGTTTCGGTAGTTGTTCTAGGATTGGAAACCAGCGTTCGAGATTTCCATTTCCGGCCGGGTCAAATTTCTGTCTTACGAGATTGGGAATAGTTACGAGCCAGTGTTGCAGTGGCGAGTTTTGGAGAAACTTATAAACAGACTGGTAATGCATCATCGGCTGGTTGTGAGCGGGATGATCGGATAAAGGATAGGATGGTTTCATATCGCTGGAGCCAAATGTATTGGTTTATCCTCTCAAGAGCAAGGGCCTTGTTGGTCAAGCGTCTTTGATCCATGTGATCGCTATAATACTCCGGTGGTGGAGAATGATCTGGGAAAATGATGAAAATATCCAATACATGGTTACCTGAATTCTGGTTGCGGTCCCCCATATTTTCTGATCTTGAGCCTTTGATCCAAGAGGAAGGCTGGAGTGACTGGCCGGATTGCGATGCACTCAATCGATTGTGGTGTCCTCGAGCCAGACTCGGGTCCGGCAAACGTGCCTGTTTTTATCCCCAGTCCTCACTGCCGGTGGATGCTGCCTTCTACGAGGAGCATATTTATGCTACCGGAGAAATTCCAACCCGAGAGCAAAATTGGCATGACTTTTTCAATGCAATGATCTGGTTGCAGTTCCCGAAAACCAAATCCGTTTTGAATGCTCAGCACATGAGTGAAATATGGGAGCTGAGAACACACAAAATCCGGACAAGAAAACGGGATGCAATTACCTTGTTCGATGAGTCGGGAGCGATCTTTGTAAGTGCTTCCTCTTCTCTACTCGATGCCTTGCGGGCACATGAGTGGAAAAAGGTGTTTTGGGAAAGCCGGACGAATTGGTGGGAACACTGTGCGGTCTTCATTTTTGGCCATGGTCTGTACGAGAAGATACTGTCTCCCTATATCGGGATGACGGCCAATACAATACCGGTTCTGATGGCGGCAGACTTTTTCATGTGCGATCGCCGATCTCAAATCCGCTGGCTGGATCAGTATTTGTCCGAACAGATTGCTACAGGTCGGCAATTGCAGACCTCCATGTCCCTGACGCCACTCCCTGTCCTTGGTGTCCCTGGTTGGTGGCCGGACAACGACAGGGAATGTTTTTATGAAAATCAGGCCTACTTCAGGCCGTTGAGGGGAAACAGAGAATGATACATTCATTGACCAAGGGTGTTTATATCCTATTGGTGGGTCTTCCGGTGGCCGTGTTGGGGGTGTTCATCCTTCAAAAGGGTTGGCCCATTGGACCTTCCGTACTGGCCATGGCCGTGATCCCGTTGCTGGGCTTGCTGCTAGCACGGCGATCCATCCGCGGTGCCTTGCCGGACATGGTTTTCGGTTCCATCGACACCGGATTGCTGACCTTGCCCGCATTGGTTGGCGGCATTGGTTTCGGTGTTGCTGGCGCTATCACCGGTGGCGTCATTGGCGATGCCCTGAGTGATGCTATCGCCGGGTTTTTCGAGGGTTCGATTGCGGAGTGGCTTCGTGGAAAGGGGATTCAGGAATCCCGTGAAAGTATTTCAACCGCACTTGGCAAGATGACAGGTTGTCTGCTCGGGAGCGGTCTCGTTTTGACGATCGCGCAGTTTTTTGGTTTCCATCCTTGAGTTCTTTCGGCATTTTACTTTATGACCTCCCAGTCCATGTTAGGCACTTGGTTAATGAGGGTGTTGCTCTGGATTTGTAATGCATTCATTTCATACAACCTGTTTTCACCAGTCATTGTATTGCGCCACAGAATATCTGCCTTGTTGTCTCCATTCAGATCCTTGATTAGAGCAACATCGTAGTTGAGATCAGACAGTCTGTTCAATCCGGCACTTTTGCTTATCCGGGGGCCATTCATAAGGTAGATCCAGTTGGCCCTTGAAATGGGATTATGCCAGAGTATATCGGCTCTTCCATCACCATTGAAATCACCCACACCCTTTATTTTCCATTCCAGGCCGGTAAAAGCAATAGGAAGACTGTCATGAATTGTTGAACCATCCATGAAAAAGGCCCAGACTCTTCCATGCTTGTGGTTACGCCAGAGGATGTCATCTCTTCTATCTCCATCCAGATCCTCGATGGCTTTGATGTCCCATTCCAACCCTGTAAATGCTATATGTTGGCTACTGAGTATGTTTGCTCCATTCATCAGGTAAACCCATACACGCCCTGTTTGTGAGTGACGCCAGACAATGTCCGTTCTTCCATCGCCGTTGAGATCTCCCGTACCGATAATCTTCCAGTTGAGATTGGCAACTTGATTGATTAAAAGACTTTGGGTGATCGTTTTGCCATTCATCAGATAGAGCCAGTTACTGCCGGTGACCCTGTGTCGCCATAACAGGTCGGTTTTTCCATCTCCATCAAAATCACCGGTGGCTACGATTCTCCAGTCGAGATCAACCACCGTGTTAATCGTAGATTGTGAAACGATATTTGCACCATTCATGAAGTAGACATCGTTGACTCCCGTTTTCTGGTTTCGCCAGTAAACAGGTGTTTGTTGTCCAGGGACTGGATTCGTCGGTGTGGACTGACGCGCATCGACGACATGAGCCTTTATTTCTGTTACTGAGCCGATTTTCGCCTTGGCCCACAGGATCCGTTTCCCGTCACGGGAGGGTACACCGTGTGCCTCACAGCGGTAGCAGCCATTGAATGAGATCACTTGCCGATGGACGAACCGTTCCACAGCATTACTGCCATCGATTTTGATCGCGACAAGTTCATCATTGAATAAACGATTTTCTCCAGGATAGGAATGAAAACTGACATAGATCCATCCAGGTCGATCATAATTCCGGGCGGAGATATGGTGAGCTGATGCGACATCACTGCCTGAACGGGTCAGCGAAGTAATGGTGTTATCTTTAAGACGAACCATGATTACTCGGCCCAATGTCTTGCCATTGACTGTTGATGGGCACCAGCTGCGTCTTTGCCCGATGATGACGTCTTCGTTGTTGTCAAATGGATTCAATGTCATGTCAGCATGGCCGAGATCGAATATGTAGCCCTTTGCCGGATCATGCCCGGAGCATTGGGGTGAACCTGTCGGCATCGGTCGAGGGGTAAGGGTCAGCGTTTGTGGATTGATATCAAACACGCGAATGTGATCACTTTTGTAACTGACAATGACGTATTTCCCTGAAGGTGAAACGGAAACATGACCAACAGTACAACCTGTCGAAAGCCCACAGTTGGAAATATCCACGATCGGGCCAAGTCGCCGGTTACCACTGGCATAGGTTGCGAAGGGTGCCTGTGGCTCCATATCGACCAAAAACATACGGGTATTATCTGCCAGCGCAACAAAGCGTCCATCAACTGAAGTGTTACCTTCACCCGATCCAAAATAGTTGACCGCAAATGGCAGCGTCCAGCTGCGTGTTTGAGTGCAACTGACGACATCAAACCATTCAAGCGTTGAATTTTTTACGTTGATCCGCTCACGGGGGTGTTGCTTACTCGGATGCCAGCGATCGTCACCCAGATTATAATTACTGCAAATACCGAATTTCGGCTGATAGGTATTGCCATCCAGATAAAGCTGTTTCGGTGTGCCACCACTTTTTTTATTTTGCAGTACCAGTAAGGAACCATCCGAGTTCCAAGGCTGATCTTTTGAGTAGTGGTGTCGTGCATCACTGCCCCAGACGCCATTAACAGGCGTGGTTGGTTGGCCTGTTTCATTCGCAATTCGAGTAATCTTTGTGCCAAAAACGGGATCAGTGACAGGTGTCAAATAGGGAAGATCGATGATAGACGGTACAGAAAAGATTATTTTTGAATCTGTGATTAGTGGTGTAGCGGTAACAGGCGTAAAAATTACAGGAAACAACAGCAATAATAAACCGAAAAAGGTCAACTGATACATGGAAAGTGTCCTCCTTCTGCTCACTTTCACAGGTATCTTTCGCCTAATGTTTGAAAAACTCCATGGGCAGAAAAAGGAAATGTGATGGAGTTCCTGGAATTGGCTTTTTTAAAAGAAGAATTTTAGAAGAAGCAGATGCGTATCGGCAGGGTAAAGGTGTGGATTCCAGGTTCATCTGGAAATCCTGTTCTGACAGGATAAGCAAGCTTGTGGCGTAAAACTACCCGATTATTTCCATGGCAGGATTTAAAAAGCCGCCATTCCGGTCAGAAAGACCGGAATGATTGCTTTTTACTGATTTCACATTAATCGCCTTGGAACTTGTTTCGAAACTCGTCCAGCGATGTCTCAGTAAGTGTTTGCCGGATGGACACTTCCAGAACTCTGGCAATCCTAGCGCCTTCCGGCAGTTCATTACTTCGGGTTCGATCGGCAATATACCGTTCCGCCAGAGACAGAAGTTCTTCGATTCTATCTCTGTCTATCTTCATCACCGTGGCGACGTCTTCCACTGGAAGTCCCATTGTGTAATGCAGAATCGCTGCCCGTCTCCAGTCACGTGGTAGATCGCTCAAGGCGGGCAGTGCAGCCTCCTGTTCAGCCAGTGCCGCAGCTCTTTCTGCTTCAGGAACAGCATCAGAAACACCGATGAGGTCGATCAGTTTCAGTACTTCATCAGGCTGATAAAATTCATAGAGGTTCGTATCGATATCTTCATCCGGAATGACCGTTTCCGTGCTGATCGCTTTTCGTCGTTCAAGACTCTCTTCGACCTCTTTTTCCAGCTGTTCGATTGCGAGCTGTAACAGCCAGGCCCGGGTGTCCAGTTTCTCCGGTTTTCGCTCCTGCTGTTCAAATGCAGTAACGAGCACAGCATCCACCAACTCATCCGGTAAGATGTCATCCGGCATCAGATCGCCCAGTGCCTGGAGATAGGTAATTTCATGCATTGCGAAATGGTAGAGGTCATCGAGGGAGGGGCGAATAGACTCAAACCAGTCCGCACTGGACTGGATGATTGGTTGGCTGCTGCTTCCACCAGTGGCCTCGATAAATTTGTTTTTCAACTGCTTGCGACGGCGAGTCCGCTTCCACAAATGCTCATTCTTGACCCGACTTTTGTATCTTTGGGCTTGCCGGTCCAACTCCTCGAAAGTTTTACTGATGGCTTCATGGGCGTTGTCTGCCTCTTCTTCGGCGGCAATGATTTTGTGTGGCAGGTGCAAAGTGGCACCAAAGCGATAGAGGTTGTGTTTGCTGTTCTTCTCCAGCGTGCCACGGAGGCTGACATCGCCATTGGCAAATGTCCCGAGTCTCTTTTCCAGATCGGCGGTTTTTTCGTTGATTAGGGGTTTGAATGCTTTTTTGTCTTTCTTTTCCAACCCCTTGTAGGCGATTTGTATTCTCATATTAAATCCTTTGGTTGTGTATGTTCAAAGTATGGTTACGGTGGATAGTATGGGGTTGGTCGGCCGGGATTTAAAGTGCTTCATGGTGCGAGCAACAGTTGTGTGATCAGTTCATTGTTTCTGGTTTTTCTTTCCATTCACACAAATCTGCGATGGGACACTGATTGCATTTCGGTTTGCGTGCTGTACAGACATAACGCCCATGTAGGATCAGCCAGTGATGGGCGTCTTTTTTGAACGTTTCGGGTACAACTTTCAGTAGTTTTTTTTCTACTTCCAAAGGCGTTTTTCCAGGGGCAATGCCGGTACGGTTGGCGACACGGAAGATATGCGTGTCCACCGCAATAGTGGGATGCCCGAAGGCGGTGTTGAGCACCACATTGGCCGTTTTACGGCCAACCCCTGGAAGGGATTCCAGTGCCTTGCGATCATTTGGGACCTTGGCGTGGTACTTTTCCACCAGAATTCGGCAGGTTTTGATGATGTTTTCAGCCTTGGTGTTATAGAGCCCGATGGTTTTTATATAGTTCTTCAACCCCTCAACACCGAGTGCAAGCATTTTCTCCGGGGTACCAGCAGCCAGGAAGAGCTCTTTCGTTGCCTTGTTGACACTTACATCTGTTGCTTGGGCAGAAAGGATGACAGCGATCAGAAGTTGAAAGGGGGTTTTGTATTTCAGTTCTGTCGTCGGTGATGGATTTTGCGCTTTCAGGCGTTCAAATATTTCGGTGATCTTCTTTTTATTCATTTTTCAAATTTGTAGAGCAGATCGACACCGGACTGGGTGCCGGATTCGGCTTCCAGTGTCCAATGGTCGGAGAGATCATAGCGTAATTTAAACTGGGTGACTGTATCAAACAGGGCAACACCATAGCTGATGTAAAGTTTTGGAGTCAGATATTTCCCAATCTCAAGCCGTGCATCTTCCTTCTTTTTGCCGCTGATGGACAATTCATCGAGTCCGAGGGCCTGGCCAATATTTTGGGTCAGCAATTCCCCTCCTTTGAAACCCAGCGAAGAAGCTGCCGTGATCAGGATGTCGGCATCATTGGATGTGGCCTCGCGCAGGGGACGACCGATGAGCAAATAGGAGAGGATGTCATCCTGATTCATGGGTGGTTTTGAGAACAACGTCAAAATGGGTGAGTCGGCCGGACCGGTTACGTGCACACCCGCTGTGATTTTGCCGATCTTGCGCACGGCCCGGATATCCAGCGCTGGTGAATCGATGGGGCCACCTGTGAACAGGATACGTCCTTGCTTGACCGTGAGTTCCTGTCCATAGGCGGAAAACTTTCCCTTATGGAGGATCAGCTCGCCCGAGGCGATGATGGGTTTCCCTGGTTTGCTGCGAACCTTCAATCCACCTTTGAGGGACCCGCTGAACGTGGGCGCAACGATGGTGACCTTTCGTCCCAGAATGACATCGACACTGGATTCGATCTGCAGCCCGGGGTGATCCTTCTGCCTGTTTTGTGATTCGCTGTCGATGACGACGACATCGTTCGATACCGGTACGGCACCAGCGATATCCAGAGGTTCGAGCCGGGCTTCGGGGATGGCCACCTCGCCTTTAAGGGTGATCCGGTTATCGATCCGTTCGAGTTCCAGTTTAGGAGAAGCCAGTACCCAGGCCTCAGGCAGATGGATGGTTTCAAAACGATCACCGCGGAGGGTGGCTTTAAAAGGAAAGCCTGTTTGCCTCAGATCCACCAAGCCAGCTAAATCGATCGTCCCATCGCCAGAGTGGGCCTCACCCTTGAAATTGAGGGTGCCGGTCTCTTTTCCTTGTAAAGAAATTCGGACGGCTTGTACATGGATGCCGGCAGCGGGCAGGAAAAAGTCTGCTTGCAGGTGACCGTGCCCGCTGACGATCGGTTGGCTCAGGGTGCCGGTGAGCTGCATATCCACATCCACTTGACCGGTGAGATCCTCCACCTCCGGGGCAAAATCCTGGAGAAAAGCCAGATCCTCGATACGGGCCTTCAGACTGCCCTCGATGGGCAGTTGGTACGGATTGACAGAGGCTGGATCAAAAGGCGGAGTTTCCAGTGTGGCTGTGATGGGTGTGTTGGCCGGTTCTGCAAGATCGATCCGTAGCGTAGTATGGCCGCCCCGATCGTCCATGACCAGATCCAACGTTGCGTTGTCATAGCGGAAAGGAATCGAATCTGGCTGGCTTCGCCAATGGAGTTCACCGCCGGCTGATTTCATTTTCAGGTTACCCCGAATCGGGGTGTGGCCAGTGCCGGAGACCTTCAAGGATGCGTTCAAGGTTCCCTGCATACTAAGTTCCGGATCCAGCATCGGGGCAATTTTTCGGAGAGGAAACCCTGTCACCTTTCCTTTGAGTTCCCACGGGCCGCTCTGATCCCATTCACCCTCATTACAGATACTTGCCTGGTTCTGAATCAGGCATAGTGCATTGAACCGGATGAACTTTGGCGAAGCAAGCAGACGCGCTGGTTTGGAGAGCTGCCATTGGCCCAGGTTTTTCTCATCGAGCAGGAGTTTTTCGACGTGTCCTGTCCACTGGGCATCCTGATAACCACCAGTGGAAAACAGACGCAACTTGGCCTGTTGTGAATCCATTTCGACTGTGAAGGAATGGTTGCCGGGCGTGCCGTTGCTCGTCAACAACAGCGTATCGACGGGGGTGTGATCGAGGACGACCTTTTCTGCCTTGAGGAGAAGATTAAAATCACCTTGATCAGGAGCGTTCGTTGCCAGATTCAGTTTCAAATGGGAATCCAGTTTATGAATACGAATGTTATCAAGCGTCAGCTGGCTGCCCTGGATCGTCGCTGTCAGTTCAGGCTGCTCGTGGCGGCCGCTCAAGCGGCCTGTGGATTCGAGTCGTCCCTTCAAATCAGGATGGAACTCGCCGAGGTTCGGAGAATCCAGCTTGAATTGAAGCCCAAAGTTCTCGCCGATCCGGCCGGAAAGACGGAAAACGGAGCGCCCGGATTTCAGATCAAACACCTTGACCGTAAGCAAGTCAGGGGTGAAGTCCAGATCAGCATTCGCCTCTACAGAATAACCACGCATGTGCCCCCGAATGTGCGTTTTTTTCAGCCTGGCGTGGAACTGATCACCGGCTTTCTCCCCCGAGAATGACGACTCGATCGCGAGCTCGCCTGGCCACTCGGTGTACTGTTGTGCCGGGTCAAGATGACGGCCGTTCAATTTCAGATCCCACCGTACCTTTTCATCCCAGTGGATTGTGCCTGACAAATCGATTTTGCCATCGAGGACCTCACCCTGCAGGGAGGTAAGATCCATGCCAGAAGTGGAACCCGTGGCATCGAGCCCCCAGTCTCCCGAAGGGATCGGATGACCCTCGATACGGGTTTTTATGTGCACGTCATAGTGCTCGGGTTGGCCTGACAGGCTAAAGTGCCCGGAAGGACTGAGTATGTTTGTTTTTTGCAGTGGGAAATTGAGATCTTTCCAGTGACCGTCCAAATCAAAGGTGACTGGAGTCGATCGCCATTCGACGGTGCTACGGGCCTCCACCACTCCAGACAACAGATGGCTTTTCAACTTTTCGATGACCAAGTGTTTTGTATCACCACTCCCCTGCAATGTGAGCCTTGACTTACCGATCTCCTGATTCTGCAATTCGGTCTCCATTTGCAGTTGGTAATTATCCGGTGTCCCCGTAAGGGAGATTTCACCTTTGTCCAAAGCGAGTGCAGGTTCATCGTTGACTGGCCATGTGAGTGCCTGCCAGCGACCGTGGAGATCCATGTGGGGCAAAGCGGCAAGCTGAAGGGTTCCGGTCAGGTCCAGCAGAGCCCCGTTGCGGGCCGATCGCAGTTGCATTGTCTTGAGATGGATGTTGTCAGGGAACTGGTGATCCAGTAGGAGTCGGCCTTTCCACAGGCCATAAGCATCAGAATCGAGCTGAAAGTCACCGGAAAGTGAAGCGGTTTGTCGATCGCCTTTTGCTTGTAGTTGGGAACGCACACGGACCGGCAGGTGATTGGGTTCTATTGTGGACAAATCGAGCTCGTGGAGCTTTATTTCTGCGGTCCACCGGCTGGACTCAAGTGGCTGTTCTATGCCCGCCTTCAGATCGAACGAAAAGGGTGTTTGACCCGATTGTTCCAGCCATAGCCTTTTCCTATCACCGTGGATCTTTCCCCTGCCGGTCAGAGTGGGGAGATCCGCGGGATGAATTTCCCAGTCGATGATGAAATCGAGAGGGTAATCCATGGAGGGCTGGATTGTGCCGGAGAGTCCGCCCTTGATCCGTGTTCCGGAGAGTGCTATTTCCATTTGGGTCTTTGAAAGATGCAAGGTTTTTCCGTCCATGGCGAGGCTGGACTGCAAGCGTTCAATGAGGATCGGATTGGGAGCGCGACCGGAGCGGTAACTGCTGTCGGTGATCAGGAACCGTTGGACTTCAATCGTGAATGGCAGTTGAAGATCCGGTAGTTTCAACGGTTCATGGGAAGCCGGGGAGGGGGAAGAATGATCATCAATGATCAGTTCATCGATCCGGATCTCCTCAATCACCAGCTGCCCATGGAAGAGCAGAGCAGGTTGCCAGACGAGATCGAAGCGTTTGATCGTGATCTCCGTTGTTTCTGTGTGTATCCGGAGATCATGGATACGGATGCTGTCGAAGAGCCGGCCTTCGATGCGGGACGCCGTGAATTGGTCCGGGAAGGCATGGTGCAAAAGGTCCCAGGTTATGCGGGTGCCACGCTCGGTACCAATGAAGCCAATAAGTACCGCAATCGGGAGGAAAATGATCGAAAAAACAAGAATCAGACGGCGCAGGATCACAAGTCAGGCCCTATATTGATATGCAGTCTGATGGGTCGGCCGGGTTCGGAAATTCCCATCGCCAGATCGATGCGGATCTGCCCTACCGGAGAAAGCCAGCGGATCCCGAAGCCGGTACCGACTTCGATCTCGTTACCAAACCGGTTGAAGGCATTCCCTGCATCGACAAAGCCAGCCACGGACCACTTTTCCAGAATACGGTGTTCATATTCAATACTGCCAACCATCCGATACTTGCCGCCAATGACCTTGCCCTTGTCATCCCGTGGTCCCAAATCCTCATAATCAAAACCGCGGATACTGTAGTCACCACCGGCAAAATAACGCAAGGACGTGGGTAACCGATCGAAGTTGGAGACACTGGTCAACCCCAGGTTTCCACGGAAGATCATTCGTCCGGCATCCCAGAAAGAGCGGATATATTTGGCATCCAGGGTAGCTTGTGCAAACGAGAGATCTGACAGCAGCCCCGCCACAGCCCCCCGCAGATTCAATGCCAGACGAAAACCGTTCCGGGTATAAGCGGGGTTGTCTGTTTCGGTCTTGGTCCAACCAATGGCCGGGATCATAAGTTTCGAAGTTTCAGTTTGATCACTGACGTCGAAATTTTCATACAGATAATCGATGCCTGCAATTTCATTCCAACCCCAGCGTTTCTGCCGGTGGTTGATACCAGCTTTGAGCGAATGACTTTTGCTTGTTCCGGTATCTGTACGTGATAGCCCCGCATTGAATCCCAGTTCGGCATCTTGTTTACGAAAGTGCGGCAGGGTGTAGTGTGTGGATAAGGTGCTGAGCACAGGGGAAATCCTGGCGGCGGCACCCATGCGGTGACCATGACGGGTATAGCGGGCGTCCCATCCCAGTTTGAGGCGCGGGCCGGTGTCAGTACCAAAGCCGATACCGGCGGTGTACCGGTTGCGCTTTCTTGGGACGAGTGTCACCCGGACAGGAACGGCATGATCCGAGGTTGCCTCTGGCAATGGTTGAACGATGACTTCGTCGAAGAAATCAGTATTGAAAAGATTTTTTTGGAACGCGATCAGACGATCATTCAGATAGGGATCTCCCTTCACAAATGGCTGGTAGAGTTTCAGTTTATCCACCCGAATAGGTGAGGGTGAAAATGAGACTTCGCCGAAACGGTAACGGACACCGGTATCGAAATACAAGAGGACTCGGGCCCGGTATTTTTTCAGATCTACCTCCACGCGGTGACGGCGAAAATCAGCATCGAAATATCCTCTCTTTACGGCGAGTTTCTGCAATGCCCTTTTGCTTTTTTCATAACGACCGTGGTGGAGCACCTCCCCTTCCTTGAGGGGGAGGTTGCTGAGCAGTTTCTGAAAAGCGGGATCATCGGCCCCTTCACCAAGGATCTGGATGTCCATCTCGCCCACCCTGACCGGAGGACCTGGGTCGATCGTGTACCGGGCATGCCAGACGCCGTTCTTGCGAGTGAGTTGGGATTGAATCTTTGGTTGGTAATAGCCCAACGCTTGCAAGGCAAGCCGGATCTCCTCCGGGGCCTTTTTATAGAGCCTCTTGATTCTCCGTTCGGTCAGGCGTGGATGATCTTTCTGTTTTTGCAAGTTAAGGGACGTGAGAATATTTTTCAGGGCTTCGCCTTCGACACCTTTTACTGTGATGACGACCCGCTCTGCGGCGGACACCGGCAGAGTGAAAATCAGGCAGAGACAGGCCAGAAGACAAACTGTTCGACACTTGGACGTCATGTTGGGGAGAATAGGTTAAGGGGTCTTCTTATAGCTTCTTACCGCTGCGATCAGCAGCGCCAGAGAGAGAAAGGCACCGGCTGGCATTTTAGCCAGAGGGAAGCCATGCGTACCAGGGATTAGATGGATACCGGAATCCTTAGGTATTGAATTGGTAAGCAAAAACAAATCTTTCATCAGGCTACCATGGCTTATGAGTTCTCTGAAAGAACCAAGCAGGATCAATACCACCAGGACCGCAAGACTGTGCAGAACCGCATCCTTGAACGCCTGGGACACAGTGTTTTGTGAGGCAAAGACCATCGTACGATCGAGAATCAGACAGTTGGCGGCCATGATGGGAAGGTATATGCCCAGTGCCGTTCTCAGATCGGGAAACCATGCCTGCAGAGACAAATCGAGTACAGTGACGACAGTTGACGTTATCACCACATGACTTGCCAGGGCAGCAGGAGGCGGGATTAAATATCGGGTTGCTGAAACGAGTGACGATGTCAGGCAGAAAATAACCAGAAAAAGGATACCCATGGTCAGACTCAGCAGCAGAGAATGAGTAAGTGCCAGAAATGGACTCAGACCGATAAGCCTGAAAAGTAAGGGGTTCTTCTGTAGCAGAATCTGCAGCTTTGGTGCATTCGTTATTTTTCCATCTTTTTCCATAGCTGTTCTTTTTCCCGCTGATAATACTCAAGCACTCTGGTCACGGCTTTGATCACCGCATTCGAACTGATACTGGCACCTGAAATCTGATCCACTGCACCCCCTGCGGTGAGCTCGGTGAGTGATTTCCCTGTAAATTGATTTATCCAGTCCGATTTCTGCCGATGGATTTTATCGCCAAAACCAGGTGTTTCCCGATCTTCAATGACCCTGACCACAAGGATTCTTCCTCCTGCATCAAGTCCTACTGCCAGCCGGATTGGACCATTATATCCATTGGGAGCAACCGGGAGAATGACAAATCCAACCGGGTGTCCATTCTTGCGTGCACGATAGATCGGGACTGGATCGCCGGTACCCAGATCGCCCAGAGCGGTGACCATGATTTTATCGCTCACCAGATCGTTATCATACGGTTCAGAGATCAAGGATCGAATTAATTTTTCTTGTTTTCTGATCGCGACCTGGTTTATGGGTTCTCGAGTGAGTTCAGTAAACAGTGCCGTGATCACTGTGGCAGTAAAAAGAACCAGGAACAGTGAAAGGACAAGTGAGATCCGAGAGAATTTCATAGTGTTGATTTAGGCCGGGTGAAATGATCCAGAACCGGAACGGTGGCATTCATCATCAATACCGCAAAAGCAACACCTTCCGGATACTTTCCCCAGGTACGGATAGCATAAATCGTGATTCCGATTAGCAGCCCGTAGATCAGCCTGCCTTTGGACGTCATTGGTGAGGTTACAGGATCCGTGGCAACAAAAAAGGCGCAGAGCATGGTTGCGCCACCAAACAGATGAAAAAACACATTTGCATAGCGATCAGGGTCCACAAGCTGAAAAAAGAGAGCCATCAGGGACAGTCCTGTAAGTACGCCAGCCGGAATATGCCAACGTATGATCTTTTGCTGGATGAGTATCAGCCCGCCTGCCAAAAAAGAAAGATTGATCCATTCATGTCCGCAAGCACCGAAATACCCGAAGATTTCTTCTTCGCCAACTTCGGAAATCATTTGTGAAAGTTGTAACCGTGTACGCAGATCATCCAGTGGCGTAGCACCGGTCACTGTATCGGTCGTCGGCAACCACTGGCTCATTTCCACAGGAAAACTAACGAGTAGAGTCGCGACACCGACCATTGCGGGATTGAAAAGATTATGCCCTGTTCCTCCATAAATGTATTTCCCGAAGACGATGGCAAAGGTAATGCCGATCAGGAGCACCCATCCGCTCACTCCGGGAGGAAGAGACAACGCGAAAATTATCGCCATGACCGCGCCTGAGGCGTCAAGAGGAAAACTATTGATAGGCTGCTGCAAGATCAGGCGATAAAACAGCAGTTCGAGGCATAGGCCAGCAATGATCGCGAATAACAGATTCAGCAATATATCTGGGCCGAAAACAAATACACTGCTCAAGATCCCGGGTGTCAGCGCAAGGCATACCGTGAGCATCGTTCGCTGAATAGATGGAGAGACCAGCCAGTACCCTTGCAGACGAAAAAGATTAGATAATTCGAATCGGTCCTGCATGCCGTAAATGTATCATTTTTTGGTGTTCCAGGTGGTGGTGCGATAGAATACACCTAGATCATTGAATCTAAATGAATAGTGGAGAAACATGCAAGAAGCTGTCAGTAAAGCCCTTCCTTCCGAATCGTACCTGGAACAAAGCCCGATTATCCGGCGCGAGCGTGTGGGCGTTCGGGTCGGTGATGTTACCATCGGTGGCGGTGCGCCTGTGGTTGTGCAATCCATGACCAACACCGATACGGCCGACGCCATTGGTACGGTCAAACAGATACAACAACTGGCAGCTGCCGGTTCAGAAATCGTCCGTATTACAGTGAACAATGAAGATGCGGCAAAACAGGTCGGAAAGATTCGTGAAATGCTGGATGCTGCCGGTTGTGCCGTGCCCCTGGTGGGTGATTTCCATTATATTGGTCACAAGCTGCTGAAAAAATATCCTGAGTGTGCACAAGCGCTGGCAAAATACCGGATCAATCCGGGCAATGTCGGTTTTGGCAAGAAACGGGATTCACAGTTTGCTGCCATGATCGAGACAGCGCTCGAGTATGATAAGCCCGTGAGGATCGGGGTCAACTGGGGCAGTCTCGACAGTGCCCTGATCACAAGGATGATGGATGACAATGCGAACTTACCTGAACCTTATCCTCCCGAATTTGTGACCCGGCAGGCCTTGATTGCTTCGGCCCTGGACAGTGCCGAGCTCGCCGAGAACATTGGGTTACCCCGAGATAAAATCGTGCTTTCTTGCAAGGTCAGCGGGGTACAGGAGCTGATCGCCGTCTATACCGAACTGGCCAAGCGTTGTGATTATGCATTGCATCTCGGTCTTACCGAGGCGGGAATGGGATCGAAAGGCATTGTCGCCTCGACTGCCGCCATGAGTGTTCTCCTGCAGCAGGGAATCGGAGACACGATCCGGGTCTCACTGACGCCGGAACCCGGTGGTGATCGCACGAAGGAGGTGATTGTCGCCCAGGAAATCCTGCAGACCATGGGAATTCGATCATTCACACCTTTGGTTACCGCCTGTCCTGGATGTGGGCGAACCACAAGTACCTATTTCCAGGAGCTTGCAGACAACATACAGGCCTATGTCAGAACCCAGATGCCTGTCTGGCGGGAAAAGTATCAGGGCGTGGAAAACATGAGCCTTGCGGTAATGGGGTGTGTGGTCAATGGACCCGGTGAGAGCAAACAGGCGAATATCGGTATCAGTCTGCCCGGTACCGGCGAGGCACCCGTGGCGCCGGTGTTTATCGATGGTATCAAGGTGGCGACGTTGAGAGGGGACAGGATCGCAGAAGAATTCAAGGAGATGGTCAACAAGTATGTCGAGCAAACCTATTCTTAAGCTGTTCCGTATCTCTATATTGTGGCTAATGCTTGCTCTGGCCTTTGGGGCATCCGCCGCGGAGGAATGGGTTTATACGGTCAAGCCGGGCGAGAATCTGTGGCAGATTACAGAGGATTTTCTCGTCAATACCCGTTACTGGCGCCGTCTGCAAAGGCTGAATAAAATTGCGGATCCTCATCATGTTCTTCCAGGCACGAAGTTGATCATCCCTCTAAAGTGGACTCGTTTCCATCCATCGAAGGCAAATGTAACACGTGTTTCTGGAACTGCGTCGGTCGTGCTTGCAGCGTCAGCGAAACAGGTGCCCGTCACCCTTGGCATGGAACTCAACACGGGAGACAGGATTAGAACAGAAGGCAAGTCGTCGGTCACTCTGGTGTTCGAGGATGGTTCTCAACTGGTGTTGCGGGAAAACAGCGATCTGAAATTGGAAAAGATCGAGTCCTTCGAGCGGGCCGATGCCTATCGTACCCAGCTCAGGCTCAATCGTGGACGTTCGGTGAACAAGGTCAACCCGTACAAAAAGCCTGGTTCCCGGTTTGAGATCGCGACCCCTTCCGCCACTGCGGCAGTCCGTGGAACCCACTACCGGGTGACTGCCGAGAGCCAGAAAACTACAACTACCGAAGTGCTCGACGGAAAAGTTCGCGTAGGTAATGATCTCGGGCAGGTGGGTGTTCCAAAAGGTTATGGTACGGTTGCACAGAAAGATCTCCCCCCCTCACCTCCTGTGGAACTGTTGCCTCCTCCTGATCTGTCCGGTTTGCCGAAATTGATCGAACGTTTGCCGCTGAAATTCGAAGTGGGGAAGGTCGATGGCGCCGTTGCCTATCGTACCCAGATCACACAAGATCCGGCTTTCCAGAAACTGGCCTACAACAAAGTCTCTCCTACGAATCAGATCAAAGTGGCCAATTTACCGGACGGGAAATACTTGATCCGGGTACGTGGTATCGATCCGGATCGGCTGGAGGGTTACGACGAGCTGCATGAATTTACTCTCAATGCGAGGCCAGAGCCACCATTGGCTCTGATGCCCAAGCCGGATGCCGCACTCCCTATGGACCACCGGAAATTCAGCTGGACTGGAGGAGAGGGAATTACGTCTTATCACTTCCAGCTGGATGATACACCCGATTTCAAAACACCGCTGGTGGATAAATCCGGATACAAGGAGACAACGCTCACCTTGGATCGAACGCTTACTCCGGGAACCTGGTATTGGCGCATTGCTGCGATCGATCCGAAAGAGGGTATGGGTCCTTTCGGTGATCCCAACCGCTTCCGAATCCGGAAATCAGCACCAAAGGCAGAGGCGGATCTGAGTGATGAGGGCATTGTATTCCGTTGGCCGGCAGATGAAGGGGAAGGGTATCGGTATCGAATCCAGGTGGCACGGGACAAATCCTTCGCAAATCCCCTGGTTGATGAGACGATCACAGAAGCCGAGTACACATTGCAAAAGCCGGAACAACCCGGGACGTTGTTCATGCGCGTGAAAGTCATCGAGAAGGATGGTTTCGAGGGTGACTGGTCCCGTCCCCAAACTCTGGTCATTCCTTTTGAACCTGGTTTCCGGGCATTACACCGGGATTATTTTTCTGCCAGGCCAAAGTGATGAGACCTCGTTTTTTGCCGATTGAAAGCCTGTTTCTATTGCTGTTACTGGCTTTCATTGCGGCAATGCTCAACTACAGCCATGTTACGGATCGTCTGGATAACGCGATCTATGACATGCACCTCAATCTGTGGCCCCGTCCACCATCTGAAGATATCATCCTGGTCGTGATCGATGAGCAGAGTCTTGGAGAGTTGGGACGATGGCCTTGGCCGCGGCGCTTTCATGCCAAACTGCTGGATGTGTTAAAAGACAGTAAAGCAGTTGGGCTCGACATCATTTTTGCCGAACCCGATGAGAATGATCCAGAAGGTGACCAGGCCCTGGTGGATGCTCTTAGCCGAAATGGCAGGGTTGTGCTGCCTGTTTCACCAATGCTTGCTACGACAGGAGGCTCCGTTGAAGAGTTACAGGAGCTTAGCTCGCTGCCGGATTTCAATCAGGCAGCGGCAGCGATTGGGCATGTGGATGTTGAACTCGATCAAGACGGGATCAGCCGGAGTCTGTTTCTCAAGGCGGGTATCGGATCACCTGATCGACCTGCCTTACCTCTGGCCATGCTACAGATAGAGGGCAGGGGGGAACTGGTTGGAGAAAGGAGACCGGATTCTGACAAGAATACTGAAACAACCTGGGTAAGAGACTACCGGGTGTTGCTGCCATTTTCCGATACAGTCGGTTATTTCCAAAAGGTATCCTTTATTGATGCACTCGATCAAGCGCCTGATTCAGACTTTTTCAAAGACAAATGGGTTCTGGTTGGGATCGATGCCATCGGTCTTGGAGATCGCATTGCCACACCGGTGACCCGCTCGGATCAGCCCATGGCCGGCGTGGAATTTGAGGCCCATGCACTCGATGCATTACTCAACCGACTCACCATTATTCCACTGAATGACCTGGATAACCTGCTTCTGACAGTTCCATTTATTGTTCTGCTGGGGCTGGTGTTTTTCCTGTTCAAGACCGATCGGATCCTTCTGACAACTTCGCTCTCGGTTACCAGCATTCTACTGTTTTCTGTGCTTTTGGCGAGAACGGAACTTTTCGGAGGCCACTACTGGTTTCGACCGGGCCCCGCGATTGTCGCTACCCTCGTGGGTTTTCTGATTCTCTACCGAAACCAGTTGAGAACATATGTCAGTTCTCTGACTAGAGAGAAGAGCCATGCAGAGGTTGCCATGAATACGGTGAGTGATGCTGTCGTGATCACAGACAGTGCCGGCCGTATTGAATTCATGAACCCCCAAGCCGAAACACTTACTGGCCACCTGTTGAAAAATGTTCGTGGCCGCCCGTTATCAGAGGTCATGGCTATCCAGGATGCAAAAGGCTCGCCGTATCCGATTGATATGGTTGCCAAGAGCCAGGCGACCAATACAAAGGTCGAACTGCCATTGAATCATTTCCTGCGCCAAAGAGACGGGCACTTGTTGCCTCTTCGTGCTTCAGCCAAACCCTTTGAGGATGAGAACCGCAATATTACAGGTGTCATCGTCGCTTTCGATGAACTGCGTACCCATGACCCGGAAGGACGAGAGACTGTGATCGACGAACTGACACGTTTACCTGGGCGTTCCTTGCTGTTCGATCGTCTCAATCATGCCATTTCGAACGCTAACCGGACCAAGCGGTTGGTTGCCGTTTTGTACATCGATCTGGATGAGTTTGACAAGATCAATGACGCTTTTGGCAAGCAGAATGGTGATGCACTGCTCAGAGAAATTGCCAAGCGGTTGGTTCTACGTGGCCGCGCAGAAGATACTATCGCCCGTTATTCTGGTGATCATTTCATCGTGATTCTTGAAAACCTGGAAGATACCGATCCAGTGGCCGCCGTTGCAACCTCTCTGCTCGAAGTGATCCGGCAACCTGCCCGACTTGGTGAGCACGAGATCAGTATCGAAGCCAGTATTGGTATCAGCATCTATCCCAAGGATGGCATGGACAGTGAAACCCTGATCAATAATGCGCATACTGCCATGAAGCGTGCGAAGAAGAGCCGTCGTCATGATTTGCCCCGGTTCCGTTTTTATTCACAGAAAATGAACAAGGGTGCACTGGAACGGCTGCTGTCGGAGAAGGATCTGCGCAATGCACTTACCGAAAATAGGTTTGTGCTTCACTATCAACCCAGGGTGGATTTCAATACAGGGAAGATCGTTGCAATGGAAGCCCTGATCCGATGGAAGCGTGCCGGTGAAGGACTTATTTTACCTACCAGTTTCATTCCACTGGCTGAGCGCAGCGGCCTGATCTCGGATATTGGAACTTGGGTACTGAGAACAGCCTGCCAGCAAGCAAAAAAATGGAACCAGATGGGGCAGAACATGCGCATGGCGATCAATCTCTCACCGCGTCAGTTCATGCAACATGATCTGCTTGATACGATCACGCGTATTCTAGATGACGAAGATCTCGATCCCAACTGTCTGGAACTGGAAATCACAGAAAATTCTCTGGTGAGAGATGCAGATCGATGCATCGAGATCCTCAAGGAGTTCCGGATGCTGGGAGGTACGGTTTCGATCGATGATTTTGGTACCGGCTATTCGTCACTCAGCTATCTGAAAAACTTTCCGGTTGACATATTGAAAATCGACAAGGTGTTTACTCGTGATATTACGACAGAACCGGATCATGCAGCGATTACCCTGGCCGTGATTAGCCTTGCACACAGCCTTAGTTTGCGAGTGGTCGCGGAAGGAGTTGAAGAACAAGCTCAGTTCGATTTTCTGCGCTCCAGGGGCTGTGATGAATTGCAGGGTTTTTATTTTTCAAAACCTTTGCCCGCCAACGAGATCACTGAAATGTTGAATGAAGGTTGGTGTCTGGAAGTGGAAAGTGAAAGTGGTAATCCAGCTACAACGTTATTACTGGTCGATGATGACGATGAAATGCTCAGTCACATGGGTGTCATGTTACGTGATCAGGGGTACAGAATATTGATGGCTTCTAGTGGTGAGGAAGCGCTGAACATGATGGCCCGGCATAATGTCGGTGTGGTTGTTTCTGATGAAGTGATGCCCGGTATGCGAGGTAGTGAACTGCTGGAGAAGATCAAGAGCCTTTATCCGATGACCACGCGCATTTTGTTGAGTGCAAATGCCGATCGTGATGCCATCATATCAGCTATCAATTCAGGTGCGATCTTCAAGTTTTTGAACAAACCAATCTCCGAAACCGATCTGATCAATACGCTGAGAGAGGCTTTCAATCTTTACATCAATAATCGGAATCCAGTCTGAGTTGATCTGGATCAAAATTTTTTGCCAGAGCAGGATTACAATATTCTTCATGTCATGACAGTGAGAACCGATGGATCAGGGTTATCTTTTCAATCCGGAGCTTATCAGACGCTACGATAAGGCAGGCCCGCGTTATACCTCCTACCCCACGGCGGTTCAGTTTCATCAAAAATTCGGTGCCGCGCAATATGTGGAACATGCAAGATTGTCCAATGAAGATCCGATCCCGCAGCCTCTGTCGCTTTATATTCATTTGCCTTTCTGTGCCACAGTTTGTTTCTATTGTGGTTGCAATAAAATCATCACTAACAACCGCAAGCGTGCCGTACCTTATCTGGAACGACTGCATCGTGAGATTGCTCTGCATGCCGAACTCTATGACAGTGACCGTGTTGTCGACCAACTCCATTGGGGAGGAGGAACACCAACGTTCATCTCTCTGGATCAGATGCAGGCGCTGATGTCCGAGATCGCAAAGCATTTCAATCTGCGCGAGGATGACAAGGGCGAATATTCCATCGAACTGGATCCACGTGAGGTCACGGAAGAAACATTGGGTGTCTTGCGCGAACTGGGGTTCAACCGTATCAGCTTGGGCGTGCAGGATCTCAACGAAAAAGTGCAAAGGGCTGTCAACCGGATCCAGCCTATGGAGAAAACCGAAGCTGCCTTGGACCAGGCTCGAAAGGAGGGCTTTCACTCCATTAGCATGGATCTCATCTACGGCCTGCCAAGGCAGACAGTCGAGTCCTTCAGCAGAACGCTGAATGAAGTGATCCGCATGTCCCCGGATCGCGTCGCGATCTATAACTACGCCCATATGCCTTCTATGTTTAAGGTTCAGCGGCAAATAAATGAAGCGGAACTGCCATCAGCCAGTGAAAAGCTCGAGATCCTGCGCCATGCCGTCGATCGCATGACGGAAGCAGGGTACGTGTATATCGGTATGGACCATTTTGCCAAACCAGACGACGAGCTCACACGTGCTCAGCAAAATGGAACTCTCTACCGTAACTTCCAAGGGTACTCGACACATTCAGGTTGTGACCTGGTGGCCATGGGGGTTTCCTCGATCAGCAAGGTGGGTTTTACCTACTGTCAGAATCACAAAGATATCGACAGTTATTTCAAATCCATCGATGAGGGTGAGTTGCCCGTTTTCAGAGGTATAGAACTGAGCTTCGATGATGTGCTTCGGCGAGAGGTCATTACACAGCTGATCTGTAACTTTGTGCTGGATAAATCAAGGATAGTCGATCGTTATCTCAAGTATATGGAGGTTACTTTCGATGATTACTTTGCCGATGAGTTGGAACAGTTGAACATCATGCAGGGCGATGGCCTGCTGAAGTTGAATGATGATTCGATCGAAATTCTGCCAGCCGGCCGGCTTCTGATCCGGAACATTTGCGCGGTGTTTGATGTCTATAACAATGAAAGCATGAAATCCCCCCGATTCTCCCGCATGGTCTGATTAATCCTTCTGCCCCTGATGGATCCGGTCAGGTAGCTTGGTCTTTCCCTTGCTCAATTCCCAATCTTTCAAACAAGAGTTTCCCACGATGCTGGAAGGGTAAAAACGGATGTTGTGAGTGGCAGCCGGACAAATCAATCACTTATCAGATCATTAGTACCGCTTCTATCAACCTGCTTATGTAAAATTTTTAAAAAACACAAGATATATGTTGATCACAAAACTAAAACACAATATATTGTGCCACGTTCCTTTTGGCATGGCATGTTCGAAAACTGCTGTTCAGCAGTGTTGTGTCAGCCTATACTAATAAAATGAAGTGGGAGAAAAATAGTATGAACTCAGCATCTGTGGCTATCGTGCCTGAAGAGGGGAAAGGCATAGAACTACAGCCTGCCTCGCTTGATATATGGGATAAAAAGTATCGTCTCAAAGCCAAGGACGGAACCCCTGTGGATGAGGATATCGATGCGACTTATCAGCGTGTCGCCAAGGCACTTTCCGAAGTAGAAGCTACACCGGAAAAACAGGACTTCTGGTACAAGAAGTTTCTCTGGGCGTTACGTAACGGTGCCATCCCGGCCGGACGTATAACTTCCAATGCCGGTGCACAGGAGTACAAACCGGCAACATCGACTATCAATTGCACTGTATCCGGCGTAATTCACGATTCAATGGATGACATTCTGAACAAGGTTCATGAAGCAGGTCTGACTCTCAAGGCTGGCTGTGGTATCGGGTATGAATTTTCTACTCTGCGTCCAAAGGGTGCCTATGTTTCCGGTGCCGGTGCATATACCTCTGGACCACTTTCCTTCATGGATATATTCGATAAGATGTGTTTTACCGTTTCCTCTGCAGGCGGACGCCGTGGTGCTCAGATGGCGACCTTCGATGTAGGGCACCCGGATGTGCTCGATTTTATCCGGGCAAAGCGGGAAGATGGCCGTTTACGTCAGTTCAACCTGTCATTACTGATCACCGATGAGTTCATGCAGGCGGTAAAGGATGATGATCAGTGGAAACTGGCCTTTCCACTTAATGAAAAGGAAGTGGAGCTGGAAAATATCGATCTGCATGACAATGAAAAAGTCATCTGGCGGGAATGGCCGACACATGACGGCTATATCGTTGATGACACGGGCAAGGTGGCTTGTAAAATCTACAAGACGTTGCCCGCACGACGGCTGTGGGATGCGATTATGTCATCCACTTATGATTATGCGGAACCCGGTTTCATTCTCATCGACAAATACAACGAGATGAATAACAACTGGTTCTGTGAAAATATCCGAGCAACCAATCCTTGTGGCGAGCAGGGTTTGCCACCATACGGTGCCTGCCTGCTCGGTTCGGTCAACCTCACCATGTTTGTCAGAAACCCGTTCACCGAAGAGGCCAAATTTGACTGGGAGATGTTTCATTCTGTGGTGCGTGTCTTTACCCGTATGCTGGACAACGTGGTCGAAATCAATGGTCTGCCATTGGAAAAACAACGCGACGAAATCATGCGTAAACGCCGGCATGGTATGGGCTTTCTCGGTCTTGGATCGACGTTGACCATGCTCAAGCAGAAATATGGCAGTCCTGAATCGATCGAATTTACGGAGAAGGTCAGCCGCGAGTTGGCCATGGCAGGCTGGGAAGAAGCATTGGCACTGGCAGAGGAGAAGGGGCCGGCACCGATCATGGAAGAAGAGTTCGAAGTCTCCGGCGAGATGCTGCGTCATCGACCGGAAATGGCCGCAGACGGCTACAGGGTAGGCGACAGAGTCAAGGGCAAGGTGCTGCATGCGAAATACAGTCGTTATATGCAGCAGATTGCGAATGAAGATCCAGAGCTGGTGGAAAAGCTGGCGGAGATTGGTGCCCGCTTCACTCATCACAGTTCGATTGCACCCACCGGTACGATCTCCTTGTCACTGGCCAATAATGCAAGTAACGGAATCGAACCCAGCTTTGCCCATCACTATTCACGAAATGTCATTCGTGAGGGCAAGAAAACCAAGGAGAAAGTGGATGTCTATTCCTATGAATTACTGGCCTACCGTACACTGGTGAATCCTGATGCTATGCCTTTTTCGGAAAACCCTGAGGAGCAGTTGCCGGATTACTTCATCAGTGCCGATTCGGTAACACCAAAACAACATGTGGACATCCAAGCGGCATCGCAAAAGTGGATTGATTCCTCAATTTCGAAAACGGCCAATGTTCCCACCGATTTTCCGTTCGAGGATTTTAAGGACATTTACGAATATGCGTATGACAAGGGTTTGAAAGGATGCACTACCTTCCGTTTCAATCCGGAAGTATTCCAGGGTGTACTGGTGAAAGAAGAAGATCTTGAAAATACCACGTATCGGTTCTCGCTGGAGAATGGTGAAGTGATTGAGGTCAAGGGGAATGAAGAGATTGAATATGACGGCGAAGTCCATACTGCCGCCAATCTGTTCGATGCACTCAAAGAAGGTTATTACGGTAAATTCTGATGGCGATTAAAATTGACAAAAAAATAGTGGGTTACAGTGTCGTAAAAGATGAGGAACCCGTTCAGGAAAATACAGTTTCTGAGGCAGAAGACAACGTCGTGCATATGCACGAGAAAGTGGAACGTCCGGAAATGCTGCTGGGTTCCACCTATAAAATCAAGACGCCTCTGAGCGAACATGCGCTTTACATTACGGTGAATGACATCATCCTCAACGAAGGTACAGAGCATGAATTACGGCGGCCGTTTGAAGTGTTCATCAATTCCAAAAGTATGGATCATTTTCAATGGATCGTCGCGCTGACACGCATTATTTCGGCAGTTTTTAGAAAGGGAGGGGATGTGACTTTTCTGGTTGAAGAGCTGCGATCCGTTTTCGACCCCAGTGGTGGCTATTTCAAAAAAGGGGGTAAATATATGCCTTCCCTGGTTGCCGAGATTGGGGACGTACTCGAAAACCACATGCGCATGATTGGGCTGATCAAGGAAAAGGGACCCGACAAACATCAGCAGAAATTGATTGAAGAAAAAAAGGCAGAACTGGAGCGGAAAAAGGCACAGGGAAATGGAGAAGGAGAGTTCCCTCCCAGCGCATCATTGTGCACGAAGTGTCAGACCAAGGCCATGATTCAGATGGACAACTGTCTGACTTGTCTGAACTGTGGTGAGTCAAAATGCGGTTGATCCTGTTCGGAACTCTTCTACTGGTTGTGGGTGTTGTCTTTTTTTCGTTCAATCAGATAGAAAACAAGGGGCAGATTTCTGATCAAGGCCAGGAACATGCTCTTATTGAAGAAATGGAAGGTTACTGAACGATAGTCTAGACTTACCAATAGCTGCGTTTGCCGCAGAATTGGTATTGCCGTAGCCAGCAATAACAACGACGGGACACTGCGTTCTGGCGCACATATCGCACACTATCCAGTCTGTTATGCTAATTCTCTGATACCGGGTACTGATTTCTTTGGTTTGACCGGACTCCCATTATGATCTAGATCTGGATGACTATGATAAAGGGGAGAAATCCTGCTTGCCATGAAGAGAAACCTGCCACCTGAAGAACAGCATTTACAGAGGGTCAGGGTCTACAAGAATTCAACCCATGACTGGGATCGGTTACAGGTTCCTGCTGTCTTTTTTGATCCCTTCGCGCACCTTGGTTCAGGAGGCGATGTACGAGCTGTACCGAATGTGGAACAGGCTTACAAGGCTCGGCGGCGGGTAGTCAGTTTTTTCGTTCAAAACTGATGCGAAGCTGTTTTCGTCTTTTGTTCCAGGTCTGATGCTTGATATGCTGTCAGACCTGAATTAGAGGTACTCTTTCAGGCAGGTTGTATATAATACCTGTGCATGAATACTTCTCTTAAAATTCTTTACCTGACAAGTACCTTGTGTTCTCTTTTTCTAATTTTCATTGCCACGGGTCTGTTGTCACACGAGCCATGCAGGACTTTTTCAGATGGACTGAAAGTTTGTGCTGCCAGTGATATGGCAAGGATAACAAAAGCAGGAGAGATTCATTTTGAAGATAAAGCCCTCGATCTCTCTGCCGGAGGGATCAGACTGGATGCGGCAAGAAATGAAACTGTCAGTTTTCAGCTTTTGCTGATGCGGGGTGAGGTCAGTGCGCCAAACAGGGTTATGATCCATGTTGATGATCTGATCGCTCCAGATCAACGGATTAAATCTGATCAGACTATCCGTCTGTTCATGGCTTACTATCATTGGGTTGAGCCAGGTGGGTATGATTGGGGTCCGAAAAGTAAAGTCTTGCCTTGGCCAGATTTCTATCCTGATGCATTGATCCCGCTAAATATGGTTTGTGGCGATCAGGTAACACCGATTCTTGATTCATTCCCGGTTCCGAAAGACAAACGTGAAAATCAGTCGATTTGGGTCGATATTTTCATCCCACCCAATGCAGAACCAGGTGTATACCAATCATCGATCAGAATTCAGTCGGGCGATGTGAACAACACGATTCCTCTCAAGATAAAGATCTGGGATGCCACGCTTCCTGATCAACCTTCGATTGAAGCAGTGGGAGAGTTGTACGACAGTTATAAGCTTGAAGGCGTTGGTACGAATCTCTCCGATCGGAAATGGGTTCGTATGGCACATTGTTATCAACAGATGGCACATCGGCATCGTATGGTGTTCATCGAACGGCTCTCACTAGAGCCTGATCAAGATTGGAAAGATTACAATAAAATTTATTCGCCCATCCTTAATGGGCATCTCTTTTCTTTTGATCAGGGATATACCGGGCCTGGAATGAATCAGCCAGTTTCTATCTGGCGTACGCCCTGGGGGCAAGTGTTCAATGCCCGGATAAAAGCTCCTTTGAGTGATCAGCAAATCAGGGACTATGAACACATGGCCAGAAGCTGGCAGGAAAATGTGGATCAGAACCAATGGCATCAAACCGATTTCTTCGCCTATATCTTTGACGAAGTCGATGGCGCAACCGATGAAGATGAACTGGGAGATGTGGAACCCGACTACATCCGTATGGTGCATGCGCAGATGGATCGGGTACAGAAGGCCATCGACCAGGGAGCTGGAAATCAAACCATTGATCTGATCTGGACCAGCCATACGGATCCGGCGGTATGGGATGGGATTCCCGGCGAGGATCTCAAAGGCATCATTCGGCTATGGTCACCAAGCGCCAATGTTGCCAATGTGGATTACCTGACTGAACGCAAAAAGGAGGGAGGCAAAATCTGGTTCTATCATAGCGGCCATCCAGCCATTGGTATTCATAGCATCAACGCTTCGGGTATCGAGATGCGAACCTGGGGTGTGGTGACTGCAAAATACCATTTCGATGGTCATTTTATGTGGGCAATCAATTTGTCTGATCCGGAAAAACCCTACCACTTTCCTTCCTACAAAAGGCAGGATGACCGTTTTGGAAATGGAACCATGGTCTATCCAGGTTACAAATTGGATACC
>JALSRM010000044.1 GCA_026984775.1 Gammaproteobacteria bacterium
CAGACGATTGATGAATTAAAAGCCAGACTTGAAAAAACCGATCAAAAAGTTGAGGTAACTCAGGAAGAGGTGGCCGCCAATACGGAGGCGGTGGAAGAAGTTGAGGCAACTGCGGCAGAAGGTTCTGCCTGGGCTAACACTACGAGCGTTGGCGGTTATGGAGAATTACATTATAACAACCTTGATGGAAAGACCGACAGTGTCGATTTTCACCGTTTCGTTCTCTTTTTTGATCATGAGTTTACGGATGATTTCAGTTTTTTCTCGGAGCTGGAAATAGAGCATGCTTTCTCTGGAGATGGAAAACCCGGTGAGGTTGAACTGGAACAGGCCTTTGTTGAGTATGATATCAACCCAAACCATCATCTGCTGGCAGGTCTGTATCTGGTGCCGACGGGTATCATCAATGAAACCCATGAGCCTCCCACTTTCTATGGTGTCGAGAGAAATGTGGTTGAAAAGAACATCATACCGGCGACCTGGTGGGAGGCCGGTCTGGGCTTCAAAGGTGAGATGGCTCCAGGCTGGAAATATGATCTTATGTTGAGTTCAGGCCTCGAAACTTCTGCGGGTGCCGCCTACAAAATTCGAAGCGGACGCAAGAAAGTGGCCAAGGCGCCGGGTGAGGATGGTGCGATTACCGCTCGGATTCGTTATACGGGTATTCCCGGACTTGAGCTAGCGCTTTCAGGCCAGCACCAGATGGATCTAACACAGGGGGCTGAAGACATTAGTGCCAACCTGCTGGAAGCACATGCTGATTTCCAGCGCAATGGTTTTGGTTTAAGGGCACTGTATGCCAGCTGGTGGCTGGATGATGGTCCTGCATTGACTGGCCCGGCAGCGCTGGGGGCTGATCGTCAGGATGGTTTCTATGTTGAACCTTCCTATAAATTCAGGGTGCCACGTGGAGAAGCTGGATTCTTTGCCCGTTATCAGCAATGGAATAACAAATCGGGGAGCAATGGCGGTGATGACAGCGAACAGATCGATGTTGGTTTAAACTACTGGCCGGTTGAAGATGTGGTGTTCAAGTTTGATTACCAGTTCCAGAATGAAGAAGCGGGCGACCATGATGGCTTTAATCTGGGTGTTGGCTATCAATTTTGATCAGTATTGACATGCCCGGACACGGAGCAAAAAGAACGCTGTTTTGCCTGATTGCGGCAGCAAGTCTGTTTTCTGCTTCTGTATCTTCTGCCCAAGGCGTGTATCAAAGCGCCGAGGAATTTCTGGCTGGCGTTTTTTCGGGGCAGGTCCCAAAGCCGCAAAGGTTGAGATTGAATGCCAAACTGAAAGCCGATCTGAGAAAAATTCTAGGTCACCAAATGGCTGTTTCGCGTCTGCGGTACTGGCAACAGGATGACAGGACGGCCTGGATCCTGGAAGCGATCGGTAAGACCAAACCCATTACCACCGGGTTGGTCGTGAAGGAGGGAAAAATCGAAAGATTGAAGGTGTTGCAGTTTCGCGAAAGCCGTGGTGGCGAGATCCGCTATCCCTTCTTTACTGATCAGTTCAAAGGTTTGGGTCTGGATGAACATGGTCAACTGAATCGATCCATCGATGGCATTTCCGGAGCGACGCTTTCGGTCAGGGCGATGAAAAAACTCGCCCGGATCGCCATCTTGCTGCACGAACAAGTCATGAGTCAAGAAAAATGAAAATCTATCGCAAGCTGCATCGCTGGCACCAGACACTTGGTGTGGCCATGGCTTTTTTCGTCATTCTGCTCGTGGTTACCGGTGTGTTGCTGAATCATACCGAAGATCTGAAACTGGATCATAAATACGTCGCTTCCAATCTTCTGCTCGACTGGTACAACATTTCTGTCCCCGATGAGATGGTGAGTTTTAGCACCCCAAATCACAGGGTTGCTTTACTGGGGAATCGGCTATATTTCGATGAGAAAGAGTTCGAGGCAAATGTCGCTGGGTTACTGGGTGTGGTGGAGATTGGTGACACCACCGTTGTCGCAATCCCGGGCCAGCTGCTTATTCTCGATAGTGAAGGCGGGATAATCGAAAAACTGGGTGGTGTAGACGGTGTTCCCGCCGGTATGAAACGGCTCGGCCTGGCGGCCGAAAGGCAACTCGTGATCGAGGCCGCCCACGGCATCTATTTGGCCGATCTGGAGGCGCTGGAGTGGCAGGAAGGTGAGCTAGACGGGATACGTTGGTCAACACCGGTCTCCTTGCCCGAAGAACCCCGGGAAGCACTGTTGAGGCAATACCGCGGTAAAGGGCTGACGCTCGAGCGGGTACTCCTTGACATTCACAGTGGACGCTTGCTCGGCAGCTTTGGTGTCTTTCTGATCGACGTTGCCGCACTGTTGTTCCTGACACTGGCGATCACCGGTGTTTGGATGTGGTCACGAAGAAGATGATTCTTTAATTTGGAATTCATACAGGGTGGGATCCGCTCTCTACTTGAATGATCTCCAGTTCTTCAGCAAGCATTTGACTGGCTTACCTCCCGTGCCCAGACCGGAGTAGGCCAGCCAGCATTCGTTTCATATCTGAAAATGTGATGGATATACAGTTGAAAGTGATTCAGGTGGGGGGGTGGTTATGAACCGAATAAAAATGCCC
>JALSRM010000045.1 GCA_026984775.1 Gammaproteobacteria bacterium
AAACTCGACTATAAAGAGTTGGCAAAATGGAACGGAATTCGGTCGCCCTATCTCATTCATGTTGGTGAAAAACTCAGGTTGACACCGCCTGCAGGCAAACCGGTAAACGTCATAGCGAAAAAAGATAAACCCAAGCCTACAAGCGAATCATCCGGAGAGGGCAAAAAAAACACGCCAGAGATCAGGAAAGCGACGTCTCCAAAAGCAAGCCTGGAGAAGTTTCCAAAGAAACTCACCTGGCAATGGCCAGCAAAGGGTAAACTGATTCAATCGCAGACAGTTTCCGGTCGTAACGGTATCGATATTGCCGGAAAAATGGGTCAGATGGTCAGGGCCGCTGCGTCCGGAAAGGTCGTATATAGTGGTAGTGGGCTTGTGGGTTATGGCAATCTGATCATCATCAAGCACAATAACTCATTTCTCAGTGCGTATGCACACAACAGCCACCTGTTGGTGAATGAAGGTATGCGCGTTCAGTCGGGACAGCCAATCGCGGAGATGGGTAATACTGGAACCAACCGGGTAAAGCTGCATTTCGAGATTAGGAAGGATGGAAAATCTGTCAATCCACTCAAATACTTGCCAAAGAGGCAGGATTGATTATTGCTGTTCGGGCTTATATTTTTCAATCAGCCATGAAAATTGATCAGCAAACTCTAAAACAATTATTGACCGTTTTTCCTTTTCTGGATCAGACAGACGAGTTTCTTGATCGATTTCTCCAGGTCGTTACCGTCACTACAGCACCAAAAAAATATGAGGTCATTCGTCAGGGTTACCCTTGTTACAGCCTGGATCTCATTCTGGAGGGCAGCGTTAGGGTATATAAACTGTCAGAATCGGGCCGAGAGATCACACTCTACAGGATTGGACCCGGTGAAAGTTGCATTGTGACAGCATCCTGCATTATCAACAATATCCGCTCACCTGTGTTGGCAGAGACAGAAACACCAATCAAGTCAGTCAGTATCCCATCATCAACTGTTAAAAGTTGGCTGGAAGAGTTTTCAGAATGGCGGCATTTTATTTTCGATTTGGTTTCCCGCCGTTTAAGCGAAGTGATTGAGGTGATCGAAGAAGTTGCCTTCCGGAGAATGGACACCCGCGTTGCAGAATGGCTGTTGAAACAGACTCATCAAAACGCCGCAGTCCAAACCACCCATCAGCATATTGCAGAAGAGCTCGGAACAGCTCGAGAGGTTGTCACCCGTATTCTCAAGGATTTTTCTGATCAGGGATTCATTCATCTGAAGCGGGGGGAGATTGTCATTCTCGATGACAAGCTTCTCAGGCTCAAATCAGCACATACTCTTCCTTGTGAACAGGAAGGAAGCAATATCCAGCATAATTCATAAGTGACAAAAATCAATTTTTTTGTGACATTGTCACTGAAACGGATGTCTTTCTGGTTGATCATAATAGAGCTGTCCAGACAGGAGGAGATAATAATGGAAGCAAATGTAGGTGGAATCGATAAAGTCTTGAGAATAGTAATCGGGCTAGCGATCATCGCTTGGGGTGTGATGAACCAGAACTGGTGGGGAGCCATTGGTCTCGTGCCTCTGTTGACAGGTTTATTCAATTTTTGCCCTCTTTATAAGATCCTTGGCATGAATACCTGTAAAACAAGCGATCAAGCTCAGCAGTAATACAGACAGAGGAAACGTTGTAATACCCATTTATGCTTCCTCGGTTTTATCTTAGCTATCGCCGATGGTGGTTCACGATTCTGAAAAATCGTTTCTTTAATCACCTCTAACCTGTGCTAGAATGCGCATCGTTTCGATGGTGGCTACATCAGTCCCTCCGCGACGCGAAGCTGTGAACCCCGTCAGGCCCGGAAGGGAGCAGCGGCAGCAGCGGATGCGGGTGCCGGAGTGTGGCGGGTGTGGCCGCCGCCCTTTTCGAAAATTCTTTATGAATTTACTGAAAAACAGCCCCGCATAAATTACTTCGCGCATTGATCATTGCTTCCTTTATAATAGATCATTATGAGTTATCAGGTTCTCGCCAGAAAATGGCGCCCACGCACTTTTGACGAACTGGTCGGCCAGCGACATGTGTTGCAGGCATTGACTAATGCGCTGGACAGTGAACGTCTGCATCATGCCTATCTATTCACGGGTACCCGCGGAGTGGGCAAAACGACCGTTGCACGAATTTTCGCCAAAAGCCTGAATTGTGAACAAGGTGTCAGCTCCAAACCCTGTGGTCAGTGCAGTTCCTGTACCGAAATCGATGAAGGGCGGTTTGTTGATTTGATTGAAGTGGATGCTGCATCACGAACGGGTGTTGATGATACCCGCGAATTGCTTGATAACGTCCAGTATGCACCGACACGAGGACGCTACAAGGTTTACCTGATCGATGAAGTCCACATGTTCTCGAAAAGCAGCTTCAACGCACTGCTGAAAACGTTGGAAGAACCACCGGCACACATCAAATTTCTCCTGGCCACAACGGATCCCAAGAAAATCCCACCAACGATTCTATCACGCTGCCTTCAATTCAATCTGAAAC
Organism: Gammaproteobacteria bacterium; assembly: GCA_026984775.1. Taxonomy (GTDB): domain Bacteria; phylum Pseudomonadota; class Gammaproteobacteria; order CAJXQU01; family CAJXQU01; genus CAJXQU01. The sequence continues at coordinate 2,521 of JALSRM010000045.1, forward strand.
GAATCACCGTAGAACATATAGAACAGCAACTCAGGAAGATTCTGGAGCAGGAAAAGATCGAGACGGATGACCGCTCGCTGGAGATGATAGCCACCGCTGCCGATGGCAGTTTGCGTGATGCACTGAGTCTTCTCGATCAGGCAATCGCTTTCGGTGGTGGTGTTTTGAGGGCTGATGAAGTCGCCGGAATGCTTGGAACAATCGACAAGGATCAGGTTCTGGGTTTGTTGCAAATACTTGCAGAGAAAAATGCAGCCACCATGCTGGAGAAACTCAATGAGTTGAAAGAGCTTGGACCTGACTATTCAATTATCCTTTCTGAATTACTTGCACTGTTGCAGGCGATCTCGGTGCATCAACTGGTTCCCGAGGCCCGCAAAGAGCATCGTGATCGTGAACGGCTGGAAAAAATTGCAGCCAAGATGACACCGGAAGAGTCTCAATTATTCTATCAGATTGCCTTGACTGGATTGAGGGATCTGTCTTTTCATCCCGATCCGGGAAGTGGATTCGAAATGATCCTGTTACGAATGTTGGCATTCAGAAAGCTCCATGTAGAAGAAGTCATTGATCCTGCTTTGGTAAAAAAAAAGCCATCCAAACGGTCTGATAAAATTGGCCTGTCAGACCAGGAACCCTTTGAGCAATCAAAAGCCGCGGTAGCAAATGTATCGCAATCAACCAGTTTGCGCCCCGGGGATTGGCACGACGTTATTGAGCAACTGAATCTTGACGGTCTCCCTTATCAGCTAGCACTTGGCTGTGTGTTTGAAAAATATGAGGATGGAGAATTTCATTTGTCTTTATCACCTGGCTCCATGCGTACAGCACGTATTGAAGAACAACTCCAGCAAGCACTACGGGATAGGTTCGGTTCTGATCTGAGATTGGTTATTTCAGAAAAGGTCCTGGAAGGGACAGAGACACCTCGGGCCAGACAATCCCGCGAAGAACAGCAGCGGCTGGACGAAGCTCGGCAGGTGATTGAATCTGATCCAGATGTACAGGCCCTATGTGATGCCTTTGATGCAACGATAATTCAAGATAGCATTCGACCTTTAAAAGGAGGAAAGTGATATGAAAGGTGGATTGGGAAATATTATGAAACAGGCGCAGAAAATGCAGGAGAATCTTCAGAAGGTACAGGAAGAGATCGCCAATATGGAAATCCAGGGAGAATCTGGCGCTGGTATGGTCAAGGTAGTTATGACCGGAAAGCATGATGTCAAACGTGTGATCATCGATCCGTCCCTTATGGACGAGGAAAAGGAGATGCTCGAAGACCTGATCGCTGCTGCGGTCAATGATGCCAATCGTCGTGTTGAGGTTGCCACTCAGGAAAAAATGGGAAGTATGACGGCAGGAATGGATCTGCCTGCAGGATTCAAACTTCCATTCTGAGCTGAATAATCCAACGAAGTCACGGTAGAAAAATCTTGTCCAGATATACTCCTCTCATTGATCAACTGATCGAAGCTTTGCGATGTCAACCCGGAATTGGTCCCAAATCTGCACAACGGATTGCCTTTGAGCTGCTGGAGCGAAATCGGGACGGAGCGAGACGACTGGCCGATGCTCTTTATCAGGCGATAGATGGGGTTGGTCATTGTGATCAATGCCGGAACTTCAGTGAAACACCTCTTTGCACGATCTGTTCCAGCGCCAAGCGGAATAACCAAATCCTTTGCATCGTCGAAAATCCTGCCGATGTGGTCTCTATCGAACAAACAGGTTCCTTCTCAGGAATGTATTTTGTGCTTATGGGACATTTGTCGCCATTGGATGGAATAGGACCCGAAGAAATCGGTATCGACAAGCTGGAACATCTCGTTCAACAAAAAGCGATCGAGGAAATTATTCTGGCAACAGGAACCACCTTGGAAGGTGAAGCCACAGCGCACTATATCAGTCAGATTTTTTTAGGTTCAGGCATAACCATCAGCCGCATTGCACATGGTGTCCCACTCGGAGGTGAACTGGATCTGGTGGATGGTGGGACCCTTTCCCATGCCTTAGCTTCCAGACAGAAGATAAGTCACGAGTAACCCTGCAACTATTGTTAAAGTTTTCCCATTGTTTGGTAATTCAGGATATACTTGATGAAGTAAGGGGGGTCTTGTTCCAATTTAACCAGAGTTTATACGGACTAAAGACCTGATGAAATTACTTCTTGTTGAAGACCATCTCTATGTTGCGGAAAGCTTGCAACTTTTACTTGAAAGAACTATGGATTTCGCAGTTGCTTCAGATTGCAACGAAGCTATTCAGCGAATCAAGGAAGATGAGCAATACGATATTGTGATTCTTGATATTGGCTTGCCTGATTGTGAGGGCCATTCACTGCTTCAGTTCTTGCAAACCTATGACTATTTCCCACCGGTATTGGTGATCACAGGTAAAGAGAATGAAATTGACATGGTCAAAAAGGCAAGGGCAATGGGAGCTAAAGGGTTTTATCACAAATCACAGAGTCCCAAATACCTGCTTGAGGCAGTGGATGTCTTGCTTACAGGGGGTGAATACTGGCCGCCGGAGATGATTGTTGAGACACCATCCTCTGACGATCGATTGATCAAACTCGCCAGTCATTTCGGAATCACACCAAGGCAGCTCGAAGTTCTCAGATATCTTGATGAGGATTTGCAAAACAAACAGATTGCCGAAGCGATGCATATCTCTGAGGCTACTGTGAAGTCTCATATCAAGGCGCTCTATAGTGCATTGGGAGCACGTACCAGGAGTGGTTGTGTCAAGACGGCACGCCAGCTTGGACTGATCAAATAGGATCGGGAATCGCCCAACTCGGCAGGCATGATGTCAGGCGGGGGCTTTGATGATATTTTTCTGTTTACTTACAATCAGTTTATCGAGCGTTTCAAAAAGGAGCGCTGGAGAGATCGGCTTGTGCAATACCGGAAAACCTGACTCATCCAGTGCCCTCAGGTTGTCCGGAGCAGTGTCACCAGTGATGATCAGAGCCGGTGCCTTGTAGCGGAGCTGGATCTGCCGGATCACATTGAGACCATTTTCATCATCGGACAGTCGGTGATCGCAGATGATAGCATCGGGTGCGATGTGGTTTGCTTCAAGGGCCTCGAAGGCCTCACTGCTGCTTCTTGCGGTGATCGGTATGATCCCCCGATTCTTGAGCAGTTGAATCATGGCCTGTAGAACCTCGATATCATCATCGATCACCAGCAATGTTTTCCCTTGAAGATCAGCTTCTTGATGGGGTTGTTCCACGGTTGTCGATGTGATCCGGGTTACGTTGTCTATCGGGAGACTGAAACGGAATACTGAACCACGACCTTCCCGTGACTCACAGGTTAATTCTGTTCCCAGAAGTTCTGAGATACGTTGGCAGATCGATAACCCCAGCCCCAATCCTTTTGATCGATCACGTTCAGCGTTTTCCGATTGATAGAATTCAGAGAAGATTTTGTCCTTCTCTTGTGCCGAGATACCAATTCCCGTATCCCAAACTTCAATGACGATATGATCGCCCCGATTGCGAAAACCAAGGAGCACGCCACCGCTATGCGTATAGCGGAAGGCATTGTGTAATAGGTTCCGCAACAACCGTTCCAACAGGGTTTTGTCGGTATAGAGGAATTTATCACTGGGGCGCACACTGAAACGGAGTCCTTTCTCTCTGGCTACCGGGAGGAATTCTGTCAACATCTGCGAAGCAATGGAAGAGAGTGGAAACTGGCGGGGATGAACCTGCACTGCTGAGGCATCCAGTCGTGAAAGATCAAGCAGGGATTCAAGCAGGTTTCCAAGGTTTTCAACACTTCTCTCGAGTCGCAGGAAAAGTAGCTTTCCCTGTGCTGAAGTCAGTTCTTTCTTGAGGCCGTGAACCAGTAGGGAAAGTGCATGTACCGGTTGACGAAGATCATGGTTGGCCGACGCAAGGAAGCGGGTTTTGGCATGATTAGCCGCCTCCGCTTTCTCTTTTTCTTCCTCCAGTTTCTGGATCAGTTCGATATTCTTGTGAGCCAGACGGATGGCATCATGGGCAACTCGGTTGCTTCGGGCGGCCACCTTGAGCTGCATGAGCAGAAAAACCAAAATCAGGAATGCCATCAGATTGCTATGGGGATGCTCATGAACGATCTGTCCCAGCAAGACACCTCCAAGAGAAGGTATAGCAAACGCGTAGAACGCCGGAAGCCAGTAGGTTGTCAGTATCAGGGAACCCACAGAAAACCCGATCACGATCACATAGATCATAACCTCATTGTAGAGTTGATCGGGATCATGGAAACTGAAGGCGGCATAACCCCATAGTGAACCGGAAATAAACGTCGTAATCGAAAGATAAAACCCCCAGCGGGATGCTTCTTCTGGAGGCGGGGATGCTTTCAGGTACTGTCGAATCAGAATTATCCGGCCCATATAGACTGACAGGGTCAAAAAGAGCCAGGTGAAAAGAACGGTATGCTCAATGACATCATAGAATATCCAGCAGATCACAACTGGAAAAAGCATCTGCATCCAGCTGATTTCACTGAGGTTGAGGTAAAAGAAGCGGACCGCATCATCCTTTGCCAAGGTAGATTGGTCAATTTTCCGTGTTGTTCCTGTCATAAGATTTTCTGTAAATATCCCCCAAATGGGGGATTTTCAATCAATAGGAGTTCAGTAGAATTATACCTGTCTGATTTAGAGCGTTAAGAAGAACTTTATCCTCAAACTGTAAATCAGCAAGACTGGCTTACCGTAATCAATACACGGGAAAGCAAGTGTTTCACCCTGTATATCGCATTTGATAATACAGGGTTGAGAGCGAATGGTAGTGTTCTTTCGATGATGAGTAGGAAGAGCATTATTATTGGGACCCGTGACGGTTGAGGCACTGAGCTCTTGCTTTGGTGCACCTCCCTTCCTCATCCGTCATTGGGTCCCATCCTTTTTTATCCCCCCATGTGAAGAAAGTTTCTCCAGATGCTTGATCCGTACCGGTGCCGGAGGATGTGAGTCATGAAAGGCCGAATAAAGTGGGTCTGGCGTCAATGTATTTGCGTTTTCCCGGTAGAGCTTGACCAGTGCCCGGATCAGTTTTTTTGCATCTGAATGTCGCGAAGCGTACTCATCCGCCTCGAATTCGAATTTTCTCGAAGTCCAGGCCATGAGAGGTCCCAGGAAGAAACTGAAGATCGGCGATACCATCAGAAACAGCAGCAGTGCCATGTAGATTGAAGGCTGGGAAACACCGAGACCGTGATAGAACCAGTCTTGTTTCATCAGCCAGCCCAACAGTGCCAGTCCCCCAAGACTGATCACGGACATAAAGGTGACTTGCTTGATGATATGCTTACGCTTGAAATGGCCGAGTTCATGGGCAAGTACTGCCTCAATCTCTTCTGCTTCCAGATCGTCGATCAGCGTGTCATAGAAGACGATGCGTTTGTTCGAGCCAAAACCGGTGAAATAGGCGTTGCCGTGAGAAGAACGGCGGGAACCATCGACGATAAAGATGCCTTTGCTGGAAAAACCATTTCTCTGCAAAAGGTTTTCAATCCGTGATCGTAACTCCTCGTCTGTCAGCGGTTCAAATGTGTTAAAAAGTGGTGCGATGAAGGTCGGGTAGGCCCACATCATAAACAGGGAAAAGCCCATCCACACTGCCCAGACATAGAGCCACCAGTATTCACCCATATTTTCCATTAACCAGAGGACCAGCCACAACAACGGTACACCGATAACCAACATCAGCAGTGCAGATTTGATCAGGTCGGAAAGCCAGGTTCTGAATGTCGTTCGGTTGAAGCCAAACCGTTCTTCGATGACAAAGGTTCGATATAAGGAGGAAGGAATATCCAGGATGGCCATGATCGCAAAAGCCGAGATCATGACTGCAACACCTGTGGAGATGGCAGACCAACCAAAGCCACGCCAGAATCTGTCGAGCAGATCCAAACCGCCACCGACTGTCCAGATCAAGAGAAAGAGGGCCCCCAGGAACAACTCGAATACCCCAAAGCGTTGCAGGGCAATAGTGTAATCGGCTGCTTTTTGATGGGCATCCAGTGGGATAGAATCAAGAAAGGCTGATGGTACCTGTTCCCGGTGAGCAAGAATATGTTTAATATGTCGTCGTGAAAGCCACAGATGTATGCCAATATTAATGGCCATCGCAGCAAAAAAAAGCAGAGTGAAATTATTGATTTCCATAAGTTGTCAAGGAGTACTCCATGAGTGTTTCCGATAAAAACCTGATCTGGATCGATCTCGAAATGACCGGGCTTGATACAGAGCGGGATTATATCATCGAAATTGCAACAATAATCACCGATCAGGATTTGAACATCCTTGCGGAAGGCCCCATGATCGCAATCCATCAACCCGATGATATTTTGGAGGCCATGGATGAATGGAATACCATACAGCACAAGCGTTCAGGACTGACAGCCCGTGTCCGTCAGTCATCCCATACTGTCGAACAAGCGGAAGAGGAAACGCTTGAGTTTGTGGGGCGCTACGTTCCTCAGGGGGTATCGCCCATGTGTGGAAACTCCATCTGTCAAGATCGCCGCTTCATGCATCGGTTGATGCCGAGGTTAGAGAGTTATTTCCACTATCGGCATATCGATGTCAGCACCATAAAGGAGCTGGTGGAACGTTGGGCGCCGGATCTCCCTCGTTACCAAAAAACGGGAAACCACCTGGCGATGGATGACATCAAGGATTCCATCGGGGAACTGAAGCACTATAGAGAGCACGTATTTAAAATCTAATCATGGTACGACTGCCAAGAAATCTATACACCGCAAGCCAGGTTCGTGAACTGGATCGGCAGGCGATTGAAGTGTGCGGTATTCCGGGTCTGGTCCTTATGGAGCGAGCCGGCGCTGCGGCCTTTGAAGTGCTGGAGGCCATCTGGCCCGATGCCTGGCGCATCGTTGTAGTTTGTGGAACGGGTAACAATGGCGGAGATGGTTATGTCGTTGCAAGGTTGGCACAGGAAAATGACAAAAATGTCCGCTTGTTACAGGTTGGTGATCACTCGAAACTTAAAGGTGATGCAAAATCGAGCGCCCTAAAGGCGCATGAAGCTGGCGTTCATTCAGAGCCATTTGCCGCAGACAAGCTTGAACATGCCGATCTCATCATTGATGCCTTGCTTGGAACCGGACTTGATCGGGATGTCACCGGTGACTATCTGGAGGCTGTCAAGGCGATCAACGAGGCTCCAGCGCCCGTACTCGCAATTGATATCCCGTCCGGACTCAATGCTGATACGGGCCGGATCCTGGGTTCCGCAGTTGAAGCCGATGCCACCATCAGCTTCATCGGTCTCAAACAGGGACTGTTGACCGGAGACGGCCCAGCCTGCAGTGGCAGGGTCTGTTTCAACGATCTTGATGTCCCTGATGAAATCTATGATGCTGTTCATGTTTCATCATGCCGTATTGATCTGTTGACCCAGAAACCCTTGTTGGGCAAACGAAAGGCGACCGCGCACAAAGGGGATTTCGGTCATGCCTTGATTGTCGGGGGGGATCAGGGATTTGCCGGTGCTGCCAGAATGGCGGCAGAGGCTGCGGCACGATCTGGTTCTGGACTGACCAGTCTGGCAACCCGCCAACAACATGCCACTCAGATCATCATGACACGGCCTGAGATCATGGCCCATGGTGTTGAAAACTGCGGTGAATTGACCCATTTGCTGAGACGGATCAACGTGGTTGGTATAGGTCCTGGTTTGTGCCAGGGAGAGTGGGGCACGACCATGTTCAGGACCCTTCTCGAGACTTCTTTGCCCTTGGTCGTTGATGCTGATGCTCTGAACCTGATCGCGCAAGAGCCTGTTCAGCGCGAGAACTGGATTCTGACACCACATCCAGGAGAAGCGGCGAGGCTGCTTGGTTGTACGGTCACAGAGGTTCAGTCTGACCGTTTCACTGCGATCAGGGAGTTGCAGAAAAGATACGGAGGTGTTGTCGTACTTAAAGGGGCGGGTACACTGATTCTCTCCGATCAGGGATGTATTTCCCTCTGTGATCAAGGCAACCCCGGCATGGCAACCGGTGGCATGGGTGATGTATTGACCGGTGTAATCACTGGTCTGGTCGCACAGGGTCTGGATTTACTGGATGCAGCTAAGACCGGTGTGTGCATCCATGCGAATGCCGGCGATCTGGCGGTACAACAGGGTGAGAGGGGAATGCTGGCAATGGATCTGATGCCAGCGATCCGGCAACTGGTTAACCCGTGATCGTCTATTTCTCGGCATCAGACAACCAGACGCAGGAGATCGCAGCTCGACTTGCTACGGTTGTCGAAAAGGGTACCGTCATTCATCTGAAAGGAGATCTGGGCGCTGGCAAAACCACCTTTGCCAGAGGGTTCCTGGGTGGATTTGGCTATCAGGGAGCGGTAAAAAGTCCTACGTATAACATCGTTCATTCCTACAATACCAACCAGTTTCCGATCTATCACTTCGATCTCTATCGCCTTTCTGATCCCGAAGAGCTGGAGGCCATGGGGATCCGGGATTATTTTGATAGCGAAGCGATCTGTCTACTTGAATGGCCAGAGAAAGGCAGGGGATTGTTGCCCGAACCGGATCTTTGCGTGAATCTTGATTTCGAACCTGATGGGAGAAAAATCACCATCAATGCCCTTAGTACGGTAGGAGAACATGCCTTGGTGCACTACCAGAAGATTTCTTCGGAAGTCTAAGAAACGGGGGAGAAGTCTGAATTTTTTCATATATTCCTTTGGAGAGAGTACCTCCAGGACTGATCGGTCATAAGAGACTGATCCCTTTTTACTTTTATAAATACCCCATAAAATCATTCAGATAGTAAATAATCATTAAATAGGACTTGTATTTACAACCTTAACTGCTGCATTATTAACACTATTCAGGCAATTTGAGTTTTTGAAAAAGGATAATTCAGGTGGTAAAGAGGGGTTCCATTCAAATATTTTTCCTTTTGATGTGGGTCAGTTTTGCAGGGAAAGCTTTTTCTGCCGAGATCGAAAGACTGCGCGTATGGCCTGCACCCGACAAGACCCGGGTGGTTTTTGATCTGAGTGGCAACGTCGAATATAAAGCGTTTACCGTCGACAACCCTTCCCGTGTCGTCATTGATTTCAAAAATAGCAACGCACAGAAGGAACTTGTACTCCCTGTCAGGAAAAACAGACTACTGAAGCGGGTTCGTTCAGCGAAGAAACAGAACAAGTCCTTTCGTGTCGTGCTTGATCTCAGGAGAAACGTCAAGATCAAAAGTTTTCAGCTTGGGCCGGCGGAGAACAAGGGACATCGCTTGGTGATCGATCTCATTGATCCACGAATGGCACCGCAAGCAGAGCCACAGGTTGCTCAAGGTAAAAAGAAGAAACCAGCAAAGCAGACCGTATCCAAAAAAAAGAAACAGCAAGTGTCTGAACCGATACTACGAGATCTTGTGGTTGCTATCGATGCCGGTCATGGTGGCAAGGATCCTGGTGCCAGTGGAAAAAGGGGAACCCGGGAAAAAGATGTGGTCTTATCTATTGCCAAAAAACTGGCAAGGAAGATCAATAATACACCAGGCATGCGGGCCGTTCTGACGCGGGAAAGGGATATTTTTCTGCCGCTCAGAAAACGAATTGAAATTGCCCGCAGGCACAACGCTGATCTGTTCATTTCACTTCATGCCGATGCGTTCAGAAATCATACTGTTCAGGGATCTTCTGTTTATGTTTTATCTGAACACGGAGCCAGTAGTGAGGCCGCTCGCTGGCTGGCAGAGAAAGAAAATGCCGCCGATTTCATCGGTGGGGTAAAATTGCATACGGAAGACAAGCTGTTGAAGGAAGTCCTAATCGACCTATCACAGAATGCCGTAATGGATGCCAGTACAAATGTCGCCAGAGAAGTGCTCAATGGCCTGCAACGAATCGGGAAGGTGCACAAACCTACCGTACAGCACGCCGGGTTTGTGGTCCTGAAGGCACCGGATATCCCCTCAATTCTGATCGAGACCGCCTTTATTACTAATCCAAAAGAAGAACGCAAGCTGATTAATCCATCACATCAGAAAAAGTTGGTTGATGCCATACACCGGGGAATTACCCGCTATTTTTCTGAATATGCGCCACCGGGTACCCGACTGGCGGCACGCTGAAATCAGTAGATCGAGTTTCAATTACGGTTGCTAAAAATGCGGCCAAAGGCTTCATGTTGAGGTACAATCCCGGCCTGTTCTAATCGGTCACTGGGATAATGAATCATAACACTCCGCCGCACAGGACACGGGTCAAATTTTGTGGTATCACTCGGATCGAAGATGCGTTGCATGCAGCAAGCATTGGCGTGGATGCAATCGGGCTCGTATTTTATGCTAAGAGTCCCCGGCACGTTTCTATCGATCGGGCTCGAGCTATTGCAGAGGTGCTGCCTGCCTTTGTTACTTGTGTTGGTCTGTTTGTCAATGCAGACTACTCTGAAATCAGGGAAATCCTCAATCAGGTGAAGATCGATCTCCTACAGTTCCATGGTGATGAAACGGCTGCGGAATGTGAACAGTATGACCGGCCTTATATCAAGGCTGTCCGCATGTGTGAAGGTCTGGATTTTGTACAGATTACCGAAGCGTATCGCAATGCAAGCGGATTACTGCTGGATACCTGGGAACAGAACAGTTTCGGCGGTACTGGCAAATCCTTTGACTGGTCGATGGTTCCCAATCAGAGCCCTTTACCGATTATACTCGCTGGCGGTCTGAATCCTGATAATATAGAGCAGGCAATTAGAATTACCCAGCCTTATGCAGTCGATGTCAGCGGTGGAATAGAGTCGGCCAAAGGGATTAAGGACAGGGATAAAATGAATGCATTTATAAGAGGTGTGAACAGTGCCACAAGCTAAATCTCAAACGCTGCCGGACGATCGAGGTCATTTCGGTGAATATGGTGGCCGTTTTGTTGCCGAAACCCTGATGGAGGCAGTGACAGAACTCCAGGAAGCCTACGAGAAATACATCGTGGATCCCGAGTTTTTGCAAGATTTCGATAATGATTTGAAATATTATGTCGGCCGGCCGTCGCCCCTGTATTTTGCAGAACGCTGGACCAAGAAAGTTGGCGGGGCAAGGCTTTATCTGAAGCGTGAAGATCTGAATCACACCGGTGCCCACAAGATAAATAATACGATTGGGCAGGCTCTGCTTGCAAAACGCATGGGCAAGAGCAGGATCATTGCGGAAACCGGCGCAGGACAACATGGGGTTGCTACCGCGACGATCGCTGCGCGTTTGGGAATCGAGTGTGTCGTCTACATGGGTTCGGTGGATGTAGAGCGCCAAGCCATGAATGTCTATCGCATGAAACTGCTGGGTGCGAAGGTCGTTGCTGTTGAATCCGGTTCGAAGACACTCAAGGATGCACTCAACGAAGCCATGCGCGACTGGGTAACCAATGTAGACAATACCTTTTACATCATCGGGACCGTTGCCGGGCCGCACCCCTACCCTGCAATGGTCAGGGATTTTCAGGCTATTATTGGCCGCGAGGCAAAAGAACAGTGTCTCGAAGCGGAGGGTCGCTTACCGGATGCCATTGTTGCCTGTGTCGGTGGAGGGTCCAATGCGATCGGTCTGTTCTATCCCTTCATCGATGATGAATCTGTCGCGATCTATGGTGTCGAAGCGGCAGGTGACGGCATTGATACCGGTCGGCATGCCGCCTCATTGTGTGCAGGCAGGCCGGGTGTTTTGCACGGTAATCGCACATATCTAATCGAAGATCCAGATGGTCAAATCATTGAAACACATTCTATCTCCGCAGGTCTCGACTATCCTGGCGTAGGGCCTGAGCATGCTTGGCTAAAAGATACGGGACGGGCAAAATACGTTCCCATTACAGATGAGGAAGCATTGAAAGCCTTCCATGATCTTACCCGTACGGAAGGCATCATCCCTGCGCTGGAGTCCAGTCATGCACTGGCCTATGGTGAGAAGCTGGCAAGGGAAATGGACAAAGACAAGATTGTGATCGTGAATTTATCAGGCCGTGGCGACAAGGACATGCACACTGTTGCTGCCCGGCAAGGAATCAGGTTTTAGTGATGAGTCGAATCAAGCAACGTTTCGAAGAACTGGCGTTGGGTAAGCGTACTGCACTGATCCCGTTTATCACAGCGGGGGATCCACATCCAGATTATACAGTTTCCTGCATGCATGCACTGGTAAAAGGAGGAGCCGATATTCTGGAACTGGGCGTACCCTTTTCTGATCCTATGGCGGATGGCCCTGTGATCCAGCATGCCAGCGAAAGGGCCTTGAAGCATCATGTCTCCTTGACGGATGTCATGAAGATGGTCAAGGAATTCCGTGAGCAGGATCAGACCACACCCGTCATATTGATGGGCTACTGTAATCCGATCGAGATAAAAGGTTACGATGAAGTCGTCACGGCTGCAATCGAATCAGGTGTGGATGGTTTTTTAACTGTTGATCTGCCACCGGAGGAGGCCGAAGATTTCAACCAGCGATTGAAGGCTGCTGGGATTGATCCAGTCTTTCTGATAGCACCGACTTCAACCGATGAAAGGATCGAAGCGATCTGCCGCTCGGCATCGGGTTTTGTCTACTACGTTTCTTTGAAAGGGGTCACCGGCAGCAGTCAGCTGGATACTTCCAGTATTAAGAAGAAGGTTGATCTCATCCGTAAGCATACGGATTTGCCCGTCGGGGTTGGATTTGGAATCAAGGACGGTAAAACGGCAGCAACGGTTGCGCGGGTGAGTGATGCGGTGGTGGTTGGCAGTGCTTTGGTTTCCAGAATGGAAGCACTGCAGGATCAGCCGGATAAAATAAGCGATGAGATACAGGGTTTCATGGCAGAATTACGAGACGCGATCGACGCCGTTGCATGACAGGAGCGCATTATGAACTGGTTTTCAAAATTATTACCTGCAAGTATCCGTACCGAGACCACGACCAAAAAATCGATTCCGGAGGGGCTCTGGACCAGTTGTACTGCCTGCAAGGAAGTCCTCTATCGTGCAGAACTGGAGAGGAATCTTGATGTGTGTCCCAAATGTGGTCATCACATGCGGATCCGTGCACGCAAGCGCCTGGAGAATTTCTTTGATCCGGAATCAAGCACGGAAATCGGTGCCAACGTGCTTCCGGAGGATTTTCTCAAGTTCCGTGACCAGAAGCGCTATCGTGATAGGTTGAATCAGGCACAGAAAAATACCGGCGAAACAGATGCACTGATCGTTATGAAAGGTGAGGTCCACACCCTACCATTGGTTGCCTGTGCCTTTGAATTCGAATTCATCGGCGGCACCATGGGTTCCGTCGTCGGCGAACGCTTTTTCCAGGCGGCAAACACGGCTCTGGAAGATAAGATCCCGTTGGTTTGCTTTTCTGCCAGTGGAGGTGCGCGAATGCAGGAAGCTCTGGTCTCCCTGATGCAGATGGCAAAGACCAGTGCGGTGCTTGCCCGATTGCATGAAGAGAGAATCCCTTATATTTCGGTTATGACCGATCCTACCATGGGTGGCGTCTCTGCAAGCCTTGCCATGCTTGGTGATATCAACATTGCCGAACCCGGCGCCTTGATCGGCTTTGCCGGCCCCCGTGTGATAGAGCAGACCGTAGGGCAGACACTGCCCGAAGGATTTCAGCGCAGTGAATTCCTGCTTGAACACGGTGCCGTCGATATGATCGTGGACCGTCGTGAAATGCGTGACCGGATCGCCCGATTATTGGCGATGCTGACTCATCAACCTATGCAATCTGCTCATCCGTCGATCTGAGCCCATGCGCTTTAACAATCTCGCGGACTGGCTGGCATGGCAGGAAACCCTGCATATCAGTGAAATTGAACTGGGGTTGGAGCGGTGTCAGTCCGTTGCCGACCGCATGGGTCTTGTGCAGCCGGAATACGGCTTTGTCAGCGTATCCGGGACAAATGGCAAGGGATCCAGTGTGGCTATGCTTAGTACTATCATGCGCGAGGCTGGTTACCGGACGGGTGTTTATACTTCTCCACACCTGATTCAGTATAACGAACGAATTTGTATTGACGGAGAGACGGTCACTGATGAACTATTGTGCGAGGCCTTTGAAGTTATCGATCAGGCACGTGGTGAAACTTCGCTCACCTATTTCGAATTTGGTACGCTTGCGGCCTATTATCTGTTCGAGAAGTTGAAAGTGGATTTTGCTGTATTCGAGGTTGGACTGGGAGGCCGTCTGGATGCGGTCAACATGATGGATGCCGATGTGGCACTAGTGACCTCCATTGCACTCGATCATACCGACTGGCTGGGAGAAACGCGTGATGCCATCGCTTTGGAAAAAGCCGGGATCATGCGTGAGGGGTATCCGGCCGTCTGTTCCGATCCGGATGTACCGGAGTCCCTAATCGAATATGCGGCAAAGGAAAACGTGGATCTTTATTTGCTGGGTAGGGATTTTGATTACGAGATCCTGAGAGAGGGATGGAACTGGCACGATCAGAAAGTTACCTATACACAGTTGCCACGCCCACGCCTCCGTGGTGATTTTCAGCTGATGAACGCGGCTGGTGTAATGAAGGTGATCCGTTGCCTTCCAGAAAACTATACCGTCTCGGAAGAACATATCCGGAATGGACTCAAGAAGACTAAGCTGGCTGGGCGCTTTCAAGTGATACCGGGGGAAGTGGAGGTTGTGCTCGATGTTGCACACAATCCACATGCAGCAAAGACGCTGAGCAATTTTCTCAAAAATAATCCGATAAGGGGTAAGAATCATATTCTTATCGGCATGCTCAGAGACAAGGATGCGAGTGGCGTGATCGAAACCGTAAGTCCCTGGGTGGATGACTGGCATGTCGCCGGCCTTGGTGGTTCAAGGGGCACAGGCAGTGAAAAACTGGTTCAACAACTGAAAGCAGCGGGGGTGAAAGAATCAATTTATGCTTATGACTCGGTTGAAGAAGCCTATGGCGCCTTGCATGAAATTGCTGAGCCTGGTGATCGTATTCTGGTGGCGGGATCTTTCCTTACAGTTTCCGCTGTGATGAAGGTTATGGAAGAGGAGCCTTGAACCCACAGCTGAAACAGAGACTCGTAGGAGCAACCGTGCTCGTTGTTCTGGGCATTATTTTCCTGCCCATGATTCTCAATAAACCGGCTCCAGACAAACCCCAGGCGGATATCAGGGATTTTGAACTGACACCAGCTCGGCGACTACGACCGATAAAGCCCGAACCTCCTGCTTCATCCATTCCTGATGAAATCATCTCCAGATATGAACAAAAAGCAATCAATAAAGAAACGCCAAAGGTAGAAACAGCAAAAAAGGAAATTGTGGCAAGTCTGCCTAAAACAGGAAAAGAAAAGCCGCGGAAGAAGCCGGACAAAGAGACAGAGTCAAAAGTAAAAACTGGTGCAGCCAAAGGGCAATGGGTAATCCAGATGGGCAGTTTTTCAAAAAAGGACAATGCGCAACGTCTGGTTCGGGAGATCAAAGGAATGGGATATCCTGGCTATCTCGAAGAGGTAACTACCAACGGCAAGATCATATTCCGTGTCAGGACAGGGCCGTTTGCTTCCAAAACACGGGTAGACGAAATCAAGCAGTTGCTCGATCAGAAGCTTGAATTGAAGACGCTGATTGTGAAATTGCAGTAATGTTTTGCATACGAGTAAAGATTTGAACCTGTTTCCGATTTTCAGCTCTGCATATGGCGATGGGGTGAATGCTCTGATACGATTACATCATTATATAAAAAGAAAAATAATTGACCAAATCGGGAGTCGCTAATGGGTATAATCGATATTGCCATTTTTGGATTGGTTTTTTTGTCCGCACTGATTGGCATTTTCAGAGGGTTTGTCCGAGAAGTTCTGTCGCTCGTTGCGTGGGTTGCAGCATTCTACATCGCTTTCAGGTTTCATGGCGATATTGCTGGGCAGTTAACCATGATCGAAATGGAATCCTTGAGAAAAGGTGCCGCTTTTCTGGCAATCTTTTTTGTTGTTCTGATCATTTTTTCTCTGTTCAATTATGTTGTGGCCAAGCTGGTGGACAGTACCGGCCTTTCTGGCACCGATCGCTTTTTGGGCGTGATCTTTGGCGTCGCACGGGGTGCGGCTATTGTCTTGGTACTGATCATTCTTGCGGGCCTTACACCATTGCCCGAAAGCAAGCCATGGCAAAAGTCGAAACTTATCCCCTATTTCCAGGAGGCAGGTGAATGGGTCAAGGGCTATCTGCCAGAAGATATTGCGAAGCACCTGGATTTTTCCACAGCTGGACAGACAGGAGAAGCTGAGCCAAACGAAATGCGAGCCGATCAAATTAATGGGGCAGATGAGGGTCTATAGGTAGTGTGTGGCATAATTGGAATCGTTGCGAAATCTGAAGTTAACCAGTCTATCTATGATGGGCTGACTGTTCTCCAACATCGCGGGCAGGATGCGGCAGGGATTGCAACCTACAAGAAAGGCAAGTTGAAACTTCGAAAGTCAAATGGACTGGTAGATAATGTCTTTCATACCCGGCATATGCTCCAGTTGCAAGGTAAGATGGGTATTGGCCATGTGAGGTATCCTACAGCCGGATGTTCCTCCATGGCCGAAGCACAACCGTTCTATGTCAATTCACCCTATGGCATCTCACTTGCCCATAATGGCAATCTGACCAATGTCGAGGAACTGAAACGGGATCTGTTCCGCAGCGGTTTGCGGCATATCAATACCGATTCCGATTCAGAAGTTCTGCTGAACGTTTTTGCCGATGAGTTACAGCAGATGGGGAAATTTCGTATCAATGCCGATGATATTTTTGCCGCCATGAAAGGTGTCTTTCGCCGATGCAGGGGTGGTTATGCTGCTGTGGCCATGATCAATGGAGTGGGTATCATTGGTTTTCGTGATCCTCATGGGATACGCCCCGTTGTTTTTGGCAAGCGTGAAACCGGGAAGGGGACTGAATATATCATTGCCTCCGAGAGTGTGGCGATCGATTCACTGGATTTTGAGCTGATCAGGGACATCCGGCCTGGTGAGGCGATCTTTATCGACAAGAAAGGCAATCTGTATACCCATCAGTGCATACCCGATGCCCAACAGAATCCGTGTATTTTTGAATATGTCTATTTTGCCCGACCGGATTCCATTATCGATGGTATTTCTGTAGTCAAGTCGCGGATGCGCATGGGGGAGTTTCTGGCACGGAAAATACAGCGGGAGTGGCCCGATCATGATATTGATGTGGTGATCCCCATTCCCGACACCAGCCGTACAGCAGCGTTGGAAATGGCCCATGAACTGAATGTGAAATACCGTGAAGGCTTTATCAAGAACCGTTATATTCCCAGAACCTTTATCATGCCTGGTCAGAGCAAGCGCAAGAAATCGGTTCGCCAGAAACTGAATGCCATCGATCTGGAGTTTCGAGACAAGAATGTCATGCTGGTTGATGACTCTATCGTGCGCGGGACTACCTCTGGCCAGATCATCCAGATGGCGCGTGATGCCGGCGCAAAAAAGGTCTATTTTGCCTCTGCAGCACCACCGGTTCGCTATCAGAATGTTTATGGGATCGATATGCCAGCTGCGGAGGAGTTGATCGCACACAACAGAACGGAGCAACAAGTATGCGAACTGATCGGCGCAGATCGCCTAATCTATCAGGATCTGGAAGATCTGATTAAATCCTGCAGTATTGGTAATCCTGCGATCTCGGAGTTTGATGTTTCCTGTTTTACGGGAAATTATGTAACCGGCGATATCAGCACAGACTATCTGAATCATTTGGAAAAATCTCGATCCGACAAGGCCAAGCAGAGAAGAAATGCACGCGAAGACGACAATCCTTCGGATGAGATTTCCATGACAGCCTGATTCGTTATAAACTTACCATCTACCTTAACTAACCGCGCCGATTTGATGAAATCAGCTTGCAGGCGCGTTATAAATCTTGCTAAAGCGAATGGCCTGCTTTAGCACCCGCTGATGCGGGTTTTTTTGTTTCTGGCCGGAGAACAGGTCTCATACAATGACGCAGAACAAAGACAACTACAGTTTGCAAACCCTGGCAATCCGTGCCGGCCAGCATCGTACCGTTGAGTCTGAGCACAGCGAACCGATTTTCACCACCTCCAGTTTCGTTTTCAGGAATGCCGCACAGGCTGCCGCAAGATTTGCTGATGAGGAACCCGGAAACATCTACTCGCGCTTTACCAACCCGACTGTTAGAACCTTCGAGGAACGACTTGCGGCACTGGAAGGTGCCGAGCGATGTATTGCCACCTCATCTGGAATGAGTGCCATATTAAGTACCTGCCTTGGTCTGCTCAAACAGGGTGATCACATTGTTTCTTCACGCAGCATTTTCGGCACCACCGTTGGATTGTTCAACAATATTTTGGGTAAATTCGGTATCGAAACCAGTTTCGTCGCTTTGACGGATCTTGCGGCTTGGGAGGCGGCCATACGCGCAGAAACAAAACTGATGTTTCTTGAAACACCTTCTAATCCATTGACAGAAGTGGCAGATATCCAGGCACTCGCTGAATTGGCCCATGCTAATGATTGTCTGTTAGTGGTTGACAATTGTTTTTGTACACCGGTATTGCAGAAACCCCTCGAGTTAGGTGCAGATCTGGTGATCCATTCGGCAACCAAATATCTTGACGGTCAGGGCCGGTGTGTAGGAGGTGCGGTCCTAGGTAAGGAATCGTTGATCGGAGAGTCTGTGTTTGGCATTCTCCGCACGGGTGGAACCACCATGAGCCCCTTCAATGCTTGGGTTTTTTTGAAGGGTTTGGAAACACTCTCGATCAGAATGAAGGCACACTGTGAAAATGCACAGAAACTGGCGGACTGGCTACAGCAACAGTCCTTTGTTCAGCATGTCTATTATCCTGGCCTGAGCGATCATCCACAGCATCAGTTGGCTAGCCGACAGCAGACCGGTTATGGGGGCGTGGTTTCTTTTGAAGTGGTGGGAGGCAAAGAGGCTGCCTGGAAACTGATCGACAACACCTGTATTTTCTCGATCACGGCCAATCTCGGTGATACGAAAAGCACCATCACCCACCCAGGCACCACGACCCACTGGCGACTCACCAAAGCCGAACGGGAACAGGCCGGAATCACGGATGGATTGATCCGGATTTCGGTTGGACTCGAAGATGTAGAAGATTTGAAAAAGGATTTGTCACCAAGCTAGAACAATTGTTTCACGATCAGGAATCATTCTTATTCATTGCATTCAACTGGCGAATCTGTATAGAATCTGAAGTTCGCGGACGCGATTCAATCACATGATGAGGTGCTGCAGCGCACCATCATAGTATTTTTCACTGCGGTGTCAAATAATAATTAACAGCATATCGAACAAGGTCGCCGCGAGACTGAATAAAAATATTAACGAAAACAATAACAGAATGTTTTTGCAAATTTCCTTTTCAACAACCAATAACTTGAGGACATACCATAATGGCCGGACGTAATTTTCTGTATATCCCTGGACCTACCAATGTACCACGTCGTATCCAGAATGCGATGGATATCGAACAGGAGGACATGCGTGCACTTGATCTGCCTGAATTTACCAAACCTCTCTATGAGGATATGAAAAAGGTTTTCAAAACCGAAAATGGCCGTGTCTTCATTTTTCCCTCATCGGGAACCGGCGCATGGGAATCCGCCATTGAGAACACCCTCAGCCCTGGGGACAAGGTCTTGGCTTCACGCCATGGGCAGTTCAGCCATCTTTTCATTGATTGTGCACAACGGCTCGGCATGGATGTGATCGAAGTGGATGTCGAATGGGGTACTGGTGTCCCAGCAGACAAATTTGCCGAAATCCTGGCTGAAGACAAAAACCATGAAATCAAAGCTGTTTTTGCGACCCATAACGAAACAGCAACCGGTGTGATGTCTGATCTCAAAGCCGTTCGTGATGCGATCGATTCATGCAATCACCCCGCACTGTATTTCGTAGATACTGTAAGTGGGCTGGCAGCACTCGATTTCCGTATGGATGAGTGGGGTGTCGACCTGGCAATTGGTGGTTCGCAGAAAGGTCTCATGCTACCAACAGGATTAGGGATTGTCTGTGCCAGCGAAAAGGCTTTGGAGGCTAACAAGACCGCAAAGTGTCCCCGTTGCTTTTTTGCCTGGGAAGATCAAATCGCAACCAATGACTTGGGCTATTTTCCCTATACTCCGCCCATGAATCTGCTGCGCGGACTGCGGGTCGCCATTGATATGCTCTTTGAAGAAGGCCTCGAAAATGTATTTGCACGGCATACACGCTATGCAACTGCGACCCGTAAGGCTGTTGAAGCTTGGGGCCTGACCACGATCGCTCAGGACGGCTGGCAGTCAGATACAGTGACGGCAGTGAAAACACCTGAAGGTTTCGATGGCAATGAAGTCGCACGACATGCGTACCGGAGATACAACCTGTCACTATCAATTACCATTGGTAAGATTATGGGACAGGGGTTCCGTATCGGTCACCTTGGCGACATGAATGAACTCATGTTGTTGACGCCTATTACCGGTGCCGAGATGAGCATGAAGGATTTGGGTTATCCGATTGAGCTTGGTAGCGGTGTTGCTGCGGCTCAGGAATACCTGCGTTCTACAGCTAAAGACCGATTCTAATCGGCAAAGATCAATCACCCGCCCTTCTGGCGGGTGATTTTTATCAAGACTAAAACTTAAGAGGTGAAGCCATGAGTTTTACACAGTACGACCAAGCAACCCCACGTCTTCAGCGCAGTGAACTGGCAGTTCCAGGTTCCAATCCAGGCATGTTTGAAAAAGCAGCTGCTTCAGATGCTGATTATGTCTTCCTGGATTGCGAAGATGCAGTGGTTCCTGACGACAAGGAACAAGCGCGGAAAAACATTATCGAAGCCCTGAATGATATTGACTGGAGTGGCAAGACTATTTCAGTACGTATCAATGGTCTTGACACCCACTATATGTACCGTGATGTGGTCGATATAATTGAACAGGCAGGTGAAAACCTGGATACCATTTTGATTCCGAAGGTTGGTACAGCTGCCGATGTCTATGCAGTCGATATGTTGGTGACCCAAGTTGAAGATGCAATGGGCCTGAAGAAACGAATAGGTCTGGAATGTCTCATTGAAACCGCACTGGGTGGTGCCAATGTAAACGAAATTGCAAAAGCCAGCCCACGTCTAGAAGCGCTTCATTTCGGTGTGGCTGATTATGCAGCCAGTTTGCGGTCACGTACCACGGTTATCGGTGGTCTGAACCCGGATTATGTTTGTAACGGATATCCTATGGATCAGTGGCATGCTGCACAAGTGAATATGTTAACTGCGTGTCGTGCCTATGGCCTACGGGCAATCGATGGTCCATTTGGTGATTTCAGTGATCCAGATGCATATCGGGAAGCTGCACGCCGTGTTGCTGCCTTGGGTTATGAGGGCAAATGGGCAATTCACCCATCACAAATCGAACTGGCAAATGAGATTATGTCTCCACCGGAAGCTGAAGTTACACGGGCGAGACGTATCCTTGAAGCACTTGAAGAAGCGGCTGCTGCTGGCAAGGGTGCAGCCCAGCTCGACGGTAAGATGATCGATATAGCTTCTGAAAAAATGGCTCGTAATGTGATCGCTCAAGCCGATCAGATTGAAGCCAAGTCGAAAAAATAAGATAGAGGAGAGTTACTGTGGAAATCCACGAATATCAAGCAAAAGAAATCCTCCAAGGTTTTGGTGTAGGTATCAATCCCGGAGGCTTGGCGTACAGTCCAGAGCAGGCTGTTTATCGTGCCAAGGAAATTGGTGGTGATGTATGGGCTGTGAAAGCACAGATCCATTCAGGTGCCCGAGGGAAAGCAGGTGGTATCAAAATCTGTAAGACCGATGAGGAGATATGGGATGCCGCTGATGAATTGCTGGGCAAACGACTGGTCACACACCAGACAGGTCCCCAGGGCAAAGTTGTTCACAGGCTTTACATCGAACAGGGTTGTGATATTGCCCGTGAAATCTATCTTGCCTTTGTCCTCGATCGGGCAGCCGAACGTGTCACCGTGGTTGCATCGGCAGAGGGTGGAATGGAGATTGAACAGCTTGCCGTTGAAAAACCGGAATCTATTATCAAAATCCATGTGGAGCCAGCGGTAGGTTTACAGGACTTTCAGGCGCGTGAACTGGCATTTGCACTAGATCTTCCAGCTTCCATGCTGAGCCAAGCGGTCACCACCATCCAGGGCGCCTATCGAGCGATGCGTGATCTTGATGGCACCATGGTTGAGATTAATCCTCTGGTTGTTACTGGCGATAACCGACTGATCGCACTGGATGCGAAAATGTCATTTGATGACAATGCACTGTTCAGACATCCAAAGATTTCTGAACTGCGTGATAAATCACAGGAAGATCCACGTGAGATGCAGGCTGCCGATCGTGGACTGAGCTATGTTGGTTTGGACGGTAACATTGGCTGTATCATCAATGGTGCAGGTCTGGCGATGGCAACCATGGACATGATCAAGCATGCCGGTGGTGAGCCTGCCAACTTCCTCGATATTGGCGGTGGTGCTTCCGCAGAGCGTACTGCCAAGGCTTTCCGCCTGGTACTTGCTGACGATAACGTTGAAACAATCCTGGTGAACATCTTTGCCGGCATCAACCGTTGTGACTGGATTGCCGAAGGCGTTGTTCAGGCCGTACAAAAAATTGATCTGGAAGTACCCCTCATTGTGAGACTCTCAGGTACCAATGTTGAAGAAGGTCGCAAGATCATCAAGGACAGCGGTCTGGACATCATCATGGCTGAAACACTGAAGGAAGCGGCCGATAAAGCGGTCGCAGCCTGGAAAGCTCACACTGGAAAGTAAAAAGAAACGAGGATTACGAAAATGGCAATACTATTAGATGAAAATTCAAAGGTGATCGTTCAGGGGTTCACCGGCCAGATCGGTACTTTCCATGCTGAGGAAATGATCGAATATGGTACAAATGTTGTTGGCGGTGTTACACCGGGCAAAGGTGGTACGACCCATCTTGGGAGACCCGTTTTCAATACGGTAAAAGATGCGGTCAGGGAAACAGGTGCAAATGCAAGTATTATTTTTATCCCACCTCCCTACGCAGCAGACGGCATTATGGAGGCGGCCGATGCCGGTATTAAATTCTGTGTGGCAATTACCGATGGTATTCCTGCTCATGACATGATCCGTGTCAAACGTTACATGCGCCGATACAAAAAAGAGGATCGTATGATCCTTACCGGACCAAACTGTGCGGGGTCAATCAGTCCTGGTAAATGCATGATGGGTATCATGCCGGGACATATCTATATGCCAGGCAACATTGGTGTAGTCGGTCGTTCTGGAACGCTGGGTTATGAAGCAGCATCCCAGATGAAGGAACTGGGTATTGGTATTTCTACCAGTATCGGTATCGGCGGTGATCCAATCAATGGTAGTGCATTCAAGGATCATTTCGAGTTTTTCGAACAGGATCCGGAAACCAAAGTGGTTGTCATGATTGGTGAAATCGGAGGTTCCCAGGAAATCGAAGCTGGACAGTTTGCCAAGGAAAACATGAGCAAACCGGTTGTTGCCTATATTGCAGGACTGACTGCTCCTAAAGGGCGTCGCATGGGCCATGCAGGGGCGATTATTTCAGCAGTTGGTGAAAGTGCTGCAGAGAAAGTGGAATTATTGAAGGAGATGGGCGTTACAATCGTGCCAACGCCCTCAGATTTTGGCACAACTGTGGCAAAAGTACTGGAAAAGGTTTCGTAACTTTTCCAAACGAAAAAAAAGATTTGACCGGCGATCAAGATATGATTCGCCGGTCAGATCAGGTGTATACTCTGAAATTATTATTTGAACGGAAATGCACTCTCCCAGGAGAAAAAAATGAGCAAACCCAAAGTAATCGTGACCCGTCGCTGGCCAGATGCGGTTGAGAACTACATGAAAGAGATTTTTGATGTCCAGCTGAATATTGATGACGTGCCGATGAATATAGAACAGTTACAGGAAGCGTTCCGCACAGCGGATGCTGTTTGCCCTACTGTATCAGATAAAATCTCTGCAGATGTGATGGATGTCGACAATATGAGGGCAAAAATCATTGGGAACTTTGGAGTCGGGTTCAACCATATTGACCTGGATGCTGCGAAAGCCAAGGGTCTGGTTGTCACAAATACTCCTGAAGTTCTAACGGATTGCACTGCCGATCTGGCCATGACATTACTGCTCATGACAGCCCGGCGTACAGGAGAAGGTGAGCGGCATGTCCGCAACAAGGAGTGGACAGGCTGGCGCCCAACACACATGATGGGTACCAAGGTAACAGGCAAGAAATTGGGCCTGATCGGATTTGGCCGTATCGCCCAGGCAATGGCACATAAGGCACATTTTGGTTTTGGAATGAAGATTTACTTTTATGATCCCTATCCACCCAGTGAGGAAGTGATCAACCGGTTTGGCGCCACGCAGTGTGATTCTGTCGAAGAGGTTTTGGGATTGGTCGACTTCGTCTCACTGCATTGTCCCGGTGGGGGTTCCAATACCAATTTGATGAACGCAGAAAGGTTGGGCATGATGAAAGAAAGTGCTATTCTGGTGAACACCGCACGTGGTGATGTTGTCGATGAACCTGCACTGGTTGAAGCCCTCAAAAGCGGTGTCATCAAGGGAGCCGGGCTGGATGTTTTTGCCAATGAACCACAGGTCACCGAAGATCTGTTGACAATGGATAATGTTGTATTGTTGCCTCATTTGGGGAGTGCAACGACTGAAACACGTAATGCGATGGGAATGCGTGTGGTTGAAAACCTGAAAGCTTTCTTTTCTGGCGAACCCCCAAAAGACAGGGTTGTTTAACTGGCCTTAGTGACCCGTTCAGATACGTGGAACATGGCGATAATGCTCTCATATCTGAACGGTTTTTTTACTGTGACACCGTAGGGGTACAGTATGGTTATACAAGAACAATCGATCGCAGAAAGAGTTGCAACCTACGCTAACAAGACGGTCAGTCTTCTCTACAACACCTTACTTGAAGTTCTGGAAAACAGAAAACCCGAAGTTATCCCTTATATTAAAGGCGAAAAAGTCGTTTCTGATGATGAGGAATTGCTTGTAGCCGTTTTGCAGGTACAGGGGATCTGGTTTCAGTTATTGAATATTGCCGAAGAAAATGCAGGCATGCGGCGCCGGCGATTGATTGAAACCGAGCGTGGTGCATCTGAGCTCGCCGGTTCTTTCGCCAGTATTGCCGCTACTGCAAAAAAGGCAGGGATTTCGGCGCTGGAGATTCAGACATTGCTGGATAACGCAAGAATCCGGCCTGTCATTACCGCACATCCCACGGAGGCGAAACGCGTCACGGTTCTGGAGATACATCGTCGTATCTATTTATTATTGATCCAGATTGATAACACACGTTGGACTCCAAGGGAGCGTGAGGGATTTATCAATGATCTTCGTAGTGAAATTGATCTGCTTTGGCTGACAGGTGAGTTGAGGCTGGAAAAGCCCAGTGTTGAACAGGAAGTCGCATGGGGCCTGCATTTCTTCAAGGAATCTCTGTTTGATCGTATACCTGAGCTATTTGAAAAACTCGAGTGGGCTCTGCAACAGTCCTATCCTGATCAGGAATTCAGGATTCCAGCTTTTTTCCAATTCGGATCCTGGATTGGTGGAGATCGCGATGGTAATCCTTTCGTAACGAATCAAGTTACTCGTAAAACCTTGTTCCGATATCGCAGAGCCAGTCTCTACCGCTATCAGGAACGTCTTGTCAATCTCGCCAAAAAGTTGAGCATTGCAAAACATTCTCTGAATGTTCCAAAATTTTTCCAGCGAAAACTTGCAAAAGAATTGCGTGCGTCTGGTCTCTCGAAAGAGATTACCCGAAGGAATCCAGGAGAAGTTTTCCGTCAATTTGCCGCATGTATGCTGCTGAAGCTGGAGAAAACAATTGAGATGGCCGAGCAGGACGACATTCCAGCAAAAGGTGATTATGCCTACCAAACGGCAGACGAAATGATTTCTGATCTCCTTGTTATGGAGAAGGCTTTGCTTGAATCTGACAGTGAGTTGTTGATGAAAGTCATGATTGTTCCGTTCAGGCGGGAGATTGAAGCATTCCGTTTCAAGACGGTCAGTCTCGATCTCAGGGAAAACTCAACCACAACGACATCGACCCTACAAGCAATCTGGTCGGCCATAACTGGTCTGGATATCACCAAATGCCCAGACAAGGATTCGGAAAAATGGAAAAAGTGGATCCTGTCTGAACTTTCCAGGCCTCTTGGCTATGACATTCGTTTCCGGAATCTGCCTCATCAGGCACAGGAGACGATTGAACTGATGCGTCTAATCGCCGAAACCCGCAGTAAAATGGACCATGAAGCGGTGGGTTGTTTTATTCTAAGTATGACTCAGAGTGCGACAGATATCCTGGGCGTTTATCTGCTGGCAAAATACGGAGGGTTATTCAAGGATCCCCGAGGGGTTAGATCCTGCACACTCGCGATTGTCCCCTTATTTGAGACGATCGAAGATCTGCGGTCTGCTCCTGATATCATGCGTGAGCTTTTCTCAATTCCACTGGTCAAGCGATCGATCGCACAGAATGGCGGGTTTCAAGAAGTCATGATCGGATATTCTGACTCGAACAAGGACGGAGGCTATCTTACTTCTAACTGGGAATTAGCACTCGGCCAGAAACGTCTGACTGAGGTCGGAAAAGAGACGGGGATCCCTATTTCGTTCTTCCATGGACGCGGTGGTTCCGTCAGCCGTGGTGGGGCGCCAACTGGACGGGCGATTGCCGCCCAGCCTGCCGGTTCAGTACATGGGCAGCTACGAATAACCGAACAAGGCGAGGTAGTATCATCAAAATATGCAAATCGTGGTACGGCAGAATACAACATGGAACTGCTGGCAGAAAGTGTGATAGCGCATTCATTGTTATCAGAGAAAGAAGAAGCACTTTCTCCCCACCCTGAGTTCGATTCCGCCTTTGCTAAACTATCGGCTGAGTCATACAAGGCTTACCGGACCTTTGTGGAAACACCCGGTATTGTCAGTTATTACGAGGCGGCCAGTCCTGTGGAGGAGCTAACGTTATTGAATATCGGATCCCGGCCTGCTAGGCGATTCGGAGCGAGTTCCCTGTCTGATCTTCGTGCAATCCCATGGGTTTTCGCCTGGACACAAAACCGTCATCTCGTACCGGGATGGTATGGCCTTGGAACGGCACTGGAAAATTATCTCAGCCAGACTGGTACAGAAGGCGCCAAATTATTACGTAACATGTTCGAAGAATCACGCCTGTTCCGGCTCGTGATCGATGAAGCCGAAAAAACCTTGAGTCAGGTTGATATGGAAATTGCCCGTGAATACGCTTCGCTGGTAGATGATGAAGAACTGCGCAATCGGATCTTCTCAAAGATAGAAGATGAATTCGAGCGTACGGTTAAACAGGTATTGAGAATTTCAGGTGGAAAGGAACTGGCAGAACGCTTCCCAAGATTTCGTCGTAAACTGAACCGCCGTCTCCCGGTGATTAACCAGATTGGAAAGGAACAGGTCGTACTGATCAGACAATTCCGTACCTCGAAGAAAACAGGCGCGGAAAAACAAAAAGAATTGATTCCGTTATTGTTATCAATCAACTGTATCGCATCAGGATTGGGTTGGACTGGATAAATAAAAAAGCCTGCTGATGTGCGTCAGCAGGCTGGAATAAAAAAGTACGCAACAGGAGTTACGTACAAGGAATCAGCAATTATATATTGAGGAGGTCATGATGATAATTGCTGTTTGGTGCAAAAAATTTTGAATTCAGCTAAAAGTCACATCATAGACTCTGATAATCTGTTTTAGTTCCATTACTATCTGCAATAGTAAAATTTCAACTAGTGATATACCCTAGTAAAACAATCAACATTGCTGCGACGCAGCAGGATAATATTACTTATCTATTTGCATTTCAATCATAAAACTAGTTAATATATTGTTTCTTGATAAGAAAATAATGTTTTGATGGACAAGTTAACAAGTATGAAGGTCTTTGTACGCGTTGCGAAACTGGGTAGTTTTTCCGCAGCGGCAGAAGATCTGGGTATTTCCAAGGCGATGGCATCGAAACATATCACCGCACTGGAAAATACGTTAGGTGTCCGTTTGCTCAACAGAACAACTCGAAAGATCAGTTTGACCGAGGTTGGATCGGCCTACCGTGAGCGCGTAAAACATATTCTTGCCGAGATCGAAGAGACCGAGATTTCTGTTTCTCAGCTCAATACCGAGCCGAGGGGAACGCTCAAGATGATGGCACCAACATCCTTTGGTGCCTTCCATCTCTCACGAGCTGCAGCCGATTTTATGGAAGAGTATCCAGAGATCAGTGTAGAACTGATTCTAAGTGATCGGGAAGCCGATTTGGCCGAAGAAGGTTTGGATATTGCTGTTCATGTTGGTGAATTGAGTGATTCCAGTTTGATTGCCCGTAGAATTGCTTCAGCACGAATGGTGGTATGCGCTTCTCCTGAATACCTTGAGCGACATGGTGTCCCGCAAGAGCCCGAAGATCTCGTCAATCACAGTTGCCTTTTGTTTACTCCCCGTTTTCCTGCAAATGAATGGTATTTTAGAAAGGATGAGACCGACATCACTGTAAAAGTGTCGGGTTGTATGCGATCCAATGTTGGCGACACACTTCGTGTTGGTGGAATCAAGGGGCTGGGACTCATTCAGCAACCAACCTACATGGTGGGACAGGATATCAAAATGGGAAGGCTACAGGTAGTTCTGGAAGATTATGAGCCGCCGCAAAGACCAATTTATGTGATGTATCTGCATAGGCGCCACCTATCAGCCAAGGTCAGGGCCTTTGTCGATTTTCTAATTGAACGTTTCCAACCGATACCTTACTGGGACGAATGGACTTCCTGAAGAATTTTCATCAGCCTGCTAATCCTTGAGCCCATATTCCGAGTCACGACCAGCCAGAGCAGCAATCACTAGGCCTGCTAGGAACCAGCCAATTAGAACATCTGCTGTCATGACGATGGTATAACTGAGATCGAAGCCCCACCATATCCAGTTGGGAATGTGGCCGATCAAGGCACCAACAAGGCCAATCATGACAACAAAGAATACCCTTGAAAAATAACTCAGTTCAGATGTACATGAGAGCAGGAATACGATCAAGGTGCTGATAACGATGCTGTTTACCAAGGCGTAGATCATCCTGTATTTCATGTTCTGATTCAGAGTGTCTGGCTGGAAGGAAATAAAGGCAGAGGAGCCTCCGGGTGTTCTTTCCTGCAGTTCTTCCGGGTGTGTTACGGAGATAGGAATTTCAGGAGCGATATAGATACCTCCTTTTCCCCCGGTGTTGGCTACAAGACTATCAAGTATCTGTTTTTCACTCTGGAGATGCCTTATGGTTTGATGATGCCATGACAACATGGTCCATGAAACACAGTTCCAGGCAAAAAAGATGATGCCTCCCAGTACGGCAGCAATCAAAACTTTATACATTTCACTATCCCTCCCTTAGATTTTCTAGTATAACCTTTGACCAGAAGCTCAAGAAGATCAATCCATTTAAGCAGATCCAGTGAATCGAAAGGGGGTAATTTCAATGCAAAGGCTCAAGGATAAAATTCGCAATATTCCTGATTTTCCTGAACCTGGAATTCAGTTCAAGGATATAACACCTCTTGTTAAGGACCCGGCAACGTTAAGGCTTGCTGTTCATCAATTAATGTTCCCTTTTCTGGGCGAACATATTACTGCTGTTGCCGGCATGGAAGCTCGAGGGTTTATTTTTGGGAGTCTTGTGGCATGGGATCTTGGTGTGGGTTTTGTCCCACTGAGGAAGCCCGGCAAGCTGCCACATGATGTTGAATCTGCCTCTTATGAACTGGAATATGGATCAAATACACTGGAGATACACAAAGATGCACTAACAAGAGCTGATCGGGTGTTGTTGATAGATGATTTGCTGGCGACAGGGGGTACGGCTGCAGCCAGTTGTGAGCTGGTACAGAAAACCGGTGCGGATATCGTCGGCTGTGCATTTGTGATCGAACTGGATGATCTCGGGGGGAGAGAAAGATTATCAGACTACCGTCTCCATTCCCTCATTCATTATTGATTGTTAGGTGGAAAGAAAAAAGGCCAGAAATTTCCCTGGCCTTTTTTGTTTCTGCTTGGTAAAAACGAGATCAGAACAACCCTGTAATATTGCCCTCGTTGTCAATATCAATGCGCTCTGCTGCAGGAACTTTGGGCAGACCGGGCATGGTCATCATATTACCTGCAATAGCAACGATAAACCCTGCACCATTAGCCAGACGGACTTCACTGATGTGAACGTTGTGACCTGTCGGTGCACCTTTGGCATTAGGATCGGTAGAGAATGACATCTGAGTTTTTGCCATACAGACAGGATAGGAACCGTATTCTTTGTTCCATTCCGTAAGCTGGGCTTTGACTTTTGGATCGAGTGAGATGCTTGCGGCACCGTAAATTTTGGTGGCAATGGCTTCGATCTTTTCTTCAAGTGACATGTTATCTGAATAGACATATTTGTGCTTGCCGGGTTTGTTTTCAACCACATCGACAACCGTATTTGCCAGATCCTCAGCTCCTGCTCCACCTTCGGCCCAATGTTTTGAAACGACTGCCTTCACACCCAATTCTTCACAGCGTTTCATCAGCAGGTCGATTTCTGCATCTGTATCGAAAGTGAAGTGATTGACACAAACAATACAGGGCAGACCATAGTGGTTCTGGATATTATTGATGTGCCGTTCCATATTGACCATACCTTCTCTGAGTGCATCAAGGTTTTCTTGGTTTAGGTCTTCCTTGGTGACTCCACCGTGGAACTTCAATGCCCGAATCGTAGCAACCAGAACTACGGCTGAAGGGTTGAGGCCTGCCATGCGACACTTGATGTCAATGAATTTTTCGGCACCGAGATCGGCACCAAAGCCGGCTTCGGTGATCACATAATCGGCCAATTTCAAGCCGGTTTTGGTTGCTGTGACCGTATTACAGCCATGTGCGATATTTGCGAAAGGCCCACCATGAATGATGGCGATATTGTTTTCAAGTGTTTGTACCAGGTTGGGTTTGATCGCATCTTTCAGCAGTGCGGCCATTGCACCATGGGCCTTGAGATCACGAGCATAGACAGGTGTTTTGTTATCGCGTTTATAACCGATCACAATACGACCAAGTCGTTCTTTCAGGTCGGCACGGCTCGTGGCAAGGCAAAGGATTGCCATGATTTCAGAAGCAACAACAATATCGTAACCATCCTCACGAGGATAGCCATTGGCTGGACCTCCCAAGCCGACAACAATCTTGCGCAGCGCACGATCATTCATATCGACGACACGTTTGTACTGAACTCTTCGGGCATCGATACCCAGCTCATTGCCGTGTGTAATATGGTTGTCAATCATGGCTGCCAGCAGGTTGTGTGCGACGCCAATGGCGTGGAAATCACCGGTGAAATGCAGATTGATGTCTTCCATTGGTACAACTTGTGCATAGCCACCACCTGCGGCGCCACCCTTGACTCCAAAGCAAGGGCCGAGTGAAGGCTCGCGCAGGCACATGATGGTTTTTTTTCCGATACGATTCAGCGCATCGCCGAGACCGACCGTTGTTGTGGTTTTTCCTTCACCAGCTGGCGTCGGGCTGATTGCCGTTACCAATACCAGGTTTCCGTCCTCTTTGTCTTTCAGACTGTCGACATAATCAATGGAAAGCTTGGCCTTGTAATGACCATACGGATCCAGGTGTTCCGCCTCGATGCCGAATTTTTCACCGGCAAGATCGATAATTGGTTTCATATTTGCTTTTTGCGCGATTTCTATATCAGACATGACATTGCTCCTCTCATCATTTTGAGCTATGGCTTTAATTGATTTTATGGACAATTCAAGGACGGCATTATTAATTCGTTATGGCGTACCTTGGGAAATTTTCTAATTCGGAAGTTTGCAAACACTTCGTACTGAACGTGCTATTCTATCCTGAATATCTGTAAATAACTAATTATTTTAAAATACAGAATGGGTATATAGAGAAGGGTTGTATTGAATCTATTGAAAATTTCAGATGATTATACTAATGACGGTAATAACAGGTCTTTGACCCAAATGGGGGATAGAAACGATACTCAAAATTATCAAGGGAAAGTACCAATACCAATACCAATACCAATACCAATACCAATACCTTTCATTACCCTGTTATCTTCTGGCCTCTCTAGAGGTTTTGCGACCAGACCTGCAAGTTTTCAGAAATAGAGACAATAGAATATTAGAAACGGGATAGTGTCCGGTTAATGTATTGAGGATTCGAGAAATGAAAAAAATAGTCACAGTTGTGATCGTGATCATCTCTATTCTTTGGGTGGGCACAACCTGGTTCTCTGCAAATAGAACAGAGGCGATTTTTAATGAAATGATCGCTGAAACGAAGCAAAAAGCGGCTGAAAGTTTTCCTTTCATGGAAATAGAAAGGTTGTCTTTCGAACAGGGGTTCTTGAAGAGTAAGGCAAGAACCAGAATACTGTTGTCCCTGCATCCGGTATTGGTAGGTCAGGATGAGCCGATTGAAGTAATTGTAGATCACACGATCTACAATGGTCCTGTTATGATGACCCCAAAAGGTCTCATGATAGGTGCAAGTTATATTGATACGACACTGGATAAGAAATCTCTCTCTCCTGATCTTCAAGATTTTTTCAACCATGTTTTTAAACGCAAGCAGCCTGTTTCTCATACCACAAAAGTAGGTATGGATGGCCGTCTCGAATTTGAAGTTGAGGTTGCTCCGATTGAGATGGATAAAAAAGCACTTGCAGCACTTTTCCACACAGGAACTCCTTCGGATGAGAATGTAAAGATCACATTGGCAGGGATTTCGGGACATTTTATATCTGATTCGATGGGTACGAAACTGAAGGGCACCTGTAATGTGGGGCCAGCCGAAATTGAAGGTGTCAAAGAAGGGAAAGAATTACAGATATCCATGGCCGCATCGGTAGTAAAAATGGATATTGACAAGCTATACAGAAATGCGCTGCTGGATGGCTCTGTCGAGATAGAAGTGCCTGAAATCGCATTTTCGGAGAAAGGGAATGCGAAGATCAACATGCTTGGGCTGGGGATTAAAACAAAATCTGGACAGAGGGAAGGGGTATACGCCGGGATGGTTGCTTTCGATATCGAAAAACTAAAGGTCGAAAACCCAATATCGACCAGGGAGATCCCTGAATCAAAGATACACTTGGGCTTAGATTTCACGGGTCTAGATCGTCAGGATGTTATGAATTTGGTTGACTCCAGTCAGAAGATACGTACTGAACGACTTAAAATACTTGGATTCAGCGATGCAGATTCTGAACACTTGACAGAGCCATTGATAGCATCAATGGAAGATTATTACAGAACACTGGGTGAAACGGTTAAACAGGGGGTAAGTATCGATACCCGTTTCAAACTGAGCACTGAAAAAGGACATACTCTGTTTAACCTCGATCTGGAGTACATTGGTGCAAGAAAACTGCTCGACCTGGAGACGATTCGTGACCTGATTTCAGCTCTGAAGGGACAGGTCATGATTATCATGGATAAAAGTCTGATTGCCGGAACAGAACTGGAGCAGGCAATTGGAATACCCACTGCAATGGGTTTTGCCATAGACAAAGGGACCACCTATGAGTCTGTCGCAACTCTCGGTAATGGTGAACTGAAAATCAATGATCAACCTATGCCCATTCTTGATATGATGGGAGAGATGGCTGATCAGCCTCTGCCCTGGAAGGGGCTGTAGCTTCAAGCGCGGTTTAGAAAAGCCGTTCTGTAAACTGGTGTTGGACAGTGGTAGAGGGCCTCTAGCAGTTCTGAGGTATCCTGAAACCGATCTTTCGGTCGTTTTGCCATTAGTCGATCGATAATTGGCTGGAATGGCTGCAATAGGACAGGAAGTTGGGGAACCGGATCATTCAGGTGGGCGTAAAAGATTTTCATCAATGTCTCTTCCCGATAGGCTTTCTTCCCGGTCAGCATTTCATAGAACACAGCGCCAAGGCTATATAAATCTGATCGTTGATCAAGTTCTGAATTATTGATCTGCTCCGGGCTCATGTAATAGGGTGAGCCCATAATCATACCCTGCAGGGTCAGGTCAAAGGATTTTCCCATGATCCGTGCAATTCCGAAATCAGACAAGGCCAGTGTTCCATCTTCTCGGATCAGTATGTTGCGTGGTTTGATATCCCGATGAACAATATTGTGACTGTGAACCTCTTCCAGCGCGAACGCAAGTTGCCGTAGATAATTTATGGCCCGAAATGAATCAAGACCTGATGCAATCGGTACAGACAGATTGCCTCCGGGGAAATACTCCATAAGAATGCAAGAAAAGCCGTTACCTTCATAATACCCATAAATTCC
Organism: Gammaproteobacteria bacterium; assembly: GCA_026984775.1. GTDB lineage: Bacteria > Pseudomonadota > Gammaproteobacteria > CAJXQU01 > CAJXQU01 > CAJXQU01. The sequence goes on from JALSRM010000045.1 coordinate 36,980, forward strand.
GGCAATGTTGGGATGTTCGATAGCCTTGAGGAGTTCGTATTCCAGTTCAAAACGTTTGGCAAGTGCTGTATCGACGGTCTCTTCCTGCTCATAGTCCAGGATTTTGACAACGATCGGTTTTCGCTGTGTAAGTGACTCTGCAAGATAAACAGACGACATACCTGTTTGTGAAATTCTTTTGATTAAACGGTAGTCAGGGATTGAATATGTGCGGTTTATATTCATTTCAAAGGTTGTTGTCACTATTCGGTATGTTTCCGTTCGGAACCCGAACTCCACTTATCATTATCGGCAACAGTGGTAAATTCCTGAAAAGGGATTCTACTGGGCGGCTCAGGTCTCGTGATCTTGAAATAATCACATTCAACACAATATATATAAACCAGCTTGAATTAATTGTGGCAGGAGGTTAATATTCCGCGCCTGACAAGTGCGGGGTGGAGCAGTCTGGCAGCTCGTCGGGCTCATAACCCGAAGGTCGCAGGTTCAAATCCTGCCCCCGCTACCAATAACAATAAAGGCCCCGGGAATCGGGGCTTTTTATTATGTGGAATTTGAGGGATGTATAACGACAGTTCACCACTGCATAAATTGCTCGAATCCAGTATCAGTGGACTTGGATATGAACTGTTGGGCTTTGAGCTCGTCCAGGAGAGTGGCGGGGTTGTCCTCAGAGTCTATATCGATCATGAAGACGGTATCGGTATAAAAGACTGCGAGATTGTTAGCCGGCACATCAGCGGTGTACTGGATGTTGAAGATCTTGTCCGAGGACAATATACACTGGAAGTTTCGTCCCCAGGCCTCGATAGACCATTGTTCAAACCAGAGCATTATGTGAAGTTTGCCGGATCTAAGATCAGGTTAAAACTGAACCGTATGCTTGAAGGACGACGTAAATTCAAGGGAAGATTGCATGGAATGCAGGGACAAGATGTTATTATTGACGTTTCGGGTTCTGGTGCATCAGTAGATGTGGTCAGGATACCTTTTGATTTGATCGAGAAAGGGCGCATCATACCCGAGGATATTTGATGGCCGGTTACGACAGATGAGACGCGGTCATCACAGACAAAATATGACGACAAGAGTGAACTATGAGTAAAGAGATACTGACAGTTGTTGAGATGGTTTCCAATGAAAAGGGAGTCGACAAAGATGTTATTTTCAATGCCTTGGAAACAGCATTGGCGACCGCCACACGGAAGCTGCATGATGAAGATATCGATGTCAGAGTTCATATCGATCGCCAAACAGGTGACTATGAAGCATTCCGGCGCTGGGAAGTCATCGATGGTGATGCACCAGTGATCAATGAAGAGGGTGAAGTCGACGAATTTCTCCCCCAACGCCAGGTTTTTTATGAAGATGTGATAAAAAATCATCCTGAAATCAAAATAGGAGACTATATCGAGGAACCGATTGAAGCTGTTGAGTTCGGACGGATTGCTGCACAGACTGCGAAACAAGTCATTGTGCAGAAAGTACGCGAAGCAGAGCGTGCCCAGGTGGTTGAAGCCTATAAAGATCGTGTTGGAGAACTCATTATGGGTACTGTCAAACGAATCGATCGTGGAAATGTCATTCTCGATCTTGGTGGTAATGCTGAAGCTTTCATTCCAAGGGAAGAAGTTATTCCGAGGGAAGCAATTCGTGTAGGTGATCGGCTGCGTGGTTATCTTAAGGAGGTTCGGTTCGAAAAAAGGGGCCCCCAGCTTTTTGTCAGCCGTACAGCCAATGAACTTTTGATTGAACTTTTCAAGCTGGAAGTACCTGAAATCGGTGAAGGGTTAATTGAAATTCTTGGTGCTGCCCGTGATCCAGGATTGCGTGCCAAGATTGCGGTACGATCAGAAGATCCCAGAACCGATCCTGTTGGAGCGTGTGTTGGCATGCGCGGATCCAGAGTTCAGGCTGTTTCAAATGAACTCGGTGGCGAACGAGTCGATATCATCCTCTGGGATGAGAATCCGGCTCAGTTCGTGATCAATGCCATGGCGCCTGCAGAAGTGGTTTCCATCGTCGTTGATGAAGATACACACAGCATGGAGGTTGCGGTCGTTGAAGACCAGCTATCTCAGGCCATTGGCCGTGGCGGGCAGAATGTCAGGCTTGCGAGCCAACTCACCGGATGGCAGATTAATGTCATGACGGAGTCGGAAGCAGCTGAAAAAAGCGAAGCCGAAGCTCAGAAAATTATCGATCTGTTTACCGGTTTTCTCGATGTGGACGAAGAAATCGCCAGTATTCTCGTGCAAGAAGGATTTACGACGATTGAAGAAGTAGCCTATGTTCCAGAAAGCGAAATGCTTGCGATCGAAGAGTTCGACGAAGGTTTGGTCAAGGAGATCAGGGGACGAGCCAAAGATCTGTTATTGACGCGGGCTATCGCCAATGAAGAAGAGATCGGTAATGCCAAGCCAGCAGAGGATTTACTCAATATGGATGGCATGGACGAACAGCTGGCCCATGTACTGGCGAGCCGTGGCATTGTTACCATGGAAGATCTGGCAGAACAGGCAACGGATGATTTGTTGGATATCGAGGGCATGGATGAAAAGAAGGCGGCCGAACTGATCATGACCGCACGCAAACCCTGGTTTGAAAATGGGGATGAAGACGTACAAGAAAGCTGAACAAGTAAGCTGGCGTACAGTCGATTGTTTAATTAACTGAATGGAATCTTGAGAAGATTCGGAATAAGAAAATGGCAGAAGTAAGTGTTAAAGATTTCGCCGGAGTTGTCGGTGTTCCTGTTGAGCGGTTGTTGAAGCAACTTGAAGAAGCCGGCGTGCCTGCGAAACAGGCAGAAGACGTGATCAGCGATGAAGAAAAAAATACGTTGCTCGCCTACCTCCGTCAGTTGCATGGTAAGGGAAAAGATACGGAAGCCGTTTCCGAGCCAAAAAAGGTGACACTGAAACGCAAGTCTGTCAGTGAAATCAATCTTCCAGGAGTTAGGACAACAACCCGTTCGCGTACAGGTGGAAGAACGGTCAATGTTGAAGTCAGGAAAAAACGAACCTATGTAAAGCGTAGCGTGATCGAAGAGGAAGAACAGAAACGGCTTGAAAAAGAACGCAAGAAACAGGAAGAGATAGAAGCGAAAAGACGGGCCGAAGAAGAGGCAATCCGCCTGAAACAGGAAGAAAAACTGAAGGCAAAAGAAGAGGCCGAAGCGAAGATAAGGGCCGAGGAAGAAGCCCGAAAGAAGGCTGAGGAAGAAGCAAAACTCGCACGCGAAAAGGCGGCGGAAGAAGAACGTATGGCTGCCGAGAAGGCGCGTACTGCAGAGACTAAGAAAGGCCGGGGCAAGGACGAAAAGAAAACCAGGACACGTTACGGGCGCGATGAGCTCCATGTATCAGGTGACAAGGCGGGCCGACGTCGTAGCAAGCCTTCTCGAAGGAGCGCATCCGTTAGTGTCGAAACCAAGCACGGTTTTGAAAAACCCACCGTGGCTAAAGTCATTGACGTGGAAATTCCGGAGAATATCTCGGTGGCAGATCTGGCCAAGAAGATGTCCGTCAAATCAGCCGAAGTACTGAAAGTACTCATGAATCTGGGCACCATGGCTACTATCAATCAGACCCTTGATCAGGATACAGCAACCATCGTGGTTGAGGAAATGGGGCATAATCCCAAGCCGATCAGTGAAAATGCGCTGGAAGAGGAGATCAAGGTTGATACCCAACCCGAAGGTGAACCTGTACCCCGTTCACCGGTTGTGACCATTATGGGACATGTTGATCACGGGAAGACATCGTTGCTGGATTATATACGCAGATCCAAGGTTGCCGCAGGAGAAGCAGGTGGAATCACCCAGCACATTGGCGCCTACCACGTCACAACGAATCATGGGGAAATTACTTTTCTGGATACGCCTGGCCATGCCGCCTTCACAGCGATGCGTGCACGGGGTGCAAACGCAACGGATATTGTCATACTTGTGGTTGCCGCCGATGATGGTGTCATGCCGCAGACGATTGAAGCCGTCCAACATGCCAAGGCTGCAGGAGTACCGCTGATCGTAGCGATCAACAAGATCGACAAGGAAGGTGCCGACCCTGAGCGTGTCAAAAATGAATTAGCTGCACAAGAAGTGATTCCAGAAGAATGGGGTGGTGAAACTCAGTTCATTCCTGTATCTGCACACACCGGGGAGGGTGTGGACGAGCTTCTTGATGCTGTTTTATTGCAGGCTGAACTTCTTGAGCTCAAGGCTCCAGCGGAAGGTAGTGCACGAGGAATCGTGATCGAATCCCGTCTCGAAAAGGGCCGTGGTCCGGTTGCCACCGTGCTGGTCCAGGCCGGTATGCTGAAGAAAGGCGATATTCTGCTAGCCGGTGAGGAATTTGGGCGTGTTCGGGCACTCATCGATGAACATGGACACCAACTGGATAGTGCCGGTCCCTCAATCCCAGTGGAAGTTCTAGGGCTTTCCGGTGTTCCTGTTGCCGGTGATGAAGCAATGGTGGTCAAGGATGAGCGTCGTGCCAGAGAGCTTGCTGAATACCGTGAACACAAGGCCAGAGAAGCCAAGCTGGCTCGTCAACAGGCGGCAAAACTTGATCAAATGTTCTCGAAAATGCAGGAGGGTGAAACGTTCACTGTCAACGTTCTGGTCAAGGCCGATGTCCATGGATCAGTTGAAGCGCTGATTGATGCACTTACCAAATTGAGCACAGATGAAGTCAGAGTCAACGTCGTTGCCAGCGGTGTTGGCGGGATCAATGAGTCCGATGCGACTCTGGCCATGGCCTCGAATGCTGTCATCATTGGCTTCAACGTCCGTGCAGACAATACTGCACGAAAGTTGATTGAGAAGGAAGGTCTGGATCTGAGGTATTATAACGTCATCTATGATGTGATCGATGATGTGAAAGCGGCCATGAGCGGTTTGCTATCACCGGAAGTTCGCGAAGAGATTATCGGCATAGCCGAAGTCAAGGATGTTTTCCGTTCATCCAAGCTTGGTGCAATTGCTGGCTGTATCGTTTCTACCGGTGTGGTTAAACGGCACAGCCCGATTCGTGTGTTGCGTGATAACGTTGTCATCTTCGAGGGCGAACTGGAATCTCTGCGGCGCTACAAAGATGATGTCAATGAAGTCCAGTCAGGGGTCGAATGTGGTATCGGGGTCAAGAACTACAATGATATCAAACCCGGTGATCAAATTGAGGTGTTCGAGCGTACAGAAGTTGCAAGAACGATCTGATAGGCTCTGAATCATGCCAAGAGAATTCAGCCGTGCGCGCAGGATAGAAGAGCAGATCAAGCGAGAGCTCGCTTCCATGATCAGCCGGGAAGTCGATGCTCCCCAACTTGGACTGGTAACCTTTACCGCAGTGAGCGTTACCGCTGATCTTTCATTGGCAAAGGTCTATTTCACACTACTTGGAGCAGAGGTAGATGAACAGACAGGGGAAGCGATTATGAATGAAGCGTCGTCACATCTGAGGTACTGCCTGTCAAAAGTTATGACTATACGTTCTGTGCCTCGGCTTCGTTTCTATTACGACGTTTCCATTGAGCGTGGTAACAAGATGGAAGCCCTTCTTGATGAAATCTCTCGGGAAGAAAATAGTACTGACAGTGACTCGTAACCGTCGCAAGAAAAAAGGCCGCCCAGTCAACGGAATACTCCTGTTAGATAAGCCAGCTGGTCTCAGCAGCAATCAGGCATTGCAGAAAGTCAAGTGGCTGTTCAGGGCGCAAAAGGCGGGGCATACGGGGAATCTGGATCTACCCGCAACGGGATTATTGCCCATCTGTTTTGGTGAAGCCACCAAGATGACTACTTTCTTGCTGGATGCCGACAAAACCTATGTTGCCGATGTCAGGTTGGGTATCAATACAAGTACATTGGATGCCAGCGGTGAGATTGTAAAAACCCGGCCAGTGCCCAGTTATGACAGGAAAGATCTTGAGAAGGTGCTTGAAAGGTTCAGAGGACGGATTATACAGATACCCCCCATGTATTCAGCCTTGAAGCACCAGGGAGAACCGCTTTATAAACTGGCCCGTGAAGGGAAGGAAGTCGAGCGGAAGGAAAGAGTTCAGCAAATCCACCACCTTGAGGCAAGCAATCTCAGTGAAAACGGGTTCACCATTAAAGTGAGTTGCTCAAAAGGCACCTATATTCGTACTCTTGCCGAAGATATTGGTGAGGAACTGGGATGTGGGGCGCACGTACTCACCTTGAGGCGGACTCGTGTGGGTTGTTTCAATATTGACAAGGCTTCCACACTGGATGAAATTGAACAAAAAGACGGTAAAGTCGAGGAACTGGACAGTTTGTTGTTGCCTGTCGATGCTGGTTTGGGATCTCTTCCAGCAGTCGGGCTAGGCGAAGAAACAGCCTTTTATTTCCTCAACGGCCAACGAGTGATGGTGCCGGCGATACCAAGAGAAGGGTTGGTCAGAGTCTATCTGCCAAAAGCGCGTTTTCTGGGAATTGGAGAGGCAACAGGAGATGGTCGAATCGCTCCCAAACGCCTGATCAGCCAGGAAAATTGAAAGATTGATGGTTTTTTGAAATATTCCTTGTCCAATCAATAACTCACAGTTACAATACGCACCCTCAAAAGTGTGTATTAAATGAAAGTGTATGGAGTCCATTAAATGGCGCTAACGGCTGCAGATAAAAGCGAAGTAATCAAAAAATATCAACGTTCCGAGAACGACACGGGTTCACCTGAAGTCCAGATCGCTCTGTTGACGACCCGTATCAAAGATTTGTCCGATCATTTCAAAGAGCACAAGAAGGATAATCACTCCCGCCAGGGGTTACTCAAGATGGTAAATCAGAGGCGTAAGCTGCTGGACTATCTCAGAGGGGTTGATATTGAGCGCTACCGGACATTGATCAACAGTCTGGGACTAAGAAAATAAGATTATCCTGACAGACATTCATCACACTACCCGGGTTTGCCCGGGTAGTGTCGTTCTGAAAGAGGGAATCCTCCAGGATTCCGATAACTAACTCAAAAACAAAGTGGTTTCATAATGGCAGCAATTAAAAGAACATTTCAGTATGGCGATCAGACAATGACCCTGGAAACAGGTGAGATCGCAAGGCAGGCGACGGGCGCAGTCATGGCTAGTCTTGGAGATACGGTCGTTTTCGTTTCCGTTGTTGGTAAAAAAGAGGCCGATCCGACTCGAGACTTTTTTCCTCTGACTGTTGATTATCAAGAAAAAGCCTACGCTGCTGGCAAGATTCCCGGTGGTTTCTTCAAACGGGAAGGTCGCCCAACAGAGAAGGAAACACTGACCAGCCGGCTGATTGATCGGCCACTGCGTCCTCTCTTTCCAAAAGGATTTACCAACGAAGTCCAAATCGTTGCAACCGTAATGTCACTGGATCCTGCAGTCGATCCCGATATCGTTGCACTGATCGGTGCCTCAGCTGCACTTTCGATCTCAGGAATCCCGTTCAATGGCCCGGTTGGAGCAGCCCGTGTAGGTTATAAAAATGGCGAATACATCCTGAATCCGTCATTCAAGCAACTGGATGATTCCGAACTCGATCTGGTTGTCGCAGGGACGAAATCTTCCGTCCTGATGGTTGAATCAGAAGCAAAGCAGCTCTCTGAAGAGGTCATGCTGGGAGCCGTCATGTATGGCCATGAACAGTTTCAAACGGTAGTCGATAATATTACTGCACTGGCAGAAGAAGCGGGCAAGGAACCTTGGGACTGGCAGCCCCTTGAAGAAAACAGGGAACTGCAAGAGAAACTGGCCAGTGATTACGGAGAAAAGATCAAGCAGGCCTATACCATCACAGATAAACTCAAACGTCGCGATGTGCTCTCTGAGATTCGTTCCCAGATCAAGGAAGATTTAGTTGGTGAAGAAGACGATCAGTGGTCTGAATCCGAAGTAATCAGTGCGATTGAAGATCTGGAACATGATATCGTTCGTGGCGCCATTATCAGCGGTGAGAAGCGTATCGATGGGCGGAGTCCTGAAGATATTCGCCCCATCAGTGCTCGTATTGGTCTGCTGCCAAGAACTCATGGATCAGCATTGTTCACTCGTGGAGAGACACAAGCGCTGGTCACCGTTGCTCTTGGAACTCAACGGGATGCCCAGGTCATTGACGCCCTGGAAGGAGAGTACCGGGACAACTTTATGTTGCATTACAATTTCCCTCCCTACTGTGTAGGAGAAACTGGACGTGTCGGTTCTCCAAAACGCCGTGAAATTGGTCATGGTCGTCTTGCCAAGCGAGGGATCAACGGTGTCATGCCCACAATGGAAGAGTTTCCTTACGTCATCCGCGTCGTTTCGGAAATTACCGAGTCCAATGGTTCCAGTTCGATGGCCTCTGTCTGTGGTACCAGTCTTTCCCTGATGGATGCGGGTGTTCCAATCAAGGCCCCTGTTGCCGGCATCGCTATGGGACTGGTCAAGGAAGGTGATGAGTTTGTTGTATTGTCAGACATACTGGGTGACGAAGATCACCTGGGTGATATGGATTTCAAGGTTGCCGGAACTGAAAAGGGTGTCAATGCTCTGCAAATGGATATCAAGATCGACGGTATCACCAAAGAAATCATGGAGGTTGCACTGAAGCAAGCAAAAGCAGGTCGTCTGCACATCCTTGGAGAGATGAACAAAGTTATTGCTGAACCACGGGCGGAGATGTCGAAACATGCTCCAAGGATCATCACTATCAAGATCAATCCTGACAAGATCCGGGATGTGATTGGCAAAGGTGGTGCGACGATTCGTCAGATTACCGAAGAGACTGGGGCATCAATCGATCTTGAGGATGATGGTACCGTGAAAATTGCCTCTGTTGATCACGCTGCCGGTGAAGCCGCTATGAAATGGGTTGAGAAACTGACCGCAGAAGTGGAAGTGGGCTCCGTCTATGAAGGTAATGTGGCCAAGATCATGGACTTTGGTGCCTTCGTCAATATTCTTCCAGGCAAGGATGGATTGGTACATATTTCGCAAATTTCGGATGAACGTGTCGAAAATGTCACGGATAAGTTGAAAGAAGGTGAAACTGTACGAGTCAAGGTTCTGGAAGTGGACAAACAGGGTCGTATCCGACTCAGTATCAAGGCTGTTGAAGAAGGCGAATGATATATATCCGCTTCAGGTAAAATCTGAAAAGGGGGCTGTGTGCCCCCTTTTTTATTGACTTGGGGCTCACGATATACTTCGGTTATGGACGACGAAAGCCTGATGATCAAATATCGGGAGGGTGACGCAAAGGCGTTTGAACGGTTGTACGAGCGTCACAAAGGCCCTCTGTTTCGCTATATCTACCGCCAGACTAACGATTCTTCTGTGGCCGAGGATCTGTTTCAGGAGATCTGGATAAACCTTATTCGCTCTCGTGAACGTTATAGACAAACAGCGAAGTTTTCAACCTATCTGTTCCGGATTGCACATAACCGTTTGATTGATTATTACCGAAGTCAAAAAAATGCCATTCCAGCGTCTTATCAAGATGATCCGGAACTTATACATACGGATAGCCGTGATCAACCCGAACATCAGGCCGTGATAGATGGACAGATTGAGAATCTTCTGGAGTTGGTGCAAAAATTACCCGAAGCCCAGCGTGAAGCCTTCATACTGAAGGAAGAAAGTGGTCTGACGCTGGAGGAGATTGCAGAAGTTACACAGAGCAATCGGGAGACGGTCAAAAGCCGGTTACGATATGCATTCCAAAAGCTTCGCAGCGGTATGAAAGAATAGGATGGATGATGGACCAGAACGATAACAAAGAATTCGAATCCTACCTGAAGGGTGATTCCTGTCTTTCTCGAGCCTATGCACAGCTGGAGAAGCCAGAACCGTCTACGCAAGTAGAGGCGACTATTTTAGAGGAAGCACGACATGCGGTGAGGAAAGATCAGAGAAAGGGCGTTTGGTTTTTTTCTTCCAGGCTTGACTCCCCCTTGGGATTGGCGGCTGTAATTATGTTATGTGTCAGTGTGGTACTTCTCTTGTCTCAGCAGCAAGGTATGGAAGAGGATGTAATTGATTCTGGGTTGGAACACCTCAAAGAAGACAAGCCTTCCAGAGATTCTTCCATTCCATATGCAGAGGCGGAAAAAAATACATTGTTGAGAGAGGGAAAACTGAAAACTGACAGCGGTGACATGACAGAAACAAGAAAAAGAGCCATGTCACCAGCTATTTCGACATCTGTACCTGAACGGCACCGGCAGACAAGCATAATTGCTCCTGAGAATGTGTCTGTGCAAGGGTTTGAAACTGCAAAGGAGATCTCTACAGTAGCGTCTGGGAACGATGCAGTTGCTGACTATTCATCACCTGACAAGCTGGTTTCGGCAATCAGAGAGATGATTGGGAGAGGAAGGTTGGATGATGCAAAAAAGCTTTATCACCGGTTTCTGAAACAGTTCCCTGATCAACCGGTTTCAGAATGGTTTTCTGTTGAGGAAAGAGCATTACTCGGCCGTGAGGATTGAGCTGGGATCCGATCAATGTCCCAGTGCTTCAATCCCCATTCAATGCAGGTTTTGCTCTTCTCATATTGCAGATCCTGTGGCGGATTCTGCCCAAGGAAAACAAGTGCCAGGTAAAGATAATATCCGGGGGATCTCTTCGTATCTAGAGCGAGTGTACCATTCGATTTACTCAGCTTTTGGCCTGTTTCATCGGTTGCGACTGGGAGATGTGTGTATTCCAGTTGTGAATATTCCAGAAGTTTCTGAAGGTAGATTTGCCGCGGCGTCGAATCGAGCAAATCGGCACCACGAACGACTTCCGTAACCCCTTGGCTGGCATCATCTACGACAGTGGCGAGGTGATAGGCCACGAAACCATCAGCACGTTTGATAATGAAGTCACCAGTTTCCGTTTCCAGTATTTGGCCAAATTCCCCTTGGACTTGATCATGAAATTGAATAAGTTGGTCCGTGGTCCGTATGCGCAGAGATCTCGCAGCTCTCTTTGAGGATGGCCCATTACGGCAGGTCCCAGGATACGGAGAACCACTCACCTCCTTTCGGGAACAAGAGCAAGGGTAGATCACGCCTTGCTTGATGAACTGTTCGATGATCTCCTGATAGAAGGAAGTTCGACTGCTCTGATATAGAACCTCACCATCCCAAGTGAGGGAGAAATGCTCGAGTGTACGTAAAATTTCAGCGTCCATGCCAGGAATGGTACGGACAGTATCGAGATCATCGATCCTGATTAACCATTCGCCACCCTTCGATCTGCTATGGAGAAAACTGCCCAGGGCAGCAATCAGGGAACCAAAATGTAAAGGCCCTGAGGGTGTTGGGGCGAAACGGCCAATGACCATGATTATTTCATCAAAGGCATTCGTTAAACCATCAAGAAGGCTGTAGTTCAGGACGGTTGGATACTGTGAGATACCCAACCAGGCATTGCCGCCCTCTCGGGGTTAACCCATCTGTTTTTCCTTTATCTCATCAAGTGTTTTACAGTCGATACAGAGGTCTGCCGTGGGTCGTGCCTCGAGTCTGCGAATTCCAATTTCGACACCACAGACATCACAATAGCCATAATCTCCGGTGTCTATTTTGGCTAAAGAAGAACGGATCTTCTTGATCAGTTTACGTTCTCGGTCACGGGTTCTAAGCTCAAGAGCGAACTCCTCCTCCTGAGTAGCACGATCACTGGGATCAGAAAAGTTGCTGGCATCATTCTGCATATGATCGACTGTACGATCAACTTCTTCCTGCAACTCCTTAAGCCAGGCGAGAAGAATACTTCTGAAATGTTCCAGCTGCTCGGGACTCATGTATTCCTCACTTTTCTTTTCCTGGTATGGTTCAAAGTCATTGAAACCAGAAGTAATGTCAGATCTTTTGGTGGAAGATTTCTTTTTGGGGGAAACGGTTTGTGTACTCACTGTTTTCTTTTTACTAATCCTTTTGTCCGAGGCTCTCTTTTTTGCAGCTACTTTCTTCTTGGATACGGACTTTTTCTTTTCCGCTATGGTTTTTTTCTTGGGGGTGCTTTTCTTTTTACTGACCACCTTTTCCTTTGTGGTAGCAGACTTTTTGCGAGTGGTCACTTTCTTTTTGGAGACAGCTTTCTTTTTCGCCGCAACCTTTTTCTTTGCAACCGCTTTTTTCTTTTGAGCAGCTAATTTCTTTTTCGCTACTACTTTCTTTTTACTGGCAATTTTCTTTTTGCCAATGGTTTTTTTCTTGCTTACGGCCTTCTTTTTTGCGACCTTTTTCTTCGCTACTGCCACCGTAAATTCCTCCTAAACGGAATGAAGCGCGCATTTGTACCAGAATATACCCGTCTGTGCAACGTTGGTAACGTTTTTTATTGGATTGCGGAGAGTTGCTCCTGTTCCCTTGTAAACTGTTCATGCCACATGATGCTTGCACCAGCAACCGCAGCAGGCATGGCAATAAAATTAAGGATTGGAATCAGGGTCATGATCATGACAATGAGTCCGAAACCAAGAACCAGCATGCGTTTGTTTTTCAATATTATTCGTCCCTTAGAGAAGTGGCAACCATGATTGCTCATGGGATAGTCCATATATTCATGCGCCAGCATCCATGCGCTAAACAGAAACCACAGGAATGGTGCCAATAAATTCAGACCGGGTATCAAAAACAGGAGCAACAGTGGAATGGCACGTAAGCCAAAAAACAGCAGTTTTCCAATCTCTGACTGGAGGGAAACGGCAATCTCTTTTGCAATGCTTGAGGGGTTTTGGTTTTTTACCGAATTTTTTCCGGAGAGTCGCATTTCTACCACCTCAGCAAGCATGCTGTTGAAGGGAGCGCCGAGAAGATTGGCAAACAGGGTGAAGGTAGAGAAGATGACAGCCAGGGCAAGTAGGGCAAGAACCGGCCAGATGATGTATTCCAGCCAGGAAAGCCAGTCTGGCAGCCACTGATCAATCAAGTTGTCCAGCCAGCCCGATCCAAACCAGAGTACAGTTGAAAACAGGATGGTGTTGATCAAGAACGGAAAGATTACAAACCGTCTCAGTCTAGGCCTTGTGATCATTTTCAGCCCGGCGACGGCATAGCTGGCCCCTTTGAAGAAGGAACGGCTCATCTCAGGGTAGATTGACCGGTTTAGGTGCTTCCCAGCCGGGTTTACGGTAATCGGAGATAACCTTCGTGTAGATCCCGCCACGTACGTTGAAATTCGCGATCAGTCGCAGAAAACGTGGCTGACAGGCATCCACAAGGTCGTTCACGATTTTGTTGGTAACGGCCTCATGGAATGCGCCCTTATTACGGAAAGACCAGATGTACAGCTTCAGAGCCTTCAGTTCTATACAATGTTGATCGGGCACATAAGCCAGTTCCAAAGTGGCAAAATCAGGCTGACCCGTCTTTGGGCACAGGCAGGTAAACTCTGGAATGGTGA
>JALSRM010000046.1 GCA_026984775.1 Gammaproteobacteria bacterium
GAGGGCAAATGTGGTGAAGGCATGAAAAAGAAGGCCGAGGGCAAATGTGGTGAAGGCATGAAAAAGAAGGCCGAGGGCAAATGTGGTGAAGGCATGAAAAAGAAGGCCGAGGGCAAATGTGGTGAAGCCAAGTGCGGTGCTAACAAGAAAAAGGCCGAAGGCAAATGTGGTGAAGCCAAGTGCGGCGCTAACAAAAAGAAATAGGGTTGTTCCTTTCAGTTCTCGGAACTGAAAGCTCCGAAAACGGATGAATTCGAGAAGAATCATCCGTTTTTTTGTTTTATTTAAAGCCGTTTGAAACTAAGATGAGAAACTGTTGTCACAGATAAGTACAGGTTTATCTGGACGAAATTCATGATTCAGATGCTCCTGTGAGCTTACGCGAAGTAAGTATTAATGAAAGGGGACTCTTTCCTGTTAAATATTTCCGAGGAGGTAATAAAAATGTCCAAAAAGCACTCTCTTAAACCTGTCGTTGCAATGCTGGGTTCAGCTTATATCGCATCACTGGCTTTCTCATCGGTAGCCAATGCTGAAACCAATCCTTTCTCTGCCAATGATCTGACCACAGGTTATATGGTTGCCGAAGGTAAGTGTGGCGAAGGCATGAAAAAGGCCGAAGGCAAATGTGGCGAAGGCATGAAAAAGGCCGAAGGCAAATGTGGCGAAGGCATGAAAAAGGCCGAGGGTAAATGTGGCGGTAAAATCGGTACTGGCAAGAAAGATCCAGCTGTATGTGGAACTTTTTCTGCTGCCAAATGCAGTGTCGGTCATTTGAAGAAATAAATTCAGAGATGAAGAAAGCACGGAAGCGATGTCCATGAAACAACAGCCTTTTGTAGTTCATGGTACCGGATTGGGTCTCCGGCGGGTCTTACTCGACTCGCTGGAGTACCGCATCCCCAGACAGATTGGTTTCATGGAAGTGGCACCTGAGAACTGGATCAGTGTGGGGGGGAGCTTAGGCCGCAAGTTTGCAGCAATTGCTGATCGGATCCCGATCACGGCCCATGGGTTGTCGTTGAATATAGGCGGTTCAGCCCCTCTGGACGAGGCTTTTCTGCACCGAGTCAAAAAATTTCTGGATCGTTTCAATATCGGAATATATAGTGATCATCTCACCTACTGTGCAGATGATGGTCATCTCTATGACCTGCTGCCAATCCCTTTTACTGAAGAGGCAGTGAGTCATGTAGTGCAACGTATCAAGCGGGTGGAAGAAATCATCGAGCGACCGTTCGTGATTGAAAATGCTTCCTACTATGCAGCGCCCTCCAGTGAACTGACAGAAATAGAATTTATCAACGCTGTACTCGAAGAAGCGGACTGTCAGATACTGATCGATATCAATAACATATACGTCAACAGTGTCAATCACCGTTATGATCCTGAAGAATTTATCAAATCTCTGCCCGGTGATCGTATCGCTTATGCTCATATTGCAGGGCATTACAATGAAGAAGACGATCTGATCATAGACACCCATGGTGCAGATGTGATCGATCCTGTCTGGCGTTTGCTGGAAGTTGCCTATGAACACTTTGGTGTTTTTCCAACACTTCTAGAGCGAGATTTCAATATTCCTCCATTGGAAGATTTGATGACAGAAGTGGATCGAATAGCAGCGATCCAGCAACGCTTTCAGAAGAGAGGAATCAACGAAAGTGTCCGGCAACATGCTTGAGTTCCAGTGGTTGCAGGATCAGTTTACACGACATATTCGTGATCCCGAGCACCAACCTGCACCAGCAGAAATTGAACAACGCCGTATGGCGATTTACCGCGATCTTGTTTACAACAATATCGAAAGTTTCATGTCGGACAATTTCCCTGTTATCAGGGAGATCATGCCTGATTCTCGCTGGCATGCGCTTATCCGCGAGTTTCTGATCAATCACAGGGCCAGCACACCCTTGTTTCCACAACTTCCTACTGAATTTCTCCAGTTTCTGGAGAATAGAAACGATAAAAAAGATTTTCCATTTCTCTCTGAACTCGCACATTACGAGTGGGTTGAGTCAGCACTTTTCACAGATACGCGAGAGATCGATTTTTCTGGCATTGATGAGGAAGGCGATCTACTCTCTGGAATCCCTGTACTTAACCCACTAATCATGCAGTTAGCCTACACTTGGCCGGTACATAAAATTGGTCCCGAATATCTACCTGAGGAAGCACCTGAACATCCTACATTTCTGGTGGTTTATCGTGATCGTCGAGATGAGGTAGGTTTTATGGAACTCAATGCTGTCACGGCGGCTCTTTTGGAAAGGATCTCTGCAAACACAAAGCAGACGGGGCTCATGCAACTGCAATCGATTGCAACGGAAATCCGGCATCCTCAACCAGAAGTGGTGATTCAGGGAGGTCTTGAGGTCATACAGCAGATGAAACAGCGTGATATTATTCTTGGAACCAAGAAGACTTAATTCTCCTTCTGATAATAAAAATTCGTTATAATCCAAGGTTTTGTGAACCTGTTATCATTTCCCGAATTTTTCCGTTTATCGACGGAACTTGGTGAAAATACATTTTTCTAAGGGTTCGCTATTAACACTTCTACAAGAAAAATATACTGACTCTTCAGGATTATTCAAAATGCTTGGAAACACTTATCAAGGGATCTTGTCCAGACTCCTGCCTGTTCTGTTTATTTGTGTATTAACTGTACCGGTCTTTGCAAAATCGGAAGAAGATAACAGGAAGCAACAGAAACCCTTGACTGCGGGGTGGTTGGAGATGATTGTGCTCGAGCCATGGGATATTCGCCTGCGAGCGAAACTGGATACTGGTGCCAAGACCTCATCGCTTCATGCGGTCGATATTGAACGTTTCAAACGCAAAGGCAAGACATGGATTCGTTTTCGTACTACTGACCCCGGTGAGGATGATAATCCCTTGACCTTCATCGAAACACCTTTGATCCGGGAAGTGAAAATCAAACGGCACAAGCAGAAACCACAAATACGACCGGTTGTGGAGATGACCTTCTGTCTCGATGGAAGAATCTATACCTCAGAGTTCAGTCTGACCGATCGGAGTCGGTTCAACTATCGTGTACTGTTGGGGAGAAAAATGCTACAACAAGGTATAATCGTCGATCCAGCATCTACCTTCACTCTCAAAACGAAAAAGAAAAGCTGCAAAAAGCTGATGAAGTCCAAGCATAAAAAGTCGCAAGAGAAAGCTTCACCAAGACCTGAATAAGAAAGAGATCGGAACATTCTATTGAGAAACCTTCATGTAAGATTCATAGCTTTGGCACTGATAGTTACTGCTGTCGGTCTGGTCTATTTTAAGGTAACAAAACTGGGTTTGCCTCTCTTCCCAAGTGAAGAGATTGAGGTCTGGAGTGTCGAAGCGCGTCTTGCTTTTGAGCCGAAGGGTGGACCGATAAAGGTCCATTTTTCTCTCCCAGGCAAGCCTCCTGGATTCATTATTGCAGATGAGAATTTTGTATCCGGTAAGTATGGCCTGGCGATAGAAAAAGAGGGTGAGAATCGTTTTGCCGAATGGGCGATCAGAAGGGCCAAAGGAGAGCAGGTACTTTATTATCAGTTGCAGCTGGCACGTGATGAAAATGAACAGATTGAAGAAGATAAAGAAAAAAAGAAGAAAAAGGGAAAGGTAGAATTTCCCGAGATCCCAGAATATTCAGAAGGGATTGCAACGGCAGTCAATGCGTTACTTGAAGAGGTCCGGCAGAAGTCAGCGGATATCAAGACATTCACCCGTGAGTTACTTTCCAGAATCAATGCAGAAAAACCGGACGAGAATGTAAAGCTGTTGTTGAGCATCGCTAAAAACGAACAGGAGAAGGTTCAGCTGATTCGGCAGATTCTTGCCGGTGCTCGTATCCCATCGAGAACCATCCAGGTTCTGTTGCTGCGCGAAGGTGTACGTCATGGTGAACTGAGTCCCTGGTTACAGGTACACAACGAACAGGAATGGCTGACATTTAACCCCGATAACAGTGAAAGTGATTTACCAGGGAATTCGGTCATCTGGCACGTAGGTGATACCGCAGTTTTCAATGTGGATGGTGGTAAGAAACCGGAGCTGGAATTTTCGATAAGCCGACTGACACAGGAGCCTGTCCAACTGGCAGAGCAGCGTGCTCGAAAACTTGGATCCAGGATGATGGAGTTTTCTCTTTTCAGTCTGCCGATACAGACACAAAATGTGTACAAGGTGTTATTGATGGTCCCCTTCGGGGCATTATTGATTGTATTCTTGAGAAACGTAATTGGTCTGAAGACATTCGGCACGTTCATGCCCATTTTGATTGCTCTTGCCTTTCGTGAAACCGATCTTATTTGGGGGATCGCGCTATTTACTCTGATTGTAGGGTTTGGGCTGGCATTACGTTTCTATCTTGAATATCTGCAGTTGCTCTTAGTTCCAAGGCTGGCGGCAGTATTGATCATTGTTATCATTCTGATGACCGTGGTGACTATTTTCAGTTTTAAACTGGGGTTTGAGACAGGCCTTTCGATAGCGCTGTTCCCGATGGTAATCATGGCGATGACGATTGAACGAATGTCCCTTGTTTGGGAGGAACACGGTCCTGCGGAAGCACTCAAACAGGGGTTTGGCAGCTTGGCAGTTGCTGCACTCGCATTTATCGTGATGAATAATGAAATCTTAAAACATATGGTTTTCGTTTTCCCCGAGATATTACTGATCATCCTTGCCTTGACGCTGCTTCTGGGACGCTATACAGGATACCGTCTCACAGAGTTGTGGCGTTTCCGTGAAACATTCAAGAGATAGACCATGTCAATGCTTGAACGTCTATTGCCATGGAGGGTATTGAAGGCCCGGGGGATCATGGGCATGAACAAGCGCAATGGTGATTATATTGCCGTTTACAATAACCGCTCACTCTATCCATTGGTGGACGACAAGCTGAAAACCAAACGACTGGCCGAGGACGCGGGGGTCGCAGTACCCAAACTCTATGCGGTGGTGGAAATAGAAAGGCAGATCAAGAGTCTTTCTGAAAAACTGGAAACCTACAGTGACTTCGTCGTAAAGCCAGCCCATGGCAGTGGTGGCGAAGGAATTCTGGTGATTACCAAGCGGACCTCGAAAGGTTTCCGCAAGAGCAATGGCCAGATCATATCTGAACAGGAACTCGGACGCCATATCTCCAATATCCTGAGTGGCATGTACAGTCTGGGCGGCCTGCCTGACACTGCTCTCATAGAGCAGCGGGTGAAATTTGATCCGGTTTTTGCGGATGTCAGCTACCAGGGAGTACCAGATGTGCGCACCATCGTCTTCCGTGGGGTGCCAGTCATAGCCATGCTCAGGCTGCCATCCAGGATGTCCGATGGGAAGGCCAATCTGCACCAGGGTGCCGTCGGTGTCGGTATCGATCTGAAAACTGGCAGGACAAGTGCCGGTGTTTGGAATGAACAGGTCATTGTCCATCATCCCGATACCGCTATGCCCATCGCTGATCTGCAGATCCCGAACTGGGAGGAAATCCTTAAGCTTACGGCTCATTGCTATGATCTGGTGGGGCTGGGTTATATCGGTGTGGACATTGTACTCGATAAACAGCATGGTCCGCTGATGCTTGAGATGAACGCCCGTCCGGGACTCAGTATCCAGATCGCAAACCGTTGTGGCCTGTTGCACAGACTGGAAAAAATCGAGTCCATGGACAGTATCCCAGACAGCATTGAACAACGGGTCGCGATCGCCCAATCCCTCTGAGCACCACATGACACAAGATTCTAATCCTCAGTAAAGACAAACCCGGCCTGTCCGTCTATGCTGAAATCAGAAACGGCACCATCACACCGAGTGTTCGTTGGTGGCATGTTCATTGCCTGTTTTTAAATTAAATAAAGCGAGAGGTACTGCTATGGCGACGCATTTCCCACTCATGATACCGGGCGTGACGACTAACGACGGTCTACTGGACGTCGTGGCCCCATTTGATTGCAACCTGATTGCCACCACAGAGACGGCCGACGCAAACGCCGTCGAGCGTGCTTTGTCCACAGCCTCGGAACTCTATCATGATCGTGATCGATGGCTGCCCGTGCCCGAGCGTATCGGCATCCTCGAACGCACTGCACACATCATGCAACAGCGGTTTAACGAATTGGCCGTGGAGACTGCGCGGGAAGGTGGTAAACCCTTGAAGGATTCAGAAGTGGAAGTGGCCCGAGCTATTGATGGCGTAAAGCTTTGTGTGGAAACGTTGCGAACAGAAGCCGGTGAAGAGATCCCCATGGGGTTGAATGCCGCTTCCCTGGGGCGTCTCGCCTTCACCCATCATGAGCCCATCGGTGTGGTGGTGGCAGTCAGCGCCTTCAATCATCCACTCAATCTGATCGTACATCAGGTTGCCCCGGCGGTCGCCACCGGATGCCCGGTGATTGTGAAACCAGCGGAAGATACACCACTTTCCTGTTTCCGGTTCGTAGAAATCTTGCGCGAGGCCGGGTTGCCAGAGGCCTGGTGCCAGGCCCTGACAGTCCACGATCTTGAGGTTGCGACGAAACTGGTCACCGACGATCGGGTTGGTTTTTTCACGTTCATTGGCAGTGCACGGGTCGGCTGGATGTTGCGATCCAAATTGGCACCGGGGACCCGTTGTGCCCTAGAACATGGTGGCGCGGCTCCGATAATTGTGGCCGAAGATGCCGATCTTGCAGATGCCATTCCTTTGTTGGCAAAAGGTGGTTTTTACCATGCGGGGCAGGTGTGCGTCTCTGTACAGCGGGTTTTTGCTCATGAATCTGTTGTGGCAGAAGTTACTGAGAAGTTGGTGGTGGAGGCCGGGAAAATGAACGTTGGTGATCCGGTATTACCAGAAACCGATATCGGCCCGTTGATTCGACCTGGTGAGGTCAAACGGGTACATGAATGGGTGACAGAAGCGGTAGAGTCTGGAGCAAAACTGCTCTGCGGCGGCGAAAAGCTCTCCGAGACCTGTTATGCACCTACTGTGCTTCTCAATCCGCCGGATCATGTCCGGGTTTCAACAGCGGAAGTCTTCGGTCCTGTTGTCTGTGTCTATTCCTGGAATGAGATAGATGATGCCTTGCAGCGCGCAAATGCACTGCCCGTGGCTTTCCAGGCCGCTGTGTTTGCAAAAGACATCGACACTATCATGAGGGTCTACAAACGGATCGATGCTTCTGCCGTGATGGTCAATGATCACACCGCCTTTCGAGTCGATTGGATGCCCTTTGCCGGTCTGAAACAGTCGGGTTTGGGGGTCGGAGGTATCCCGCACACCATGCATGATATGCAGATCAAAAAGATGATGGTTCTTCGGTCAGCAGAAATATGAAGAGGTAAATTTATGGATCTTGTACACACTGTAATTCAGTATGCTGTTGGGCTGTTTCTTTTTACGTTCCTGTTCATGATCGTCAGCATTGTTGTGATGTACGTGGTAGATGTCACTCAGACCAAGCAGACCATCCGCAGGAACTATCCGGTGCTCGGCCGTTTTCGTTATTTCTTTGAGCATATGGGCGAGTTTTTCCGCCAGTATTTTTTCTCTATGGATCGTGAGGAAATGCCTTTCAACCGGGCCCAGCGTTCCTGGTGCTATCAGGCGGCCAAGAATGTGGATACCACCGTGGCTTTCGGTTCGACCCGGGACTTGAAAATCCCGGGCACGGTCATCTTTGTCAATTGCCCATACCCAACGTTGAAGGAGGATGCTGTCGATCCCCGCCCTGTTACCATAGGCGAAAATTGTCGTACACCCTACACCACAGCCTCCTTGTTCAATATTTCAGGGATGAGTTATGGTGCACTGTCGAAACCGGCGGTTCAGGCCTTATCCAAGGGTGCTGCCATGGCTGGCTGCTGGCTGAATACCGGTGAGGGTGGGCTTTTTGATCACCACTTGTCCGGGATGGCCGATCTGGTGTTTCAGATCGGAACGGCTAAAAATGGTGTGCGCGATAAGGATGGCAACCTCTCTGATGAAAAACTCAAAGAGGTGGCTGCCCATGAACAGGTGAGGATGTTCGAGATCAAGATTAGCCAAGGTGCTAAACCGGGTAAGGGGGGTATCGTCCCAGGAAGCAAGATCACCGAAGAGATCGCACATGCTCGAGGCATTGAGCCCGGTCAGGATGCAATCAGCCCCAACCGTCATCCCGATATTCGAAATGATGATGATCTGCTGGATATGATCGCCCATATCCGGGAAGTTACCGGCAAGCCGGTGGGCTTCAAAAGCGTGATCGGTGAAGCGGCCTGGCTGGACTCACTGTTTACGAAAATTAGGCGTCGCGGTATCGAGTACGCACCTGACTTCATCACGGTGGATGGTGCAGAAGGGGGTACGGGTGCAGCACCCCTGCCCTTGATCGACGATATGGGGATGCCATTACGCGAGTCGCTACCACTTTTGGTTGATAAGCTGAACGCCTATGGCCTTCGGGAACGGATCAAGGTGATTGCTTCAGGAAAACTGATCACACCGGCTGATGTGGCCTGGGCCCTGTGCAGCGGTGCCGATTTCGTCGCTTCGGCACGTGGATTCATGTTTGCTCTAGGTTGCATTCAAGCATTGCAGTGTAACAAGAATACCTGTCCCACCGGGATTACGACCCATAACAAAAAACTCCAGCGCGGTCTGGTACCTGAGGAAAAGGCCTCTCGTGTCTACAATTACGCTACCAACATGGTGCATGAAGTAGGCATGATCGCTCATTCCTGCGGTGTACGGGAGCCTCGGGAATTACACCGTCATCATGCCCGTATCGTGATGCCGAATGGACAGACCAAAGCACTTAACGAACTCTTTCCTGAAGTTGTACCATTGAAAAAGCCAATCGGATCAAACCATTGATCGTTTTTGAAGTCATACCAACATACCACTATTAAAAATGTGGAACGACCTGATTTAAACCGGGTTTTTCGTGGTATAGCGGGACTGATTACAAAAACTTTCTGTGGAGAGCCGATCATGAATAACAATAATTTTCTCATCTGTGCACTCAATTGGTGCCAGGATATTCTCGATAAATTTCGCATGGTGAATTTTTTGGTTCCACTGGCCTTGAGACTTTATCTGGCCCCTGTATTCTGGGTGGCAGCGAACAACAAATGGGATCCCTTTGATCCAGACAGCTCACTCGACCCGGTGATCGAGTGGTTTGGAAACAGCGAATGGGGACTGGGCTTGCCTTTTCCAGAAGTTATGGCATACCTCGCTTGGGGTGCGGAGTATTTTGGTGCCATTTTTCTACTTCTGGGGTTTGCTGTACGCTGGATCAGTATTCCTCTCATGACGACAATGATCGTTGCCATGACGACTGTCCATTGGGAAAACGGCTGGCAGGCAGTACACGATCTGATGAGTCCATTTCCTTCCGAACATGCAGAAGAGGCGATTGAACGACTCAATATCGCCAAATCCATTTTGCAGGAACACGGTAACTATGACTGGTTGACGGAATACGGAAACTTTGTCGTGTCCAACAATGGGATCGAGTGGGCTGTGACCTATTTCATCATGCTGCTGGTGTTATTCTTTATAGGGGGCGGCAAGTACGTTAGTCTGGATTACTGGATCGCTAAAAAATTTCGACACAAGGGCCATTGCTGATCTGAAAGTGTGATTGAATGGAGGCCTCACATGCAATTCTGATCTTCATGGCAATGTTGCTGGTGGCCATTCTGGTCGAACCACTGGCAGCGAGGATCAGGTTGCCTTTCAGTGCTGCTCTGGTTCTGAGCGGTTTTCTCATGTCTGAGATGATCGTTGCAGCCGGTATGGATACCGGTTTGCGCTGGTACAATTTTCAAACGATTATTTTTTATGTATTAATACCAGCATTGGTCTTTGAGTCTGCATTCAGGATCAGATTCAATGCGCTTTTACAGGATATCGTATCAATAGTGATGCTGGCTGTTCCATTGATGCTGGTGTCCACAGGTATTATCGCGATTGTTCTGTTTTATACGATTAATCACCCTGCCGGATTTCCCTGGATTGCCGCCTTGATTACCGGTGCTGTTTTGTCAGCGACTGATCCTGATCCGGTGCTGTCAATAGTCAAGCAAAACCGTGTATCAGAACGATTGAGTTTGTTGCTGGAAGGCGAGAGCATGTTCAATGATGCCACAGCAATTGTGCTTTTCAGTCTTCTGCTCTCTGTCGCAATGTCTCAATCGGGAGAGACTCAGATTGCAACAGGGGAGTGGACAGTTGTGATCGGCCGTTTTTTCCTGATTTTTCTGGGTGGAGTCGTAACGGGCCTTGCTGTCGGAAGCCTGGCCTGGATCTTTGCCAACTGGTATCCACATCCAGTCAAAACGTCGGTGATTACCATCGTCAGTGCCTACCTTTCTTACCTGATTGCAGAAGATGTCCTCAATCTTTCCGGTGTCATGTCAGTGCTTTCTTGCGGCATGGTTTTTGGAGAAGGTTTGTGCCGGAATGAAGAGTCCGGAACATACGTTTTTCCATTATGGGATGTGATTGGATACATTACCACCGCAGTTCTTTTTCTCCTGGCCGGATTTACAATCAATCTGGATATGTTCGCAAGTCACTGGCTGGCAATTCTGTTCGGTATTGTTGCCGTCATACTGGCTAGGGTTTTCTGTATCTATGGATTATTGCCCATCGTAGATACCTTGCCGAGAACCGGATCACTCTCTGGGTGGCATCGCTTCTTCATGACCATTGGTGGTGTCCGAGGGACGGTTACCCTGGCACTTGCCTTATCGCTTCCTGTCGAGCTGGGTTACTGGTATTCGGTTCAGTCTATTGCCTACGGTGTCGTGGTGTTCAATATTTTTATCCAGACGCCTGCGATGTCCTGGTTGATCAAGAAACATTTAGAAAAATCTGAATAAATCAGATTTTTCTGTTCTACACACTGCTGTGACGCCAAAATCGATCGCACTAACCGATAGATTTTGAGATCAAAGAGAAGCCCCTGTTTTTCGTTCCATGCCATCTGAAATCGCTTGCCTGTATGTCAGACTACACTCTTCGGTTTTTTTACGATCGTTATCCTCAGCAAATGTGCCATAAATGAACTATTTCTGGGTTTTTTCAAGTTAACCTTCCAGATCAACTTCTACAGGTTCAAAATCCCCGGTGTTCTGATTGAGCATATGGAGAATCCCCCTTTCAATGCCGAAATGCCAGCCATGGAGCGACAGTTTGCCTGCCTCGACTCGTTCTTTTATCCATTTGAAAGTCATCAGGTTACGCAGACTGAAACGGACCAGTTCATATTCCATTTCGCGTTGCAGATCTTCTGATATTGTTTTGCCTTGAGCTGTTATAACCCGGGCTCTTGCGTCTTTAGCCAGATTCATCCAGTTGAGTATAAAGTCATCCGGCTCGGGTTTGATGACATCGGTCTCTAACAGTGCCTTTGCACCACCACACTGAGCGTGGCCCATGATAACGATGTGTTCGACTTCAAGCGAGGTCACACCAAACTCCAAGGCTGCGCTGGTGCCATGATGACCGCCATCCGGTGTGAAGGGAGGGACCAAGTTGGC
>JALSRM010000047.1 GCA_026984775.1 Gammaproteobacteria bacterium
TTTTTGGTCTGTTACTGTCACCAATGATCGCGGCGGCGGCCATGAGTTTCAGCTCTGTGTCGGTAATTGCTAATGCTTTGCGTTTGAACCGTGCAAAAATTTAACCATCTCTTCGATCACTGCAGGTCAATGGATTGAGTCAATTCGCTCATGTTATCGGCGGATCAGGCCTAGCCATGCTGCACCAGAACGAATAGGGGTTCACATCTTCCTGGTAATCACCATTTCGTCCGCCGCGAAAGACTCAGGCCCGGCAAACCACAGCCGCCCTTACCCATTACCAGCACCGGACCCACGGTGCCGAAACCCGCCCAATCGGCCTCTGTGCTGCGTACCGGCACGCCCGTGCCACGAGTACACTATAGACCCTTCAACCGTCCAACATTTCATACTCGCCCAAACGCCCGTAGCACAGATGCTAGATCAGTAGATGTTCCTGTCGGTAGCAGTGGAACAACCGCGGCAAAGAAAAATCCCTGCGAACCGCCCACCGCAGCCAAAAAGTGTAGGGACTGGATCAACGGTATTCCCAAACCGCCGATTCGACCGAAGAAGAATTAGTCCGAGTTTGCGCCAACGATCGTCGTCGACCCGTGTACGAATTCGCCAGCAGGCCTCGTGTAATAAACAGCCTGTTGGCGTTCTTACGTAAAGTCCACGATGCTGAACCTTGTCGAATTCAAAGTTCCACTTCATGTGATCAAAGATTCCTTAAGAAATTGGATAGAGGAGACATGACTATTTTGGGGAACACTCTCTTGACAACTACAGAGGGTTGTTCTAATTAACTATGCAGGGTAAGAGCAAATTTGAGTGTATATGGCACCGCACCGGGACTCACTGGTAACAGATAGTGCACGCATGTTGGCACCTTCGGCACGAGGAGAGAAAAGGGCGAGCACTGTCCAAGGATATGAACCAAACCACCCCACAAGTGGTCAGTGGCTGAATCAGACACGGCAATTGAGTCCGGAACAGAAGCACCTGCAACGGATGATCATCGTCCGCACTTCTGATCAGCTCAAGCCGACCTGCACATTATGGGCAAGCCAGACAGTAATGAAATCCTTCAAGCAGGAGGCTGGGCCCACAATGCTAGCTCACGGGGTAGAAGGTTACATGAAACGCGGGGGTTTTACGCCATCAGGTGAGCATGTGAGCAGCGCCCTAGGGTGGTCTGTCACTAGCAGTAACTCGATGAGTGTTATCCAGAAATCAAAGCCATGGTCGAGAAGACAGCGACCGACTGGGGTGATGAAACCGGTTAAGGTTCAATGCCAAACGGATTTCAGTCAACACGATCTCGACCGTCCCAGGGCAAGGTACGTTTTCGCTGGCGATGAGTCAAAGTGTTTT
Organism: Gammaproteobacteria bacterium; assembly: GCA_026984775.1. GTDB lineage: Bacteria > Pseudomonadota > Gammaproteobacteria > CAJXQU01 > CAJXQU01 > CAJXQU01. The sequence goes on from JALSRM010000047.1 coordinate 1,357, forward strand.
AGCTGCCAGCCTATTCCTTCACGAACTCTACATCGACAAGCACCTCAGTTGCTACCTCAAGGCCAGTGTACACAGCGGCAAACTCACACAGTACAAAACACAACACTCAAAAAGAAATTTCTCCCATACGAGAATATTGTAGAAACACAACCTGTCTTGGCAAGTCGTTCGAGCATGAATCCCCTATACGGCAGCTGCGTAGCAGATAATTGAATTGCGAGGGTAATGTTATGAAAAATCCAAAGATTGACAGGCTGGTTATGCAACTCGCGGGCTTGCTTCTGCTTGGGCTTGTCACACATCTCGGGTTCGCTGACACGGGTGACGGATATGTTAACAGCGTCAACCCCAATGCATTGACTGTAGCAAGCAATGGCACGGCATACACACAACTGACAAATCCGCCGTTATCAATCAACATCCAGGCCTATCTACTCTACGACACTGGCATTGCCGGGCGTATCAAGAGCTGGTGGATACAGCCAAAAATTTCCAATGGCTATGGTATCGCGTACGATCTACCCGGCCTTGAAATCTATAGAGAGAGCAAATCCTATCCAATTGGAGGCCGTCCCAAGACTCTCCCCTACAGACCGATATACTTTAACGTTTCAACCGCAGGACAAATTCAGACCCAAGCGGTACTAATGTGCAACATGCTGGCCGGCCACCTCCGAGACCAGGGTAAAACCAATGCACAAATCTTTTCTGAGGATCGCTGGGTGCAGTTCAAGATCAACGTCGAATATGAAGTTGACGCCAACGGCCCGGGTTCCAAGAAGCAAATCTGGGAATATTCACCACCGAAGATGCTCAAGGTCCGTTGCAGCCGCTTCAAAGGCTCCAGCATACCGACACCCGGAAAATTGCAGGATGTATTGAGAGTTGTCAAGGCAACCATGCAGTTAAAGGAGGTCGCTCTGCCGAACGGTGTGTGTCGAATTGATACGACGACGGCCATTGTGGCCAATCGTGCCAACGCCGTGGTTCGATACCGTTTCGTGGATGATAAGGGAAACAAAAGCAAGGTGTTTACTACGAAAACCAAAAACAATCGCATTGCGGTCGTCAAACATGCTTGGGATATTCCCAATGGCCCGGGAACTGAACAGGGCTGGATACGTATCGTGGGCGTGGCACCCGTGTTCAAAACGGATGATATGCCTTATTCCATGCAATGCCACCCCAAGCCTAGCGGGAGCAAGCTGAAGAAACTGGGAAAGACGGATAGTCCGTCACCAGGCGTGAAAGGATTGCGCATGAAATAACGATGGCATTCGGTCCGAATTTGTTGGGATTCAGGCCTGAGGACTGGTTCCTCTGCAACCCCATTTACACCGAGCGCGGCCTCTGGTCGAAACTTGATGACAAGGATAATTCGAAGTAGGTATCCATCTCGAAATGAATCACATAGGCCTGTCTCAGGAAGCGTAAACGCTCAAGAGACTACCGAATGACCACCGACGGTTTCATCACCTCAGATGCACGATGGCTGATCGCTGTGGGACGGGCACCCGATGACACTCACCGATCTGGGGATAGAGAACCGTTGGTTGGAATTCAGTGAGGGGTGAGATTGACATTGAACCCTTTCGGGCGTTGTGACGACACAGGTACAGGAGGCGTGAAATGCGTCAGAAAGATCAGAGGAGGAAGACTATGAACATAAATATTCGGTTTGTGCTCGTTTTCGCCGGCCTGGTGGCAGCCGGGCAGGCCAGAGCAAACAAAGTAGAAAAACTTGATCTGCAGGACATGCAGGGTTTTGCTGATGCGCCTGTGATTGACGTCTATTCCACTAGCGGGGAACAGTGGGACAAGGTCGACACCAATAAAGTGACGGATTTTGAACTGGGTTTCGATGCCGAATGCAAATTCAAGGGCGGATCCGACTACAGCGCTTATCAGGGCAACTTTTACGTAGAAGGGTTCTCGAATGTAGGAAACGAATACCCGGAATCTGAAGGCAAAACAATTGCGACCGCCTCCAGCATCCGGTCCAATCTACGTTGGCACGGCGGTCAGTTCGTAAATTTCGATCCAGTTGAGGCCTGCAATTCGGAGCTGGAAAAGCGCTTGGCCACCCAAGTCGGCAAGAGCAAATATGAGTTGCTGAAGGAAGGGTTTGTCGTCAATGCACCTGCCGCCGTTCGGGCCAGATACGAACTGACCTGCTGGGGTGTAACCAAGATCACGAATTTTAGCGGCATGGACAAAGCCACTGACTTCGGCGCGGTCAATGTCCACGTAAATTGTCTGCCGTCGGCGCAGGCAGGCGACAAGATTCCCAAACCCAAACCCGAGGTCAAGAAGGCGAAGGTCGTGTCGCCGGTGAAGTCGGTGGATTTCAAGCTGAACACCACCGACTACCAGGGCAAGTGCCCGGCGCCGATCAAAGTCGATGCCACGATCACGCTCAACTATCCGGTCGAGGTCAAGTACCGCTATGTCGGCGACAAGGGTCACAAGTCGCCGGTCTTCACCCTAAAGAAGAAGGACAAGGGCGGCACCTGGAACCTCGCGCCCTGGACGCGTCAAGTCAAGCCGGCCTCCCCCGCCACCAAGATCGCCTTGCCGGGTGGAAAACATGGCGCCGACTACCAGGGCTGGATGCAGCTGGAGATGATATCGCCGGTGGCCAAGACCTGGCCGCCGGTCAACTTCAAGGTGAGCTGCCATACGCCGCCGCCGACGGTGCCGGGCGTGCTGCAGACGGCGCCGAAGCCCGAGCCGATGACGCCGAAGCTCCAGGCCCTGCCGAAACCGGAGCCGAAGATGCCGGTGATCGAGGCGGAGCCCCGGCAGACGGAAAAGGCCGGCGGACAGTAACACAGCGCAGCTGGCTGGCGGCGGGTGAGACACCCGCTCCGGCCGACTACGGCACCACCATCGCCGCGCTGTTGCTAGGTGCACCGGATGCCAGTCTGCTGGCCGGGCTGGTGCCGGCGGCTGAACGCTTCGTGGCCGCGGTTTTCCGATCTCGCAACGGTATCATGGATGCCCCGGCGGCGCGCATCCTGTGCAGGCTGGACGACCTGGCCGGCCATGACGTGCAGGTAGTGAACCTGAGCCTGGCTGGTCCCGACAATCGGTTGCTGCGCCACGTCGCAGTCCGATTCGAGCAAGAGGGGCGAGCGCTGGTTGCTGCCGTGGGCAATACTGGTCCGGATAACCCTCCTCAGTTTCCGGCCGCGCTACCGGCGGTGATCGCGGTCACTGCCGTGGATGCGAAACTTCGGGTGTTTAATCGTGCTGCCCGAGGACATGGCATCGACCTTGCCGCGCCATTCGTGACTGCGCTCGTTACGCGCCTGTTAGCCGGCACGCCCTCGCTTTCGCCGAACGTAATCCGCAACCGGCTGCGTACCGCCGCCCGGGATCTCGGCCTACCAGGGCCGGATGCAACCTATGGCGCCGGTTTAGTCCAGACGCCGCCCCAGCCATGTGATCCATTATCCGAATGAACCATTTTTCTCTCCATCAACACAGTGTATGAAGGCGCCGGATACGGCGCCCTTATGTTCCTGAATAGGAACCTGAATGGAGGAAACGATGATGAATGATTCCAATACAAGCGTTTCGCGCTTTCGTACGATCCACAACCTGTTGACCCGCCTGAAGGCTACCGCTGCACTGTCGCTGGCCGCCGGCTGGATCAGGCACTTGGCAATCGTATGCAACAGCTCTGTCAATAGGTCTCCGTCGCCCGCAGGCGCTGGAAATTCAACTAATTGTCATCTATACAAATCATCACGCCTCAGGGGAACGGGCAAGGGATCATGCCGGTGCCCTACCAGTAGCTGATAAACACCGATGCTTCCTTCATTAAAGTAGTAGGCTGATCCTGACATATATAAACGCCACAGGTGATAGGTTTCGGCGCTACTGCATTGGATGGCCTGATCTTTGTTTTCCTCCAGGGCCTGTATCCAATGTCGAAGGGTATAGACGTAGTGACAACGAAGCCCTTCCACATCCAAGATTTCGAAACCGCAATCTTCCATGGCATGTGCTACATCACTGATACGTGCCAGTTCTCCATCAGGGAAAATATATCGATTGATAAAGCGGGTGAAAGGAGTGCGCCGCCAACCGGTTTCGCTTGTGATGCCATGATTCAGGAACAAGCCTCCAGGCTTCAATATCTGTTTTACGATACCAAAATAGATAGGGTAGTTTTTGATTCCGACATGCTCGAACATGCCCACACTGATCACGCGATCGTATTTTTCCTGCCGCGGTAATTCACGGTAATCGAGCAGATCAATCCTGACTTGTCGCTCCAATCCTTCTGCCTGGATTCTCTCCTGCGCATATATCTGTTGTTCCTGACTCAGTGTAATACCGTAGACATGAACACCGTACTTCTTTGCCGCATGGATCGCTAGCGCCCCCCAGCCACAGCCAATATCCAGAAGATATTGGCCCGACTGCAAACGTAGTTTCCTGCAGAGATAATCCAGTTTATCCCGCTGAGCTTGAGCGAGTGACTGACGCTCATCACGAAAATAAGCACAGGAATACACCATCTCAGGATCCAACCACAAACGATAGAACGCGTTGCCGACATCATAGTGATGACGGATGCTTTCACGGCTATTTTTATGGGTTGTCCGAGCATGCTTCCGGTTGGACTTTAACTTTCTGTTCCGACGGGGTGGCAGCTGTAACGCCAGCGTAATCAAATGCAGTTTTTTACGCCAAGATACACCCTGTGTTTGCAGATGATTCTCAAGCTCAAAAAGTGTCTCTATCCTTCCTTCAACAGAAACTTCGCCTTCGAGATAGGCCTCTGCCAAACGGGACAGGCTTCGATATAGAATCAACTCTCTCAGAACCCCTGCTTCATGGATTACTACACAACATTCCGTATTCGGATGTCCAATCACCTGTTCGCCATTCCATAGCTTGAAGGCCACCTTTCCACGATAGGTTCCAAGTATCCCAATGATAATTCGTTTGCCGATTTCTATCTCGGATGAATGCTGCGAGTTTATGATTTCGTATGCAGAATCGAATGCATGGAGATTGTAGTTACTGACAAGCTTATTTTTCCTCAACATAATGTTGCCCTCCTCAATGATGCGGACGAGACAGGCTGAAAGTTGGTGAAGGAGCCAATCCCCCTGATCAGCTTTCTTGCGTCATCCCTATTGGACAAAATATTTCCTTTATGATTCTTGGAACGCTGCCTCTGTATGAACAAGCGGTGATGGCATATAGACCCGTCACTCATAAACACGATCAGTTTCCAAAAAAAATGAACCTTGGGTTAACAGACGAAGTACCGTCAAAAATGGGAGCAATGTTCACAAATAGAATGTTGATATTTCCATCAGAAATATTTATTGCGGCTTAACAAGCTAAAAGATAGACACCTCAAGCCTCCGTTGTTTTGTTTCTGATCAGTCGTTGTGGCTTGATTTTCATTATTCTTTGCTGACTGCTCTCTTCCTTATCTTTTTATTAAAAGTCTAGTGCAATTTGGTTTCGAGCATTCTGATCCAAATCATCTGACACAGAATTTGGGTTCGACGGTTATCTGGATTATCCATTTTTACCTCCCATCAAGATAAAAGCGGGATGTGCTATTCTTTTTCTACTTCCACCCACCGAAATCCAGCTTTGCAAGCATGATCCGGATCGTACTCGTCAATCCGGCACCTCCTGTTTTCAGCCACGCCTCGATTTCATTTTCTGAATACCAACGGACATCCTCAACCTCTTCTTTATTCAAAACAAACGGTCCCTCATGGCTTGCCCGAAAAACCTGACAAAACTCCATACCGGTCTCGGGGGATGCCGGCAGCAGGAAGAGTTTTTTGCATGATTCGCCCAGTTCTATACCGAGTTCCTCAACGGCCTCTCTGAGAATACAGGCCTCATAGCTTTCTCCGGCTGCCAGGTGACCGGCAGCGGATGAATCCCAGAAACCGGGAAAATCACTTTTGTTCCGTGAACGCTTTTGAAGCAGGAGATCACCCTGTCTGTTGAAGATGACAAGATGGGCTGCCCGATGCCGGAGTCCTTTTCTGTGGACTTCATCCCGTAGTGCCTGACCGATAATATGGTTCTGTTCATCCACTACGTCCAGCCACTCATTAACTTCAGATTTTTTTTCATTCATCTTCATAAGTTAAACCCACTTTATGCTGAAGGTGCTATTATTCTTCACACGTGCGATAACAAAAAAGAAACGATCATGTTCTACACCCTGTTCAAAACCATTGCGATGATCCTTCTCTGGATTGATCTGATCATCCTGACGCTTGTGCTCTATCTTCTTGCCAAACTCCCCCGCTCATGGACACAGTCGTTCTATCCAAAACTGTTCTGGATCTGGTGCCGTCACTTTGTCAGGGCTCTGAATGTTGACCTCAAGGTTAGCCAGCATAATATCGATCCGCTGCCGGATCACTATCTACTCATCGCCAACCATCCCTCTGCTTTCGAAGATATTGGGATACCCGCCATGTTTGATGTCTTTTGCCTGGCCAAAGAGGGCGTTCGTCACTGGCCAATTGCCGGACCGATCAGTGAAGCTGCCGGTACACTGTATGTGATTCGCAGTAACAAAGAATCAAGGAAAGAAGCCTACCAGAACATCATTGATGCCCTCCGATCCGGTAAAAATATCGCCGTCTATCCTGAGGGAGGCTGCTTTGGACGCAGGATCAACGAATTCCGCTACGGTCCCTTTGATATCTCTTTACAGACGGACGTCCCCATTCTGCCTGTCTTCCTCCATTATGAAGCACAAGATGATTTCGAATGGCAGGGACAGACCTTGATCGAAAAAATCAAAGATTTTCTGAAGACCAAGAACAACCGTGCGACCTATCATGTCTATGACGCTATCTCACCGGAAAACTTCCAGAGCAAGGAAGAATACATGCGTTATGTTCACAATCTCTACAAAAAATGGGAAGCGCGGTATTTCGACTGATCCAGTCTACCAATCCCTGTGCTGTCATTGAGCCGCTTCAGGTATCGGCTGGTAACTCGTATACAAATAATCGATAAAGACCCTTACTGTTGCCGACAAGTTTTTGCGTTGAGGATAAACGGCATAAATGGGTACAGGATCAGGCTGATAGTCATCGAGCACGGTCAGCAAGTGGCCTGCTCCCAGATCATTGTCGACAACATAGTAAGGCATTTGGATCAACCCTCTGCCCTTGAGGGCGGCAATGCGCAGTGCATCACTCGTATTAGCGACAAAGTCACCCGTAACCTGCTGGCTGAGTTCCTTGCCGTTGTTCCGGAATACCCATTCGTCATTGACGGTACTTGGTTTGTAGATCAGACAATTGTGGCTTTTCAAATCAGGAGGGCTTTTGGGTATACCCTTCTCCTGCAAATAAGATGGTGCAGCACAAACGACCAGTTCTGTTTCCATCAGCTTTCTTGCGATCAAACTGGAGTCGCCCAGTCTGCCGAGACGAATGGCCAGATCGAACCCTTCTTCTACCAAATCCCCAATCCGGTCGGCCAATGTAAGTTCAACACATACTTCAGGAAACATTTTTTCGTAGTTCGCGATCTTTGGTGCCAAGTGATAAGTGCCAAAAGAAGTCGGTGCTGTCACCCTGAGTACACCCTCAGGTTTATTGTTACATTGCCTGATCTGCAATTCAGTCTCCTCGATCAGATCAAAAATCAGTTTGCAGCGATCACGATAGCGCTCACCGAGTGCTGTGAGTGAAACACCTCGTGAATTCCTGTGCAACAACTGACCACTCAACATATCTTCCAACCAGGCAATTTGTTTGCTCACCATGGCCTTGGATAAATTCAGCTCTTCAGCTGCACCCGTAATACTCTCTGCACTGGCAACAGCCAGAAAAGCCTTCATGCTCGTAAGTTTATCCATGCTATATCTGACAAATCACGGGAAGTTAGTTGCGTTTACCGTGAATTAACGCTGTGTTCATCAGATTGGAGTTGCTGAACTTTTCATTTTCTCTAGACTCTATTGCGCTGCAACAATTCTAGTCCGGGGAAACACCTTGATACAGATTCCCGGGCTTTTATAGTTTGGAAATTATAGGAGGACGTATTATGAAACTACGAACGATTACTCCATGGTTAATTGCATTATCTGTTATATCGACAAACCTTCCCGCTCAAGGAGAGGAGGGCTCAATTTCTTCTTCAACGCCCGACGTCGTCAAACGGGTAGATGCCTCCGAACCGGTCGTCTATGACCTTGGTGACAGCCGGGCTGTGATCTTCTATTACACCGATGAAAACGGTGACAGGCTGCTGGTGACAACCATCGGCCCGAAGGATCCGGACGCCGATCTTCCCGCCACTCAGCAGATCGTAAAAATGAATGATCAAGACAGTGAATATGTCGTCAACATCGAGTCTGCTGAAAGTGGAACCAACCCACTTCAACTATCGGCGCACTTCGATGGAAATGATCTCATCGTTGCATTTGACAAGGTGTAAAGCATCTCCACGTACCGATTTTTGAGACTCTCCTCGTCTCCTACGTTTCAGGCCCCTTCCGGGGCCTGTTTTTTTATGCAGTTCCAAATATTGTAAGCGTAACAGAACGGGAGTAACCTTCATTCAGAGTCAACAAAAAAGGAGGGCATGATGAACGAAGAAACCCTGAATATGGAAGTCAGAAAATTTCTGAAAAAGGTCGGAGTCACCGCCCAGCGAGAGATCGAACATGCGATCTACAAAGCCGTAGAAGCGGGGGAATTGACCGGGAATGAATCGTTGCAAGTCTCGATGACACTGGATCTGCCTGATTTAAATCTCAGCCATAAAATCGATGGTTCAATCAGTCTCGAATAATGAGAAAACTAGAATAACAAACCATGTTGCGGGATATGCCGCCTCAGTGGCATATCCCGCTTTTGATTACACCTTGAATTCAGCAACTTTTGCTTTTTGCTGATTGGCCAATTCTGAAAGGGCCTGGCTGGCGGAAGCTGCCTTTCGTGCAGCTTCCGCATTATCTTCTGAAACATCACTGATATGCACTATGCTGCGGTTGATCTCCTCGGCCACGAGGCTTTGCTCATTGGCAGCCGCAGCAATCTGGGTAGAAACATGATCGAGTTCTGCCACCTTTTCAGCAATCTCTTTCAATGCCTTACCAGCAGCCTGGGCTTGTTCCACACCAACACCTGCTTGCTGCTGACCTTCAGACATCACCCCTACAGCCTGTTTCGATCGGTTTTGTAATCGCTCGATAATGGTCTGGATTTCCTGGGTGGATTCCTGGGTTCGTGATGCAAGTGATCGAACTTCATCTGCAACCACAGCAAAGCCACGTCCCTGTTCGCCGGCACGGGCAGCTTCAATTGCGGCATTCAGTGCCAACAGATTGGTTTGTTCCGCAATACTTTGAATCACATCCAGAACTGAACCAATCGCTTCACTATCTTCCTCCAGCTCATGAATGACCTGTGCCGCACGTTCCACATTCTGGGCAAGGGCCTCAATCTCCTGAACCGTTCCATTGACAACCTTGGCACCTTCCATGGATTGTGCGTCTGCCGCCTTGGCAAGTTCTGCACCATTGGCTGCGCTGTCCGCCACTTCTTGCACGGAAGCGGCCATCTCATTCATCGCAGTTGCTACCTGTTCCGCCTCGGAACGCTGACGGTTGACATTGTCCAGGGTTATTCTGGCTGCCTGGGTCATGGATTCAGAAGAATCTGCAACCTGGGTGGAGGAGTCAGTCACGTCGCGGATAATGTCTGCAAAAGATGCGATCATTTTGTTGATGGCATTGGCCAATCGTGCACCGATAGGGTTCGAACCTGGATCCAGAGGTCGCGTCAGATCACATTGACCTGCCTCAATATCTTTGGCGATATTTTCCACCGCTCCCACCACATAATAGATGGGATCGAGAATGGATTTTGCGAACAACTTGCCGACAACCGCCGAGAGCAAAGCCATGAGTAGCAGCCCGGCGAGGCTCCACCAAATGATTTTCTGGGTAAGCGCGGCAACCGGAGCAAACGCCTCGGCTTCATCCACTTCACTGAGGATGGCCCAGTCCAGTCCATCAATATTCAGTGGGGCATAGGCAGAAACCACGGCTACACCACGATAGTCCGGAAAGGTTCCGATGCCGGACTCTCCCACAAGGGCTTTCTCCGAAC
>JALSRM010000048.1 GCA_026984775.1 Gammaproteobacteria bacterium
CATCATGGATCTGGGGGCAATCCTGTGTACACGAAAGCTGCCCGACTGTGATCGTTGTCCGGTCAGCGATGAGTGTGAGGCGAGGAGAATGGGACGACAGTCAGCCTTCCCTACGCCCCGCCCGAAGAAGGATCTGCCCGTGAAAAAAAAACGGTTCTTGATCTTGAGTCATCCAGTCGGCGGGATTCTGTTGGAAAAAAGGGCATCCAGCGGGATCTGGGGTGGTTTGTGGAGTCTCCCGGAGTGTGATCATGGAATCGATCTGTACCATTTTTGCCGTGAGCGATTCGGCTGTGCGATCGAAAGCTGCGAAGAGTTGGATATGGTTCGTCACACTTTCAGCCACTTCCGACTTGAGATTACGCCGGTGAAGCTTAAGATCAAGGCAATGCCAGCCTCGATCCGGGATGAAGAAAGGTTTCGCTGGATAGACAAGGAACAACAGGAACCACTGGGCATGGCAACTCCCGTGATACGAATCCTGAAGTCACTCTGAACTACTCTTGTTTTGATTTGATCTCGGCGACTTTTTGTTCCCAGCGTTCCAGCGCCCGCTGATAGTAATCCATGATGCAGGGATCGCAGTGGCGTCCGCAGCACTCGTATTCTTCCGGTTTTCTCGGTTTTGGAGGCAATTCATCCATCACAGTACAATCATAATAAGATAGTTATTGTTGGGCAATTCCGCTATGCTTCGCGCACTATGGTAGATACACATCTTTCGGAGGTTCAATTCAAGGATCTGGACCTGCATGAAAAACTGCAGCAGGGATTGGCAGACTTGGGCTTTGAGTATTGTACGCCAATCCAGGCCAAAACGCTGCCGGTCACTCTTCAGGGCAGGGATGTTGCCGGCCAAGCGCAGACGGGTACCGGCAAAACGGCGGCCTTTTTACTGGCAACGATGAACGTCTTGCTCAACACCAGGCCCTCCCCTGATCGGAAACCAAATCAGCCCCGCGCGATCATAATTGCACCCACGCGTGAACTGGCGATCCAGATCCACAAGGATGCTCAGGCGTTGGGCAAACATTCAGATCTGAAGCTGGCGCTGGTCTATGGTGGGGTGGATTACGAAAAACAACGCAAGTCGCTGGCCGGTGACATCGATATTCTGATCGGTACACCTGGCCGCATGATCGATTATTTCAAGCAGCGTGTATTCGATCTGCGTGCGGTTCAGGTTTCGGTGCTCGATGAAGCGGATCGCATGTTTGATCTCGGGTTCATCAAGGATATCCGTTTTCTTTTCCGGCGCATGCCGAAACCGGAAAAGCGCCTGAGCATGATGTTCTCGGCTACGCTTTCCTACCGGGTAAAGGAACTGGCCTATGAGCACATGAACAACCCGGAATCCTTGGAAGTACAAGCCGAAAACGTCACTGCCGACAGTATCAAGCAGATCCTGTATCACGTCCAGAATGAGGAGAAGATCCCGTTGCTCATCGGTATCCTCAACAGGCTGGACGCACCCCGGGCGATCATTTTCGTCAACACCAAGCGTACGGCTGAAAAGGTCGCGGCCTGGCTGATGGGGAACGAGTACAAGGTAGGTCTGCTCTCGGGAGATGTGCCACAAAAAAAACGTCAGCGTTTGATCCGGGAGATCGCCGAAGGTGAAATCCAGATCTTGGTGGCCACGGATGTAGCTGCCCGCGGCCTGCACATCGAAGATGTCAGCCACGTGATCAACTATGATTTGCCCCAGAACGAAGAGGATTATGTACACCGTATCGGCCGCACCGCCCGGGCCGGAGCGACTGGTGTTGCCATCAGCTTTGGTTGCGAGGAATACATCTTCTCACTGATGGATATCGAGCAATACATTGGGCACAAGATCCCGGTTGAACCCATCACTGATGGTTTGCTGGCGGAACCGAATTCCCCGGTCAAGATCACGCGCAAGAAAACACAGGGCAAACGCGGTTCACGCCGGCGCTCGAACCCGAGGAAGCCGTCTCGTAAACATGTCTCTAGGGGCCGGAAAGACGATGCGTGATCCATACCCCGATGTCCTCGATTTCTTCGAGCGAGACCGCATGCTGCATCGGATATTCATGCCACTCCACATCATAGCCCGCACCTAGCAGCTGTTCTTTCGAGTCCCTGCCTTGTTCGATCGGGATCACAGGATCCATGGTGCCGTGGGCCATGAAGATGGCCATGCCGTTGTTGGCGGGATGGACTTCCGTAGCAAGCCTCTTAGGGAGGGCGAGATACGTGGAAAGGGCGATTAGGCCGGAAAGGGGTTCAGGATAGCGCAGACCTGTGTGGAGAGCGATGACCCCGCCCTGGGAAAAACCGGCGAGCAGAATTTTGTCTGCAGGAATCCCCGCATCTTTCTCCTTTTGAATCAGACCTTGCAGGATACGACGGGAGTCTTCGATACCCTCTGTATCTTCATTCAGGCGCAGGTCCATGTCCCGAACATCGTACCAGGCTCGCATGACCATGCCATGGTTGATGGTCACCGGGCGCTGTGGAGCGTGCGGGAAGATGAAACGGATGCCAAGATCCTCCGGCAGGCGCAGAGCAGGCACGATGGGTACAAAATCGGAACCATCGGCACCAAGGCCATGCAGCCAGATGATGCTGGCTTTGTGCGGTGCCTGCGGTTCCAGAATGATGGCGTCTTGATCGTGCATCGTGATCGGGATCCTAGCACAGTCGATTGTGGTATCCTCACGTTTTTGTGAGTACAGGAATTTTTCGATGCGATGGATTTATACAGTGCTGATCAGTTTTTGCTTGCTGGCAGCGGGTTGTGGGCAGAAAGGTGATCTCTATCTGCCTGGACAAAAAAATACGGCTCTGACACAACAAACGATTGGCCTGATCAATTAACACGATGGGTTGCTTCGAGTACAAAAATGGCGAACTCTACGCCGAAGGGGTTTCTTTGGCAACAATTGCAGAGGTTTACGGGACCCCCTGTTATGTCTATTCACGCAGGACGATCGAATCGAATTGGAAGGCCTATGATCAGGCCCTCTCATCCCATGACCACCTGATCTGCTATGCGGTCAAGGCCAATTCCAACCTTGCTGTGATCAATCTGTTGGCGCGCATGGGTTCCGGATTCGATATCGTTTCGGTCGGGGAGCTGGAGCGTGTGTTGCGTGCGGGTGGGGATCCCTCCCGGGTCGTCTTTGCCGGTGTGGGAAAGCGTGCCGAAGAAATGCGCCGTGCACTGGAAGCCGGCATTCGTTGCTTCAATGTGGAGTCCGAACAAGAACTGGAACGGCTCAATCAAGTGGCCGCAGAAATGGGCAAGAAGGCTCCGGTTTCGATCCGGGTCAATCCTGATGTGGATGCTAAAACCCATCCCTATATCTCCACGGGTCTGAAGGAAAACAAGTTTGGGATTGCCATGGAGCAAGCACTGACGGTCTATCATCGTGCCGTGGCGATGGATCATATTGATGTCATTGGGGCTGGCTGTCATATCGGATCACAACTCATCGGCATGGCACCCTTTGTCGATGCGCTGCAGCGTGTCCTGGAATTGGTGGACAGGCTTCGGTCGGAAGGCATTGAGCTGGAGCAGGTCGACATGGGTGGTGGGTTGGGGATCTGTTATCAAGATGAAACGCCGCCGACAGCCCAAGCCTACGCCGATGCAATCCTCCCGCTGTTGGCAGGGCGTGATCTGACCTTGCTCATCGAACCGGGCCGATCCATCGTCGGTAACGCCGGCGTTCTTTTGAGTCGGGTGGAATACCTCAAATCCAACGATGAAAAATCCTTTGCCATTGTCGATGCGGCCATGAATGATTTGATGCGCCCTGCCCTTTACGATGCCTGGCAGGAGATTTCGCCCGTTCGGATCCGTGACCAGGAGCCGGAGAACTATGATGTCGTGGGTCCGGTTTGTGAGACGGGAGATTTTCTCGGCAAAAACCGCAGCCTTACGATTCAGCCGGGTGATTTGTTGGTGGTGCACTCGGCCGGAGCCTACGGCTTTACCATGAGTTCCACTTATAATTCCCGGCCACGGGTCGCTGAAGTGATGGTGGATGGAGAGGAGAGCTGGCTGATCAGAAAGCGTGAGACCATCGATGAGCTGATGAGCGGTGAGTCTCTGTTACCGAAATAATGGATCGTATTCTGGAACCTGAATTGATGGATGGTGAGGAACAGGCCAGGGCCTATTCAGAGGCAGATTTTACTGAACCTCACAACATGTTCGTGGAAGAATTTCGACGGATTTTTCCAAAACGTGAGGTTTCCTGTACGGTACTCGATCTTGGTTGCGGTCCTGCAGATGTCACTGTTCGTTTTGCCAGGGCTTTTCCTCACTGCCAGATTGATGCAGTCGAAGGTGCACAGGCAATGTTGAAGTTTGCACGGCAACGTGTGGAAAAGGAAAAGATGACGGATCGTATCCGTTTGATCCACGAAGTCCTCCCCTCAAATCACCAACTACAGGATAACTATGGGATAATTATTTCCAACAGCCTGTTACACCATCTTGCCGATCCTGCAACCTTGTGGGACACTGTTACCGATAAATGTGCAGCTGGTGGCACGGTGTTCATCATGGATCTGATGCGGCCTGTTTCAAAAGACAGAGCCAAGGCACTTGTTGATTGCTATGCGGCAGAAGAACCGCACATCCTGAGGGAGGATTTCTATCATTCTATGCTTGCTGCTCATCGACCAGAAGAAGTCGAGAAGCAGCTGGGATCTGCTGGGATTGAATGGATGAAAGTGAAGGCAATCACGGATCGTCATCTAATCGCGTATGGCAGCAGGCCAGTATGCACATAAATGGTGCGGCATCAGTGCAAGACGCACCATTTATGCGCATATTAAGAGAAAGGGTTATGCTATCTTGTTGATTTATAAGGATAACCTCTTGTGGCATATATTTTGCGCTAAACAGGTGTTCACAACGACTTAGATTGACAAAAACAACAGCCGGAGGAGTGGCAATGTCTGCAAAAGCAAAAAAAGTACTTAAGATGATCAAAGACGAAGAGGTGCAATTCGTCGATTTCCGTTTTACAGATACTATCGGTAAGGAGCAACACGTCTCTGTACCAGCACACACGGTGGACGAAGATCTGTTCGATGAAGGCAAGATGTTCGATGGTTCTTCCATCTCGGGTTGGAAGGGAATCAATGAATCAGACATGATTTTGATGCCCGATCCGGAAACAGCGGTGATCGATCCCTTTTTCGATGATACAACTCTTATCTTGCGCTGCGATATAATCGAACCCTCCACCGGTGAAGGTTATGAGCGTGATCCGCGCTCTGTCGCCAAGCGGGCAGAGGCCTATCTGAAAGCTTCAGGTGTTGGAGATGCGGCCTATTTTGGACCAGAGCCAGAGTTTTTCATCTTTGATGATGTCAAATGGAAAGTCAGTATGGAAGAGTGTGCCTACCGTATCGACTCTGAAGAATCCTGCTGGAACTCTGACAAAGTTTATGAAGACGGTAATATCGGCCACCGTCCTGGTATCAAGGGAGGCTATTTCCCGGTACCACCAGTGGACTCACTGCAGGACATCCGTTCCACCATGTGCCTGATAATGGAAGAAATGGGTCTCAAAACCGAGGTGCATCACCATGAAGTTGCGACTTCGGGTCAGTGTGAGATCGGCACCATGTTCAATACACTGGTCAAGCGTGCCGATGACAACCAAATTCTCAAATATGTTGTGCATAATGTTGCCCATGGCTATGGCAAGACAGCGACCTTCATGCCGAAACCCGTAGTAGGGGACAATGGCAGTGGCATGCATGTTCATCAGTCACTTGCAAAGAAGGGCAAAAATCTGTTTGCCGGTAACGAATATGGAGGTCTGTCAAAGACCGCCCTGCACTATATCGGCGGTATCATCAAACATGCCCGGGCGATCAATGCCTTCTCCAATGCCTCTACCAACAGCTATAAGCGTTTGGTGCCCGGCTTTGAAGCCCCGGTCATGCTGGCCTACTCGGCACGTAACCGATCGGCTTCTATCCGTATTCCGTATGTCTCCAACCCCAAAGCACGGCGCATTGAGGTTCGTTTCCCTGATCCGACAGCCAACCCCTATCTCTGCTTCACAGCATTGCTGATGGCTGGTCTCGACGGTATCAAGAACAAGATCGATCCGGGCGAAGCACTGGACAAGGATCTGTATGATCTGCCACCTGAGGAGGCTGCGGACATTCCGACGGTCTGCCATTCGCTGGATCAGGCGCTGGAAGCACTGGATTCCGATCGCGATTTCTTGAAAGAGGGCGGGGTTATGACCGATGACATGATTGATGCCTATATCGATCTGAAGATGGAAGAAGTCACAGCCTTGCGCATGACTACACATCCTCTGGAGTTTGATCTCTACTACAGCTGCTGATTGGCTGCTCGAAAATCCCTGTACGGAACAGACGTTCCGTACAGGGCACCTTCAATGATACATTTTCCCCAATAACCTCTCTGGCCTAATTATTGCCTTACGTTTCTTAATAGGGCGATCTGAGCCTTGCAGGTATTGGCCTGAAAGGGTCAATATCCGCGAATCAGCTTCAGCGTCCATTCACGATAGCCGATTTAGAATCTCATTAAAATATGAAACGGATTTGTCTATGTTCAAACAGAGCCAAATAGTCGCCGCTTTTCTGATCCTGATAGCGTCATTGTCTATTCACGCTGCCATCTACAAATTCTATGATGAAAATGGCAATGTGATCTATTCCGATCAGCCTGGACCAGGGGCAGTAGAGATCGAAAAAAGAGATGTCCAGGCGATCAAAGGCCCACGGTTGAGACCGGCAACGAAACTTTCTCCACCCCAGAAAAAACAACCTTTTGTCTATAAAGAGCTGAGAATTACCAGTCCGGAAGACGATGCAACAATCTGGGACAATAATGGAGATGTCAATGTCGATATCACAGTCATACCCCAGCTACGAACAAAACTTGGACATAAACTGGTTTTGTCGCTGGATGGGAAACAAGTTTCTGAACCAGGAACGGCCACATCATTTGCATTGCATGGTATAGACAGAGGGACACATTCGGTTTCTGTGAGTATTGTTGATAAAACTGGCAAAACGATAATGTCTTCAAACTCTGTCACCTTTCACTTGAAAAAGCAGTCCGTGATTTTGAGACAGAAGCTAAAAAAGGGTCAATAAACCTTACAAAGAGCAAAGGGAACCGGCACTGGCCCAATAGTTGCTAATGTTATATGTAAGAAGAGGTCCTTTTTCTTTCTGAAGAGGACTGCCTGCCCGTAAGATATTGATATTTCTAATAAACTGGTCAGGCCCAAAGAATGAGGATGAGTACATCTCACATAAAGCTTGCACCAGAATGGTGCGAATGCTCCAATAAAGACATGCACCTTTTTGAAAATACGGATAGCTTGCTGGATAACCTGAGTACAGCGATCCTGCTGTTTGATTCGGATTTGAGGCTGCAATCCATCAATACATCGGGGGAGGATCTCCTTTCCACCAGCAAGCGGACGGTATGTGGCCAGGTCATTGACCGGTTGTTTATCGATTTTCCTTTAATTGAGGCCATGAAAGAATGTCTGCAATCTGGTCAACCTTTTACGGAGCGTGATGTGGAACTGAGAACATCAGAAGACCACGCCATAATCGTGGACTGTGCGATTACACCACTGGTGGAAAGCACGTGTACGAAAGGGGTGGTGTTTGAATGCATCAATGTGGATCGTAACCGGCGTATTACCCGTGAAGAAGATATTATGGCGCGGCATCAGGCAACCAGTGCCCTGATCAAGGGTATGGCGCATGAGATTAAGAATCCACTGGGAGGTTTGCGCGGTGCAGCCCAGTTATTGGAACGAGAACTGGAAAACGAAGATCTGAAAGAATACACCGGAATCATCATCAGTGAGGCCGATCGCCTGCGAAAACTCATCGATCGTATTCTCGGCCCGAGTGACGCCCAACAATTGGCACGGGTGAACATTCATGAGGTGTTGGAACACATCCGGTCATTGGTCGAGGCAGAAACATCGGACAAGATCGTACTGCAGCGGGATTACGACCCGAGCCTGCCGGATATGCTGGCCGATCGGGATCAGCTCGTTCAGGCGTTACTGAACATCGTGAGAAATGCAGCCCAGTCTTTAAGAGATGAGGGTTCTATTACCTTGAAAACTCGTGCTGAGAGGCAATTTACCATTGGTACTCACCGACACAAACTCGTCATCCGGGTAGATATCATTGATAACGGTCCCGGTATCCCGGAAGAATTACAGGAAACAATTTTCTATCCCATGGTGACCGGCAGGGCAGAAGGGACGGGACTGGGGCTTTCGATCGCCCAAACATTGATCCACCGGCATCAGGGATTCATCGATTTTGAATCTTCGCCTGGCCATACGGTCTTTTCTGTTTGGATACCGTTAGAGAGAGAAAACATATGAAGAAAACACAGGTCTGGGTCGTCGATGATGATCGTTCCATTCGCTGGGTGCTTAAGAAGGCACTGGAAAAAGCGGATATGGATGTGACCTGCTTTGAAGATGCCGACACGGCATTACAGCATCTAAAACTGTCACAACCAGATGCCATAATTTCTGATATACGCATGCCGGGCACCAATGGCCTGAACCTGCTCGATGAAGTCCAGCGTCTCTACCCGGAACTACCGGTGATCATTATGACCGCGTATGCCGATCTGGGTCGTGCTGTTGCAGCTTTTCAAGGAGGGGCTTTTGAATATCTACCAAAACCCTTCGATGTGGATGAAGCAGTCACTACAGTCCGCAGGGCAGTGCGGACGGGAACGGATGATTCCAGGCAAGATCAGACGGAAGGGATCGATGTTTCTGGAATCATCGGTGTGGCCCCTGCCATGCAGGAAGTATTCCGTGCGATCGGGCGCCTTTCCCGATCACACATGACCGTACTGATTACGGGTGAGTCCGGTACGGGCAAGGAACTGGTGGCCCGGGCACTGCACGATCATAGCCCACGAAGTGGCCAGCCATTCATTGCACTCAATACGGCTGCGATACCAAAGGATCTTCTGGAAAGTGAACTGTTTGGTCATGAAAAAGGGGCCTTTACCGGAGCAGCAGGACAACGTATTGGTCGTTTTGAACAGGCTAATGGGGGGACGCTCTTTCTGGATGAGATCGGCGACATGGCGCCTGAACTGCAGACACGCTTGTTACGCGTTCTTGCGGATGGAGAGTTCTATCGAGTGGGTGGTCATATCCCGATCAAGGTCGATGTTCGTATTATTGCTGCGACACATCAGAAGCTTGAGGATCGGGTGCTTGAAGGGGGATTCAGGGAAGATCTCTTCCACCGGCTCAACGTTATACGTCTGCATTTGCCCCCTTTAAGAAACCGCCGCGAAGATATAGGTCTTTTGATGGATCATTTCCTGAAAAAGGTGGCTGCGGAACTGGGAATCGAAGCAAAATCATTACATCCGGATACTGCTAAGTTCCTGCAGGGTTACGACTGGCCTGGTAATGTACGCCAGCTGGAAAATGTCTGCCGCTGGTTAACAGTGATGGCACCGGCACAGGTAATCCATCTGGAAGATCTGCCTCAGGAAATCACTGATACGGAAACAGCATCAGCAATTTCTGGCGACTGGAAAACTCAGCTAAGACAGTGGGTTGAACAGCAGTTGACCAATGGAGAAACCGGCCTGCTCGAAAAGAACATCCCGGTGTTTGAGAAAATTATGATCGAAGCAGCCTTGGCGAAAACGGGAGGCCGCCGTCAGGAGGCCTCCCTCTTGCTGGGTTGTGGGCGAAACACCTTGACCCGCAAAATTAGAGAACTGGAAATTGAAGGGTAAGTATGGCTGAACTTACAATTTCATCGTCGGGTCATATTCTCCCAGATCGAGCCGTTTTAGCAATCGGCGCTTCCTCTCCAGCTCTTGTGTAAGGTGAGCGATCGATGAAAGAGCGTCCTTGTCGGAAGACGCGAGTTCCTGACTCAACTGTTCATCCAAATCGACAATTTCTTCTACCAACTGAAACCATGCCCTGTCAAATGCATCTTTATCGACAAGAGTTTGATTAATATCCAATTCAGAAAACATTTTTGACCCCTCCTGTTTTGTGGAATTTCATAATGTACGAGATCTGTTAAGGGTTTGCGTCAGCCACATGACCATTTTATGACAGGAATCACAGAAGACGATTTCATGAATTAATCAGGCATTCCGTTAAATCTTTCCGGCAGCTTGCCGATAGTATTGAGACAGTCGAACTCTAAATGATGGACAAGAAATGAGCGGAACGGAACTCGAAGAGAACTGGAAAGAAAAGTATTTCAAGGCCCTGCTTGAAACGGAAGAACTGGAAAAGGCGGGCAAAGAACGGCTGGAAGAGCTGTATAGGGAGCTGCTGCATGCCTTTGGACATTTCCGGGGCAGGGAAGAATCGATCGATGAAGCCCTCGGTCGGCTGCCGGATTGCGATCATGTGGATCAGGTGTCTCTCACTGAATTGCAAGCCTTGAATCGCCAAATAGCCGAGATCATCGATGACCTGTCGTCATCAAAGAGCGCCACTGACTCCGGTCAGGAAACCGATCCATTGGGTGTAGCGAAAGATTCGCTGGAGTACCTGGTCCAGAACTTGCCCAAAGAGGTTGCAAGAAGACTGGATTCAGAAAAAACTGATTTCAGCCAGGATCGGATCAATGACATTAATACCCTGCGAGAAGCAGCGGACGAGATCAAGAATACCATTACCTGTGTTCTCAACGAGCGCAACAAAAAGATCAAGGAGCTTTCTTCCTTTCTAGGTGGTGTTGCGAGAAAACTGGATGGGTTACAAACCCATATGCAGGATGAAAAATCCAATCGTCAATCCAGTTCAAAAGATCGTGGCGAACTTGAAAAAGTAGTGGGTGACAACCTGAAGGAGATCAAAACAACAGTTGCTGAGGCAGAAGATATCGAACAGCTGCAGAAGGCGATTGAATCCCGGCTTGAAGAAATTGATAAGAAGGTGGCTTCGTTTGTCGAAGCTGAAACAGAACGGGCAGATCAGGCAGAAAAAGCCTCAGCTGTACTGGAAAGCCAGCTGGAAAAACTTCGAAACGAAGCTGATCAACTACGTCAGTCACTCGAAGCAGCACGAACAGACGCAATTGTGGACCCGCTTACAGGGGTCTCCAATCGTCGTGCATATGATGAACGCTTCCAGGTCGAATATTCACGTTGGAAACGTTACCACGAGCCATTGACACTGGCCATTATGGACATTGACCACTTCAAACAGATCAATGATACCTACGGCCATCCCATTGGGGACAAGGTGCTCAAGGTGGTTGCCGGCCGCATACAACAGCAGGTACGCGAGAGTGACTTTTTCGGACGCATCGGTGGTGAGGAATTCGCTTTCCTGCTGGTGGACAGTGATCTGGAAAATGCAATGAACAAGGTTGAGGAATTACGCCAAAGTATTGAGGAATGTAATTTCCGTATGAAAAAGAAAAAATTCAAGGTAACAATCTCCATCGGTGTTGCTCAGTTCAAGAGCAGGGATACGATCGAGAGTGTGTACCAAAGGGCTGACAAGGCATTAGTCAAGGCCAAACAATCTGGCAGAAACCGTTGTCTGTCAGAGCGGGATCTGGAAAAGGAATCCTGATCCCTTTGTGGCTGGTGTGGTATCCTGCCGCGCCATGCCACTTATACAACTGAAGTCCATTCAGCTCGGATTTGGACATCCGCCCCTGCTGGAGTCTATCGATTTTTCCATTGAATCTGGCGAACGTGTTGCCCTTGTTGGCAGAAACGGAGCGGGCAAATCGACACTTTTGAAAATCATAGCCGGCGAGATCAAGCCCGACAGTGGAGAAATCACGGGGCAGGAGAGAATACCGATTGCACGGTTGGAGCAAGAAGTGCCGAAAGATTTGCAGGGCAGTGTCTATGATGTTGTCGCTATCGGACTGGGCCATGTCGGCAACCTCATTGCAGAATATCATCATGTCATTCATGACCTCCAGAAGCCCGGAAACATGGGCCGGATGGAACGATTACAGGGCGAGATTGAACACGCTAATGGCTGGGAGATGGAGCAGCGTATCAGTCAGACGCTCAGTCGTCTGAACCTGCCGGAAGATAAACGAGTGGAAACTCTATCAGGAGGTCTCAAACGGAGAGTTTTGCTGGCCCGAGCATTGGTTTGTGAACCCCAGCTGTTGTTGCTCGATGAACCCAGCAACCATCTTGATATCGAGGCCATTCAATGGCTGGAAGAATTCCTTCTCAATGCAAATATCACTCTGATCTTTATTACCCATGATCGCGCCTTTTTGAAACGACTGGCCACCCGTATCGTGGAAATCGATCGTGGACGGCTCTCCAACTGGCCCGGTGATTATGATACCTATTTGCGAAGAAAAGAGGCGGCACTGGCAGAAGAGGAGCGACACGATGCGCTGTTCGACAAAAAGCTGGCTCAGGAAGAGGCCTGGATCAGACAGGGTATAAAAGCCCGGAGAACCCGTAACGAGGGACGCGTTCGAGCCTTGAAGAGGCTACGCGAAGAACGGGCAAGAAGAAGGCACAAAGTCGGCACTGCAAAATTGCAGATCCAGGAAGCCAGACGGTCGGGAAAAATCGTGATCGAAGCAGAAAACATCTCCTACGCTTATGCAGGTAAACCAATCCTTCATCATTTCACTACCACGCTCTTGCGTGGAGATAGAGTGGGTATCATTGGCCCAAATGGTGTAGGTAAATCGACGCTGATTAATCTGTTGATCGGAAGACTGCAACCGGATTCAGGAACTGTCAGGCTGGGAACCAACCTGGAGATTGCCTTTTTCGATCAGCTGCGTACCGAACTGAAAACCGAACTCACGGTACAGGAAAATGTTGCCGGAGGTTCGGATAAAGTTGTCATCAACGGCAAGAGTAAACACGTAATCAGCTATTTGCAGGACTTTCTTTTTACACCTGAACGTTCACGTCAGCCAATCACGAAACTCTCCGGTGGTGAACGCAACCGCCTGTTGCTGGCAAAACTGTTTGCGACCCCCTCAAACCTGCTGGTCATGGACGAACCCACGAATGACCTGGATATGGAAACTCTGGAACTGCTGGAGGAAAGGGTGGCAGAATACCAAGGCACGATTCTCCTGGTCAGCCATGATCGCGCCTTTATTGATAATGTGGTCACGAGTACCCTGGTTTTTGAAAACGGCCAGGTCAATGAATATGTGGGTGGTTATGAAGACTGGCTACGTAAACGTCGAATAACAGAAAAAGTAAAAAAAACCGATAAGAAAACGACTGACAAGAAAAAAAACCGAACGAAAGAAAAAAGAAGTTACAAGGAACAACGTGAACTTGAACAACTGCCTGAGAAGATCGAAAAACTGGAGCAGTCTCAAAAGGCTTTGCATCAAGAAATGAGTGATCCGGAGTTCTTCAAACAACGCCCTGCAATTATTGAAGAGAAAAAACACGAACTGCAAAAAATCGAAGAAGCGTTAAACTATGCTTACCAAAGGTGGGAAGAACTGGAAAAAAACGGATGACTCAACTGCTTCAAAAAATATTCTTGTGTGTGCTGCTGATTCAGACGGCGATGTCGGCTTTTGGCCATGAGAAGATTATATTCCATCTGCCTAAGTGGAAAGTGATCGCTGAAGAGAAAAATGAGACCCAACAGGAGGTTGTATATGCGCCCAAAAAACCGGTTTCAAGCGAAATCAAGGATCGTGTCTTTATCAAGACATTGATAGGCAAAACCGATATTGGTGCACAACAGTGGATGGAGAAACTGCGCGGTGATCGCGAAGTGGAGTGTAATTTTTTCAGTGTGATCGAGATCCCCGTCAAGGGCTTTGACCCGGCACCAGCCAGTGGGCAAGTGCTCTATTGTGGCGAGGAGAAGGCAAGCGGCAAAGGAGTGATTAGCATGCAGCGTGTAACCCAGGGCAAGGAAAACCTCTACGTGATCGAGCGTCGCTGGACCACATACCCTTTTGATAATCCGGAAAATGCGTTTGTCGTGCGTGAAGAGATCATGCCTTGGATACGAAACATGACACACGCCTTCCTCTGTGGCACAGAAGAAATCCCCTGTAAAAAAAGAAAAAACAAATGAACAATCCGGTACCGCAAATAGGTTTCGTTAGCCTGGGTTGCCCCAAGGCTTTGGTGGATTCGGAACGAATTCTCAGTAAATTGCGGGCGGAAGGCTATGGCCTCTCTGCAAGCTATAACGATGCTGATCTGGTGGTAGTCAACACCTGCGGATTCATCGACACGGCCGTTGAGGAGTCTCTCGACGCGATTGGTGAGGCAATGAACGAAAACGGCCGGGTGATCGTGACGGGTTGCCTGGGCAAGGATTCCGGCAAAATACGTGCTGCCTATCCTGATGTATTAGCCGTTACCGGTGCACATGCCTATGAACAAGTAATCAATGCGATACATGAGCACGTCCCACCACCACACGAACCACACCTCAGTCTTGTGCCGCCGCAGGGGATCAAGCTCACACCAAGGCATTACGCCTATTTGAAGATTTCAGAAGGCTGCAATCACCGCTGTTCATTCTGCATTATTCCATCTATGCGCGGTGATCTGGTCAGTCGGCCAATTGCGGAAGTTCTGTGGGAAGCTGAAAAGCTCGTTGCCGCCGGTGTTCGGGAGCTGCTCGTCATTTCTCAAGACACCAGTGCCTATGGAACAGACCTGAAATACCGTGAAGACAACTGGCAAGGACGAAAAGTAAGGACTCACATCCTTCAGCTCGCTGAGGAGCTGGGAGAATTGGATGTCTGGATCCGCATGCACTATGTTTATCCCTACCCGCATGTGGATGCCCTGATCCCGTTGATGGCCGAGCGCAAAATCCTGCCCTATCTCGATATCCCTCTGCAGCACGGAAGCCCGAAAATCCTCAAGGCCATGCGCCGTCCTGCAGCCACAGAAAAAGTACTCGAGCGGATTCGGCAATGGCGTGAGATCTGCCCGGACATCACCATCCGCAGCACTTTTATCGTTGGATTCCCTGGCGAAACCGAAGAGGACTTCAATGAATTGCTGGCATTTATCAGGGAAGCCAGGCTTAATCGTGTCGGCTGCTTTACCTATTCACCCGTGGAAGGTGCGAAGGCCAACGCGATGTCTAACCCGGTTCCGGAGGAGGTAAAGCAAGAACGGTTCGAACGATTCATGGAAGTTCAGCAACGGATCAGTCAATCCCTACTCAGGGAAAAGCTTGGTCAACGGATGACGGTTCTGGTGGATGGAACGGAAGATGGCAAGACCATTGCCCGCAGTGCAGCGGATGCGCCTGAAATCGATGGCGTTGTGATCATTGAAGACCAAGAGTTACCGGAGGGAGAGTTTGTTGAGATCGAGATCATCGATTATGGAGATTATGATCTCTGGGGAAAGGTTGTTCCGTCATCCTCTCCATGACGAAGGGTGTCCCACTCTCTGAAATTCTCTGTGAAGACCGATCCGGGCTCGTGAACCCGGTTTTGAGCCAATTTTGTAGGGAAGTCACCAATATTCACGACGGAAATAATCATGACTCCCTGTTCATCTCTGTTATGATCCGCGCCCATGCGTCCTAGCGAGTTCACTTTTGATTTACCCGAAGACCTGATTGCCCAGTATCCCTCTCCAGAGAGAACGGAAAGCCGTCTGCTGGTGTTGAATCGGCAGACCGGAGCTTGTACCGATCACCGGTTTTTCGAGATTACCGATTTTCTTGAGCCCGGTGATCTGCTGGTGATGAACAATACCCGGGTGATCCCGGCTCGTCTGTACGCCCGCAAGGAAACGGGTGGGAAACTGGAGATCCTGATTGAAAGATTACGAGGTAAATACCATGCACTGGCACAGATCAGGGCGAGTAAATCACCAAAGCCTGGGACGAGGATTCATTACGATCGCGGATTTTCTGCGACCGTTGAGCAGCGGCAGGCAGACTTATTTTTGTTATGTTTTGATCAACCGGTGAAAGCGGTCATGGAGGCGATTGGGCACATTCCCCTGCCGCCCTATATTGCACGAGAGGATACGGAGGTCGATGTGGATCGCTATCAGACCGTATTTGCTGAAAAAGAAGGCGCTGTTGCTGCGCCCACAGCCGGTCTGCATTTTGATCAGGCCTTGCTTGACAAATTGCAAGAGAAGGGGATTGAGTTCGGACGGGTGACCCTCCATGTGGGGGCCGGAACCTTCCAGCCCGTTCGGGTGGAGCGTGTGGAAGATCACAAGATGCATGCCGAACGAATCGAAGTTTCCGCCGAGCTTTGTGAGCAGGTCAAAAAGACCCGTTCGCTCGGAGGGCGTGTTATTGCCCTAGGCACCACATCGGTGCGTGCACTTGAGACGGCGAGCTGTAACGGAGAAATTCAACCCTATACGGGCGAAACAGATATCTTCATCTGTCCCGGGTACACGTTTCGTTGTATCGATGCCTTGATCACCAATTTCCACCTGCCGGAATCGACTCTGCTGATGTTGGTCTGTGCCTTTGCCGGTAAAGAGAAGGTGCTCAAAGCCTATCGCCACGCCGTAGAAGAAAAATACCGTTTTTTCAGCTATGGCGATGCCATGTTTATTTCATAAACCGTTATCGGGGCAATAAAGAATTTGTAATGAGATTTGAGCAGATCACAAACGATGGCCCCGCCCGGCGGGGCAGACTGATTTTTTCACGTGGAGAAGTACCTACCCCAGCCTTCATGCCGGTGGGCACCTATGGCACAGTGAAGGCGATGACGCCGGAAGAGTTGCAGGCTATCGGCGCCAGTATCATTCTCGGCAACACCTTTCATCTGATGCTACGCCCGGGGACGGAGGTTATCTCCAAGCATGGCGATCTACACGAGTTCATGAACTGGCATGGGCCGATTCTGACAGATTCGGGAGGCTTTCAGGTCTTCAGTCTGGGTGAGTTGCGCAGGATTACGGAAGAGGGCGTCCGCTTCAGTTCACCGATCAATGGCGACAAGATCTTTCTAACCCCGGAAGACTCCATCGATGTTCAGCACAAGCTGGGATCGGACATCATCATGGTCTTCGATGAATGCACCCCTTATCCGGCCACCCATGAACAAGCCAGAGATTCCATGGAGTTATCCATGCGCTGGGCGGAACGCTGCAAGAAAGCCCATGCCAGGCCACACCATAATCCAGAGGCAGCCTTGTTCGGAATTGTCCAGGGAGGGATGTATGACGATCTGCGTGAACAGTCGTTACAGCGTTTGCGAGCGATTGGGTTTGACGGTTATGCCATCGGCGGGCTCTCTGTCGGCGAACCCAAAGAAGAAATGATGAACGTGTTGACCCGGATCGCACCCCAAATGCCGGAGGACAAACCACGCTACCTGATGGGTGTGGGCACACCGGAAGACTTGGTGGAAGCGGTGCGCCGAGGTATCGACATATTCGATTGCGTGTTGCCGACCCGCAATGCTCGTAATGGTCACCTGTTTACCTCGACAGGGATTGTCCGTATCCGTAACAGTGGCTATAAAACAGACACGGGTCCCTTGGATGAGAATTGTGGTTGTTACACCTGTCGGAATTATTCACGGGCCTATCTGCATCATCTTTCAAAGATCGGTGAAATTCTTGGTGCACGGCTGAATACCATACATAACCTGTTTTACTATCAGAACCTGATGCAGGATATAAGAAACGCGATTGAAGCAGGAATGCTGGACGATTTTGTTACAGAGTTTTATGCAAAACGCCAGCCTGTGTCATAATAGCGAGTCAATAAAAAGCGACAATACCCGAGAGAGGACAGTACCATGGATTTCTTTATTTCAAACGCGATGGCTGGTGGTGCAGGCGGCACACCTGGACCTTCTGCAGGGTTGGCGGATTTTATCCCGCTGATACTGCTGTTCGTTATCTTCTACTTCATGCTGATACGTCCTCAGATGAAGCGTGCAAAAGAACACAAACAACTGATCGAGAGCCTCAACAAGGGAGATGAAGTAATGACCAGCGGAGGGTTGATCGGGAAGATCACCGATCTGGGTGAGAACTTTGTTGTTGTTGAAGTTGCGAAGGGAACGGAAGTGAAGGTACAGCGCTCTGCCATCACCGCCGTTCTGCCCAAAGGCACGATTAAGACACTCTAACAGGATTTAAGATGAACCAGTACCCATTATGGAAATACCTGCTGATCGTTGTCATCCTGATCACAGGAGCCCTTTATGCACTGCCCAATATCTATGGTACCGATCCTTCCATTCAGATTACGCCCGGGCGAAAGGCCGATCTGGATGAAACCACGATCGAGACTATTACCTCTACATTGAAAGGGGACGGCATCGAGTGGAAGGCGATCGAAGAGAATCCTCGGGGTGTTCTGCTGCGATTCAACGATACGGAAACCCAGTCAAAAGCAAAAGAGATCATAGAGCAAACACTGGGCAATAATTACACTGTTGCACTCAATCTCGCTCCGGCGACACCCGAGTGGCTGCGTAAACTGGGTGGCAAGCCCATGAATCTGGGCCTCGATCTGCGGGGTGGTGTGCATATCCTCATGGAAGTGGATATGGATACGGTCAAGAAGCAGACCGAAGAACGTTATGTTTCCGAGCTGAGAACACGATTGCGGGAAAAAGAGATCCGTTATAAAACCATCAGTCGTGACAAAGTGAGCGGGATCCTGCTCCGGTTCAAGGACGAGGCAACACGTATGGCTGCCGAGGATGTGATACGAAATGATTTTCCGGAGCTGGAGCGAACAACATCAGAAAAGGATGGTCTCTATCTCTTACATCTGAACCAGTCTGAAAAATCACTGCGTGACACCCAAAGATTCGCCCTGCAACAGAACATCACTACCCTGCGTAACCGGGTCAATGAGCTGGGTGTGGCTGAGCCAGTGATTCAACAACAAGGGCTGGATCGGATCATCGTTCAGTTACCTGGTGTTCAGGACCCGGCCAAGGTCAAGGACATTCTTGGAGCAACTGCAACTCTGGAATTCCGCATGGTGGATGAGGAGGGCGATGTCGAGGCGGCCCTGCGAGGGAAAGTACCTATTGGTTCGAAACTCTATAAAAGTCGCGACGGCCGTTATTTTTTGCTCAAGAAGCGGATCATGCTGACCGGTGACAGTATCATCGATGCCTCATCAGGGCTTGATCAGCGCACGGGCTCACCAGCAGTCTTCATCACACTGGATGGAAAGGGTGCACGGAAGTTCAGCCGTGCAACCCGTGATCAGATCGGCCATCTGCAGGCGGTGGTATTCATCGAAAATAAAGTGAAAACTGTGATGAAGAATGGCAAACCGGAAAAGGTCAACGAGCGCGTTGAAGAGATAATCAATGTCGCTACCATCCAGGATCAACTCGGCAAACGTTTCCAGATCACGGGGTTGGACAGTACGGAAGAAGCACGCGATCTTGCCTTGCTGTTGAGAGCCGGTGCACTGGCCGCGCCCATCGAGATCATCGAAGAACGCACCATTGGCCCGAGTCTCGGTAAGGAAAACATTGATAAAGGGTTCCTGTCGGTCAAGATCGGATTTCTTTTTGTCCTAATTTTCATGGCGGTCTATTATAGGGTTTTCGGTTTGATCGCCGATATCGCTCTGGCTGTCAATCTGGTCTTGATTGTGGCTCTGCTCTCACTATTGCAGGCGACACTCACCCTGCCCGGGATCGCGGGTATCGTCTTGACTGTGGGCATGGCAGTGGACGCCAATGTGCTGATCTTTGAACGCATACGGGAGGAGTTGCGCAATGGTAATTCCACCCAGGCCAGCATCCATGCCGGCTATGAAAAGGCATTCTCGACCATTGCCGATGCGAATATCACCACATTGATCGCAGCGATTGTCTTGTATGGATTTGGTACCGGCCCGATCAAGGGGTTCGCTGTGACACTAGCGCTGGGTATCATCACGTCTATGTTCACGGCCATCATGGGCTCAAGAGCCCTGATCAATTTGATCTATGGTGGCAAGAAAGGTGTCAAACTGGCGATCTAAGAAGAGAGAAATATATGAGAATTTTTGATAAAACACCTGACTTTGATTTTATGGGCAAGCGGAAAGTGGCTGCAATTTTTTCGACCACACTGATCATCATTTCAATTGCGGCCCTGGTAATCCGTGGTCTTAATTTCGGTATCGATTTTACCGGTGGAACCTTGATTGAAGTGGGCTATACAGAGGATGCCAATCTCACCGAGATCAGAAAAACTCTGGCAGATTCCGGGTTTCCGGAAGCTATTGTCCAGCATTTCGGCAGCACCAAGGATGTCCTGATCAGGATTGCACCCAAGGAAGGCATGACCAGCGCTGACATCAGCGATCGAGTGGTGCAGGCACTTCCAGGTGCAGAATTGCGACGTGTCGAGTACGTTGGTCCACAGGTAGGTGAAGAACTGACCAACGACGGAGGACTGGCCATGCTGATCGCATTGATTTGTATTCTTGTCTACGTTTCGTTGCGTTTTGAAAAACGGTTCGCACTGGGATCAGTTGCTGCCCTGATCCACGACGTCATTATCGTCATCGGTTTTTTTGCCGTGAGCCAGATCGAGTTCAATTTGCCGGTTCTGGCTGCCATTCTTGCGGTTATCGGA
This sequence comes from Gammaproteobacteria bacterium, assembly GCA_026984775.1. GTDB lineage: Bacteria > Pseudomonadota > Gammaproteobacteria > CAJXQU01 > CAJXQU01 > CAJXQU01. Next base: position 20,552 of record JALSRM010000048.1, read on the forward strand.
TATTCACTCAACGATACCATTGTCGTTTTCGATCGAATTCGCGAGAATTTTCTCAAGCTGCGCAAGAAAACCACTGAGCAGATGATCAATATTTCACTCAACGAAACCTTGTCACGCACCATCATCACCTCGTTGACTACCCTGTTGGTGTTGATCGCTCTTTTTCTTTTTGGTGGTGAGATTATCAAGCCTTTTGCCATTGCGCTCATTATCGGTATTGTCGTCGGCACCTACTCTTCGCTTTACGTTGCCAGTACCAGTGCGCTGGCACTCGGTGTGAGTCGTGAGGATCTGATGCCGGTCGAGAAGGAAGGCGCCGAGCTCGACAATCGGCCTTGATCAGCCCTTCTAAATCGTGTTTAATCCGCCGCCCTTCCCTTGGGTGGCGACGGGCACCCTTCAGGGTCGGCCCCAGGCGCAGATGTTGCAGTGCAGCAATAATTGTCTTACCATAAAGTAAGTATCAAAGAACTCAACCAGAACAAGATTGAAAAACTCAGCAAGTTACAAAAGCACAGAGGGCTTTTCTGTGCCTGAAATGATCAGAGTATTGAGCCATCACTATGGCGATGGGACGATCTATCTACCTTCGGAGAAGCAGCGATCGATCTATGACATTGCTGTGGAAAGAGGTCTGATCAATGAAGAAGGTTATCTGACAAGAAAGGGAAGGATCTTTCTGGCCCGGCACCTGGAGCCATCAGACTGACCCCAATCTTTGTTTGATTCGATCAGCCACCCGGAAGGCGTTGGCGTAAATCGTCCAGGTGTATGGCACACTCCCTCCCGTGGGCATGAAACTGCCGTCAGTAACATAAAGGTTGTCCACATCGTGGATGCGGCAGTCAGGGTCCAGCACGGAGTGTTCTGGATCGGTTCCAAAACGGCACCCCCCTGCCACGAGATTGGGTGGAGGATAGCTGCTTACGTTCGAGATGAGGTTCTTTCCACCGAGGCTTTTTAGGACTTCTTTTGCCTTTTCATCAAGGAGCCGGGAAGGACGAAAATTGGCGGCATGGTAGCCAATCCGTACTCTGGCAACAGGCGACCCCCATTTGTCCTTGATCTTCGGATCGAGCGTAACGAAACAATCCTTGTTGGGAAGCCAGTCGCAAAATGTCTCAAATTTGAGGTAGCGCGCCTCGGTAAAGTGTGCCTTGATCCGGTTTTTCAATTCAACTCCCCAAATTAGCCCATTTTCACCTCGTTTTTGCTGGTTGGCTTGGGCGACCGGGTTTGGGTGTGTAAAGAGAAATTCTATCGTCCCACCCTTGAGTTTTTTGCCAGATTTTTTGTCTTTATAGGTGTACCAGTCCTGGAGGGCACGATTAACGAAAGGACCACGCACTTTCAACGCCTCGGCATCTTCTTCACTGAGATCGGAATATTCGAGATCGCATTGTCCGGATCCACCGGCTGAGAAGATCAGGTTTTTACCAACCTGATCATACCGGTTACCGAGTCCTTTGGGGTGTTTGGGTCCTGTAGATTGCAACAATAGGCGAGAGGTTTCTATGGCATGGCAGGCGACAACGAAGAGCTTCGCATCTACCTTTTTTGGTTTGTCATCGCCATCGAAATAATGTGCAGTTGTCACCTTTCCGGAGTGATCGGTTTCAAGCCGGTAGACCTTGGCATAAGGTCTGATCTCGCAGTGTCCGGTATCGATGGCCTTGTTCAGCAGTGCCGCACGTGAACTGCCCTTGGCGCCAGTGGAGCAACCATAGCTGCCACAATAGTCGGAATATTCACAACTTCTGCGTTTACCAACAGGTCGGGAAAGTATCGCCCTTGGTACAGGGATCGGATGATAGCCTAGCTGGGTACACTGTTTGTCGATCCATCCAGAAATAGGGTGCTCTTCGACCGGAGGATAAGGGAAGTTGCTGGTAGAACGGGGTTCCTGATGTGGATGATCAATGACACGGCCAGAGACACCCACAATCTGTTCGACTTTTGTGTAATATGGCTCCAGATCGTCATAACTGATTGGCCAATCCACAATGGTAGCACCTTTGATCGGGCCAAATTCGGATAACAGGCGGAAATCTACAGGTTTGAGTCGATGAAAAAAACCGCTCATGAAATTGGATGAGCCACCCACGCAGTTGCCGTTCCAGAAGGTCCATCCCGATTCAGATGTGGGTTCTCCGGTCCACACACCCTTTTTGTTACGCTCTTCGATCACATGTTGCTCATCTTTCAGATGCGGGGTATAGACCTGCCGCAGACAGCAGGCCAGTTCATCCTTGTAAAAATCTTTCTCGGTAAACCAAGGGCCTTTTTCGAGAACTAGCACTGAGTAACCGGCCTCGGCCAGCGTATAGGCTACGGGTCCGCCACCGGCACCACTGCCTATGATACAGACATCGTAATCTTTCATCGTAACTTATAGTAGAGTTTGTCCACCGGCGGTCTGGGAAAGCCGGCGTGGTGAGAAAGCCATTTCCAGCCAATCTGTTCAGGATTGCCCCCGTAGACGGGATCGGTCAGCAGCGCTTCCATGATGTAGTAGATAATCAGGGAAATCCAGCGTTCACCCACTTGGCTCTTTTCGATTTGGCGCAATACATCTTCCCGTTGGTTGTGATCCAGATCAACGAACCGTGCACCGTGCATTTTTTTTGCCATATCGTTCAGCCAGTCCACCCCTTTGATGATGAAGGTTCTTTCCTCCTCATCGATCCAGGGGCTAGGTAGTTCCTTTTTAAGGTAGAGGGTAGCGCGTATATCTTTGGCTCCGGGCGCGTCTTCTGTATGTGGAAAAAGATGCTCTTGTACCTCATGGAGAGTCCACCAGGGATCCTCACGCCATTCGGTCGACAGGTGTTCCGCCTGGACATTTCCTGCCTGCAACGAAGCCGGCATGACTGTTACCAGCGCCATTGCAGCCGAGACACGCTTCATGAATTCTCGGCGGTTGATCTTCGCAGACCTCAACAATTTGCAGGCCGTGATCAGATCATGCTGCCAGTCTGGATGATTTGTTTCTTCTTTTTCCCGTTCTCTGCGTATCGACATAGATTAATTTTAGCTGTGTTTTCACTATGGAACCACGTGTATTTTCTACGACCATGATAATGGCTCTGGGTTTCCCTGTGGTCTGTGATATTCTTTCTGATCATGAAAATACGCATCATACCGGTCACTTCGTTTCTACAGAATTGTTCCCTGCTGATGGATGAGCAGACGGGAAAGGCTGCCGTCGTCGATCCCGGCGGTGATCTCGATCGGATAGTACAGGCAGCAAGAGAAGAAGGTGTGGATATCGAAAAAATCTTACTCACCCATGGGCATCTCGATCATGCCGGTGGTGCAGGCGAACTGGCAGACAGACTGGGTATTCCCATTGAAGGTCCTGGTATGGGCGACAAGTTTCTGCTTGATGCTTTCAGGGAGCAGAGCAGAATGTTCGGTTTTCCAGAGTGCAAATCGTTTACGCCGGATCGATGGCTTGAAGACGGCGACAAGATACGGTTCGGTGAAATCGAGATGGATGTTTATCATTGTCCAGGGCACACCCCGGGTCATGTGGTTTTCCACCAGAAGGAGAATTCCATTGCAATAGTGGGTGATGTGCTGTTCAAGGGTTCAATCGGGCGAACAGACTTTCCTTTCGGTAACCATGAGCAGTTGCTGCGATCGATACGGGAGAAACTGTGGCCACTGGGTGATGATGTAGAGTTCGTGCCCGGCCATGGGCCGACCTCAACGTTTGGTTACGAGCGGAAAACCAATCCTTTTGTTGGTGAAGCTGCCCTATACTGAATTGGCGAGCCGCTTAAGCACATAAGAAACAGCGACCATCCCAAAAGTCGCTGTCACCGTCATCACGGATCCGAATCCACCTTCACAACTGAGTCCACTGGCGTTTGCATCTCCCGGTTTTTGAGCACAGACATGGCCATCGGATGTAGGCCAGACCAGTTGCTCTTCGGAATAGACACAGGGAATGTCGAAACGGCGCCTGAGGTTTCTTGGAAAGTTGTAATTGGTACGTAACAACTTACGAACCTTAGAGAGGAGTCCATCATGGGCGGTTCTACTCAGGTCCGCTGTTTTGATCAGGGTGGGATCGGTTTGGCCGCCTGCCCCTCCAACCGTGATGATCTTGATCCTGTTTCTTCTGCAATAGGCGATCATGGCAGCCTTGGTGCGGTAATTGTCGCTGCAATCGATGACAAAATCGTAGTTGCGATCGATCATTTCTGGCAGGTTCTCCGGGGTGACGAAGTCTTCAATCTCATGCACCTTGCAATCAGGGTTGATCTGCAGGATGCGCTCATGCATCGCTGTCACCTTGGGCTTACCGAACTCACCGTTGAGGGCATGGATCTGTCGATTGACATTGGACTCGGCCACATTGTCCAGATCGATAAGAGTGATCTCTCCGATGCCACTTCGTGTCAGTGCTTCTGCTGCCCATGAACCAACCCCGCCAATGCCGATAACGCAGACGTGAGATTGGAGGAAATGGTCAGTGGCCTTCTTGCCATAGAGGCGACGAATGCCGCCTAGCCGTCTTTCTTGGTCCTGCATGAGAGAAGTGTATCGGAAAAAAAAGGTTATTGTGCAGCGGAAAGTTTTGCCTTGCGGTTAAATTTCTCGCCCGGTTCGACCATTTTTTCCAGTTTTTCCAGATCAAGGATTTTCACATTGCGATGTTTAACTTGGAGGATGCCCGCCTTGTCGAAATTGGAAAACTGGCGACTGACCGTTTCCACGGCTATTCCCAGGAAGTTGGCGATGTCATGACGTGACATGCTCAGATTGAACTCGGTGGCAGAGAATCCTCTTTCAGCAAAACGTCTGGAAAGACTCAGCAGGAAGGCCGCGAGTCTCTCTTCAGCACTACGGGTGCCAAGTAGCAGGAGGATGTCATGATCATCGGAGACTTCTTTCCCCAGCAGACGCAGCATTTGATATTGCAGGCTGGGCAATTCGGTACATAATTCCTGCAAGCGATTGAAGGGTAGCTCACAGATCGAAGTGGTCTCAAGTGCAACCGTGGTGCATGTGTGTGTACCCTTTTCAAGTCCATCCAGCCCGACGAGTTCTCCAGGCAAATAGAAACCTACGGTTTGTTCCCGCCCATCTTGCGAGACGATAAAACTGCGGAGTGAACCAGAGTGAATGGCGAAGAGATTGTTCAGGGAATCGCCCTGATGATAGAGAACCTCGCCTCGAGTCAGAGGTCGGCCCCGGGCAACAATGTTGTCTAATTTTTCCATTTCTGCCTGTGCTAACCCTCGTGGCAAGCAAATTTCGGAGAGCCGGCAATCCTGACAGGCAACCTTGAGTTTGTTGAGACTTATGACAGCATCTGAAGCCATTTCAATTCCACGGATTTCAATTGGTTGAAAGCCTCCCTTTCCTCTCTGATCCTAGGCCTATTTCCAGAGAATACAATGAGCGAAAATTAAAAGGATTGTTTCTAAACGGTATTCAATACCAACTTTCATAGGCCCTTTTGTTTTTCTGAAATCTTATTGAGTGCCCATTGTACGTGTTCCCTTACCATTTCTGAATGGTGGGAGGATCGAGTTCTCAGGGCTTCGATCACTTCAGGAGTGGGATCAGCATTGCCCAGTGCGACGGCGATATTACGTAACCAGCACAGATGTCCGATCCGGCGGATAGCGGATCCCTCCATCTTTTGCAGAAACTCTTCTTCACTCCAGGCAAAGAGGTTGATTAGATCGGCCACATCCAGATCGTGTCTTACCGTAAAGTCTACTTCATTGGTTGGGGAGGCATATTTGTTCCAGGGGCAGACCAATTGGCAGTCGTCACAGCCATAGATACGGTTTCCAATCAGGCTTCTGAATTCTTCAGGAATCGAGGTCCGAAGCTCGATGGTGAGATACGAGATGCAACGGCGGGCGTCAACCTGAAAGGGTGCTATGATTGCATTTGTGGGGCAGGCATCCATACAAGCGCTGCAGCTCCCACAATAGTTTTTATTATGCACAGGATCCACGGGCAGGGGCAGGTTTGTGTAAATCTCGCCGAGAAAGAACCAGGAACCGGCATGACGGTTGATGAGGTTGGTGTGTTTGCCGATCCAGCCGAGACCGGAGTTTCTGGCCAGTGCTTTCTCCAATACCGGAGCACTGTCCACAAATACGCGGTAGCCGAAACTTCCCGCTGCCTGTTCGATTTTATGTGCCAGTCGCTGGAGCCGCTTGCGCATGACTTTGTGATAATCCCGCCCTAGTGCGTAACGGGAGATATAGGCTTTGTTTTTCTGCTGAAGAATGGTTTCCGCTTCTGCAGACTTTGCAGGGAAATAATCCATGCGTACTGAAATCACGCGCAGGGTCCCTGGCTCCAATTCAGCAGGCCGTGAACGACGGGTGCCATGTCGCTCCATATAGCTCATTTCACCGTGATGTTTCCGTTTCAGCCACTGCACCAACCAAGCTTCATCCTGTCCGAGATTGACACCAGTGATCCCGGCTTGTTGAAAGCCGAGTTCCATAGCCCAGGCTTTGATCAGTGAAGCCAAGGCTTCATAGTCCACGGGAGGCGCAGATGAGTTCGTAAGCTTGTCTGATCTCATGGGTTTTCTTGGAAGCAAGTTTGATCATCTCCTCAGGCAGACCTTTTGAGACCAGTTTATCAGGGTGATGCTGGCTGAGCATCCGGCGATATGCCCTTTTGACTTCGCGATCACTTGCATCATGGTCAATGCCGAGAAAGGCATAGGCATTTGCCAGAGATTCATCGGTTTTTGACTGTTCTGTTTTCGAGGTTCGATCGGAAATATTCATGGTGATCCGAACTCGATCTTCGATACGCCGATATTCCATTGGCAGAATGCCAAGGCGTTCAGAAATCTTCATCAGCAGTTGTCGCTCCAATGCAGAGAGCTCGCCATCGGCCATGGCGGCCATGATCTGGATTTCCATGAACATGCGCAGCAGGTTTTTGTGGGTCAGGCAGGCGTCACGTAATTTCTCCAATACAGGCTCAATGGGGAATGATGGATTTTTGCCCTTGTTGAACAGGCTGATCGCTTTTTCACGTTGGGGGCCGGTCAGCCCCATACGATCCATGATCAGGCTGGCTAACCGGATCTCTTCAGCCGTAACACGCCCGTCGGCCTTGCAGATGTGGCCCATGACATAGAATGTTGCAGAGAAATAATTGGCCCTTGCTGTATAGGCTGCGATCTTTTCACGCCGTATAGCTTTTTTATGATTGGACTGGCCGAGGGAATCAAGCCCGTGCCCTAGCATGAAACCTAACAGGGCCGTAAAAGGCCCGTTGACCAGGTATCCGAAAATCCCTCCCAAAATTTTTCCCCACCAGGACATCATGTTTTCTAACGCTTAAAAGACAATGCTATATAATGATTGTCCTGAACAAGAATCTCAATAACTCATGATCCAATTTCTCAGCAACTGGTATAGACGCTATTTTTCCGATCCCCAAGCGGTGCTGCTGGCGGTGCTGTTGATCGTGGGTTTTGCCATTATCATCTTTATGGGTCACATGTTGGCCCCTGTATTGGCTGCTATCGTCATCGCCTATCTGCTGGAAGGCATCGTCCAACAATTGACCCGGGTTCACATCCCAAGGATGGCTGCAGTGACTCTCGTTTTTTTCCTATTTATGGCTTTCATGCTGATCATTATACTTGGGTTGTTGCCCATGGTTTCCAGGCAATTGACGGAGTTGGTTCAGCAGATGCCTGCAATCCTGAACGATACCCAGCAGTGGTTATTGAGGTTGCCGGATAAGTATCCGCAACTTCTGACGGAAGACCAGATTTGGGATTTTGTCCAAGTGATTCGATCGGGCATCGCAGAACTGGGTCAAACGGTGGTCTCGCTTTCCTTAGCCTCGATCCCCCGGTTGATCACCCTGCTGGTGTATTTGGTATTGGTTCCGGTACTGGTGTTCTTTTTTCTCAAGGACAAAAAGCAGATTCTTGGCTGGTTCACCAGTATTCTACCAAAGGAGAGACCTTTACTGGAGCAGGTATGGCAGGAAATGGATGCCCAGATCGGAAATTATGTTCGTGGCAAGTTCTATGAGATCCTCATCGTGGGCGGGGTAACATTTACCGTGTTTTCACTGATGGGACTCAAATATGCAGTATTGCTGTCCGCACTCGTCGGGCTGTCTGTCATCATCCCCTATATCGGAGCTACGGTGGCGACGATTCCTGTGGCGATTGCGGCCTATATTCAATGGGGATGGAGTGCCGATTTTGGCTGGATTATCTTTGCCTATGGCATCATTCAGGCGTTGGATGGCAATTTGCTGGTACCACTTCTATTCTCGGAAGCTGTCAACCTGCACCCGGTAGCGATCATTCTTGCTGTACTGGTTTTTGGTGGGATCTGGGGTTTCTGGGGGGTTTTCTTTGCCATACCCCTGGCAACGCTGGTCAATGCACTGCTTTCTGCTTGGCCACGCAAGGGCACTACCGGTATTTTTGAAGGAGCAGAGGAAAATCAGGCCAGCTGATCACAACACCCTACTGGCAAAATCCGCCAATCGTGATCGCTCTCCGTGTTTGAGAATCAGATGACCGCTGTGTCTCCAGTCTTTGAAACGGTTAACCACATAAGTCAGGCCGGAGGTGGTTTCCGTCAGGTAAGGCGTGTCGATTTGTGAGATGTTGCCCACGCAGACGAGCTTGGTGCCGGGACCTGCCCGGGTGATCAGGGTTTTCATCTGTTTAGCGGTAAGATTCTGGGCCTCATCAATGATGATGTAGCGGTTCAGGAAAGTTCTGCCACGCATGAAATTCAAAGAGCGGATCTTGATACGGTTGTTGAGTAGATCAGCAGTTGCAGCCTGCCCCCATTCACCTCCTTCGACCTCATTCAAAACCTCCAGGTTATCCATCAGAGCCCCCATCCATGGCGTCATCTTTTCTTCCTCGGTGCCCGGCAGGAAGCCGATGTCTTCACCCACAGGAACCGTGACCCGGGTCATGATAATTTCACGGTAAAGTCCCGTATCGAGTGTTTGGTTCAAACCGGCTGCTAGCGCCAGCAAGGTCTTACCGGTGCCGGCCTTCCCCAGTAGGGTGATAAAATCCACATTTGGATCGAGCAACAGGTTGAGTGCAAAGTTCTGTTCAAGGTTTCTGGCTTTTATCCCCCATACGGCATGCACTTCGTTACGGTAATCTTTTGCGTGCCGGATGCTGACGGAGTCGTCGTGGACTTCCGTAACGATGGCTTCGAAGGGTTTGTCGCCTTCAATATACAGGCATTGATTGGGGTGGCACTGTGCGACCAGTGGTCCCTTTAGAGTATACAGCGTTTCTGACGATTCCTTATGGCATTCAAGATTTTTACCGTGAGTCTCCCAGAAATTGTTAGGTAGTTTCTCGATGCCGGGATAAAGCAGCGTGGCATCATCCAACGTCTTGTCACTGTGGTAGTCTTCAGCGTTGATCCCGACGACGCGTGCCTTGATTCGAAGATTGATGTCTTTGGAAACCAATGTGATCCTTCTGTCAGGATAGATCTTTTCCAGAGCAACCGTGGTACTGAGGATTTTGTTGTCAGGAAGGTTACCGTTGATTCCAGGGAGTGGGTCAGCCAACTGGCTGGTCTGCAAAAACAACTTTCCTTGGGCGCCAGTGGCTTCTTCCTTTTTTTGCACCCTGGACAAGGAGAGCCCCTTTTCGATGGTATCTCGATCCGCGTCTCCAATCAGATCATCGAGAAAACGACTCGCCTGGCGTGCATTACGGGCGACTTCCGACAACCCCTTTTTGGCGGCATCCAGCTCCTCCAATACCATTATTGGGAGATAGATATCGTGCTCTTCAAAACGGAAGAGTGCCGTGGGATCGTGCATCAAAACGTTGGTATCGAGTACATAAAGATGAGCGTTGGTCATGAAAGGTTCAAAGGCTCCTTATGGTTTCCAGTACTTCTTCCACATGGCCAGGGACTTTCACCTTGCGCCATTCCCTGCGGAGCACCCCGTTTTCATCGATCAGGAAAGTGGAGCGCACTATGCCCATGACCTTGCGGCCGTACATGTTTTTTTCCTTGATCACATCGAACAGTTTGCATAACGTCTCATCCTGATCCGAGAGCAGATCGAATGGAAACTCATGTTTTGTCCTGAAGTTATCATGTGTCTTGATACTGTCCCTGGAGACACCAAGGATGATCGTGTTGAGTTTTTTGAACTCATCGTAGTGATCGCGGAAGTCCTGCCCCTCACGGGTACAACCGGGTGTATTATCCTTCGGGTAAAAATAGAGAACTACCCGATGTCCTTTCAGATCCGACAGGCGGATGGTTTTATCGCCCGTAGCCGGGCATTCAAAGTCTGGAACGGGTTTTCCAATTTCTATGCTGTTCATTTTATTTTACTGGCTCCATAATTGAATCGATATTGAGTTGATCGCAAAATTCCATGAATTCCCCGCGCAATGTCGCAATGGAGATTTCAGTTGGAATACTGATGGTCAGTTGCAGTAAGAACATCGCCGTTCCCGTATGCGAAGCCACATAGCTGTCACTGAACATGTCTTCGATTCCAATATCGCGTCGGGAGAAAAAATCGGCAATATCATAAACCAGTCCGGCCCGGTTTACCGAGACAACTTCAACTGCATAAGGCATCGTGGATGATTCGGACGAATGCGGTTTTGTCCGGCGACTCTGAATGCTGATATTCAGCTTCTTCTCAAGTTTGGGGATGAGATCCTCGATCCGGGAAATCGCATCCCATGGTCCAGAGACCATGACAAACAATGCAAGCTCGCTTCCTAGGCGACTCATGCGCCCATCTTCGACATTGCATCCACATTCGTGAATCGCTTTGAAAATTTTGTCCATCAGGGCTGGCTGGGTTGGGCCCAGAACTGAAATGACAAAGAAATTTTTCATGATCAAACGGAGTTTGTCGAAGCCTTGTTGGTTATCTGCACTTAATTGTGCCTTTTTTATATCGACAATCACACCATTTCTTGTCAATTTTCCGGCGTATCAGTAACATTAACGCTCTTCAAACTAATTTCAGGATATTTGGATGCTACGAGGAAGTATGGTTGCCTTGGTCACGCCCATGAAAAAAGGGTGTGGGCCGGAAACACCGGTTGATTCACAGGCCCTTGCAAAACTGATCGAATTCCATATTCTCAATGGAACCGATGCGATTGTTGCAGTTGGAACGACCGGTGAATCAGCCACGTTGGGTGAGGAAGAGCATATAGATGTCATCCGACAGGTAGTCGAGCGGGTTGATAACCGGATCCCCGTGATTGCAGGCACTGGAGCCAACTCTACCGCCGAGGCGATCCGCTTGACACAGGGAGCACTGGATGTTGGTGCAGATGCAGCATTACTGGTAACCCCTTACTACAACAAGCCTACTCAGGAGGGTTTATACCTTCATTACAAAACCATTGCCGAAGCTGTCGATATCCCTATCATCCTGTACAATGTCCCCGGCCGAACTGCGTGTGATATGCTGCCTGAGACTGTAGGACGGCTTTCACACATCGACAACATTATCGGTGTCAAGGAAGCGACTGCAGAATTGGATCGGATCGATGAGATCCGCCAGCTGGCAGGGGATGAATTCCTGTTGTTGAGTGGAGATGATGCGACCACAGGTGAATTTATTCTGAATGGTGGCCATGGAACGATTTCTGTAACGGCAAACGTTGCTCCGCAGCTGATGCACGATATGTGCATGGCCGCCCTCAAAGGGGAGCGTGAGACAGTCGAAGCGATCGACGAAAAATTACAGGGGCTGCACAAGGAACTGTTTATTGAATCCAACCCCATCCCGGTTAAATGGGCTGTTCACAAAATGGGATTGATAGACGCAGGTATCCGGTTGCCGCTCACATGGATGTCTGAATCCTGTGAACCGGTATTGATTAAAGCCATGGAAAGCGCGGGTATACAACTCGCACATAATTGATAAAGAGGTTTCTTGATGTCACTGCGATTATTTTCTATTTTGATCCTGTCCAGCCTGGTTCTCGGGGGCTGTAGCAAATATCTGCCCAAACTGGACAAGGTTATTCCTGATCACCGTAAGGATTACCAGAAAAGCAAGAGTTTGCCCGATCTCGAAGTTCCACCGGATCTGACAACAGATTCCATTGATGACAGCATGGCTGTACCAGACATCGATGAAACTGGAACCGCAACGTTTTCGACCTATCAGGAGCGTGTCGCCCGACAACGGGAGAACCGCCAACTTCTCAGTTCGCCCGAGGACGCATCTGTGGTTGAAGTCTCTGGTGAACAACTGATTGTAGTTCCTGCCTCAACATCGGATACCTGGCTCGCCCTGCACGATTTCTGGAAAGAGAAAGGATACACGCTCGATATCGATGATGAAGAGCTGGGTTTCATGGAGACCGACTGGCGCGGAAATGACACACAGCGAGAAAAATTCAAGGTGTTTGTCGAGCCTTCATCCGAACAGCCCGGCCATACCAACATCTACTTCTCCCATCGCAGTGAAATGAATGAAGATGGGGAATGGGTAGAACAGGATCGGGATCTACAACTGGAGAGGCGTATGGCGCTGAGCATACGCGAGGCCCTCGGAGGTATATCGCCATCGGCAGCCACGTCAATTGCTGCCACTGATAACACCGAAATACAGAACGATGCTACAGAGCGTCTCCAGTCTGAGCTGATCAATGCAGGTGAAGGCCGATTCTTGCTTTCGGTGAATACTGATCCCACCAGTTTATGGCCACGTGTAGGTGAGATACTGAAACAGTCGGGTGATTTTTCCATTGAGGACCAAGATCAGGGAAAGGGTATCTATGAAGTTGTCTACCAAGGGAAAAAGGAAAAGAAAAGCCTGTTGAAAAAACTGGCTTTCTGGAAGGGAGATGACACAAAGTTCAAGGTTAGCCTGGCCAAGGCAGGAAATAAAACCGAGATCGTCGTGCTGGACGAAGATGGCGAGTGGGCAACTTCTGCAGCAGCCGATCAAATTCTCGATCTCATCCGATCAAATCTGTAAGTACAAACCGTGCGTTTCGCCTCACTGGGGAGTGGCAGCAAAGGCAACGCGACACTGATACAGGAGCAAGAGACCCTGCTTCTCGTTGATAACGGCTTTTCCCTCAAGGAAAGCCTGCGCCGGCTTGCTCTCCTTGAAATCCAGCCGGAAGCGATCACAGCGATTCTGGTGACACATGAACATGGCGATCACGTCTCCGGTGTTGGCCGGCTGGCAAGGAAATATGGAATTCCAGTCTGGTTAACAGAAGGTACCAGAAAGGCTGCGGAGAAGATACTGGCGGATTTGCCTGTTCTTGAAATTTTTAACGGACATGAAGGCTTTTTCAGTATCCAGGACGTACAGATCCAACCGGTAACTGTACCTCACGATGCAAGAGAACCCTCCCAGTTTATTTTTGCCAATGGCAAGCAGCGACTTGGATTATTGACCGATACAGGCAGTATTACCCCACATATCGTTACCGAATTCGACGGTTGTGATGCTCTCATACTGGAAAGCAATCATGATGATCAGATGCTCGCGGAGAGTCTTTATCCCCAGCATCTGAAAGATCGTATTTCTGGTCGGTTGGGACACTTGGCAAATCATCAGGCAGCTGATCTACTGTCCCGACTTGACACCTCAAGACTGAGACACATCGTCGCAGCACACCTGAGTGAACAAAACAATAGCATCTCCAGAGTGACCGCCTGTTTGTCAGCAGCACTGGGATGTGAGGAGAGCTGGATTGAAGTTGCTGATCAGGCCTCTGGACTGGATTGGCGGGACATATAAAAAAACCGCATGCCCCTCATGAGACATGCGGTGATTTGGTGCAATAAAGAAGCTATCTGATCAGGCAGCTTTTTTTGCAGCAGTCTGTGCAGTTTTGAGACCCTTTTCGACCCAGCCAGTCAGCTCGGTTTTGTAGGATTCTGCAATTTCCTGAGTAGTGCTGGCAATCGCGGTAACTTTTTCAGTTGTTTCCTTGGCCAGTTTTGTCTGTGCTTCGATCAATTTCGCAGGTTCTTTGACTTCAGTAGCCAGTGAGAACTGTTTTGATGCAGCATCCAGAACGGCATTGAAGATTTCAAACTGTTTTTCGCTCAGAGCCTTGACGGTTTTGACATTGATGTCAGCCAGAGCCTTTACCGATTCAGCAGCAGATTTGTTCATTTTAGTGAAGTGTTCAATGATATCGTTTTTCATGGTGTTTCCTCTATTTAGCAGATTAAATTAAACTCTTGAACCGAAAATTGCTGCAACGCAACAATTGCTGCGGTGCACAATACCTTGGTTTATCGACAATGTCAACATTTTCTTTAATACAAGTGATCAATCTGTTTCGACAAGAACCGATCTAATTTTCCCTGTTTCCTTTTTACCGGCATTACAGGCTAAAATTAGAAATACCATGAATACCCCGGATCCATTGATTTCTCCAGAACCCGACAACGATGACCGGAAGGTTGATGACACGCTTCGCCCGCAGCGATTAACAGACTATATCGGCCAGGCTGATGTGCGTGAACAGATGGAAATCTTCATCAAAGCCGCACGGCAGCGCTCCGAATCCCTCGATCATGTTTTGATCTTTGGTCCACCGGGATTGGGAAAGACCACACTTGCACATATCATTGCTAATGAGATGGGTGTAAATCTCAAACAAACATCGGGCCCGGTACTTGAACGAGCGGGCGATCTCGCCGCACTGCTGACCAATCTGGAGCCTGGGGATGTTCTTTTTATCGACGAGATTCACCGTCTCAGTCCCGTGGTTGAAGAAGTGCTCTACCCGGCAATGGAGGATTTCCAGCTCGATATCATGATTGGTGAAGGTCCTGCTGCCCGTGCAATCAAGCTCGATCTACCGCAATTCACACTGGTGGGCGCAACTACTCGTGCAGGTCTGTTAACCTCGCCATTGCGTGATCGATTCGGGATAGTGCAACGTCTGGAATTCTATCAACCCACAGACCTGACACGTATCGTACTGCGATCGGCGAAAATACTGGGGGTGAAGATCGATGACGATGGAGCAACTGAGGTTGCAAAACGATCACGGGGAACACCGAGAATCGCAAACAGGTTGCTGCGGCGTGTTCGCGACTATGCAGAGGTTAGGGCCAATGGTCATATCACGAATGATGTTTCCAAACGTGCACTGGACATGCTCAACGTGGACACACATGGTTTTGATATGATGGACCGTAAACTGCTGCTCGCGATCATTCAGAAATTTGATGGCGGCCCGGTGGGCGTAGAAAGTGTTGCAGCAGCGATTGGAGAGGAGCGTGGTACGATTGAGGACGTAATTGAGCCTTTTCTGATCCAGAAAGGGTTTATGATGCGAACACCGCGAGGAAGGGTGGCAACAAAGACGGCATGGCTGCATTTTGGACTGAACCCACCCTCTCAGAGTGGAATCGAACCTGATCTTTTTGATGAAAACAGGTAATTGGTCACAAAAAAATGCTGAATTATTCAGTTTGAAGACTGTCTATTGCAGGATATTGTCACTGCCTGAAATCACTATAAGGATTCAGGAAAAACGATAAATAAGAAATCTGAATAACCCGGGGCCATTCAATGGAAGCTGATCTCTCAATCACCAGTTTGATATTAGGTGCCAGCCTGCTGGTCAAATTCGTGATGCTGATCCTGTTGCTGGCCTCCATTGCCTCCTGGACCATAATCTTCATGAAACGCCGTTTGCTGGCGCGGGCACGCAAGGAAGCAAAAGAGTTTGAGGATCGTTTCTGGTCGGTAGATGACCTGACTATTCTTTATAATAATGTCTCCAGGCAACGGAAAGATCCTGAAGGTATGGCCAAGATCTTTGAGGCCGGTTTCAAAGAATTTGCCAGACTAAAAAAACGTGGCGGGATCGAACCTGCATCAATACTCGAAGGTGCACAACGAGCCATGAGGATTGCCCTGACGCGCGAGATCGATACACTGGAGGATAGATTGCCGTTTTTGGCGACGGTCGGCTCAGTGAGTCCTTACATCGGCCTTTTTGGCACTGTCTGGGGGATCATGAACTCATTCCAGGCGCTGGGGAACGTGCATCAAGCAACACTGGCCATGGTTGCGCCGGGCATATCAGAAGCACTGATCGCAACCGCCATGGGCTTATTTGCAGCGATACCGGCAGTGATTGGATATAACCGTTATTCCACGGACATTGATCGTCTTTATGGCCAATACGATATGTTTCTGGAAGAGTTCTCATCTATACTTCATCGGCAGGCCCACAACTGATGAGACAACGACATCGAAAGAAGCTCATGGCCGAGATCAATGTCGTGCCCTATATCGACGTAATGTTGGTTCTGCTGATTATTTTCATGATTACGGCACCGCTGGTGACACAAGGTGTCAAGGTCGAACTCCCGAAGGCGTCATCAGAGCCCGTGCCTCCCAGTGATCTGAAGCCATTGATCGTGTCGGTGGACAAAGAGGGAAATTACTTTGTCGCTTTCGGCGAAGACAAGGAAAATCCGGTTGATACTGAAAGCCTGATCGCAAAGGTACAGGGAGTGCTGAAGTACAAGCCTGAAACACCGGTTCTGGTCAATGGCGATGCCTCTGTGCCATATCAGAAGGTGGTACAACTGATGAGCTTGCTGCAAACGGCAGGTGTCCCCAGTGTAGGTTTGTTGACAGAACCGATAGAATGAAAGTCAGATTCAATGGCATACAAGGCTTTATTCTGGCACTGATCGTTCATGTCCTGGCAATCGGATTATTGCTGTTCAGCCTTGATTTCGGAAAAGAGGTCAAACCACAACGGATGGATGCTGAACCGAAGGTCATTGATGCGGTCGTTGTTGACCAGAGCAAAATCAAGGCCGAAGTTGAAAAGCTGAAAGAGGCTGAAAAACAAAAAAAGCGGGAAGAGGATAAGCGTAAACAGGAGGCCATGGAGGCAGAAAAGAGACGCAAGCAAGAAGAGCAGCGACTCAAAGAATTGAAGAAGAAACAGCAGGAAATAAAACGCAAGAGGGAAGAGGAGGAGAGAAAGCTCAGACAAATAGAGGAAAGGCGAGTTCAGCAAGAGAAGGAGAAGCAAAGGATTGAACAGGAACGCTTGAAACTTGAAGAACAGAAGCGTAGGGAAGCCGAAGAACTTGCTCGGATCGAAGAAGAGAAAAAGAAAAAAGAAGAGGAGCTGCGTCGCAGGGAAGAGGAAAAAAGACTGAAGGCCGAGAAGGAGCGCAAGCGTAAAGAGGCAGAGGAAGAGCAAAAACGGCTAAAAGAAGAGAAACGCAAACAGGAAGAAGCAAAGAAGAAAGCCGAAGAAGAGAAGCGACGAAAGGAAGAAGAGGCACGTAAAAAAGCTGAAGCAGAAAAAAAGCGCCGCGCCGAGGAAGAACGCAAACGCAGGGAAGCTGAAATGGCTGCGGAAGAGGCTGAACGCAACAAGGAGATAGTGGCAAGCTATATCAGTAAAATTGCGGCGCAGGTGGAAAGGAATTTTAACATTAGGGGGTTCGAACCGGGTCTCAAATGTGTACTTGAGATCAGAATGGTGCCAGGGGGAGATGTGATAGGTGTACGGGTAATTGAATCGAGTGGTGATCCGCGTTTTGATCGACAGGCTGAAATTGCAGCACAAAAGGCTTCACCGTTGCCTGTACCCGATGATGTAAAACTATTCAACCAGTATTTCAGAACCATCAGATTCGTTTTTAAACCAGGGTGATTGGATGAAAAATCGAGTACTAACAAGTTTTGTGATCATGGTAACTGCCTTTCTCGCAAGGCCGGCTATGGCAGAAGAGGTTCTGACCATCGAGATCACAAAAGGGATCGAGCAAGCAATTCCTATTGCAATCGTGCCCTTTGAGGTTACGAATAATGATGAGCCTTTACCCGAAGATGTCAGCCGCATAGTTACCGAGGATCTGGAAAGCAGCGGCTATTTCAAGACCATGCCGGTGAAAGATTTGCCCGCCAAGCCACATGACTTTTCCAGCATTATGTTCGATGACTGGAAGCACATGGGCATGGATAATCTGGTGGTTGGCAAGATCACGAAAACGGCCTCCGGTACCTATGCTATCGAATTCAGGCTGGCCGATGTATACAAGAGCAAACAACTGACTGGGTTACGAGTGATGGCCAAGGCTGATCACCTGCGTTTTGCGGCCCATCAGATTGCCGATGTAATTTATGAAAAACTGATCGGAGAACCGGGAGCCTTTGCGACTCGAATCGCCTATGTTACTGTCAAGAAGCAGGGCAAGAAGAAACGCTATCAACTTGAGATGTCTGATATCGACGGACGTAACCCTGTGATCTTGCTGGAGTCACCACAGCCAATCCTGTCTCCGGCCTGGTCGCCCAATGGACGGCAACTGGCCTATGTTTCATTTGAAAAGGGCAACTCGGCCATCTATGTTCAGAATATTGTTACGGGCAAGCGGCAGGTCGTTTCTTCAGGTCCGGGAATCAACAGTTCACCCGCCTGGTCGCCCGATGGCAGCAGGTTGGCAATGACTCTCTCCAAGGACGGCAATCCAGAAATCTATATCAAGGATCTGCGTACAAAGAAGCTGACACGCATAACGAATAATCGCGCCATTGATACAGAGGCTTCATTTTCTCCAGACGGGCGAAAATTACTGTTTACTTCCGATCGCGGGGGAGGTCCACAGATCTACGAGGTATCGGTGGCAGGAGGGATACCACATCGTGTAACAGTCAGCATGGGTAAATATAACGCCGGGGCTGTTTATTCTCCCGATGGTAAGATGATTGCCATGGTACATCAGGTAGATAGCAATTACCGGATTGCTGTACTGGATTTGGATTTTCACCAACTGAATGTCCTGACATCTTCACGCCAGGATGAGTCACCCAGCTTTGCTCCCAACGGTAAAATGATCGTCTATTCAACAACAAACCGTGGTCGTGCCGAACTGGCAGTCGTTTCTGTGGACGGGAAGATCAAAAAACGCCTGGCTGTTCGCGGGAGTGAGGTACGAGAGCCTGTATGGGGACCCTTTATTCGATAGATGGTAAGATTCTAAATGTAAAATTTATATTTTGTATGGTTTCACCGGCTGGCCTGTGAAGATACAAAATCCCAAATTTCAAAAAGGGGGAAGTTATGAATATAGTGATTAGAACACTCATATTGTTGATACCGGTATTTTTACTGACCGCCTGTGGTGGTTCCGAGAGCGTGACTAAATCTGACGAAACAATTGCAACGGTCGAGGATCGAAGTCTTGGCGAAGGGGGTTCCGAAGAAGACGTTCAGACTCATGGTGCCATGGAATCAGCCGGGTTGGACAGCAGCGATCTTAATGATCCAGATAGCCCGTTATCCACCCGGGTCATTTATTTCGAGTATGACAGTTCCAGGGTTCTTCCGGACTATCGCCCGGTAGTCGAGGCCCATGCCGCCTACTTGGCAAGTCATCCGGAGACGACCATTACCCTTGAGGGACATGCCGATGAACGTGGATCAAGGGAATATAATCTGGCACTGGGTGAGCGACGAGCCAAGGCACTCAAACAACAAATGGTACTGATGGGGGCTTCTCCTGAACAGATCAGGACAGTCAGTTATGGCGAAGAACGCCCTGCTGTGGAAGGGCACGATGAAGAGGCCTACAGTCTCAACCGTAGAGTGGAGTTGGTCTATTAATCGATGAATAAACACATTTGGTTTAGCTTGCTGTTATTGTTTCTTTTCCAGAGCCCAATGGCACTGGCGGGTGAGTCAGATCTTGAAGCGCGTGTAACCCAGCTGGAGCGAGTGATGAACAGCGAGGGGCTGCTCAACCTTCTCGATGAACTGGAAAGCTTACAACGTGAGGTTCGTGATCTACGTGGGCAGATTGAAGAACAGGCATATACGATCGAGCAGATGAAAAAGCGGCAACAGAACCTCTTTGATGATCTGGATCATCGCCTGAGCGCTATGCAGGGAAGTGGTACAACTACGGTAGAAGATTCTTCACAGGAAGATCAACCAGCACACTCCCAGCTGGAACCTCAGAAGCCTGAAGAGGAGGCCGCGGGGACGGTTCAGAAGTCGAGCGAGAAGGCGATCAAACCGGTCGAAACCTATGTAGCCAATCCACGCCCGGAGACCCTGCCAGGAAAGACCCCCCCTGCCCAAGATTTTGTTACTGAGAATCCATATCAGGCTTCTGCGATCAACGAAGATAAAGGTAATGAGGAAACGGCATACTCTGAAGCATTCAATCTTTTGAAACAGGGTCAGCATGATAAGGCCATCAAGCAGTTTCGCGCTTTTCTTCAGAAGTATCCATCAAGTGATCTTGCCGACAACGCTCAATACTGGATTGGTGAAGCCTATTATGCCAAACGGGATTTCAAGTCCGCTCTCAAGGAGTACAAGGCCTTATTGAAAAAATATCCTGCTAGCGGTAAAACATCTCATGCCTTGCTCAAGATTGGTTATTGCTATGATGAACTGGGACAAAAAGATTTCGCTCAGGGCGAGCTTGAAGATTTGATTGCACGATATCCCGGGACTTCTGCAGCCAGCTTGGCAGAGGAAAGACTCTATCTGATCCGTTCACGATAAAGACGACGCTTGGCTGAACTTAAAACACTTCGTATTACCGAGATCTTTCACTCCCTGCAGGGGGAATCTACTCGTACAGGTCTGCCGACAGTTTTTATTCGTTTAACCGGTTGTCCGCTACGGTGTGAATACTGTGATACGGCATATGCGTTCAGTGGCGGTGAAGTCTTGTCGCTCGATGATATTATCGATCAAGTAAAAGGTTATCAGACACGTTATGTAACGGTAACGGGAGGGGAACCACTTGCGCAGAAAAACTGCATGGACTTGTTGGAACGCCTCTGCGATCAGGGATATTCAGTTTCGCTTGAAACTAGCGGAGCGATGGATGTTTCCGGTGTTAATCCCAAGGTGATAAAAATCATGGATGTGAAAACACCGGCTTCAGGAGAGGAAGAGAAAAATCGTGTTGAGAACTTGAAATACCTCAACCCTCACGATGAAATAAAGTTTGTAATCTGTAATCGGCAAGACTATGAATGGGCTAAGAGTGTCATGGAAAAACACCAATTGGCCGAATATTGCGAAGTTCTTTTTTCCCCCGTTGCAGGTGATATGGCTGAAACTGAGCTTGCTGAATGGATTCTTGAGGACGGACTTTCAGTAAGGTTCCAGCTCCAGTTGCACAAGATTCTATGGGATGATGGGCCAGGGCATTGAGATGCCAGATCAAGAAAACAATAAACGTGCGGTTGTTTTACTTTCGGGCGGGTTGGATTCCTGTACTGCTTTGGCGATCGCCCGATCACAGGGATATGAGTGTTATGCGGTCAGTTTTGACTATGGACAGCGTCACCATACTGAACTCGCAGCTGCCGAGCGTATTGCAAGGACTCTGGGGGCCCGGGAACACATAACACTGAAACTGGATCTTGGTCAGATTGGTGGGTCGGCACTGACCGATCAGGCGATCGATGTACCCATCAATCCAGAAGATGAAATTCCGATCACTTACGTCCCGGCAAGGAATACCGTATTTTTGTCACTTGCTCTCGGTTGGGCGGAAGTATTGAACGCTGACGATCTCTTTATTGGTGTCAATGCCGTTGACTACTCAGGATATCCTGATTGCAGGCCGGAGTTTATTCGAGCATTTGAAGAGGTGGCGAGGCTTGCCACCCGTGCCGGAGTAGAGGGGCACCCTTTCCGCATACACACTCCACTGATCAATTTGACCAAGGCCGATATCATCAAAAAGGGCATAGAGCTTGGTATTGATTACAGTATTACCGTTTCCTGTTATCAGGCCGATGAAGAGGGCAGGGCCTGTGGCAAGTGTGACTCATGCCGCTTTAGAGCAGAAGGTTTCAGAAAGGCGAACGTACCGGATCCAACCCGGTATCAGTAACCAGGATCTGATCAGAACGATCAAGCGGTACCGGATCGGTCAATTGAATATAACTCATGTAAAGTTGGTTAATGTTGCGCACATAGGCAACAGTTTGACCGCATCGGCAAGCCCCAAACCGAGTATGCTCTCGGTTTTTCGGCTTTGCCAGCTTCTGCATGGCGATTTCTACGTTGTCAAACCAGCGATCCGGATCGTATCCGAGTTTTTCGGCAAATTTCCGTGCATCCTGAATTCTTTCATAGCCAGCATTATAGGATGCCAGTGCAAACCAGATGCGCTCATTGTCTGGAAGCTGGTTGTCGTATCGTCTATAAAGACTGGCGAGATATTTCAAACCTGCACTGATTCCGATTTCTGGATCGGTCACCTGATGGATCTTCAGTTCACGTGCTGTTCTAGGTGTAATCTGCATCAAGCCTTTGGCGCCACTTGATGATTTGGCATGGGGAAGAAAAAGGCTTTCCTGGTAGATCTGGGCAACAATCAGCCGCCAGTCGAACTGATATTGCCTGGCGTATTTCTTAACCAGATCGTCATAAGGAGAAATTCTCATCTCTTCGATAGATTTACCCGGTTTAGTTTTGTGATAACGATGATAGACAATGTTGTAAAACTTACTCTTGTACATCTTGCGGAGAAAATTGTTCAGTGACTTGTGAAGTTTCGGGTTTTTTTCACTGACTGCCCACCGTCGTTGTTGATCATTGTCGATAGAGATGGCCCTAAGTCCTGCTGCCTGAAGATCATATCTTTGGATAAACTTAGATGGAACAATGGCTGCTTCATAAATACCTTCGGCGACATAATCGACTAGATCAACATAGGTTGAATCTGTTTCAGGTTGGGCCACACTGAAGGACAGTCCATTTTGCAGAAGTACATGGATGTCGGGAATTTGTGTATTAGAGACAACAATGGTTTTGTGATTGATATCGGATAGTTTTTTAATCTTCCCATTACTTTTCTTGACAACTAGAAAACTTCTTGTGGGGTAGAAGGGAAAGGTAAAGAGAGTGCCATGATTTTCAATCTCATCATTGCTGACAGAGGCGATATCGATCTTTCCACTTTCTAGCCAGTCAGTGATTTGATCACTGTTTCTGGCCACCTGTACTTCAAGCCAGTAACGCTTTTCTTTTGCGAATTTCTTAACCAGTTCATATTCAAACCCTTTGGGTTCGCCGTTTTTGAGGAAGTAGTTCTTCCGGTCAGGCAGTAATGCAAATCGAAGCGTTTTGATCATATTTCCGTCAAGCTGATTTTGATGAGTTGGCACTTGCTTTGTTTGCAAAACAAGATGTGATTTCAGAGCGTGAGCAAGTTGTACACAACGGGGACGAACAATGAATGAGAACGTATTTGGACGTGCTGATAAATCTATCCGTTTACTCTTTTTGTCAATAACAAGGATATCAGCGATTCCTGTCGCCAGATAACGCTTCGCTTTTTCCATATCACTCACCGTTATGAAGACAGTCTTTTTGATACCAACACTTTTCGAAAAAGAATCCAGCACGTCCTGGCTTTCTGTCTTCGGGCTTTGCTCTGTTGTCAGGATCCTGAGATAGCCGAGGCTCTTGAGTGATGAGAGATCGCCTTTGCGAGGCATCAGAGGAAGGAGGGGATCAATCGTTTGTCCGGCCTTGTTTACGGAAGGTATTTTTTCCGCCCGTGCAATGTCTGCCAGGACCAGGCCAAGAATGAGCAGGCCCAAGGGGAGGTAAAATAAATATGAATACCTTTTTTCTTTCATGGTTATCCTTTAGCGTTTGTTCAGGACGGATCTTTAGAAACACTCTGATTTGGGGCGGGCATCACAGAAGTCTTCTTGTTGAAAGAAGGGAGTGCTGTGATAAAACATTTCTCTTTTGCTGAGAAATGTTAAAGAAATCTGGAACATTGCCGAAAGTAACAGTATTCGTTTCGTCAAATGAAGGGGGCATCCCTGATGCAAATAGCTGTCGCTGAAAAACAAACAACGCCGTCTTTGCAAGAACTGGTCCGGGATGTTAGTGGACTGGTTTCTCCTCCAGAAATCTGTTTCAAGATTTTTGAGTTGATTGAATCAAAACATGGTACGGCAGAAGCCATGGGGAATGTGATTTCACAGGATCCAAATTTGACAGCCCGTTTGCTCAGGATTGTGAACAGTGCGTTTTATAATTTTCCTTCGAAGATAGATACGGTTTCGCGCGCTATCGCGATCATTGGCAGTGCAGAGCTCTACAATCTCGTGGTAGCAGTAAAAGCAGTACGATGTTTCTCCCGGATCCCTGCTGATCTCGTCAATATAGACAGTTTCTGGCAGCACAGTCTTTATACGGGTTTAATCGCGAAGGATCTCGCAAAGAAGTGCAAGATACTGCACCCGGAAAGATTGTTTGTTGCAGGCCTACTGCATGATATTGGAAGCTTGGTCCTGTTCAACGCATTGCCAGATGCATCAAAGGAATTGCTTGAGATCATTGAAGGTGATGAAATTGTGCTGGCTGAAAAAGAAAGGGAAAATTTTGGGTATTCCCATGCAGATGTAGGTCGTGAGTTGATGTCAATCTGGCATTTGCCGAAAACACTACAGGAAGCAATTTCAAATCATCATGATCCATCGGCTGCAGAGAGTGCCTGTATTGAAGCTGCAATCGTGCACCTGTCTGATGCCCTGGCCAATCAGACCGGTATGGGTACATTTGCGGAGGAAGCTCCTGAAGAAGCCCGGATTGATGACAGTGTTTGGAGCATACTAAATCTGGATCCGTCCGCACTGGATACGGATGAGATCCTGGGTGAGGCCGGACTCAAGTTTGCCGAAATGTCCAGTCTGCTTTTGATGAAGACTTCCTGAGGATAACGTCTATTTATACAATAGATACGAAGAATACACGCTAACAAGCGTCGCTGTTCCATAATAATGTTGGATTAGTATGTCGACCTAATAACTGACATCGACAATGACATAGGTTACTTCACCATGTTCTGTACGTATGGTAACTTCGTCACCGATGGTTCGCTTTAACAGGGCTCTGGCAAGCGGTGCATCCATACTGATGAATGAACTGGCCGGATCAAATTCATCCGGGCCAACGATGCGGTAGGTTATCTCTTCCCCTGATTCGGTTTCCAGTGTGACCCAGGCACCAAAAAAGATCAGTTCTGTATCATCTTCTCTTTTTGGAACGATCTTCAAGTCAGGAAGTCTCTTCTGCAGGTACCTGATGCGCCGATCGATCTCCCTTAGCTCTTTTTTGCGGTAGATGTACTCTGCGTTTTCCGATCGATCGCCCTCGGCAGCGGCAGCAGCGAGAGCTTTGGTTACTTCTCGTCGCCGTAACCAAATCGATTTCAGCTCTTGCTCTAACATACGGAAACCTTCCGCAGTAATATAAGGAGATGATTTTGGTTGCGGTGGTCGCCAGCGGCCCATGAATTAAACCCAAGCTCAAAAAAGAGCAATTATTATAATGCCAGAAACTCCATTTCTCAGCTTTCGTCTCGCACTCCTATTTACTTTGTGTTTTATAGGGTTACTGTGGCTCTTGAAATTGGTCGAGGTTCTAACCGGAATCAGTCTCATCCAACTTGGCATTTACCCAAGAATGCTTTCGGGCGTGCCAGGCATTCTTCTTGCGCCATTGATTCACGGTTCTTTTTCGCATTTGATAGCCAATACGCTCCCTTTGCTGATACTTGGAACCAGTCTCATCCATACCTATCCCCGTTCTGCAATTCATGCGATACCCTTGATCTATGTGCTCTCAGGTTTGGGTGTATGGTTGTTTGCCCGACCTGTATACCATATCGGTGCCAGTGGCCTGACCTATGGCATGATGATCTTTATTTTCGTGATCGGTATTCTAAGGAGAGATAGATTCTCCATTGCCTTGTCTATGATCGTATTCTTTCTTTATGGAAGCATGATTTACGGGATCGCCCCCTTCCTTGTTCCCACGGACAGGACTATCTCTTTTGAATACCATTTCTTTGGTGCTGTGACGGGGTTGATCCTCGCCTTTATAATGAAAGGCCGTGATCCACAACTGCCTGAGAAAAAATACAGCTGGGAAGATGAACCGGAAGATGCAGAGGACCCGATAATTGGTGATGAATGGCGCGATCCCTGATCACTTTATCCAAGATCTACTGCTCCGTGCGGGAACAGCCCGGCACCGTTATTGTCTGGTGATCTCAGGTGATCGTGCCTGGACAAGGAAAATTGCTTTACAGGTTCATGAGCAGATGCATGAAAGAGCCAGAATTTGGCTGTCTGATTCACCACCTGCGAATACTTCCGTTGTCGATGTAAAAAAGATTCAGAATATTCTGGGTGATGAGGTCGATCTGGTTTTTTTTGATGCGTGGAGTGGCTTCAACCCAGATCTCTTCGGCGCCATCTCAGGTGTTATTAGGGGGGGAGGGCTATTGATCCTTTTGACACCGTTTCTCAGAGAGTGGCCACAATTTTTTGACCCGGAATACCAGCGTATCACCGTTTATCCTACACCTCCTGAGGCAATGACAGGACGTTTTCTCGAACGCTTGGTCAACATAATTCAGCACGATCCGGGAACAGTGATATTGGAGCAAGGGAAAGTATTCCCACAAATACCTGCTCCAGAACCTGGCAACAGAGAGAAATTCGAAGATTCCATTTTCAAGTCTAGAGATCAAGCAAAAGTGGTGCAGGCTATTATCAAGGTAGCCACCGGACATCGCCGCAGGCCTCTGGTGATCACGTCTGATCGTGGAAGAGGCAAGACCTCGGCTCTGGGAATCGCAGCGGCCCGGCTTTTGCAGCAAGGGACTAAACACATCATCGTTACAGCCCCCCGGATGGATGCGATCCAGCTGATGTTCGATCATGCCAGGCATCTGCTTCCCCAAGTAAACTATTCACGCGGCCATCTCAAAGCCGGGAATGGTGACATACTCTTTTACTCTCCCGATGAATTGCTTCGTAAAGATGTCAGGGCAAATCTATTGCTGGTGGATGAAGCAGCTGCGATACCGACACCACTTCTAGAGCAACTACTTATCCGTTACTCAAGGATTGTTTTTGCCACAACGATTCATGGCTACGAAGGAACAGGAAGAGGATTTACTCTTCGTTTTCAGAAAAAAATGAATGAACGAACTCCCAACTGGAGATTGGTAGAAATACGAACACCGATACGCTGGGCAGAAAATGATCCACTCGAAGATCTGGTTTTCAGAACACTTCTGTTCAATGCAGAGATTGCGGAAAACAATCTGATTATAAACGCCTGTCCTAAGAAGTGTGTTATTGAATGGATTAACCGTGATCAGCTAGTGTCAGATGAAGAGACCCTGCGGCAGATTTTTGGTTTGCTGATTAATGCCCATTATCAAACACGACCTGCTGATCTGCGTTATTTGCTGGATGGGCCGAATCTTTCTGTGGTCGTGACACGGTACCAAGGCAAGGTTGTGGCCACGGCCCTTCTTGCAGAAGAAGGTGGATTTGATGAGGATATGGCTGCCGAAATTACGGCAGGCAAACGACGTCCACATGGCCACCTGATCCCGGAAACACTGGCTTCGCACGTAGGCCTGAGACAGGCACCTGTTTTGAGAGGAATACGCGTTGTTCGCATTGCAGTCCACCCTGTGGTACAGGATCGAGGAATTGGTTCCTATATGCTTGAACAGATTCATCAGTCATCTAAAGAGAGTAAATTTGATTATCTGGCTTCTTGCTTCGGTGCGACCAGAGCACTTTTAAAGTTCTGGAATAAAAATTCATACTTGCCAGTGAGAATTGGTCTGCAGCGTAATGCAAGCAGTGGTGAACACTCGGTTGTTGTTCTCCGCTCTCTGAGCAAAGAGGGAAAGGCACTTTTTGAGGATGCCAGGAAAAATTTATTCCGGCAGCTTCCCTATCAGTTATCCGAGCCTCTGAATGATCTCGAGCCTGATCTGGTTGCATTTTTCATGAATACAGGTAGGGAAATGACCAGTACGCTTGACGCTAAGGATCTGAATGATTTGAACGCCTTTGTCAGGAAAGAGCGCCTTTATGAAGCATGCCTTGCCCCGGTATGGGAGTTTGTTTGTGCTTGTTTTATGGACAGGCATAGCCCAGATCTTAATGAGCAACAAAGAAACGTTTTGATCAAAAAAGTTCTGCAAAAAAAGGGCTGGCAGGAAATAGCCAAACAACTGCAGTTACCTGGAAAAAAAGGGGTAATTGAGGTTTTAAGAGAAGCATTAGCACAATTGATTGCTAGCAAAAAAAATATCAGCCCCTTTGAGAAAGAGTGATTTTACATTTCCGGTTCTTTAAGATGGTCGTGTGAAGGCGACATACTATTCATAATAGGAACCGTCCCTGAAGGCTCCCCACAAAGTATCCATTAAAATCAGAAGGTTAAGTATTAAAACTCAGTAAAAAGGAACTTGCACAGTGAATTGTGATCTCAAAAAGTGACCAAAC
>JALSRM010000049.1 GCA_026984775.1 Gammaproteobacteria bacterium
ACGGGACGGTGCCCTTTAATTAATAATACTGATGATTTTTTGTGTAGAATTTCATTGAGGTTTCTCCTTTGTTGCAGGACAATCTGTCGCTGGTAGGATGGTAGGGTAACCTCCCAAGCCTGAAATAAAAGTGGGAGGCCTCAATGGTATCAATCACATGCACTCAGAGAGCAAAAAGATGTATGATGTTTTCGAATTAAAATAGGAGAAAAACATGGGTTTTGATGTTACATTTCATTCAATTTCGAATGATGAACTGAAAAAATATGTATTTGATGTTTTAGAAAATCCGAGTTGCGCACAGGATGTAGCGAAGGAAATTTCTAAGGGTAATGAGAAAAAATACGAGGATATATTTCGCATCTATGATAATGCATTGTTATATTGGTTTCGTGAAAAAATTGATTCTGAAGGAAATGCCATTGCTGGAGAAAATTTTTCAAGCACATTCTCGCTAGGGATAGCAGCACTATCAGGTTATTTACATCCATACTGGTATTCTAGAGATGGTGCGCTATCGCTTTGTTCTGATGAGAGGCCGGAGATAAAAGATTTCTTTCATGGGCACACAATGTTAAAAAATTCCCCACTTAAGATCTTCAACGAAGGAACGTCCTACACATTTAAATCAAACTATTCTGCATCTGGAATTATAAGTAATGTAGCGAAGGTTAAAGAGTGGATTAGTAGCAATAAAGAGTTTTTAGAACAACGATTTGAAAAAGATGGGCTGGATTCACTTTTCAGGGCAATTGATTATTGCATGGAAAATGACTTGTTATTTATTGAAGCCACAGATGTTGTTGTACCTATTGCAGATCAAAGCTTTACTGATTTAGATAACTTAAAAGCACATTTTCTTAATACTATATAGTTTGTACTAACAAATCATTTCACTTAATCGCAAAAAACAGTGTTCCGCATTCGCTCCACTCTGCTTTTTCCGGCAAGTGAATTCAATCATTAGCAATAAAAAACTTAGGAGGTAAACCGATGGTTGTTTGGAGAGGCTGGGGAATATTAGCACTAGTTATTCCAGTGATAATGTCGTTGTCTGTAGGCTTAACACTAGACTCCTATTATGGTGAACATTATTTTATACGCAGTGCTTGGGCTATGCCTTTGGTATTGGGTATTTCTTCCATAGCGGTATTCATGGTTGGCTATAAAATCAACAGTAAGCCAGGAAAAATAGTTATTGACCCAGAAAATAATGAGAAAATTGAACTGAAAACCACACATTCGATGTTTTGGATCCCTCTTGAATATTGGAGTTTATTCATACTAGCGATAGCAATTTTGATGTATCTTTCAAATATTGGGTTAATTCATAAAGGATAACTTGCATACAAGCGACTGTGGTGTCAAGCCTGCTGATAATATTAGCAAGCCCATGCTGAATTATCCCTGATCATCGAATCCAACATCGTGAAAAATTTTCTCATGCAGGCAGTGATGGCCACTTTTTTTGTTTTCCTTGCAGAACCGATTTAGTGTAAAAATCTTTAATCACTGCGTATGCAACCTGATTATGACGAATCTACTCCAGGATCAATAAAATAATTTGTAGAATCTCCTAAATTGAGATAGGAAAGCACTTCAAGCGAGACTTCGTTACGGCGGATTGTTTCCTTAATTGATATCTCTTCTTCTGAAAGATCGATAATCTCTGCTTCTTCTTTTGGAACCTTCGGATTATAAAGCATTACTGGTGGATTCAAGAGATCATCGTGATTGACTCCGGTCACTCCGGCAATTGATTCATCTGAGAGTCTCACGAGTGTACCCGGTGGATATACCCCGAGCCTGTTGATGAAGATAGACATAATATTTTTGTCAAACTTGCTCTGTGAATACATATAAGCCATCGCTTCATATGGAGTCAACTGCCGCGTATTTTGATTGCCATTGCAAAGTTCATCATAGGTATTTGTGATTACAACAATCCTGCTGAGCAAGCTGATCTGATCTCCCTTGAGCTTGTTAGGATACCCTGTCCCATCGATGCACTCATGATGCTGCTCGATAATCTCCATGACAGGTAATGGTAAACAGCCTAATTTTTTTGCCAGTTCTCTACCATACACGGGATGCAGCTCAAAGGCCTTTCTCTCAACCTCTGTCAGTGGTGAAGTTTTGCGGAGAATCTTGTCTGGTATTTTCATCTGCCCCAGATCATGCAGCATGGCACCCATACCGAGATGATCCAATTCCATGGAATCAAGCCCCAACTCTTTGCCCACAATCATTGACAGCATGGTGACGTTGATAAGGTGAAAATAGCTGTCTTCATCCTGCCCTTTCATGTTGACCAATTGCACGGTCGCATTCTGATCAGCTGTAACGAATTCCACGATTCCATGCACGAGCTTCTCTGCGGCAGAAATGGATTCCCGAGGACGTGCTCGCATATCCTTCATCAAATTTTTTACAGCACTGGCTGACTCGCTGAAAGCCTTTTCACAACGATGAAGACTAATACGCCTTTGTTTGAGTTGTTGAATTCGTGATGATCGCTCTTGCGATACTTCTTCCTCTAACTCTTCCGGCAGTTCATCTTCCAACAAAGAAGGTTCGGCTATATGTTGGCTTGATTTAACATCGCTACGCTTGGGATCATAGACAATGGTCTTTAATCCCATTTCACGGATGATATTGATCTGTTTACGGTTTTTGATCTTAAAGGATCGGAACATAAACGGATAATCCATCCATGCTCCATCGAGCCGGATATAATGCCCAATCTCTAATTGTTCGACAGGTATTCTCTGCAAAGTCACTGCTAACACTTCTGGAACCGTATTATCATTCTTCGTATAGCGGCCAATTAGCTGAAATCTTGATAGAAATCATACACCCAGCTTCAATCCCTGTTCACGAATACGTTCAATTTCATCCCTAATACGGGCGGCTTCCTCGAATTCCAGGTCTCGGGCATGACGATACATTTGTTCTTCCATTTGCCTGAGCCTTTTCATCAAAACATCTGTGGGTAGAGCCGCATAATCGGCAGTTTCCTCAGCGACCTTTTTGACACTGCGATGCGCGGGCGTATCGGGGCGGGCACCTTCCATGATGTCGGCCACAGCCTTCTGGATACCTTTTGGCGTGATCCCATGTGCCTCATTGAATTCCATCTGCACCTTGCGGCGTCTATCCGTCTCCTCCAGTGCACGTTTCATGGAACCTGTGATCTCATCCGCATAGAGTATCGCCTTGCCTTCCAGATGACGCGCAGCTCGTCCTATGGTCTGAATCAAAGAACGATCGGATCGCAAGAAGCCTTCTTTATCAGCATCCAGAATAGCCACCAGTGAGACTTCCGGAATGTCCAATCCTTCTCGCAGCAGGTTGATGCCCACCAGGACATCAAAGGTACCCAGTCGCAGATCGCGAATGATTTCTACCCGCTCGACGGTATCGATGTCGGAATGCAGGTAACGCACCTTGACGCCGTGTTCCGCCAGGTAATCGGTCAGATCTTCCGCCATGCGTTTCGTTAAGGTGGTCACTAATATGCGTTCCCGTCGCTCCACCCGTTGAGTAATTTCGGAAAGCAAATCATCTACCTGGGAGGCTACAGGTCGGACATCCACCTCCGGATCGAGCAGGCCAGTGGGACGCACTATCTGCTCCACGATCTGCCCCGACTTCTCCTCCTCGTAAGGCCCGGGTGTTGCCGAGACAAAAATCGTCTGCGGAGCCAACCGCTCGAATTCATCGAAACGCAACGGGCGGTTATCCAATGCAGAGGGCAGTCGGAAGCCATATTCCACCAGGTTTTCCTTGCGCGAACGATCCCCTTTATACATGGCGCCAAGCTGTGGAATGGTGACATGGCTTTCATCCACGATCAGCAGGGCATTGTCCGGCAGGTAATCGAACAGACAGGGAGGTGGCTCTCCGGGCTTGCGACCGGAAAGATAGCGGGAATAGTTCTCGATCCCCTGACAATAGCCAATCTCGAGGATCATTTCTATATCGAAACGGGTGCGCTGTTCCAGGCGCTGTCGCTCGACCAGTTTGTTCAGATCTTCCAGTTGCTTGAGTCGTTCTGCCAGTTCTTCCTTGATCTCTTCGACAGCGTCAAGCATGGTCTTTCGCTCGGTTACATAATGGGTCTTGGGATAGATGGTCAACCGTGGAACCTTGCGCAAGACCTCCCCTGTCAAGGGATCAAAATAGGCCAGTGATTCGATCTCATCATCGAACAGTTCAATTCGCACCGCTTCCCGGTCTGACTCTGCCGGAAAGACATCGATCACCTCTCCCCGTACCCGGTAAGTGGCACGATGCAGCTCAATTTCGTTACGGCTATACTGCAACTCAGCCAACCGCCGGATCAGATCACGCTGGTTGATTCGTTCACCCCGGACCAAGTGCATGACCATACGGTGATAGGAATCAGGATCGCCAAGACCATAGATCGCCGAAACAGTCGCCACGATGATCGAATCCGGGCGTTCCAGCAACGCCTTGGTGGCCGAGAGCCGCATCTGCTCGATGTGCTCATTGATGGAAGCATCCTTTTCGATATATGTATCCGAGGCCGGCACATAGGCCTCCGGCTGGTAATAATCGTAGTAGGAAACGAAATACTCCACTGCATTGTGTGGAAAGAACTCCTTCATCTCCCCATAGAGCTGTGCAGCGAGCGTTTTGTTATGGGCGAGAACAATGGTAGGGCGCTGCACCTGCTGAATCACATTAGCTATCGTAAAGGTCTTGCCGGAGCCGGTCACTCCCAGCAGGGTCTGATGCGCCAGCCCCTGACTGAGACCTTCGACCAGTTTTTCGATAGCCTGAGGCTGATGGCCTGCGGGTGCATAATCTGACTGTAATTTAAACAAAAAATCCTCTTTCATGAATGATTTTGGCCAAAATAGGCGCCCCTTTTGAAAAAACAGGCAAAATCCAGGTAAAAAATGATGCCCTGCGGTAAAACTTCAAGTATATTACATCCCCTTTTGAATAGCCGTAAGATTAACCAGTAACCGTCAATTACAAGGTAAACAAAAAGTGAAAGTTTCTCATCGAGCACAGAGTATAAAACCATCACCAACTCTCGCCGTTTCTGCCAAGGCTGCAGAACTCAAAGCCGCCGGCAAGGATATTATCAGTCTTGCAGCTGGTGAACCGGATTTTGACACGCCAGATTTCGTCAAACAGGCTGCCATCAAGTCGATCGAAGAAGGTTTTACAAAATACACCGCCGTGGATGGCACACCAGGATTGAAAAAAGCTATTCAAAACAAGTTCAACCAAGAAAACGATCTGGCGTACGAACTCGATCAGATCCTCGTTTCTGTGGGCTGTAAGCACAGCATTTACAACCTCATGCAGGCAGTGCTCGATCCTGGCGACGAAGTCATCATCCCTGCACCTTACTGGGTTTCCTATCCGGATATGGTTCATCTGACCGGTGCAGAACCTGTGATTCTGAAAACTGGTATTGAGGATAATTTCAAGATCACCCCACAGCAACTGAAAGGTGCGATCAACGAAAACACCCGGATGCTGATCTTGAACAGCCCATCCAATCCGACCGGCAGTTTTTATTCAGAAGAAGAGCTCAAGGCCCTTGGTGAAATTTTGGTCGAGCATCCCGAAATCCTAATCGCATCCGATGATATCTATGAACACATCCTCTGGGGAGCTGATCGCTTTGTCAATATTGTCAACGCCTGTCCGGAGCTCAAGGCCCAAACGATCGTCCTCAACGGTGTTTCCAAGGCCTATTCCATGACCGGGTGGCGTATCGGTTATGCGGCAGGCCCTAACGAGATCATCAAGGCAATGAAGAAAATCCAGTCCCAGAGCACTTCCAATCCCGCCTCCACAGCCCAGGTAGCGGCGCAGGCAGCACTTGAAGGCGATCAAAGCATCGTCCGTGAATGGTGCGGTATCTTCAAGACCCGACATGATTTCGTCTGTGACGAGCTCAGCAAGATTGAGGGTGTGCGGTGTCGTCCGTCAGAAGGGACGTTCTACAGTTTCCCTGATATGAATGGGGTGATCGACAGACTGGACAGT
This sequence comes from Gammaproteobacteria bacterium, assembly GCA_026984775.1. Classification (GTDB taxonomy): domain Bacteria; phylum Pseudomonadota; class Gammaproteobacteria; order CAJXQU01; family CAJXQU01; genus CAJXQU01. The sequence continues at coordinate 6,034 of JALSRM010000049.1, forward strand.
GTCAATAATGACATTGAGCTGGCTGAATTCCTGCTTGAGAAAGCGGAGGTCGCCGTCGTTCCCGGCTCGGCTTTTGGCGCTCCGGGTTGTATACGTCTGTCGTATGCCACCAGTATGGAATTGCTGAAAGAAGCCTTGAGCCGCATGCAAAAAGCCCTGGCCTGAAATCACCCGGAGATTTACGTAAAGTCAGGTAAATTTTTTTCAGAAACCGGATTGACCTGAAGGCTCTCAATCAGTAACATACGCGCCTCAACCAATCCACCATAGCTCAGTTGGTAGAGCAACGGACTGTTAATCCGTGGGTCGCTGGTTCGAGCCCAGCTGGTGGAGCCAGTTTCAAACAAAGCCCGGCATGTCCGGGCTTTGTCTTTTCAGGCTCAGGAGCCGCCTCCCTTCTTGGCAACACAGGACCATCCGAAAGGGTCATTTTTCTCTTTATCGAAGCGATCCAAGAACAGGCAGAGTGATTGCATGATCCGGATCATCCCAAAAGCTACCACCTTGAGCGGAAAAAGGAATATCCCAGCAGGATTGGGCTGCCCATTCCGGATCCCTGTCTTCGGAATAATGGACAAGGCACGAGGCAACTCATAGGCCCAACGAACCCAAAGACCACCGAAGGGTTTGATCACGATCTGTTCAAAACCAGCATGTTTGCAGATAGAGCGCAGCCCGTAAGAGGTATAACGGAAAAAATCGTAGGGAACCTGGTGTTCACAATGCGCCATGGGCACAGTCATGTATAGTTTTCCTCCCGGCTTCAGCACCCGGTACATTTCCTGAACGCTCTCTCTCGGCCATTCCAGGTGCTCGAGAACCTGTGTACACAGAACTGCATCGAAAACCCCGTCTTCTATCGGCATTTCATGCAAAGGGCCCACATAATCCAGATTCTCATAATTCCAGCGGCTTTCACCCACGGCCAGGTCAATTGCTTTGTATTGGCAGTGGTTGAAGTATTTTTTATAGACACTTTCACCTGCCCCTGCATCAAGAATAGAGCTTCCTTCCGCAAGCTCCCTGGAGATAGCCTCCACAAACCGGGTTATATACCACCGGCCTGTATCCTGAAGCTTGCTTCGGGTAGAGAAATCTTCATTGATCACAAATAACCCTCCTTTTGGCTATTTTCGTCGTTTCAGGTAATAAAGTTGCAGTATCGTATTGACGACAAAAAACAGGCTCGTGGCTATCGCCAGTCCTTGAATACCTTCAAGAAAAAACAAACCAATTTTTACCGGGATATAGATTGTATAGGTATAGACTCCAATCCGAGTAATGGTCGAGGTATCCCCTGTCGCATAAAATCCTGACGAGGTGATTTGTCCCAACGCGCCCCCGACCAGCATGCCACTCAACCAGATGAGTATCCACCATAGATCCTTTACATTCTCCTCGCTCACACTGCCGTTTCCAACCAGCAATGCGAGCAAATCCAGACCATAGAGGTAAAGCAGCGCCAGAAAAATCGCAACGATCATCCCGGATAGCAAGTAGGCCCTACAAAAGCTGGCCTCAAAATTGTTCCGTTCTGAGCCCTTGTAGTGCCGGCTCAGGCGTGGAACCAGTGGGGCGGCAATCGCTTTGTTCAAAATGAGATTGACCGCCTGGTAGATCTGCTGTGCAAGAAAATAGAGCGAAATACTCCCTGCCGTTGCCATGGAAAGCAAGAAACGATCAACCAATATTTCTGTCTTGTAATATAGCGATCCCCACATCAGTGGCTTGAGGCGGGACCAGGCTTTTCTCATAAATTCACTCTTCAGCTCTGGGCATAAAGGCAACCCCAAGCTGGGGGAAAGAAACAAGGCCTGTAAAATGACCCGAAATGAACCAAGCCATGCGGCTGCACTGATTCCGTATTCAGGCAATAAATAAACCAGTAAAATAAAAACGACCAAATTGCTTAGCAGAGTGGCGAGATCAGCCCAAATGAATTGCCCCTGCACATGACAACTTGCCAGTTGGACGCCGCTAATCGCTGAGAAGGCAATACCGATCAATTGGATACGTGTCAGGTCAATCGCCAGCGCTTTACCGGCCTGATCAAAACCTGGAACGGTAAGAGGAACCCACCAGGGTGCCAACACAATCAGCACTATTGACAGCAAAAGAAAGAAGGCACCAATCAGGTAGAAAAACCCCCAAGCATCTCTCCGTAGTTGGTGCAAATCCTCCCCTGCCAGAAGAGGGACCAACACATGCATCAACGATCCACTCACGATGGTCAAGACCAGTTGGGGCACCGTCATCCCAGCAAAGAGCGCATCTGTATCCAGACCGGGCCCAAGCTGGAAAATTACATACCACTGGAACAGGAAAAGGGCAACCAGGTTCAGAACAGAAATGATGCTGAGTTGAAGTGTTAATTTCATTTTAGAAATTGAGGGATGTCCAGGTTCTAATCAAGGGCGTTCATTCTGCCAGAAATCCATAGGAAGAATCAGAAGAAAATGATATCCAGGAAAGGAGTTTATCTACCTGATTCAAAGCAGGTCGGATTTCAGAATTCAGGTATACCCTTTAAGCTGTGTTTTTCAAACAATCGGCAAAAGTTGTCAAATAGTGTTCGAAGTCACCTTTGAGCTCAGGATGTTTGAGGGCATACTCCACAGTCGCCTGCAAATAGCCCAGTTTTGAACCGCAATCATAGCGTGTCCCTTCAAACTCCCAGGCGTGCACTTCTTTCTTTTGCAAAAGTGTTGCAATGGCATCAGTGAGCTGAATCTCCCCACCAGCACCTTTCCCGGTTTTCTCCAGGATGTCCATAATTATCGGGGGCAGGATATAGCGGCCAACCACGGCCAGATTGGAGGGTGCTTCAGACGGATCCGGTTTTTCGACGATACTCTTGATACGGCTCAGTTTCCCTTCCAGGTTCTGTACCTCAACAATACCATATTTATCCGTGTCTTCCTGAGGTACCCTTTCAACTGCAATTACACCGCTGTTGTAACGGTCAAAGACGTCGACCATTTGGCTGAGACAACCCTTCTCCTTTCCATCAATAAGATCGTCAGCAAGCAGAATAGCAAAGGGTTCATTGTCGATCACAGGTTTCGCACACAGAATCGCATGCCCCAGCCCAAGAGGTTCTGGTTGTCGAATGTAAATACACGAAATATTAGGCGGCAGGATATTCCGCACAATTTCAAGCATCTGATCCTTCTGTTTTTTTTCCAGCTCGGCCTCCAATTCATAGGCCTTGTCGAAATGATCAATAATCGAATTCTTGCTGCGACCAGTAACAAAAATCAGTTCGGTAATTCCAGCAGCTTCTGCTTCCTCTGCAGCATACTGGATCAGAGGCTTATCAACCACAGGGAGCATTTCCTTGGGGTTCGCCTTGGTTGCAGGCAGGAAACGGGTTCCGAGTCCCGCTACTGGGAAAATAGCCTTTTTAACGACAGCAGTCATTGCTTCTCTTCCTTCCTTTTCATGATAATAATATTGGAGTGATCAGCGCTTTTCCCATTATCGACCTCCTTTTCCGATACCTCCGTTTCCTCGTGCATCAGCTCAGGCACCAGTTCTAAAATGATCTTCAGTGCCCTTTTTTCGTCATAGACACCACAGGCTGTTTCAATCTGCTCAATGTTCCTTTCGAAACGTTGCCACTCCTGAATACGCTGTTTTGCCAATAATATCTTTTTATGCTCTGTTCCGACCAGATCCTCTTCTTGATGAAACAATTCTTCACTCAGCTTCTCGCCTGGCCGCAATCCGGTAAATGTGATCTTTATGTCGATTCCGGGCCGCTTGCCCGAGAGTTTAATCATCTGTTCTGCCAGATAGAGAATACTGACCGGCTCGCCCATGTCCAGAACAAAAATTTCGCCGCCCTTACCCATCGCTCCTGCCTGCAGGATCAGCTGACAGGCCTCGGGGATGGTCATGAAAAAACGTGTCATCTCCTTGTGAGTTACTGTAACAGGACCACCTGTTTTAATCTGTTGCTGGAACAATGGAACGACACTGCCCGCCGATCCGAGTACGTTACCGAAACGTACTGTAATATAGCGGGTATTCGAAACGGTATTTTTTGCTTCACAAAGCATTTCAGCAACTCGTTTGCTGGCACCCATGACGCTGGTAGGATTGACTGCTTTGTCCGTTGATATCAAGACAAATTTTTCGACACCATAGCGATCAGCTGCATCAGCAACCACCCGTGTGCCGATTACGTTGTTACGCAACGCTTCCCTTACCTGCTCCTGCAACAGAGGAACATGCTTATAGGCTGCAGCATGAAAGACCACATCCGGTTGGAAATGGCGGAAAGCGGCATCTACTGCGACCATATCATGCACGTCACCAAGCCTCGACTCCAAAACAAGTTCCGGGAAATCTGCCTTGAGTGAGCGATCGATGGTATAGAGGTTGAATTCCCCTTGTTCAAAAATCATGATCGCCGCTGGATCCAGTCTCGCAATTTGCCGGCACAGTTCAGATCCAATAGAACCACCTCCCCCTGTCACCAGGATTTTTTTACCCTTGATCCCCTGCTTGATTACAGCCCAATCCAGCTCAACCTTGTCACGGCCAAGCAAATCATCAATGGAAACATTCCTGACATTTTCCAGTCCCCAGTTATCCAGATTGCTGATGTCACCAGAAAAACGCGGCAGCATCTGAAAGGGTTTGCCAGTTTCCTCACAGATGGAAACAATCCTCTTGATCTGCTCCTTTGATGCCGAGGGAATTGCGATCAAAAGAGAATCAACAGCATGTTCCTTAACTATCCCAGGCAAGTTTTCCAGATTTCCAAGTACGGGCAGTCCCTGGATCCTGCGCTTATACAGCAGTGGATTATCATCTACAAATCCTACGGCGACATAACGAGGATCTCGGAGAAGGTCGCGGGTTACCGTCTCCCCTGCTCTTCCTGCACCGACCACTAACACCCGCTGAGCACCTGAAATACTCTTGAGACTGAGCGTATGGTCTTTCCAAAACCGGTAACCAAGCCGGGGAATGCTGAGGAATATCACCAGGAAAACTGGATAAAAGATCAGGATCGAACGGGGAATATTGTCGAGCCGGGTGACAATAAACGAGAAAAGAATGATCGCGATCACCCCAACTCCGGCGGCACGTAAAATATTCCACAGATCTGGCAGACTGGCAAAACGCCATAAACCCTTATATAGACCTAACCTCCAGTTGACCAGAGTCTGGATCGTGATGACAAATGGCAACGCCTTGAGATTTGCCTCCCAGAAGGACGCAGGAGGCATGGAGAAATTGAAACGGGCAAACCATGCCAATTCCCAGGCCATCACCACCATGATCAAATCATGCAGAAAAACGCCAAGGGTGCGTGGATTGGGTTTAATCATTGATGATGCCTCGCATACATTCTGCGAATTGTAAGCCATAACCCGCTACTCAGAACAGCAATACAGATGTTCAACAGCAACATGTAGGGTTTATGTTCGATGGCAACCCAGGCCACAGGCCAGAGGATCATGATATTGATTAACAGAAACCATAATGCCAGCTTTTCATGACTGTTACCCATCTGTACAAACCGTTGATAGGCATGGCTGCGGTGCGCGCTATACCATTTTTCACCTTTCCTGATGCGACTAATCAGCGTCAATGTCGTGTCCCAAATAAAGAGAGCAAGAAGTATTGTCCAGATCAGAATGGGTAGGGTTCCTGTCTGCTCTCCCAAAATTGCCAATGCAGCAAATAGATATCCGAGAAAACTGCTGCCCACATCCCCCATGAAGATTCTTGCGGGAAACCAGTTCCAGATCAAAAAACCAGTGGTTGCCCCCACCAGTGCAAGTATGATGATCGCAAGCCCTGTTGTACCCGATGACAAGAAGAAAAAAAGTGAGAATACCCCGGCTGTGATCGCTTGAACTGCTGCAATGCCATCTGTTCCATCCATGAAGTTGTACAAATTGATCAGCCAGACCATTGCGACAACGGCTATGAAACTTCCAAACCAGCCCAGGCTAATCTCAGTAAAACCCAAATCGATCGAATTGAGACCACCCAGCCACATAATCGTCCAGATAGACGCAATAAAGTGAATGATAGCCCTGGAAAGTGCAACAACATCTCTATGATCATCCATCCAGCCAATCGCTGCGATCAACAAGCCCCCTCCTGTCAGGGCGATAAATGTATCGTTTTTGATATAACCTGTCTGCCAAATATAGATCAGGCAGAGCAGTGTGATCAGAACAATAGAAAAACCACCCCCTCTTGGAACAGGAACGGTGTGTGAACTGCGCTCATTGGGAATATCGATCAATGATCGATGTAGTGCGTATCGGTACAACAATCCAGTCAATAACACAGCACTGAAGAAAGAAAGAAAGAGAATGAGAAAGATCATTTATTGTTCCCTTTGCCCAAGGGCTTTCTTGTATAAAGAGAGCGTCTCAGTGATAACCTTTTCTTCAGTAAATTCCTTGATCACCATCTCGCGCCCCTTTTTACCCATCATCTCACGAAGTCCTGGATCATCCAGGAGTGTCTGAATTGCTTTGGCGAGTGCTTCAACATTTCTCACTGGCACAAGAAACCCATTGACTCCATCACGAACAATTTCACGACAACCCGGTGCGTCAGTCGTTACAATAGGCTTGCCACAAGCAGCAGCTTCAATTAAGGATTTAGGAACCCCCTCCCCATAAAATGATGGAAGACAAACAATATCGGAATTACGTAATAATTCCGGCATATCTTTTCGATACCCAAGCCATTCTACAACACCTGATTCAACCCAGCTGGTCAATTCTTCACGTGTAAGACTGGACGGGCTCTCAGGATCAATATCCCCGATCAGAATAAACCGGGCATTTGCACCTGAACGTAGAATAATTTTTGCAGCTTCAACAAATTCAATAACACCTTTATCGCGCAACATACGGCCAGTCAAAATAACATTAATCGCCTCGTGTTGTTCTGACCCTGGATAATAAACTTCTGGATCGACACCTGAACCTTTAATCAAGAATAGTTTTTCCTTCCTGACCATTTTCTCGTTAATCAATAACCTTTGATCATCTGGGTTTTGTACAATCACCCAAGCTGATTTACGACTCAAAAACCATTTGAGGACAGGTTTGATTATTGAACGTAAAAGAAATGCTTTTTTCTTGGATGAAGAAAATACAAAACCCAGACCTGTCAGGGCATTAACTGTGACAGGAATACGGGTTACCATGGAGGCAATCGATCCATAAACCACCGGCTTCAGTGCCACATGGTGTACCAGATCAGGCTTTTGCTGAAAATAGATTCTAATGATAGTGAGTAATGTCAAAAAATCACGGATCGGCTTGGCATGTGAGCGTGAAAATTCAACTGGAACTAGCCTAAAACCCTCATCAAGAATTTTCTGTCCTCCTTGATCGACCCGGGTAACAACGATGACGTCATAACCTGCTTCTTTAGCAGCCCTGGCCAAGGGTAATCTGTGCGACAAAAAGAACCAATCTTCTGTCACAAGATAAAGGAGTTTGGTTTTCATAAATCAAGTCTTCTTAGAATATTATCGAACCCTGAGATCAAGAACCCTTCATCAAAGAAGCCGTAAAACACAAGAGTTTTTCCCTTTGAAAGCAGTAAGTTTTCCAAACGATCAGCACTTTTCATTTCAATCAGACATACATAAATAAAGGATCGCTTCATCATTTCATAAAGCGAATCTGGCAGACATGAAACTGATTTCTCCATAAAAAATGATCTTATAGCATCAGTATGCGTCTACAAAAACCTTCCTGTCCAGAAACGAAGTGGGTTTTCTGAATCTATTCATCAAACCTATGCAAAGATACATGATTAAGCACCGCCTGCAGCAAAGGGTGAGCAGGGAGATTTTTATGATTCAAGGTAACGTGCAAATAATACCCTTCAGACTGATCCACCGTTTCATTTGATGCGTATGAAGCAGAAAATTTTTTCTTTTTCTACACCACCATAGAAGCATTTTTCATTTTCCCTTCTGGTAAAGGGGTCAAATTTACTGAAGATTCATCAATACCTTCGAGACTTTACTCGAAATCTTCTCTATAGAAAAATATTCTTTCACTACTTTTCGACCTTTATCCCCCATCGCATGTGCCAGATCCGGATCGTTGATTAAATGCAAAATACCTTCAATCCATTCCTGCTCTGTGGCAACTCCAATCCCTACTTCTCCCATTGCCAGAACCTGAGAGTTCATACCCACTGGAGAAACGACTACAGGAATGCCGCAGGACATATACTGGAGCATTTTGTAACTGCATTTACCACGCTCCCAATCACCATTACTGAGAGGCATGATTCCAACAGTCATACTCTGAATTTCTTTTACATCATGATCAGGATGCCAGTGGACATAATCAAGATGCTGTACCAGTTTTCCGGAAAAGTCCGGGCATTGATCAGCTATAATCTTCAGACGAAGATCCGGTTGCAGGTTAACAATTTTTTCAAGCACTGGCGCGAGTTCATACAGATATTTAAAATTACCCTTTGTGCCTATCCATCCAATCACTTTTTTTTTCTTTTCATAATCCGGCAATTCCACGGGCACGTAGCGTTGAGTATCAACCGCAGTAGGAATAATACTGATCGATGAGTTCCACTGGCCAAAATGCTCAGCGATAAAATCATTTCCACAAATAACATGATCAGCCAATCTTGCAAGACGCCGGGCAGCCTTTCCGCCACGGCGAAGAAAAATTGCATCATCGACATCCAGAACAATAGGCTGCTTGAGCAGTGGCTCCAATGTTGTTATTGTCGATAATAATTCTCTTTGCAAGACAGAAATATCATATCGGTAACTCTTGATCACGTCAGGTATGCGGGCTGCAAGTGCAGCCAGGCCCATGGCTGGCAATAATAATTTTCGTGAGCGTGGATAACTAGAAAAGAGTGCAGGAAATTCTCTAGCCTCAATACCGTTTTGCTCAAGATAAGGTATCAATTGCCTTATTCTGTATCGGGCGCTAGGCGTATTGAGACCTTTTGTAAAGGCGGCGACCTTGATTTGTTTCATTCCGGTTTTCTTGCCAGAACTGTCATTCGGCCAGTTTGGCCAAAAAAACTCAACAGAGTTGAAAGAGGATAAAGAGCAAGATTCAAATAGCGTTGCTTCTTGGCTATCCAACCCGTCATCTTCGAGAGAAAACTATCCGGGAATCGTTCTGCGACCCAATAATTTGCACTCATGATCAAGTTGGTCAAGGTGCGTTGATGCTGAATTCTCTCAACCGACCAACCTGCTGCAGTCAGCATTTTTCTCATAGTTTCCGGTGTAAAATGTGATAGATGTGCCGGTAGATGTAATGCGTACCAGTTTTCTTTAAAAATACGAAATTCTGCTGATCCTGCATTCGGAACCGATATAGCCAACCACCCACCGGACCTGGTCCAATTATACAACTTCGTTAATGCTTCCACCGGATGGTGCAAATGTTCAATGACCATCCACCCTACGACAAGGTCGAATGGTTCTTCAAAATCTGCGACTGACTCTACCTGCCCGGTAGTGACAGGGTAACCAAGTAAACGTGCCGATGCTGCGGCTGAGTCAGAAAACTCAATACCATGAACTTGCCATCCTTTTCTGGCCATCTCATGCAAAAATTTACCCGATGCACAACCAACCTCCAGCATCCTTCCCGCAGTCAGATCAGGAAGTAAACACGCATGGGTTGGTAAAATTACATTGACAAATTTTCTCAACATCTGAGAGATAGAGTACCACCTGCTGTTTGTCACTTGTGTCCCCTGATAAGGGCCATAATCATCAGGATAGTAAAACCCAATTGTTTCAGATGTTGGTCTTGGATTTGTCCTCATCAGTCCACAGTGCTGACAACGGACAACTGGGAACTCTCCTGGTAGATCGTGCAGACGATCCCGGCCAACAAGGACCAGATCATCGCCTTCAGGGCAACCCATGGGGCATGCTATAGTTTCCAGCTCAACACCAGCAGGTATTTTGAATTGTTTTTCGGTACTCACGGGGTAGAATGTATCGTTTGTCGATGGATCTTTCCAGCTAATCAGGCTTGCGGACAGGTATCTTACCCCAATCCCGACTTGAGGACTCCTTGTTTAATTGTTATGGTTGCGCCGTATTCTTAATACTACATATCAATTATAAACAATACCTCAATCGATAATCTTATAGGATATTGATTTATTTAATCATTTTGGCCTTTACTTTATGATTTTAGTCACTGGTGGAGCAGGTTTCATAGGCTCTAATTTCATTCTCGGATGGTTGTCCAAGTACTCTGAACCCGTTATTAACCTCGACAAACTGACGTATGCCGGGAACCTGCAAAATCTTTCCAGTTTAGAAAACAATGAAAAACTTGTATTTATACAGGGTGATATTGGCGACACAAGACGGGTTAGAAGCCTATTGCAAGAGTACAGACCACGAGCCATTATCAACTTTGCCGCTGAAAGCCATGTCGATCGTTCTATCCATGGTCCAGAAGCGTTTATCCAAACCAATGTGAATGGGACTTTTCATCTCCTGGAAGAGACAAGAAATTACTGGACAGAGCTTCCTCAACGTGAAAAGGACTCTTTCCGTTTTCTGCATATCTCTACAGATGAAGTCTATGGCTCCTTGGAGGAACACGATCCTGCATTCTCCGAGACCACTGCCTATGCTCCAAACAGTCCATATTCTGCTTCCAAAGCAGCATCTGACCATTTGGTCCGTGCTTATCATCATACCTATGGGCTGCCTGTACTGACGACCAACTGTTCCAATAATTACGGTCCTCTACAGTTCCCGGAGAAGTTGATACCTCTGGTCATTTTGAATGCGTTGAGAGGGCAACCGCTACCAATTTACGGGGATGGGAAGAATATCAGAGACTGGCTTTATGTGGGTGATCACTGTTCAGCGATTTGTACGGTTCTTGAAAATGGAAAGACAGGCGAAGTGTACAATATCGGGGGGAACAGCGAAAAGACCAACCTTGAAGTTGTACAGACCATTTGCTCGATTCTTGATGAACTACAACCGGCTGATCACCCTTATTCTGACCAGATCACCTTTATTGCTGATCGCCCCGGGCATGATCGGCGCTATGCGATCAATGCCGATAAGATCAAATCCGAACTTGGTTGGTCGCCAGCAGAAAGTTTTGAATCAGGAATCAGGAAAACCATTGAATGGTATTTGTCGAATAATGACTGGATCAAGAATGTTACCAGTGGTGCATATAGAAACTGGATTGATCAGAACTATTCAACGAGAGTAAACACATGAAAGGTATCATACTCGCCGGAGGCTCTGGCACGCGCCTCTACCCGGTAACGCAGGCAGTCTCGAAGCAGCTGCTACCAGTATATGACAAACCCATGATCTATTATTCCCTGTGTACACTGATGCTGGCAGGTATTAGAGAGATTTTGGTTATTTCAACGCCTCAGGACACACCCCGTTTTGAGCAATTACTGGGCAATGGTGATAATTTTGGCATAAACCTTTCCTATACTGTCCAACCCTCTCCAGAGGGTCTCGCACAAGCATTTATCTTGGGTAAAGACTTTATTGGCAAGGATTGCTGTGCACTGATCCTTGGCGATAATATCTTTTACGGTCACAAACTTCAGAACGAACTTGAGAAAGCTGCTAACCGAACAGAAGGGGCAACAGTCTTCGCCTATCCCGTCAAAGACCCTGAGCGATATGGTGTTGTAGAATTTGATGAAAACGGTGTCGCGATAAGTCTTGAAGAAAAACCAGAAAATCCGAAATCAAGATATGCTGTTACTGGTCTGTATTTTTACGACAATCAAGTTATTGATATTGCTTCGAATATCAAACCTTCTCTACGCGGCGAACTCGAAATCACGGATGTTAACAAGACATACCTGGCCATGAATAAGCTGGAAGTCGCTCTGCTTGGCCGCGGCCATGCCTGGCTAGATACAGGGACTCATGAGACACTGCTTGAGGCATCTTCTTTTATCGAGACCATAGAACGCCGACAGGGATTGAAAGTTGCTTGTCCAGAAGAGATTGCATGGAGGAAAGGCTATATCACATCAGAGCAACTGGAAGCATTGGCTGCACCGCTTGCAAAAAATAATTATGGAAAATATCTTCTGAACCTTCTCAACGAAAAGCTTTTTAAATGAAATTCATAGAAACAGATATCCCGGATATTTGCATCATAGAACCAACCGTTTTTACTGATGAACGGGGCTTCTTTTTCGAAAGCTATAATGAAAAGATTTTCCTGGAATACCTACAGCAAACCTCGTCTCCGAAACTAAAGTTTGTTCAAGACAACCATTCGCACTCTACCAGAAACGTCCTACGTGGCTTCCATTATCAAATTAAACAGCCACAAGGAAAACTCGTCCGTGTTGTCTCAGGGGAGGTTTTTGATGTTGCAGTTGACCTCAGGAAATCATCTCATACCTTTGGAAAATGGGTAGGTGAAATCTTGTCTGAGGAAAACAAACGCATGTTATGGGTTCCCCCTGGTTTTGCTCATGCCTATCTTGTTATATCCGATACTGCAGACTTTCTTTATAAAACAACGGACTTTTATGCACCTCAATATGAAAGGACTGTATTATGGAATGATCCGGATATTGGTGTTGAGTGGCCAATTGAAAATACACCAATCCTTTCCGAAAAAGATCAAGCGGGAACCCTATTCAAAAACTGTGAGGTTTATGAATGACCACTATCTTATTGACAGGAAAAAATGGTCAGCTTGGGTGGGAGCTTCACAGAACACTTTCCACAATTGGCCAAGTCCATGCATTTGATCGCACCTCTCTTGATCTGGGAGATGAAAGCAGGATTCGTAAAATCATTACAGATCTGAAACCCGATATTATCGTAAATGCGGCTGCATATACTGCGGTTGATCAGGCAGAAAATGAAAGTGGCAAAGCCGACAGAATTAATGCAAGAGCTCCTGAAGTGATGGCTGAAGAAGCAGAACGTAATCACTCTGTTCTGATTCATTATTCTACTGACTATGTTTTTGATGGATCTAAAGAATCACCTTATTCAGAGAATGACAGACCATCACCAGTTAATATTTATGGCAGAAGTAAACAACTTGGGGAAGAAAGAATTCAGCAATTCGATATACCTTACCTGATTTTAAGAACGAGCTGGGTTTACTCCCATCGCGGAAATAACTTTCTATTGACGATGTTGAGGCTGATGCAGGAACGAGAGAAGTTGACTGTGGTCAACGACCAATTTGGTTCACCAACTTCAGGACGGACAATTGCCGAAATTACTGCACAGATACTCTCAAAATACCTTACTCCAGATCTCAATAAAGATGCATTGAAAGAAAAACGTGGAATTTACCATTTGACATCGACAGGGAAAACCTCATGGTATGGGTATGCAAAGGAAATTTATCACCTTGGAATTGCAAGGTTTGATTTTCATCCAAACGTGTTAATTGAAGGTATACCCTCTGATAAATATCCTTCTCCTGCCAAAAGGCCCATAAACTCGGTACTTACAACAAAGAAAATCCATGATACTTTTGGCGTAGTCTGTCCTGATTGGAAAGAATCATTAAAACTCTGCATTGAAGATATCCCTGAAAAATATATTCAAAGACAATGAAGCCTGCCGTTCCTTTCAATGACACATCCAGAATCTTCAGGGCACATGAAAGTGAATTACTGGAAATACTGTCTCAGGTTGCAGCAAGCGGTTGGTGGCTTCTCGGAGAGAGAACGGAAGAATTTTCCAAGAACTTCTCTGAATTCTGTGGGACGGATTTCTGCCTGCCTGTTGGCAACGGTACTGATGCCCTTGAGATAGCCCTTAGATCCGTAATTGTTAACCCAAAAACCAGTGATGAAGTCATCACTGTTGCAAATGCAGGCGGATACTCAACCACTGCCTGTTATGCACTTGGTGTTACACCGGTTTATGCTGATATCGAACCAGACACCCAATTGATTGATATCGATTCTTTGATCCGTTGCCTTGCTCCATCGGTGAGAGCAATAGTCATTACCCATTTGTACGGTGGAACGGTCAATATTCCGGAAATTCGCTCTAGGTTATCAGGAACACGATACAGTTCCATTCCCATTATAGAGGATTGTGCCCAGGCGCATGGAGCCAGATTTAATAACCACCGGGTTGGATCGTTGGGCGATCTGGCCACATTCAGTTTCTATCCAACTAAAAATCTCGGTGCCATGGGTGATGCAGGGGCAATCGTGACCTCTGATCCAGACAGGTTTCAGGTATTACAGCAACTCCACCAATATGGATGGAAGAAAAAATATGATGTCGGAATTCCCTATGGGAAAAATTCAAGAATGGATGAAATCCAGGCTGGTATTCTGAATCACTTATTGCCTTATCTTGACTCATACAATTTGAAAAGAAAAGAAATTCTTAGACGTTACCAACAATATAATTCGGATAATATTTCATTTCTTGATTATTCAGACAAAGATTTTGTAGCCCACCTTGCTGTGGCCAAGGTTGACAATCGGGACAGATTTTTATCATTTATGAAAAAGAAGAATATCGCTATTGATATTCATTATCCTATTCTGGACACCCAGCAAAATGGATGGAAAAATTTACCAAAACGACAGGATAATCAAACCGGGCTGAAAGTCTCTGAGGCTTCGATAAAGAAAGTTGTTTCAATGCCATGCTTCCCTTTTCTTAAAGATGATGAAATAGATATTGTATGTGAAGCGCTGCATGAGTGGCAAAGTAAATGAATCAGAATACTATAGAATATTCCCTGGTTATCCCCATATATAAAAATGAGGATAATCTTCCTGATCTGTTTTCTGCACTTTCTGGTCTATCCAATCGACTGGATGATAGCTTCGAAGTTGTGTTTGTAGTTGATGGTTCTCCGGATCGCTCCTTCTTAATCATTCAGTCGCAGCTGGAAAATCTACCGTACCGTGCACAACTCATCTCACATAGCAGAAACTTTGGCGCCTTTGTTGCCGTAAGAACCGGTCTTGAACACGCCACGGGTAAATTCACAGCTGTCATGGCTGCCGATCTACAGGAACCCATAGAATTGATAGAAGTTTTCTTTTCGTGTCTTAAAAAAGATGAAGCCGATATTGTGTTTGGTAAACGTACAGACAGAAAAGATCCTCCTTTAAGGAAATTTTTAGCCAAAACTTACTGGAAACTCTACCGAAAATTTGTTTTGGCCGAAATCCCGGAAGGTGGCGTGGATGTATTTGCCTGTAATTCGATGGTGAAAGATACGCTGCTTTCGATTCAAGAACCAAACAGCTCTCTGATAGCCCAGCTTTTCTGGGTCGGATACCGTCGCAGTTTCATTCCGTATGAGCGCCAGGAACGTAAACATGGGAAGAGCTCTTGGGGTATGAGAAAACGACTTCAATACATGTTAGACAGTATCTTCTCCTATTCGGATCTACCGATTTTGGCTGTCCTCTGGATTGGTGTGACTGGATGCACTATTACTTTTATCATTGGCCTTGTTACCCTTGTTGGAAAGATGTTTGGCCTGATCGAGGTGCCTGGCTATACAAGTTTGACTTTGATCATTTTGTTTTTCAGTTCCTTGTTGTTGATGACCCAGGGGGTAATCGGCTGTTACCTCTGGAGAGCATTCGAAAACACCAAAAAAAGACCTCTCAGTATAACAAATAGACTCATTACGAATGACAAGTAAGATGGTTTCGCCTGATATATCTCAACCTAAAATACCCTTATTAAACGGAAAATGTGAATTATGGACAATGCCGAATTTTGAGGATAAAAGGGGTGATCTGATGGCAATCGAATTCCACCATGATCTTCCCTTTCAACCGAAAAGGTGTTTTTTCGTACATCATGTTCCTGACAAAAAACTTCGAGGTGAACACGCTCATAAGGCTTGTGAGCAGTTCCTCATTGCTATCAGTGGGAATCTCTGTGTTAAGGTTGACGATGGCCAGAACCAGGAGGAAATTCTGCTGGATTATCCTTCCAAAGGATTATTTATTCCCGCGGGTATTTGGGGAACCCAATATAACTTTTCTCCTGATGCGGTATTGATGGTTTTTGCTTCTCATATCTATGATGCAGATGATTATATCCGGGATTACTCAGAATTTCTGAAATATGTCAGTTAGAACAGCATTAACAGATATTCAGCTTCCTCAAAGCAAATCAATCCGATTACGATTTGTGGAAGAATCGGATGCGGATTTTATTCTGTCACTCAGACTGGACAGTAAGTACAACAAATACCTCTCTCCTGTGAGTAGAGATATCGATAAACAGAAAGAATGGATAAGAGCTTATAAAAAACTGGAGTCTGATGGTTCCGAATACTATTTTATCATCGAGCGCCATGATGGTATTCGTTGTGGTACGGTGCGGATGTATGATTTCAAGGATAACTCATTTAGCTGGGGCAGCTGGATATTGAATGAGGACAAACCGCGGACTGCTGCTCTGGAAACAGCTCTTCTCATTTACAAGGCCGGTTTTGAGATACTTGGGTTTGACCGATCCCATTTTGAGGTAAATCGTAACAATACGAGAGTCATCTCATTTCATTCCAGGCTTGGTGCTGAAAAGGTTTCGGAGGATAACGAAAATTTCTATTTCATTTTCACATCAGAAACCTATCAGAAATGCAGTGGTGAATTTCACTACCTGTTGGAAAAATGAATCATGTTTTCTTCTGACTCTACCGGAATAGGCGCCGACAGTGCACGCTTTATAGGAGCAGGAATTGCCAATACCTTGCTTACTATAGCGCTCTACCAGATTTTTCTGCTCTTCCTACCTCACGACTATGCCTATACCTTGAGCTGGTTGTCTGGATTTGTCTTTCTTATGGTTATCTATCCATCAAAAGTTTTCGCAGGCAAGAAATACTCTATAATGAGAAAATTCTCGATTGCAGTTTCATACCTTTCAATCTTCTTCATTGGCCTCATCTTCCTTGACTATCTCGTACAAAATGGGCTACATGAGCGGACTGCGATCTTTGTTATTGTTTTTGTTTCTGCACTACTAAATTTCTTTCTCTCCCGTTTCCTGCTGAGAGGATATTTTCTGGATCCGTAAATGAAAGGAGGCTATTTCTATCCGAAGATTTTATTATGCCAATGCAGTATAGATAGATCGGCCATTTTTGAAAACGACGAAATCACCACTTTTCATTGATTGCCAGTTCTCTTTTTCGGTCAAAGGATACGAAGCGATCAGTGTAACCTTGTCCTTCGGCGAAAATTTTTCTCGAAAATTCATTATTTCACCTGTATCGATTAACCTGGCCTCTCCGAAGGGGTATTGACGAGTGACCCACGACATCTGGTTACTACAGTAGGCAAAGAGATGTCGTGAATCACTAAGCAGGAAACTAAAGACACCAAGTTTGCTGATCTCTCTTGCGAGACGATTGATATAACAGCAGAGTTCTTTCTGTTTTTCAGGCGGCTTTGGAAAGCGTCTGCGGATCTTGTCCATCATATAGCAGAAAGCATATTCACTGTCTGTTGTGCCAACGGGATGATAAAACCGCAACGTTTTTTTCTTGATCCCCTTGAGTTGGCCATTATGGGCAAATGTCCAGCTTGATCCCCAGAGTTCGCGTATGAAGGGGTGGGTATTTTCAAGGCAAACCTTGCCCCGATTAGCCTGACGGATATGACTGATTACGATCCGGCTCCTGATCGCGTGGCGTTCTATCAGATCAGCAATTTCCGAGGTGGTGCTCGGTTCCGGATCATGGAAGCTACGGCAAGCTCTACCATCATACAGGCTGATTCCCCACCCGTCTCTGTGTGGCCCGGTCTTCCCTCCACGTTCCTTGAGCCCGGAAAAATTGAAGCAAAAATCTGTCGGGACGTTTGCACTCATTCCAAGTAGTTCACACATGACCCAGCTATGCCCGTTTAATGAAACCAGTCTTAATAACGATGTATAGCGTCAGTTGTCATCCACTTCTTTAGTTAATGATTGTATTTCGATCAATTTGACTGAGATCTCGGCAACCAACCAATTTCATATCCCGGATCAGTTCTTCACGAAAGATTTGAAGCACACGATCAACACCAGCTTCGCCTCCAGCGCACAGTCCATAAAGATAAGGTCTTCCGATCATGCAAGCTCGGGCACCAAGAGCCAGTGCCTTGATAACATCAGTACCTCGGCGGAAACCACCATCAATAATGATCTCCAAACGATCGCTCACAGCTATACAGATAGGCTCCAATACATCCAGTGTTCCTGGTGCATGATCAAGCTGACGTCCACCATGATTGGAAACGACAATAGCGCTGGCACCAATGTCGGCGGCACGTCTGGCATCTTCGACATTACTGATCCCCTTGATCACGAAAGGGCCCTGCCATTGTTCAATCATCCATGCGGCATCTTCCCAGGTAACCGAAGGATCGAATTGTGCATCGATATACTCCTTGAGAATAAAACGATCTTGGTCCGTTTCGAGGCTTTCGCATACGTTGGCAAGGGTGAAGGGATCAGAACGGAGAAAATGCCAGGTCCACTGAGGGTGGCGGATCAGATCTAGCAACAGGCGTGGACCGATCCGCGGAGGGATGGTCAATCCGTTTTTCAGATCCCGCTCACGGTTCCCATGCACCGGTAGATCCACCGTCAGACACAAGGCTTTATAATCGCTCTCTCGGCAACGCCGAATGAAATCCTGCAAAAGCCGGCGATCACGCCAGACATAGATTTGGAACCACCGAGGACCCTCCACATGTTGTGCGATGGACTCGATAGATGTAGTGGCCATGGAGGATAACGTATAGATGATACCCGCTTTGCTTGCTGCACGCGCAACAGGCTTTTCTCCTTCATGATGGAAGAGTCGGGTCATGGCGGTGGGAGCGAGGATCAGAGGCATAGCAATTGGCTGACCCAGTAGGGTCGTGGAAAGATCCACTGAGGAGACATCCACCAGTGCCCTTGGGTTCAAACGGAACCGATCAAAGGCATTCCGGTTATTTTTCAGCGTAATTTCGTCTTCCGCTCCACCATCGATGTAATCGAAGACGGCTCGTGGGATTTTACAGCGAGAAAGCAGACGTAGATCGTTAATTGAGTAACAGTGTTGAAGTGACAATTTTCCCATTCCTGAAAGGCTCCCAAAAACCTTTCAGGATCATCTCTGATCAAGAAAATCAGTGCAATGGGGATGACTTACCAGAAACGAACTCTGCCGGTATCCACGTGGATGAAGTTGGAAGCAGGATAGTAACCGACACCTCCACGTTTCAAAGCAAGCGCTGCATTGCGAAGATTCTTCAGTTCACAACCGGAAAGTCGGATATCGATTGCCTTCCCTTGCATATGCAAACTGTGTTTGGCCACACCACTGCTCTTTTTATTTAGCATGGCATTCGTTGCCGGTGACCGATATCCGGAAATTATGGAATAGACGTCTTTTCTTTCAACCTTGTTTTGCAAGGCATGTAACAGATCGAGCAATTCTGGATCGATAGGATGGATCTCCCCGGTTCTATGATCACGGAGGATCTTGTTGATATCAGTCAATGATTCCTGAATGTATTGCCCATCAGCCCAGAAAGTCGTTTTCAGCTTTTCACCTGTGTGGGTGTTGTAAAAGGCAAGCTTCCGTTCCAACTCCTGCTTCTTCCCCGCAAAGGCGGAAGGACAGGCCAACACTGTCGCTACACCGGCACAGGCCTTGAGAAAAAAACGACGGTGGTTGGTCTTATTGGTGTGAGAAAGGTTCATCCTTGGTGAATGATCAGCATGCGTCATACTTCTCCCCGGCAAACAGAATTCAGAATCTATTCAATAAATCACTGAGTACGAGTATACCAAAATTTACCGTTAGCTGGTTGGCAATACGCTATTTATGAGGATCTTTTGTGATACCTTTCGCAATAATTCTCTGAGATGCCTGTCGTGATCATAGATATCCTCGAAAAAAGCGACATCTCCATTCTCCCTCACCATGGCAGTTGTATAAAAGATTGCAACGGGTATTTCCCGATCAAGCAGAATTTTCTGATCATCAGGCCCATATAACATGGCCCATTCAATCATCTGTCTGTCAACGGGCTGTGCCTGCTGATCGAGTACAAACTCTGCCAGAGTGAGTGGTTCCTCAACACGAATACACCCATGACTGAAGTCCCGACGTGTCTTGCGAAACAGCCGCTGTGCTGGTGTATCGTGCAGATAGATACTGTTGGAGTTTGGGAAAATGAATTTGATCAGTCCAAGTGCATTATGTCTCCCGGGCCTTTGTCTTATCCGGTAACGGCCAGAACGCAAATCGGCAAGAATCTCTTCATCCACATAACCTCGGGTAATCACTGTGTGCCCTTCGAGTACTTCATAATTGTGATCATGTAAATAATAGGGATCTCGCCTGACCTTGGGTATCAGTTCCTTTATCGTAATACTGTAAGGAACATTCCAGTAAGGACGAAAAACCAGATATTTCATCCGGGCAGTGAAAACAGGGGTTTCATGCTTGTCCAAGGCGGAACCCACAATGACATCCATCTTCAGGACCAGCCTTTCCATCCCATCCTTCACCTGAAAGGCGTAAAGTTCGAAGGCGGGTATATTGACGACAATGTGGGGGCCATCCTTTGGTTCTTCCAGCCACCGCAATCTCTCCAGCGCCAACTTAATCTGCTCAACCCTTTTCGTCAGTGGTGTATTCAATGCCTTGAAGGTTCTGGTTCCTATAACACCATCCGTTTCCAGTCCATGGCGATGCTGAAAGTGTTTGACGGCATCAACCATCCTGCCTTCGTAGCGATCGGTTATGGGCGCCTCCTTTTCAAGATCACCTACCGCGATCAAAAATGATCTCAAGTCCTTCAGATCAGGGTATGGATCGCCTGAATGAACGGTCTTTGTCACAAGCAATGGCTTCCACTGATATTGCTCAACCAATTCTTGGTAAGTCCTCAGGGTATCTTTCAAACGCTGATATACCCCGAAACGAGGTTCGAGTCGCTGAATGGCCTGCCATATGTGTTTACTGTGACTGAATTGCAGAACCATTTCCGCCAGTTCCATCGGTTTGCGGGCAGCAACGACCTTGAATCCGGTCTCCAATGGATCAGCCTGTCCACGATGCAAGTCAGAGATGAATTGCATGAGTGCAGCAGATAATGCCCGATCAAAACTAGTGAGATCTGGTTTACCAGCAAAAGATGATCGAAGAATCTGCCACGATTCAGATAAGTGACTGACCGCGTATTTATCCGGATCCAGTCCCAGAGACTCCGCTTGCTGAAGACTCTGTATGGCCTCATGAGCCTGAGGGGTCAAATGCCCATTCTTACTCCAGATCAGCTGGTTCCCTGACAACCGGTAAAGCTTGTCAAGTTCGTGTGGAAAATGAAAGGCGAGAAAATACCTTTGCTGTGAAAAGGACGCCCCGGTACCCTTTTGCCACATACCGGATCCTGCCATTGCCGCTTCAACCCTTGTTGAAACCAAGACAACAAAAATGACAAAGGAGCAGTAAATGGTTTTCACGTCTTCCGTTGAGACTCGACAACCCTCCCGGCAAACCGCCGTATCAATGTGCTGATAAGCCCATGTAAAATTGGATTAAATCACTTTGCTATTGGCCACACTAATACGAAAGTAATGTCTCCAGTGTCACCTTGTCAAAACGACCGGTCGGCTTGAGCCCGTTATCCTCTTGAAACTGCCTGAGCGCGGTTTTTGTTTTTTTGCCCACTTTACCATCAGGCGTTCCTGCATCATAACCCAGATCATTAAGCACTTGCTGTGCCTTTCTGATTCTGGCTTTAAGTGACCCACCTGCTGCTCCTGCAGAAGAAGGCTTGCTTACGGGACCCGGGTTCGGTTTCTCGCCAGAAACCTTAAGCGAACCACCCGTGCCCAAACCATGTGGGCTGTCGACGGTTTGTGCCTTGTAGTTGCGCGTGGCACGAACGATATTGTTAAACGCATCCATCATGGCTGCTACGATCACCTTGCCTTCTGGTGTTTTGGTATAACCCCCAAGTGCTCCCCCGGCAGCACCACCAAAAAGCCCAAGCCCTCCAGCCAGATTAGTCGCACGGGCACTGCCTTCGGCTGCAGCCACCTGAACACCCGAACGGTTTTCCACGAGGGTCATTACACTCTGGGCATCAGCGAATTTGAGCGCTCCCCCCAGCAGTGCCCCCACCTTACCGAACAATCCGCCCAGGGCGGCACCGACACCACCGGTGTCGCTGTCCTTGAAAACGAGGCTTGGGATCAGCGTGTAGTCGGCTGCGACCATTTGTCCTTTTCCAAAATTACTGGCTTGCCGCAGTTCTCCAGAATCTTCCAACATGCGCTCCTGCTCCATATGACGCATTCCGGCACGGCTACGTTCCACAACGACAAAACAGTTACTTTGTTGTGCCAGTAATCTCACGATGGGAACAGTCGAGTTGATGCCATACTGACCCATGCGATCGTACCAAGGTGAATAGGTATCTTCGTTGACAGCAAGCGTACCCAGGGAGCGATCACAATGTTCAAGCGCTGAATTTGCATCATGTGCATTAGCTCCCCCTGCTCCACCACTGACTACAGATTCAGCTTTCTTGGAACCCATTTCGACACCACCCACAGCTAAAGTGTAGGATGAGAATAGGCAGAACAACGCGAAAGAAAAGATTTTTGTGAATGATTTTACCATGAGTCTCCCTCGGGGAAATTTAATCTATTAATCATAACTGGATTTTGCAAAGTTATCGGCCAGTTATCAATACCCGAATTGTAAACAAGTCCCTCATATCACTGTTCAAGGGCGATATAGATCAAGGCATTCCAACTTCAGTCCCATAGTATAAGAGCTGGTTCAAGGCGTCATTCATTATGAAGGAAAAATTATTCGAGTGGTAAGTTGTTTTCGCTTTTATCTGGGTTTCAAGTAATTGCCGGTATCGCGTAAGCAGGCAAAGCCAAGGCCCAGATCTGTGCCTCCTGCCATGGCACCAGCCTCAAAGGCCAGAAAAAAGGTTATTTGGTAAAACAGTTGAAGGCCTTTTGCGATGGAGCACGTGTCGATCCCAGATTGTCACTTATGGCCAAGAACCTCAACGATGAGGACATCAAGGATCTGGCCACCTATTTCAGTTACTTGTGAGTTCTCTCTGTCGGTCCACGGGTACATCCTGTGGGTTGGTGTTTTTCTTCAATGGCTGGTTCCTGACGACCGGGTAATCTTGTTATAAACGTTGTATTTGCCCACAGGTTTTTTCATTGGAATACGTTTGATGACGTCCAGCGTCCGTGCATCGTAAACGATCAGCTCACCGTCCATTTCCCAGATACTGAGCAGGGCATAGCGACCGTCGCGGGTAAATTCGATGTGGCCTGACGTTTTTCCTGGCGCCGGGCGCAAGGTCTTGACGATTGTGAGCGTGGACTTATCTATCACATGCATGAGATCCCGGTGGGGGCCCATAAAAACATCCACCCAGGCATAGGGAGAGTTTTCGTGACTGCGCATGAAGAAACCGGGGCCTTGGGTCGTTATCTTTTTGATGGTTTTCCAGTTTTGCGTGTCAATAATGCTGACACTGTTCTCTTTCAGGTTCGGGGTGGCCAGCACCACGGTATCTTTATATTTCCAGGTGATCCCGGAACCCAGATGAGGCATCCCGGTAAGATCCAGATCGGCTATCTTGCGTTTAACGATGAGGCTGAAAACCTGGCCGTTTTTGCTGTTTCTAGCCGCACCTATGATATTGTTGTACTGCGGATCAAAAAAGAAATCGTCGAGGTAATCATCCAATCGGATCCGCCGTACAGGGAAAGGGCCTTTTTCGGCCAAGCCTTCGGCCATGTGAAAGTCGTGGACGGTTCCGTTGAAGACTTGGGGTGGATTGTCCGAATAATGGATCTCCCAGACCTCTTTGAAATCCTTCAACGCGGCAATGAAACTCTGACGGGGGGGCGCGGTGTACACAGCGCTGACACGTGAGCTGTTACCCTTCCCATCCATCACCGGAATGACCTTGATCAACTCCAGATCAGAAGCATCGAGAAGCACCAGGCTATGGGGCAAATTGTTGCCCACCAAGACATAACGATCATCAGCCGACACCGCCAGGTTTCGGGTATTGATGCCGGCGCGGATCTCTGCCACGGTCTCCAGCGTGTACAGATCGAACTTGCTGATCCAGCCATCACGGGAGGCAAAATAGACAAAACGCCCGTCGGATGAGAATTTGGGACCACCATGCAAAGCATAGTGTGATTTGAAACGGTGTATGGGCTCAAAGGTATCGCCGTCGAGAATCGTCACATGGTGATCACCGGCTTCGACAACAACGAAAAGATTCAGCGGATCGGCATCATGGATGGGTTTTGCCATAGTAGCATCGCCCGTTGTCCCTTCAAGTTTGTAGACTACATGACTGTTCCGGATCGCCTTTTCTCCCCAGGCAGGAAGCATGGTAAGCGGTGTGTAGATATATTCCACCAGCTGCTCGATTTCATCCGGTTCGAGCTGACCGCCAAAGGCGGGCATCTGGGTGGCGGGCAAACCTTGGGTGATGGAGAGCACGGCCTGGTTCTTTTTGATCCGTTTCAGGTTCTGGGGGATCAGGGCAGGACCCGTCAGGCCGAGGCGATCAGAGCCATGGCACCGGGCACAGTTGTCTTGGTACAGCTGATTCACTGCCTGATCGGCGGCTCTGGCGGTCACTGCTGAAAAACACGTCAATAACAAGACAAGGATTGGATTAACTCGCAAAGCGGATCTTCCTCAGTTTGAGTTCCATTGGTTGGGGTTTTTCTTTCTCGTAGCTCTCAGACATGAGCCCCAGTTCCTGATCCGTGAGATAACAGGCCGGGTCTTCCCACCAAGGATCACCCGTGGTCTGGAAAGCCCGAACCCGGGTATTGCCACCACAAACGCTCTGAAACGTGCAGACACCACACCGTCCTCGCAGCATACGCGGTTGTCGTTTCAAACCTGCCATCAGCGGATCAGAGATATCTGGCCAGATGACTGAAAAAGGCTTCTCAAGTACATTCCCCAGAGTGTAGTTCCACCAGAAGGTGTCCGGATGCACATTCCCCAAGTTATCGATATTGGCAACATTGATCCCCGATGAATTTCCGCCCCATTGCTGAAGTTTTGCGTACAAATGATCATATCGATCGGGAAAGCGTCTTTTGATCCACTGCAGAAGATAAACGGCATCGGCATCATTGTTCCCAGTGACGAACTCGCGCACTCTGCCTGCTTCGAGATCCGCCCAGCAACGGTCGAACAAAAGGTCCATCGCCTCCCGGGTGATCTGGTGAACGGTGTCATGGACACGATGCCTGTGACCGCGGCCACCGTAATTGAGATGCGACAGATAGAATTTGTCGATCTGCTCCTGCACCATGAGGTCGAGCAAAAAGGGCAATTCATGTGCATTTTCCTGGGTGATGGAAAAGCGCATGCCGACCTTGATACCTGCCTCACGACAGCGTTGCAAGGCCTGGAGGGACGCATCGAACGCCCCCTCTTTGCGCCGGAAACGATCATGGGTCTCACGCATGCCGTCGATGCTGATGCCGAGGTAGTCATAACCCACCTCGGCAATTTGATCGATGTTGTGTTCATCGATCAGTGTGCCATTGGTAGAGAGTGCGACATAAAAGCCGAGTGACTTCGCCTGTTTGGAGATCGTGAAAATATCGGGCCGCAACAAAGGCTCACCCCCGGAAAGAATGAGCACCGGCACGTGGAATGCCTTGAGATCCTGCATAACGGAAAACACCTGCCGGGTGGAAAGTTCACCGGGGAAATCCACATCAGCCGAGATGGAATAACAGTGTTTGCAGGCAAGGTTGCAGCGGCGGACGAGGTTCCAGATCACCACCGGCCCGGGTGGGTTGCGTTTCGGGCCAAGGGGAGTCGGATTTTTCAACTCCCGCATGTAATGTGTGATTCGAAACATGGCGTAGCTCGTTATCCTATTCTGATACCTGTCTTTTTCAAAATCCGGGTGCTGAAGAGCACTTCATGACGTCGGCAGTTATCTCCGAGCAGATTAGCGATCTGATCAACCTTCTCCATCACTTCTTCACGGTTATGACCGTGGACCATGGCAAACAGGTTGTACGGCCACTCCGGGAGATGCCTCGGCCGGTGATAACAGTGGCTGACGAAGCTCAATTTGCCCACAGCGTGTCCAAAGATTTTGATCTGATCATCAGGCAGATCCCAAACCGACATACCATTGGCAACATAACCCAGTGTGTAATGATTGGGCACCACGCCGATACGTCGGATACGGCCGTCCTCGCGCATTTTTCTGAGCCGCTTCTTGATCAACTCCACATTAACACCCAATTGATCCGCGATCTGCTGATAGGGCTCAGCAACGAGAGGAAGACCTGCCTGAGTGGCGATCATGATCTCACGGTCCAGATCTTTCTCATCCTGTTCATTTCTTTCTGCCAGATAATGCATTTCATACCTCGAAATAGAGCCCTACGTAAAACTCTTCCCGTTTCGGGAAACTGAGTACCTTCAATCCCGTTTGCTGTTCAATCCGTTGACGGGCCTGGTTCAGTGTCTGCTGACTCTCTGCGGCCAATACAAACCACATGTTCAACTCATGATCCCGTTGGTAATTATGGGCCACCTCGGAGAAGGCATTGACTTTTTCGGCCACCTTGTCGAAGTGTTCCTTAGGCACCTTCATGGCGCAGAGGCTGACGGCACCTCCAAACTGATCGGCATTGAACAATGGCCCGAAGCGGGTCAGGTAGTTTTCGTCGAGCAGGCGCTGGATCCGCTGGATGAGATCTTCTTCGCTCAATCCAAGATGACCGGCAACCACGGCAAAAGGGTGATCACAGACAGGGAAATCTCCTTGCAGTGCATTGATGATGCTTCGATCCAGTGCATCCATCTCAGGCGACAACCTTTGCGCCGCATTGTTTGAAACGGCGGCGTGAAAAAAGGGTTTCATGGGGCAGTGTGTTGAGCTCATATTGCTCGATAATCCGATCGAGGCACGCATGCGCCTCATCTCGTTCCCGAGCATGGATCATGGTAAACAGGTTGTATGGCCAGTCAGGGAGGACTCTGGGCCGCTGATAGCACAGCGTCACTGCAGGCTCATTGCTGATTTGCAATCCCAGCTCATCAACCTGGTGATCAGGCACGTTCCAGACGACCATGGCATTGGCATGATAACCCAGTTCATGATGGCGGACCACAATCCCGAGCCGCCGGATGACCCCCGCAGACTGAAGTTGGTGGATCTTTTCGATCACGACCCTTTCGGAAAAACCTAGTCGTTTCCCGATCTCACGGTAAGGTCGCTCGCTCAAGGGAAGGCCGTGCTGTATGGCGGCGATCAATTTCCGATCTACAGCCTCGTCCATCGGCAAGGAAGGCACCACTGGCGTCCCTGGTGTGCTTGCCTTGACAGGTTCCCGATCCAGCCGAAATCCCAGGTCAATGTGATATTCCCGGATCAAGGGCAGGCTCATCACAGCATATCCTGTTTCTATACGGATCCTGTCAATTACCTGGCCCAGCCTTGTCCTGTGGGGAGCGACGACGACAAACCAGAGATTAAAACGGTGCTCCCGCTCATAATTATGATTGATCTCTTGAAAATGGTTGATCCACATAGCGACTTCTTCCAGTTCGGCTTCCGGTACATGCATGGCGGCCAGGGTGCTGGCACCGATCACATTGGGAGGGAAGACCGGACCCACCCGGCTGACTTTGCCTTCGGCGCTGAGGCGGCTCAGTAGTTGCAAAACGGTATGCGTGTCCGTTTGGAGATCCTTGGCGATCACTTGGTATGGCGTTGGGTTCAGTGGAAACCGCTGCTGATACTGATTCAACAATTGCTGTTCCAGATCCATCATCATCTACAACCCAATCCGGTGTGCGCGACTGGTAAAGAAGATCCCGGAGGGTTTTCTGGCCGGCAGTTTTTTTATCAACTTCAGTGTCCGGGTATCATAGATTTGTATTTCATTCTCATCCCGTACCGATATCCACACCCGCTCCCCACGGGGTGTAAACTCCATATGCAAAACCCCTTTCCCCGGTTTCAGTGTCTTGATGATTTCGCGTCTTTCGGTGTCGATGACCTGGACGGTATCGTTCTTCGGGAAGGCAAAGTTGACCCAGACATGGCGTCCATCCGGCCTTGCCATGACAAACACGGGCTGGCCGTGGACGGGAATGTTCGCAACCGGCGCCCATGTGCTGCGGTCGATGACGATCACTTCGTGATGCCCTACCGCCGGCACAAAAGCCTCCCCACCGGCCATCGCCCATCCCTCCAGATGGGGCATCTTGTAGACCGGCATTTTCTTCTCACCCCGACCATACCGCTCCAGAATCGATTGCACGCCCTCCTCCGGATGCCACAAGTTGACCCGTGCCATGCCATCCTCACCGAACAAACCGGCAAGGTAATCATGGCCATCGGGAGTGATCAAGGCATCGTATGGTTGATGACCAACGGCGTTGAATTTTGTGATCACCGGGTTGTCTGGTGTGGTCATATCGGCGATCCAGATCGCGTCGGCATCATAGAGACTGAAGACAAACCGGTTATCCGGTGCATCCACCAGACCCACCACCTTCGATGGCTGGCCACGAGAATCCAGTGCCGGGATTTCGGCGACAGGCTCCAGGGTTTTCGCATCAAAAATACGAACACCACCTGGTGCATAATTGGAGACTGCGATCAGCCGTCCATCTTGGGAGATCGCCCCACCAATACTGTTACCGGCCTGCAGGATTCTGTTTACGATTACACCCTTGAGTAGATCCAGCTTGGTCAAGCCACCGTCCCTTCCAAAGACATAGGCATACCGTTCATCACGTGAGAAAACGACAGACGCATGAGAAAGATCACCCAGGCCCTCGATCCGATACAGCATGGAGCCGGTGGTATGCTCGATGATCTGAACGCTGCCCGTCGCTCGCTCGATGATCACACCCAAATCACCGGTACCCCGTTCTGCAAAAACGGAGCTTATGAAACTGAGCAGAGACAACAGAACGAATACAATGGATCGCAATCGTATCTTCATGGATTGACACCTCTTTTCAGCTCACCCACGAGCCACTTGATTTCTGTTGCATTGAGAATGCCTTCCCAGGGTGGCATGGGAGTGTTTTCACGACCCTTCTTTATCGTGTCGATCAGAAATGCGTCCGATTTGTTGGCCAATGTCTCCGGTGTCAGTGCAGGACCAAGCCCACCTTTCATGGTCATGCCATGGCAGGCTCCACAATCATCAAGCAGAAGGTTTCTCAACTCGTCTTGCCGTTCAGTCGACAGGGACTCTGCCTTGCCTTGATCGATCCAGGCAATGGAAAACAGTGCCATCAGCAGAATGGTTTTTTTCATATTCGCTTTCCTGAAGATTGTTGCAATGCCTTGCCTGGAACCGGTTGGAACCAGTCGAGGATCTGTGCAAAACGAACCACCTCGCCAATGACAATCATGGCGGGCGGTTGAACACCGGCCTGATGCGTATCGTTGACCAGATCGGCCAGGGAGCTGATCAGACACTGTTGATCCAGCGTCGTGCCACGTTCGATCACCGCAGCCGGAGTTATGGGTGACCGACCTGCATCAAGTGCAGCGTTCACAATCGCCTCCAGATTGCCCAACCCCATGTAAATGGCAAGGGTACACGAGGGATCGCGCAACGCCGCTTGATCAATTTCGAGTGGCTTGTTTTCTCTGCGGTGCCCGGTCATGAAATGCACTCCGTCGGCCAATCCCCGATGGGTCAATGGGATCCCCGCATAGGATGCACAGGCCATGGCGGAGGTGATGCCGGGTACGATTTCATAGGTGATACCATGCCGAGCAAGCGCCAGGGCTTCTTCACTTCCACGACCAAAAATAAAGGGATCGCCTCCTTTTAAACGAACGATATGACGATGCCCTTTGGTGGCGAGGTTGATCAACAGGTGGTTGATTTCTTCCTGTGGCAAGGGATGCCGTCCTGTCGCCTTGCCTGCATAGATTTTTGCCACACCGGAGGGTATCAAATTAATGATCGTCTCTGAGACCAGCCGATCATAGACAACGACATCGGCTGCTTTGATCAAACGTAATGCCTTGACTGTCAATAGATCCGGATCGCCAGGACCAGCACCAACTAAATAGACACGTGAGTTATTCATCACCGTATTCCTTTTCAATCAAACTGAAAAACGGGACATCCCTGTCCCCAGCGAGAGAGGTATTGGCTACTCAGTAAATATCATGTGTTGTGTTGTAGACATTGAATTTACCCGTGGGCGTGATCAGCCGTTCATCCTTGATGACTTTTTTCAGCTTGCGTGTCTTGTCATCAACAATCACGATAGCCGAGGTCTGTTCTTTACCATTCCATACAGAGAACCAGACTTCGTCACCGGCCTTGTTGAACTCAGGCTGGACAACCCGTTTCACGCCCTCGCCGATATCCGCCCATTCCGCAATCGGCAGGACTTCATACCCCGCTTCCAGATCATCGATGTTGAAGACGGCAACCGACTGACTGATCTTGGCATCTGGATTTAATGGTGTATCCACATAGAGGTTCCTTGATTTTGGATTTGTCTTGATGAACAGGGATCCACCCCCCTGTCCCTCGAGAACACGAACCACCTTCCAGGCATGTTCCTTGTGATTGACCGGATCAGTACCGATGAGAGTGATCTTGTTGTTACCCAAGGCACTGGTTGCCCATACAGGTCCATATTCTGGATCGATAAAGTTAGCGCCTCGACCTGGATGCGGAATCTTGTCCACATCAACCAGAGCTGTCAGTTGACGTTCTTTGGCATCGACGACAGCCACCTTGTTTGACTTGTTGGCTGCAGTCAGGAAATAGCGGTGTGTGGAATCCCAACCACCGTCGTGGAGAAACCGTGCCGCAGGAATCGTGGTGACAGTCAGGTTCTTGATATCTGAATAATCGACCAACAGGATCTTGCCAGTCTCCTTCACATTGACGATGAAGTCCGGATGGAAATGGGACGCGACGATCGCGGCCACCCGGGGCTCGGGATGGTATTCCTGGGTATCGATCGTCATGCCTCGGGTATTGACGATTTTGATGGGTTCAAGTGTTTCGCCTTTCATGAGTGTAAATTGAGGAGGCCAGTAGGAACCGGCGATGGCGTACTGGTCTTCATAGCCTTCAAATTTGGACGTTTCCACTGATCGGGCTTCGAGCCCCACCTTGATCTCAGCCACATTGTCCGGCTTCTCCATCCACAAATCGATCAGGTTGATCTTGGCGTCCCGGCCAATCACATAGAGATAACGTCCGGAGGCAGAGGGACGGGTAATATGGACTGCATAACCTGTATCGATAACATTTATAATCTCTTTGCTATCCCCATCGATCAATGCAATTTGGCCAGCATCTCGCAAAGTGACCGAGAAAATATTGTCGATATTGTAATCGTTCATCTTCTTCGTCGGCCGTTGATCCACGGGCACGATGACTTTCCATGTCTCCTTCATCTCCTTCAGGCCCCACTCGGGCGGCTGCGGTGGTTCGTGCTGAATGTACCGGGCCATAAGATCAACCTGTTCCTCGGTCAATTCTCCCGAGGTTCCCCAGTTGGGCATACCTGCCGGTGAGCCATAGGTGATGAACACCTTCAAGTAATCCGTGCCCTTTTTGCGCGTAATGTCTGGTGTCAATGGTTTACCGGTGGCGCCTTTGCGCAGTACACCATGGCAACCCGCACAACGCTCGAAAAATATCTTTTTCGCTTCGGCAAATTCTTCCTTGGTCATGGGTGGCCCTTCCCCACCAATCATGTCTTTGGTAACAGAGGGATCGATGCCTGAGGGTGCACCCTTGTAGCTCATTTCGGTTTCAGGCGTGCCTGGATGTTGTCCTGTATCCTCCTCCGCCTGTGTCGACAACGCACCGAAAGTGCACAGTGAGAGTGCAATGAGTGATGACTTCAGAATGTCCGGATAGTTTTTCATATCGAATCCCCCGCAAATGGTGTGATAGGCAGATTGAGTGTAGCGGGACTACGGGAGGATGCATTGACATAGGTCAAGGTGTTCGAGGCCAGGACACTTCCTTGATTGGCCATGGCCGGTGCCTGCGTCAACGTGTCATCTGCAGATAGAGCAGGGGCAGTTTGGCTGGAAGTTCTTCTGCGTTTTTGATCAAAATACAGGCGTGAGTGCCAAATAAATAGGGTAGGTAATCTCGAGCCTTTTCATCGATGGTCACACAAAAGGGGCGTAATCCCTTTTTTTCCGCTTCGAGGATGGCCATACGGGTATCTTCTATGCCATAACGGCCTTCATATTTGTCCAGATCATTGGGCTTGCCATCGGTCAGAATAAGTAGGATTTTCTGGAACGTGGGCTCTGCTTCCAGCAACTGACTGGCATAACGAATAGCAGCCCCCATGCGGGTGTAATACCCAGGTTTGATCTGCTGGATCCGCCCACGAACTGGGGGCGTATAGTGTTCATCGAAACGCTTGATCCTATGGAAGCGAACATGACTCCGATAACGGGATGAAAACCCATGGATTGCAAAACGGTCACCCGTGGCATCGAGGGCTTCTGCAAACAGATACAGGGAATCCCTGATGATGTCGATGACTTGAGTATCGTTGTTGACCCAGGCATCTGTCGACAGGGAGAGATCCGCCAGCAATAAACAGGACAGACTCCGGTATCTCTGGCGGTAGTCCCGATATAAAGGCTGATCGGCACTGGCCCGGCCCTGTTTTTTCAGCGTCAGGAATTCATGGCAGGCATCCAGATCGATCTCCGTTCCGTCAGACTGACGATTGAGCCATTGCCGTTGTGGTTGCAGAGCCTCAAACTGGCGTCTCAGTTTTCGTGCCTTCGAACAAATCCGCTCGGGTAGATCGATCGCAGGCTGATGGCGTGCCATCATGGGTTGCAGACAGCAATGATCAGGCTGCATCCGCTGGGTTTTGTAATCCCATTCCGGCAGAAGAATTCCGTCTCCCAGACGCAGGTCATCATACTCATCGGCTGGCAGATCGAGATCGAGCCGCAAACGGCCAGCAATCGATTTTCGATCCCGCGCGACGTGGATCACATCCAGGTCCTCGGCAGTCTGCATGGCCTTGTCGTCCTCTTCCTCATCCGTAGTGCGATCGACCTTGACGTACTCGGCCCAGCTGAACAGACTTTCCAGACGAAACGCCAATAAACCGTTCTCCCCTTTCGGCATCTGTGTCCGCTCAGCTTGCTTCCGTTGTGACTCTGAGGTGCTTTTTTTGGCCACATGTTGCCTGTCGGCTTCAGTTTCCGTCTCCTCCGGCGCAATCCCGGTGGACAGAGGCAGGGGTGGGTGTGGATGTAACCACAAAGGCACCGGTGACGGCACCACACCCGGCTCCGGCTCAACAGAAAGGGGGCATTGTGGATCCAACAGGGCCTCGCGGATCAGATTTTCCATTCGGGCTTCAGGCAGGGGCAGCGCATCCGGCCGCGGCCTGAGCTCGAGATGGGCATGCACCAGTCGCTGGTAGCGTTTTTTCATACCGGGCCAGTGTGCGAGCAGTGCTGCCGTTTGCCTATGACTTCGCTCGATCCAGTGCAGATGATGATCCACAGGCACCGTAACAAGCGCTGCCAGCCAGAGGTAGAGATCGTAATTTAGACACCAATCCGGAAAACAGGCGAGGCGTGAGGGCAAGCGCAGCATCTCTCCATCGCACCAAGCGAGTTCAACCTTGTCTCCGGTTCCCGCCATCCGTTGCAACCAGTTCCTGCGGCCACCATGCTGATAGGGTGTGGCATTGGTGATTTGCAGGCCACCTTCTCCACCCAGGGCACGGAACACTACAGCAACAGCCTGACGGACCTCATCCAGACAAACCTCCGCTTCAGGAAAGTCATTGTCCGCGGCTCGCATGATCAAACGATGCCAGAGCTTGCCGATGAACTCTTCCATGGTCAGTTTTTGTAACAGTCTGCCGGGACGTGGGGTTTGCGGCCAAAGCCCCTGGCTGACATATCCAGGGCACATACCTTGTCGATCATCTTCAGCACGGGTCTTGAAGCGTGCTTTTCCTGTACCCGGGTACAGGCAAGAACACAGGCCATGCATTGCGTACAGGTGTACTTTTTACGTTTCACGGCGCGGGGTTTCAGACGCATGGGACAGGCATGTTCACATGAGGCATCGCAATCCCTGCATGCTGCGGCGCGGGTACGATCATAACCCACCACCAACGCCTGCAGGTTTGCCATCCATAACAGACTTTGCATGACGCCCACGGCACAGGCATAACGGCAAAACAAATGCCTGGCAAAGGTAAACTCAATCCCGAAAAGCAAGATCAACGCCATCAGGAAGAGCCACTGATTCCGGCTCAACTCACCCTGGATGAGGTGAGCATAGACCTCCGCCGGAGGCACCAGGTAAGTAAGCGCCGTCAACGCCCACAAAAAGGAAAAAGCCAGGATCAACACCGCTGTTGGCCACCACCTTCCATCCACTCGGATCACGGTACCGTCCTGTTGTTTCATGGGCAACCGTGCCTTATCCCAGAGACTCGGTTTGCCGATCGTTCGTCGCAAGCGCTGATTGATCGTTTCGATGGCCAAAAAGTGTGGGCACAGCCAGCCGCAATAGAGACGTCCCCAGCGCCAGGCCACATAGCCTCCGATCAGGACAATTGACAACACCGGGAGCACGCCCCGGAGAAACAACTGCAGGCTGATCTGCAGCGTTGTCTGATCGGGTTGAATTCCCAGCTGCAAGGCATGACCAAACAAAATGAAATGGTGCCGGTAGAGATCATAGCGAAAGAGATCCAGCACCGGCGCCAGGATAAACAACAGAAAAAAAGCGCGCTGCCAGGTGCGGCGTGAACCGATCATGATCGTCTCCATCTCCCAAGCAGAGGGAAATCATAGATCTCACCCTGCCTGGCCTTGACCCAGCCCAAAATACCAGGAAAGATAAACAAGGGAACGATGATCATCAAATAGGCCTCGAAAATGATAAGGCTATGGATCGAGATATAGCCACCCAGTAAAACCACCAAAAAATTGGCGCACACAAACAGCAGTGTGATCAGGCTGCCGGCAATAAACGTCTGTTGCACATGCGCGCGACTCACAGGTTCCTTATTCTGTCTGTGGCGAACATAGAGTAGCAACAGGAGTGGATAACCCAGTGGTGGCACGAGGCAGGTCAGGATATACAGGCTCTCGGCAATCACGGCTTTCTTTGTCTCATTCATCTTGCATCACCATGTGTACAACCTCCATCAAGGCGTTGATCGTTTCCGGCTCATCGGTCAATGGTTCGACAATCGCGGCACGGCAAGCCGAAATCGGATCGAAGCCCGCCTGGATCAAATCGGCCGCATAGATCAACAACCGGGTGGACGTGGACTCTTCGAGATCGTGATCCTTCAACCGGCGAAGTGCAGCTGCCAGCTTTACCAACCGCGCAGACGTTTGTTCATCGATACCACTCTCCTGGCAGATGATCCGTTCTTCGGTTTCCGCATCGGGGTAGTTGAATTGGATGGACAAAAACCGTTGCCTGGTCGACGGCTTCATCCCCTTCAAGAGGTTTTGGTAGCCGGGGTTATAAGAGACCACCAGCATGAATTCCGGTGGTGCGGAAAGGATCTCGCCCGTTCGCTCGATGGGCAGGATCCGTCTGTCATCCGTCAATGGGTGGAGCACCACGGTGGTGTCCTTTCTCGCCTCGACAATCTCGTCCAGATAACAGATGGCACCCTCGCGCACCGCTCGTGTCAGAGGCCCATCGTTCCAATAGGTCTGACCGTCACCTATCAGATGGCGTCCAACAAGATCGGTTGCCGTCAGATCATCATGACAGGCAACAGTATAAAGGGGGCGTTGGAGGCGCGCAGCCATGTACTGGATGAAGCGTGTCTTGCCGCACCCCGTCGGCCCCTTGATCAACAAGGGGAGTTGCTTGTTCCAGGCATGTTCGAACAACTCGACTTCATTGCTCTGTGGCTGATAAAAGGGAAGTTCCATGGGTTATTTCATCCTCATTTGGAGAAACCGTGCGGTGACGAAATCCATTGTTTGCACATGTTGCAGAAACCAGTCAGGCCAGACCTTGAAGCAATAGTCATGGAGGGCCTCAAGCTTCCTGTTCTCCTCCCACTCATGAACCACCTGCTCCAGTCTTTCCAATGCCGTTTGATGGGCCTGGCTGTGTACCGCAAAAGCAGGAAAACCATGTTCCTGCATGAGTTGGTTTTCCCGTTCGAAGTGTTCTTTTGTATGCCGATGCCAAGCCTTGAGCTTTGAGGTGATCGCTGCAGCCATGGCGGGCTGACAATCCTCTCCCGCCGCACACCTGGCCTGCATGTTGTGAATGAGCGCACCCAATTCATTGACCATGGAGACTTCTTCCCAATGGGTATCGTTCATACTGTCAACGGCAATCTTGGGTATTTCTTCTGCTTTGATGATTTCCATACGCACTCCCTTCTTGAAGTAAACCGATCACGCACCGGATCAGAGTTGATGAATTATCACAATGAGGACGATCACTAAAACCAGCCAGCCCTGGACAAGCCAGCGCCATTTGCGCGCCACCTGCCGCAGCCCCATGTATTCAGCGATGATCCAGTATCCTTTGAGTAACGACGACGCGAGAACCAGGATTACAAACCATTGGCTAGAAAACCCAAACCTGCCACATGTATAAACGAACACGGTCAGAAACATCAGTGCGAACCAGATCCGTTTCGCCCGCGTTTGTTGGTGAGCCCAGGTGTTCACCGAATGATGTAAACGAGTGGAAACAGAATGATCCATACCAAATCCACCATATGCCAGTAAGAAGCACCGGTCTCGACGCCTGTATGTTCCCGGTGGTTGTAGGCACCAGCCCGCGCTTTGAACAGGATCGCAGCCAGGATCACCATCCCCAGGATCACATGCATGAAATGAAAAAAAGTCAGCGACAGATAGAACATATAAAAAGTGTTGGTGCTCAGCCGGATGCCCGCAGAAAATTTGTCACTGAATTCAAGCGTCTTGGCGACCAAAAACCCACACCCGCAAAGCAGCGCCAGACCCAAACCGTTCACACACTGCTGCACCTTGTCTTGTTTGATCGCGAGAACCGCTTTGACCACAAAATAGCTCGACGTGATCAACAACAGCGTGTTCAAGGCACCGGTTTCACGATCCAGAAACTGCTGATAGTAAGCAAACTCCTCACGATGCAGGGAACGAGTCACCGCATAGGCGATGAAAAGCACACCAAATACCATCAGCTCGGCAAAGATGAAGATCCAGATCGCAAAATCCCCCGGCAAGGGCTTTGTTCTCTCCGTGTCCATGGGCACTATCATTTCCTGAGAAAAAAGGGGGACAAGCGCCCCCCGCTCTACAAAGGTTTGTGATCAGGCCGCTACGTTTTCCTCCTTGACAAAGAAGCTGTAGATATACAGAACCAGTCCGATCAAAAAGACTAATCCGGTGAATTCACGTAACCAGTAGAAGATCTCAATCTTCTGCTGCGCCACCATGAACGGTACCGGATCTTCCGTGAAACGTTGCAGATAGACCTGAAGAATCCCAGCAGCAGTCAGGAACAGGGTAATGAAGACCATGGCGATGGTCATGAGCCAGAAAGACCACATCTCCAAGACCTGTGCCTTCTCACCATTGGCCGTGCGGCCTCGCATGATGGGCATGGCATAGGAGATGATCGTCAGACTGATCATGACATAGGCACCATAGAATGCCATATGCCCGTGTGCAGCCGTGATTTGTGTGCCGTGAGTATAAAAATTGACTGGCGCCAGCGTATGCAAAAAGCCCCAGACACCGGCACCAAGGAATGCCATGACCGCCGTGCCCAGCGCCCAAAGAACGGCTGCTTTATTCGGATGTTCACGACGTC
Source organism: Gammaproteobacteria bacterium (assembly GCA_026984775.1). Taxonomy (GTDB): domain Bacteria; phylum Pseudomonadota; class Gammaproteobacteria; order CAJXQU01; family CAJXQU01; genus CAJXQU01. The sequence continues at coordinate 43,910 of JALSRM010000049.1, forward strand.
GCTTGTTGACCATATTGAAAGCGAACAGCGTCATCATGAAAAACGGGATGGGCTCCATTGCTGAGAATACGGATCCCAGCCATTGCCAGTAATCGGGTGTACCGATCCAAAAGTAGTGGTGGCCGGTCCCGATGATGCCAGTGATCAAGGTCATAGCGATGATGATGTAGAGCCATTTTTCGATCACTTCACGATCGACACCCGTCACCTTGATCAGGACAAAGGCGAGAATCGATCCGAGAATCAACTCCCAAACACCTTCCACCCAGAGATGGACCACCCACCACCAGTAATATTTATCCAAGACCAGATTGTCCGGGTTATAAAATGAAAACAGGAAAAACACAGCAAGCCCCACCAACCCTGTGAGCAGAACCAGGGAGATCACCGTCTTGCGTCCGGTCAAGACCGTCATGCCGATATTGAAAATAAATGCCAAGGCCACAATGACGATACCGATCTTGGTGATCGTGGGTTGTTCCAAAAACTCACGGCCCATGGTTGGAAATAATTCATTCCGGGTCAATGCCGCCAGATCCGAATAGGTGAACAACAGATAACCTATGACCGTCAACGCCCCTGCGATCAGGAATATCCAGAACATCAGGGTGGCCAGCCAGGGGGCATAAAGTTCCCTTTCAGACTCTTCCGGCACCAGAAAATAGGCTGCACCCATAAAAGCAAAGAGCAGCCATACGATCAGCAGATTAGTGTGTACCATCCTGGCCACATTGAAAGGAATTTCAGGAAACAAAAAGTCCCCCACCACATATTGCAGCCCCATGATCAATCCGAACAGGATCTGTCCGGTGAACAACAAAATAGCCGCTATGAAATAATTTTTTGCAACGAGTTGTGATTGGTATTTCATGTTCGCTTCTCCCGCTTAACCCTGGATGTTTGGAGGCCAATCCCTGGCTGTCTTGATGCCATCAACGTATTTAAGGAACTGTGCGATCGCTTCCAATTCCTCATCCGTCAGATTGAACTGTGGCATGCTCCGGCGACCGGGCACCCCTTTGGCTGGACGGCTCTTGATGAACAACTTGATCGCATCGGTACTTTCGCCGAACCGGGTATAAACATTCCCCAGTTCCGGGGCAAAATAGGCGCCTTCGCCAAGGAGTGTATGGCAGCCAATACAATCGTTTTCCTCCCAGACTTTTTTACCCAGGGCAACCACTTCATTGATCGCTTCATGGTTGTCGCCCGATGGAAGTACTTGATGTGTATCGTAGGTCAGTGCGAGAAATAAGAGGAAGAAAAAAACCGCGCCTCCGTAATAGATATTCCTCGCCATGCTTTTGGTAAATGTTTCTCTCATGGCCTCACCCTTTCTTGTTATGGACGGGATTTAACCGTAGCAAAATCAAAAAAAAGTACCTTGACTTACATCAAGCGGGAAATAGCTCTTCGAATGCCCCGGTACCAGTATGGGCCATAGTGATAATGTTCAGCTTCGTAAGTTAGGATGAGTGTCTGCCTGTTGGTTATTGACAGTCACAGGGAGGATATGGGCCGTTCAGGAGTCCAGTGACACGAGTGCCTTGAGACGCTCAACATCGATCAACTCGATCTGGGAACCATGCAAGACTATCAATCCTTCTCTTTCAAGTTCTTTCAATGTTCGGGAAAGGGTCTCAGGCTTGATTGAGAGGCGGGAGGCAATAATACGCTTGGGAGCAACGAGACAGAGAGCCGTTTGGTTGCCTTCAATATCAGCAACTTCATTCAAAAGATAGTCCACCAGTCTGAAGGTGGCATTGTGCAGGGTCAGGCGGTCCACCTCATTGACCATCCAGTGCAGCCGCTGGCTCAGCTTGCCGAGCATACTGAGACACAATTTGTTCGATGACTTGAGCAGTTCGAGATAAGGATTGGCCTTGAAACCCACCACGATAGAAGGGACCAAAGTGATGGCAGTGACCGGATACTGGCAGCTACCCAAAAAAAGTGCGGCTTCAGCAAAGGTCTGGCCCGGCTGAATAATATCAATCACTTTCTCATCACCACTGGGTGCGAGCCTTAACAGCTTTATCCCTCCTGAAACAAGGAGATAGATATCGGTCAGAGGCGCATTCTGTTCGAACAAAATGCTATCGCTAGGTAGCTGCATCGTATGGGAAAGGCTGACGACTTTCTTGAAACTGTCATCATCCAGCGTCTGCAACAGGACGCAACGACGCATGGCGGCCAAAATTCGATCGTCCAGCCCGATGTGTACCCTCCGTCTGTTCTGCATCCAACCCCCAGTTCTATATTGCAAACGAGGGTTATTATTTATTAACCTAGGGAGGATTACAATCCGGCTTTTGCCGCGGCTTCTTCCCACCCTGCAGGCAGTTGATGTGCGATGCCTTTATGGCAATCGATGCAGGTTTTCCCCTCTTCCAGGCCTTTGGAATGTGCCTTGACTGCACGGCGGCCCTGTTCAACAAAGTCCATGGACTCATAATCATGGCAGTTTCGGCATTCGCGTGAATCGACCGATTTCATTCGCTTCCACTCGCTCAAGGCCATGGTAAGTCGGTAGGCCTCGAACTTCTCCGGCGTATCCACCGTGCCAACAAGTTTATGATAAAGCTCCCTTGAAGCTTCGATCTTCCGCTTGATTTTGTAGATCCACTCTTTGGGAACATGGCAATCAGGGCATTCTGCACGCACACCGGTACGATTGCTGTAATGAATGGTATTTTGGTACTCGGGATAGACATTATCCCGCATTTCGTGGCAGGAAATGCAGAATGTGAGGGTATTGGTCAGCTCCAGGGTCCAGTTAAACCCTCCCCAGAAGAGGATGCCCAGGAAAAATCCAATAATCAGGGTACCCGACAATATTTTTCCACGAAAGGTCATGATTACCCCCTTGTTTTATTATTCCTTAATAGAATCAACAGGCTTGAAGGTATTTTCTACCAACGGTTTGGCATTCGCCTGTGGTACATGGCATTGTGTGCAAAAATAACGTCTCGGTGACACATCTGAGAGTTCATTTCCTTCCCGATCCTTGAAATGTGTAAGACTGATCTTTGTGGCCCCACTCTCCTTGTAATGTTTCCAACCATGACAGGAGAGACACTTATTGTATTTAAGGTTGATCTGATACCCTGTAATTTTGTGTGGGATAAGGGGAGGTTGTTGCACATAGTTTCGTGGAATCGTCTCGCCATCTTTTGCCCATATTTTTTTTTCTGGTGGAGGGGGCACTGAATCGAGAGGGTGTTCACCCCGCAAGGATTTCAGCTCCTCTGCATTGAGGGCAACCGCAGCCAGCAACACGACAAGAAGAATGATTTTTTTCATGACAGGGACTCCATACTTTTTTGAACAGATTCAGATTTCCCTTGCTCGTGATCGAAACGAAGGGAAAACCGGAAGACATCTTTCGCACAGACATCGATACAACGACCACAATTGATACAGTTTGAATCCAGAATGAGGGGACTCAAACCTTTCTCTTTCCCTTTCAGCGCAGGAGGTATCACCTGTTTTTCCGGACACACGGCAAAACAGTCCATACAGTCATCACACTGATCGCGACGGCTGGCAGCCACCCGGATCAAGGCCATCTTGCCAAGCAGACTATAGAAGGCACCCACCGGGCAAATCCGTCCACACCATCCTTCCTTGCTCACAAATAAATCGAAGAGAAAGATTCCAAGGATCAGAAACCAACCCGTACCCATCCCGAAGATGATCCCACGATGGAGCATGGACACCGGGTTGATCAGCTCCCAGGCGATGCTACCGGAAACCAGGGCACCGATCAGCGTGCCACCCAGAAACCAGTAGCGGAAAGATTTGCTGATCTGTGCGCCCTGCCCTTTGATACCCAGTCGTCGCCGTGACCAGGCTGAGGCATCTGTCACCATATTGACGGGACAAACCCAGGCGCAATAGCTGCGGCCACCCACCAGGGTATAAAAAACCAGGACGATCAGAGCCCCGAGAAAGGCCGTGGCCAGAGGCCAATGTCCCGCGGCTAACGACTGCAACAGGACATAAGGATCAGTCAAGGGCAAAACACCTAGGGTCAGGCTGGAGGCCAGATTGCCCTTGACGATCCAGAGGCCGAACCAGGGGCCGAGAAGGAACAGGAACAAAATACCGAACTGACAGATACGCCTGAGTACCAGCCATTTATACGCCTTCCACCAACCATAGCGTTCCCTCGCTTCCATGCCAGGATAAGGGTGCTGCTTATCCATCCGGCTTCTCCTTGCGATTCAGAGTATCGAGTGGATTACTACTGAAAGGTGTCGCCTGTTGTTCAGGCTCCTCAATCAGCCCTTTCCCGTAATAGTCATATTCCATACCTTCCGGCAAATTAAACTGGTGTTGAGTATCTGGTGTAACCAGTGATTCCCCCGCCTTATTCTTTTCTTCCCAGCCGAGCCGGTAATGACTCTGCATTTTCCCTTTGGCGATTTCCAAAGGTAACACCTTGATCGCCGCCTCTTCCAGAATACAGGCGTGCTCACATTTGCCGCAGCCCGTACACGCATCGGAGTGCACAACAGGAACGAACATCGCGTGTTTTTGGCTCCGCGGGTTATGGCGCATCTCCAGGGTGATCGCCTCCCCCCGAACCGGACACACATTGAAGCAAACTTCACAACGCAGGCCCTGAAAAGCGATGCAACTCTCCTGATCCACCACATGGGCCAGCCCCATCCGTGCCTCGGTGATATCCGTCAATCCATGATCCAGCGCACCAGTGGGACAAGCGGCCACACAGGGAAGGTCTTCACACATTTCGCAGGGATAATCACGGGCGACAAAATAGGGTGTGCCGGTGGCTACCTCCTGCTCCGGCTTGGCCAGATCGAGCGTGGGATAGGGGCAATCCCGAACACATAATCCACAGCGGATGCACGCCGATGTGAACGCTTCTTCCGGCAATGCCCCGGGTGGCCGGAACGCAGTTGCCGGC
>JALSRM010000050.1 GCA_026984775.1 Gammaproteobacteria bacterium
ATACTTTACTGAGTTTAAATGAGAACCGTTCTCATTTAAGAAATTGGAGGAAGTAACATGAAATATGTTGTTGATGCACGGTTTGAAAATGGTAAACCTCGCCTACGGGTGCTTGATGCAGAAACAGGCACTATTCATCTGGAGTGGTCTTTGACCAGAGTGAATAAAATGCTTGAAGAAGGAGAAATTCCTCCAGAAGATTTCCTGCACCCGGAACGTTATGGGATGCAATTACTGTTAAAAAACCTGTTCCTGCTCTCCTGCATTGAAAGTTTTTCTGAATCAGGTGATCGCCATCTCTCCACTGCGAATCCTGTAAAAAAGCTCCCAAATAAAAAAACGGAAACCAAGGATTTGATGTGGCATTTCAGTTACAAGATGAGGCCCGTTTGACTACTGTTTTATTTTTTCTCGGACTTGCCGCTATCGTATAAAGAGATAGGCTCGAAAAACTCGGGCGTGCTTCTGGATAGCTTCATTCTCAAAGGAGGAGAAACCGATGACTGCATCCCTCATTATTCTCGCGATCATCATCTTGCTTACTCTGTACGGGATCATGCTGTACAACAACTTGGTCACCATCAAACACAACGTTTCACGGGCTTGGGCCAATATTGATGTATTGCTAAAGCAACGTCACGACGAACTGCCCAAACTGGTTGAAACCTGCAAACAGTACATGAAATACGAGCAAGAAACCCTGCAAAAAATCATGGAAGCCCGTTCAGCAGTTTCACGGGCACGGGAACGTAAAGACATTAGTGCACTCGGTGCTGCCGAAAGCGCTTTACGGCTGGGTCTGAGCTCGCTGTTTGCTGTTGCAGAAGCCTACCCCGACCTCAAGGCGGATCAGTCGTTTCAGCACTTGCAGAACAGGATTACGGCCCTGGAAAATACGATTGCCGACCGGCGCGAGTTCTATAATGAAAGTGTCAATATCAACAATGCACGCATTGAACAATTCCCCGATCTGCTGATCGCTAAATGGTTCAACTTTCCTGAACGAGAACTGCTCTCCTTCACCGAGGAAGAGATCACAGATGTAGATGTTAAAGCTCTCTTCAACTAATAAATGAGCGCTTGGATTACCACACTCGATCCAGTGGAATTCTGGATCACGATCAGCGTTCTGTTCGGTGGTTCGATATACCTGTTGTTTAAGGCCTTTTCGTCCCTGCAAAAAAAGAGGGTAATCAAGGACACTCCTACATCATGGTTGCGATCCGCTGCCCAGGGTTACACCGAACTGGTTGGGCGTGGGCTACCTATAGATGGACCAGTACTCAGGTCACCGCTGAGTGGCCGGGAGTGCCTTTGGTACCGGATCAAGACGGAAAAGATCGGTCAAAAGATGGGCGGCAGAGAATCGCAACTGGGTATGCTCCTGAGCTTGCTGAAGAACAGGACTGGCCGTGTTCGACGTAGCGAAGAAAGTGATGATCTTTTTTATCTCGATGATGATACCGGCCGCTGTGTCATCGATCCGGAAGGAGCACAGATCACACCCTCTTTAACTCGTTCCTGGTATGGCAACGCTGCCGTTCCCGATCGGGGTCCAGCACTCGGCGGCTCACCCATTGGTTACCGCTACAAATATACGGAAGAATTACTGCTTCCAGGTGATATTCTCTATGCCATTGGCGATCTGCACACTGTCGGTGGCGCCGGTTCCTTAATCGACAGGAAACACGAAGTCCGAGAAATTCTGAGAGAGTGGAAACAGGATCAAAATGAACTTCTGGCGCGCTTTGATCGCAACCGGGATGGTGAACTTTCCCCTTGGGAGTGGCAACAGGCACAGCGAGCTGCACACAAAGAGGTGGATAAGAAACTTACCCACAATGATGCACCGCCGGTCGTTACCTTGCTGAAAGACACGGGTGATCCACGACGACCTTTCATGATCTCATCCGATCCGTTACATGATCTCATTGAACATTATCACAATCAATCGCTAGCCTATCTTACTGCCAGTATATTCTCTGTCGGTTTGATAGGGTGGTTGTTGGATATCCACTTCTGACAACCATCTCCTGATCTGGCCAGAATAAGAAATTAACCGATCGAGACTGTCGAAATCACTGCTCACATGCTAAATTGACAGTCTCCAATTAAAGACATCGACCTATGAATAACCCATTACTGGAAAATGAAAGCTTGCCCGCTTTCAGCCAGATCAGACCCGAACACATCGAACCCGCCATCGATCAGGTGCTGATGGAGAACCGTGAGCAGATCGCCAGAATATTATCTGCCGAAACGCCTCCCTCGTGGGAATCAACCATCGCACCGATCGAGGAATTGAATGACCGCCTCAACCGCATCTGGTCACCGGTAAAACATCTGAACGCAGTAGCCAACAATGAAGCACTGCGGTCGGCCTACAATGCCTGCTTGCCAAAGTTATCTGCCTATTCAACCGAACTGGGTCAAAACGAAGATTACTATCGTGCCTGCAAGGCAATTGCTGAAAGTCCAGAGTTCGCTGAACTCGATCAGGCAAGGAAAAAAGTGATTGAGAATACCTTGCGAGATTTTCGTCTCTCCGGGATCGAACTGAACGAGCAAGACCGGGAGCGGTTCAAAGCCTTGCGTCAAACCCTGTCCAAACTTACTGCAACGTTTGAAGAGAACCTGCTGGATGCCACCCATGCCTGGAAAAAACAGATCACCGATGAAGGACAACTGGCCGGGTTGCCCGAATCGACCCGTGCACTGGCCCGACAGATTGCCGAACGAGAAGGCCTGGACGGCTGGGTTTTCAACCTCGAATTCCCCAGCTACATGCCTGTGATGACATACGCCGACGACGCCGAACTCCGCCGGGAGATGTATGTAGCCTTCGTCACACGGGCTTCTGATCAAGGGCCCCATGCCAAGAAATGGGACAACAGTGAGATCATGGAACAACTGTTGGCCACCCGGCAAGAAATGGCAAAACTGTTGGGGTTCAATAATTATGCGGAATATTCGCTGGCGACGAAAATGGCTCGGGATCCGGATCAGGTTCTGGACTTTTTGACGGATCTGGCTCGTCGTTCCAGACCCTTTGCAGAAAAGGATCTTGAGGAACTCAAAACCTTCGCCAAGCAGGAATTCGGGGTTGATGAACTCAACGCATGGGACATGTCCTACTATGCGGAGAAACTCCGCCAGCATCGTTTCAACCTCTCACAGGAAGCCCTGCGCCCGTATTTTCCGGTTCCCCGGGTACTCGACGGCCTGTTTCAAGTGGTCGAACGCCTTTACGGGATCGAGATCACCGAACGTAAGGGCGTAGATGTCTGGCATGAAGATGTCCAATTCTTCGAGATTCGGGATCAAGATAACCGGCTCCGTGGCAGTTTCTATCTGGATCTCTATGCCCGACCACAAAAGCGGGGCGGTGCTTGGATGGACGAGTGCCTGATCCGCAAACGAACAGAGAAAGGTATCCAGGACCCTGTAGCCTATCTGACCTGCAACTTCACGCCTCCACTGGGAGATCAGCCTTCACTGCTGACCCATACCGAAGTCACGACGTTGTTTCATGAATTTGGCCACGGCTTGCATCACATGCTGACCGAGATCGATGTACCGGGTGTTTCCGGCATCAATGGTGTTGCCTGGGATGCAGTGGAACTCCCAAGCCAGTTCATGGAAAACTGGTGCTGGGAACGGGAAGCATTGGACCTGTTCAGTAGTCATTTTGAGACCGGTGAACCCATTGGTGATGAGCTCTTCACCAAGATGCAGGCGGCCAAGAACTTTCAGTCCGGCCTGCAAATGTTGCGGCAACTGGAATTCGCCCTGTTTGATTTCCGCCTGCACATGCTGGAAGAACCGGTCAGCAGCGCACAAATCCAGGCCTTGCTGAATGAGGTGAGGGCGGAAGTCTCGGTGATAAAAACACCCGACTTCAACCGCTTTCAGCACAGCTTCTCCCATATATTTGCTGGCGGCTATTCAGCCGGTTACTATAGCTACAAGTGGGCAGAAGTGCTCTCCGCAGATGCCTTTTCACTGTTCGAAGAAAAGGGGATCTTCGATCGGGCTACAGGAGAACGTTTCTTGCACGCTATCCTTGAACAAGGGGGATCGCGTGAAGCCATGGAATTGTTTATCGATTTCCGTGGGCGCGAACCAGAGATTGAACCATTACTCAGACATTCCGGTCTTGCAGCCTGAACCGTGTTGAACAAAATGAAAAAATTTCGCTTTCTGTTTCTGCTGACATTGCTCCTTGCCGACAGAGCCGTTGCCGAAGAGGCCTACATCGTCGATCAATTACTGGTGGGTTTGCATCAAGAAAAAGACATGGACAGTCCCATCATCAAGGTACTTGGAACCGGGACACAGGTAGAGATCATAAGCCGTGAGGGTGATTTTGCCCAGATCCGCGAAAAGGAAGAGGGTAAGATCGGGTGGGTGGATGCTTCCTACCTGATGCTGGAAAAACCCGCCAAACTGCAACTGGCAGAGCTTCAAATGAAAATGAAGGAATTGCAAAACCAGCAGAATGTTCAGGCGACCCAATCGTTGCAGCAAGAACACGAGAAAAAGGTAAAAGAGCTGAACCAAAAAATTGAAAATTTGCAACAGCAACTCTCGTCGGAAAAACTCAATGCAGCTGAACTGGAAGCAAAAATCTCACAGCTGGAGAAAAAACTTGCTCAGATGGAAGCAGCAGGGACAGACGATCGCATCACCGAACTCGAAAAACAAAATGCAGAACTCCAGAACCAGCTGGACTCAATCCGGGAAAGCCAGACAAACACAACTGCTGAAAACGCGAAAATACCCCCCATCCTGACACTTTTTTCTTTCATCAAGGAGCGCCCCGTACAGATTTTGCTTGGCATCCTCGCCTTGGCTGCTTTCCTGTTTGGCCGCTTCTGGGAAGATCGCAGGGTCAGAAAACGTCATGGTGGCTTCAGAGTCTGACAGGCTAATTATTCCTCTTCAAAAGGCACATCAATATAAAAAGTCGATCCCTTTCCTTCCGAGGAATAAACACCAAAATGGTGCCCCAGCAATCTTGCAGTGAATGCAACGATTGACAGTCCCAATCCCAGTCCCTGATCAGCGATATGAGAAGAGGCACCCCGATAAAATTCCTTGAAGATATTTTCCTCTGCCTCTTTGTTGAGTCCTGCACCGGTATCACTCACCTGGATTCGCAATTCATCACCCTTTCTTCTGCATCCAAGCAAAATCTTTCCCTCGTCCGTATACCGGATTGCATTTGTCAGAAAATTCCTGACAATTCTTTCCAGCAGATCCGGGTCGGAGGTAATCACTCCTGTGGCCCTGACAACATGGAACTCAAGATTCTTGGCTTCGGCAACAGTGGAAAATTCATCTTCTAGTTTTTCCAAAAATCCTTCGATACGGAAATTAACGATTGAAGGCTTAAGCTGACCTGCTTCTAATCTTCCCAAATCCAGCAGGGCATTAAACATATTATTCAACGAATCGACAGAACGCCTGATCTTTTCAACAAGTTCTCCAACTTCCGAATCTTGACCGGCTTTTCCCTCAAGCAAATGAGTATAGAGAGAAAGTGTATTCAAAGGTTGTCTCAAGTCATGACTCGCTGCACGGAGGAATCTTGATTTTGACAGGTTTTCTTCTACAGCCTCTGTCTTTAATGCCCTTTCCTGTTCTACCTCCTTTTGTGCAAGAAAAAGCCGGGTACCACGGATCTGTGCAAGAAAAAGATAGAGCGACAAGAGAGAGGTGATCAGAATGCCACCGAGAACACCAATATAGGGCAGCATTGTTTCAACAGAACGGCCCACACTTTTCGGCGATCGAAAAATTGCCATCCATTGACGATCTCCGATCGTAAACTGCCTGGTCCAATAAGGCTCTTTCAATTTATCAAGATCATCCATGTTATGAACTGTGGGTTCCTGATCAGGAACCGAACTGAAAAAATAAAGCAATTGCTCAAACTTGCCGGCTGATGTATCCAGCAATGTGATTTCAAGTTCTTCCTCTTCAGTAAAGACACTCTTCAGAAGGGTGGATATATCAAACTGTCCCAAGGCAAATCCTGAAACTGTTGAAATATCCTTGTAGATTTTTTTACCTTTTATAGGAATGGGCAAGAAAGCTTGAAATCCGTATTGTCCATCCTTTTGATACAAGACAATTCGTGAAGTTACGGCAATTGAATTTCTCTCGATTGCTGTTTTCATGGCTCTCCATTTTGCCGGAATTGTCGTTAGATTCATCCCAAGTTTGAACTTTTCATTACTGAGAGAAACAAGATAGTAGACCGGGAAATAAAAATCATGAGTAAAAGCTGTTGTGGGCATTCCGTGCCCACTCACTTCGAAGATCCTGAAATCTGGTGAAACCTCCCTTTTTGCCTGTTCAGTAAAACGGTCTCTTTCTTCCCTTGTTACTCTTGGCACCCATCCAAGTGCTGTCGTTCCCTCATGAGATGCTGCATCAGCGAACACAAAAGACTTGAAGTTACGAAAACTGACTTCATCATTGGCTTTGTACAGGGCTGCAATCGATCGAAGTGACTCCAGTCCCAGATCGATTCTTTCCTGAAGCTGAGAAGCTTTTGTTTCATAACGACGTTTAATCTCGGCTGTAAGTTTTTCTTCTGAATACTGATATAAGGCATTAAAACCCCAAGCTGTCACCAGCAAACCAGCAAGGAATACGCCTGCTGCCAGAAAAGCGGTACGCTTGATTATCTTTTGGCTTGGTTCATTCACGACTTTGTAGCTGTCATCACAATACCAATGCCTGATACCGTCTCTAACACCCGATCATGCGGGAAAAATTTGAAATATCGCTCAGTCATGATTTAACAGGCAAACTACAAGAGCAAATCCCCTGTTTTGAGCGGGTTACGGGAGGGATATTTCTCTTTTCGAAGAACCACATCGTATTTCTCCAGGGACATAGAAAACACCGAGTATTCAATAAATATCGAAGCATCTAAATGATAAATGCCCATATATTCTTTTACCATGCAAAAACGCGTAACCCAAAAGGAATAGCTCACCAGGTATATAGTTTTGATCGTGAATATTCATCATACTCAAACCTCAACAAATATAAAAAAAGGAGGCTTGCATGTTAAAAAAAACCATTTTAATCACACTACTGACCTTAGTCACAACCATCCTTCATGCAGAAGGAAAATTATCTGTATCGAAACAGGCGGTGCTCGATGTCCCACCCTCCACTTCATGGGCCCTTCTTGGTGATTTCAACGGACTCAATCGTTGGCACCCTGCCGTCATCAAAAGTGAGTTGGTGGAAGGTAACGGAAAAAGTAAAGGCTCCAAGAGAATTCTGACCCTCGGGGATGGTGGGAAAATTCATGAAACCCTGATCGACTACAACGATCAGGGTATGACTTACACCTATAAGATTACAGAATCTCCCTTGCCTGTTTCCGACTATGTTTCCACAATAAAAATAGAAAGAAATGACAAAGGCACCTCAACTGTCACTTGGTCTTCGACCTTCAATGCAAAGGGGGTTTCTGATGAAAAGGCCATTGAAGTCATTTCCGGTGTTTATGATGCCGGCCTGAGTTCCCTGGCGGATCTCTATTAAAACGGTCGAGCGAAAAATTACACCTGACAGAACAGCCAGCATTTCAGCTGGCTGTTCTGCTTTTGGAAAATGGAGATTGTGCAGTATCATAAGGCACGATGGATAACCTATATGTTTTCATTGCCGACGATCACCCCCTCTACCGCGATGCGCTCACCATGCTCGTGAGACAACTGGGTAAAAATATCCGAACAAAGTCTGCTTCCTGTTACGACGACCTGATCCTGCAATTACAAACAGGTGAGAAACCGGGTCTAATCCTCGTCGATCTGAACATGCCTGGAATCGGGGCCTGGGAAGGGCTAAAAACACTGCGCCAGATCTGTCCGGAAACACCTCTGGTAGTTATTTCATCATCCGAATCCGATCAGGATTGTCAAATGGCTCTTAACCACGGTGCAATCGGATTCATTCCAAAATCACTCGATGGCAAAAACATGCTGAACGCATTGAAACTGATCCTGGAAAACAAGATTACCGTTGCCCCTGCATTCAAATCATCGACTGCCAGGGATACCCAGAGAGATACCCTGTTGACCCAGCGGCAGAAAGAGGTACTTCAGCGACTGGCAATGGGAGAGCCGAACAAGGTCATTTCAAGAAAACTGGCTCTCTCCGAAGGAACCGTCAAACTCCACATCCGTGCAATCCTCAATGCCCTGCAAGTCAGCAACCGCACGCAAGCAGTGATAGAAGCCGAAAAACTGGGGCTCATTAATAAATCCTGAGACTTTGCTTTTCTGAAAAGAACCACCGTACAATACTCAGCTCTCAAAATAACTAAAACGTTCATGTTCAAGATTGCCACCTGGAATGTCAACTCGCTCAAGGTTCGCCTCAATCATGTACTCGACTGGCTGGAAAAAGAAAAGCCGGACGTGCTTGCACTGCAAGAAACCAAAACCCAAGATCACAACTTTCCCCAAGACGCGATCAGGGAAGCCGGTTATGAAGTCGCCTTTGCCGGCCAAAAAACCTTCAACGGCGTAGCTACACTGAGTAAAAAACCACTCCAGGACATCACTACCGATCTACCTGACTTTGATGATCATCAACGACGTGTGCTGGGTGGAAGAATCGATGATCTCTTTATACTGAACCTCTATGTTCCCAACGGTTCTGAAATCGGCTCGGAAAAATACGCCTACAAACTGGCCTGGCTCGACGCCCTCCATGAGTATGCGAAAACGCTGCTACAGCAAGAAAAACACCTCATCCTGCTGGGCGACTTCAACATTGCACCAGAAGATCGCGATGTGCACGATCCTGAAAAGTGGGAAGGCAAGGTCCTGGTCAGTGAACCCGAAAGAACAGCCCTCAAAAGGATCATTAACGAAGGCTTGATCGATGTCTTTCGCCTTTTTGAACAGGAAGAAAAATCCTTTTCCTGGTGGGACTACCGCATGCTGGGATTCCGCCGTAATCATGGCCTGCGTATCGATCTCATCCTGGCCAGTAAAGCCCTCAGCAAACAGTGTGTTGGCTGCCATATCGACAAGGAACCACGACGTCTGGAAAAACCCTCTGATCACGCCCCGGTTGTGGCGGAATTTGATCGATGAAACGTGCGGTTCTTTGCTTTTTTCTCTCCTTTCCAATCAACGTCCTGGCCGGGCTTCACGGCCCACACACACATGGCGAAATGGAAGCCTTAATCCAATGGCAGGACGGCCAGTTATCGATCACACTGGTCGGTACAGCCCAGGATCTGATCGGTTATGAACGTACACCAAAATCAGCAAAAGAAAAAAAAGCCCTGCGAAAATTCGACACAACATATGACCCGCTCGAAATGATAAAAACCAACCCTGAATCTGGCTGTGAATTCATACAAGGACGCACCTCCTCCGATATGTTCTCCGCCATGCCACACAAACACAGTTTGTTCGGCAAAACCCATACTCACGAAATTGGAACCGGCGATCACATCGATTTTCTGATGCAATACACATACGAATGCAAAAGCATGCCAAAGATCACATTTGATATCTTTTCGCGTGCGCCTTCGATCAAAAAACTAAACATCCATCGTGACACGATCGACGGTAACGTTGAAGCGATCCTGACACCAAAAAACAACCAACTTCTCGTCCAATGAACAACAAAAAGCTTCCCACTCTGGCTATCTTCCTCCTTTTTATCTTTCCAGCCACTGCGTTTGCCCATAAGGTGGGTGGTAACGGATTTCTCGCTGGCCTCTACCACCCAGTGTTTGGACTTGATCACCTCCTGGCCATGCTCTCCGTCGGCATACTCAGCACACAGATCGGAGGCCGCGCAATCTGGTCTGTTCCTGCAACATTTGTAACCATCATGTTGATCGCAGGTTGGGTGGGCATGGAAGCATGGGTTGATCTTGTAGACACCCAAGTGGAAACCGGCATCAAACTCTCCGTCATCCTGCTGGGCTTTGTAATCGCACTGGAACGCAAAATGCCAATACCACTCGCAATGCTCTTTGTTGCCTTTTTTGCCATCTTCCATGGCTATGCCCACGGCGTGGAAGTCCCCGCCAAAGCCAACCCCTATTTATTCGCAGCAGGCTTTGTGATCAGCACCATACTCATTCATATTGCAGGCGTTCTCATCGGCCTGATCGCCGGTCACTGGAAATCCTCCGCCACCCTGCTCCGCTTTGCTGGCGCCGTCATGATGGGAATGGGCCTGCAGATGCTTCTCACCTAGACAAACACACCCGGATGTGGGCTGGCACACCCTGAAAAAACGATCTAAAATAAGAGCGTCGCCGTGCAACAAAAAGCAATCAATGACTTTGCAACACAAGGGCCTCAAAAACCCCAAAAAAAGGAAAAATGACACGTTAACTCCCGCGGTCGCCGGAAAAATTGTCAACCCCCTTTGCAAGTTATTGAAAAACAAGCTTCATTAGCGGCGTGCTGTCGGAAAAGTAGACCTGATTAAGAAGGGATTAAGACATATTTGTCAAAACTTTTGTTGACTTCCTTTAGGTCGGAAAAGTAGACCTGATTAAGAAGGGATTAAGACTTCAAATTGTTCGGAATATTCATATTGCATAGAAGTCGGAAAAGTAGACCTGATTAAGAAGGGATTAAGACATCATCATAGAAAAAAGCTTCAATATGTTGCGGTCGGAAAAGTAGACCTGATTAAGAAGGGATTAAGACGACCATCCTGTCAACATTCCACGCTGAAGCTTGTCGGAAAAGTAGACCTGATTAAGAAGGGATTAAGACCTGACTCTAAGTCAGACTCGCAGAGCTGAAATAGTCGGAAAAGTAGACCTGATTAAGAAGGGATTAAGACACAATCTTAGCATCTTCCTCTGCGTTCCGGCCTGTCGGAAAAGTAGACCTGATTAAGAAGGGATTAAGACTAATTTTCTATTTATTATTTTAATTTCTCTGTACGTCGGAAAAGTAGACCTGATTAAGAAGGGATTAAGACTTTTTTCCAAGTCTTAATGCTCATAATATTTCTGTCGGAAAAGTAGACCTGATTAAGAAGGGATTAAGACAACATTGTCGCTGTGTACATAGCGACAACATCGGTTGTCGGAAAAGTAGACCTGATTAAGAAGGGATTAAGACCCAAAAAAATTAGGGATGTTGACCAGGCTAAGAGGTCGGAAAAGTAGACCTGATTAAGAAGGGATTAAGACGCAGTGACGGTGATCGTCTTTTCTCTTTTTCCGTCGGAAAAGTAGACCTGATTAAGAAG
>JALSRM010000051.1 GCA_026984775.1 Gammaproteobacteria bacterium
AATAGTCAATCCTGGCCAATGCAAAATCGTCACCATCACCCGAAACGGCACCTGGATCGATGGCTTGAAACAGGATGCTGCTCACCAACCCTCCGTACAAACCTGCAAAACTTGTTGGGTCCGGGGCCGGGTTGAATGGTTTACTGGCCGTTACGGTGACCGCTGATGAACCATTGAAGGTTATCAAGGCATCTTCAGGTGCGTTTGCATTAGTCGCGTTCCAAAAATCATCCAGCCAGATGGTATTGATGATGACAGGGGATGCAAAAGTAACGGTCAATGATTCAACATTGTCAACTTCATCAGACTCCGTGCCACCCGTTACACCCAAGCCATCATTCTCCCAGGAAATATTTGGACCATTTGAGGTCACGGTAACGTCCCCCAGGGTACGGGAGGGTGCCCCTCCCCAACTTGGGTCAGTAGTAAAATCTACCGTGGCCGCATTTGTGGTTGCAGCCACAGCAAGCCCCACTAGCAAACCACCAGCAATGATGAGTTTTGTAGTCATCTTCATAATTTTCTCCCTACTTTATATGAAAGTACATCATAAACATGTCCCAGACTAATTTCCTGAAACTGAACGTCTCCTGAACCCAATTCCGGAACCTGTCTCAAAGCTTCATTTGAGACACCAGATTCGGCAAACTTTTGCCTACAAGGATAATCCATTTGAAATCAATAAGATAGATGAATCAATGGTTCCATCCCCGCTGGATTGGCTTTGGGTTCATACCCAATATGGCAATCCGGTTTGCAGTCTACACCGGGAATAAAAACAGATCTGTCAAAAAATTGTTAAATTTATCAATAATTGGAAGCAGAGTGACAGGAAACAGAGATTAACCTGTGGCGAGGCCGACCGAATGACTGGAGTCCACCTGTCGTTCGGCTTTCTGAATAAAACACTTTATCTGATCAAGAAGTTGTGGGGCTGTGAGTCCGGATTCTTCCAGCATGTCGGCTTGTGATCCATGCTGGATGAGCCGATCCGGGATACCTATGTGGAAGATGGAAGTGGAAATACCTTCGTTTGCGAGAGCTTCAGCAACCGCGGCACCGGCTCCTCCCTCGATGACGTTTTCCTCGATTGTGATCAGAAACTGATGACTCGCCGCCATATCCATGATCAGCTCACGATCTAATGGCTTAACGAAGCGCATATTGACAACCGTGGCATCAAGCTGTTCCGCAATTTCCATAGCAGGAGCAACCATGGTACCGAAAGCCAGCAAGGCCACCTTACTCTTCTGGCTCCTGCGACGCATTTCTGCCTTACCGATGGGCAATGCATTCATTTCCTGCTGCACTTCAACTCCTGGTCCGGTTCCTCTAGGGTATCGCACAGATGCGGGTTGATCGCACAGGATTCCGGTGTAGAGCATCTGTCGACACTCATTCTCATCTGCTGGTGCCATGATCACCATATTGGGAAGACAACGCATAAAAGAAAAATCGTAGATCCCGTTATGGGTTGGACCATCTGCTCCCACAAGACCGGCTCGATCGATGGCGAAGAGGACGGGCAGGTTTTGCAGGGCGACATCATGCACCAGTTGATCATACCCCCGTTGCAGAAAGGTGGAATAGATCGCAACCACCGGTTTGAGGCCATCACACGCCATACCCGCCGCCACGTTGACAGCATGTTGTTCGGCAATACCCACATCGAAATAGCGATCGGGAAACTCCTGTTCGAAACGCACAAGGCCTGAACCTTCACGCATTGCTGGAGTAATTGCCACAACACGATCGTCCTTTTTTGCCATGTCGCAGATCCAGTCACTGAAGACACTGGTGTAAGTCGGTTTTGAAGTCTTGCCAGAAGAAACAATACCCTTTGCCGGATCGAAGGGTGAAACCCCGTGATATTTGACCGGATCTTCTTCCGCCAGATCGTAACCCTTGCCCTTTTTGGTGACAATGTGAAGAAATTGAGGTCCTTTTAACTTTCTAATATTTCTCAGTGTGCTCAACAGAGTGGAAAGATCATGTCCATCGATCGGACCGATATAGTTGAACCCCAGCTCCTCGAACAAAGTTCCCGGTACGATCAATCCCTTCGCATGCTCCTCAAGACGGTGGGCAAGTTCTTTTACCGAGGGCAGGTTAGCAAGTACTTTCTTACCTCCTTCACGCATGGTTGAATAGACTTTGCCGGAAAGCACTTGCGCGAAATGGTTGGAAAGTGCGCCGACATTGGGTGAGATGGACATGTTGTTGTCATTTAGAATCACGAGCAGGTCCTTGCCCAAATCTCCCGCATGATTCATGGCCTCGAAAGGCAACCCTGCCGTCATGCCTCCATCACCGATAATGGCGACACATTTGCGATCAATACCAGCATGATCAGCGGCGATCTTCATTCCAAGCGCAGCACTGATAGAGGTACTTGAATGCCCTACACCGAAGGTATCGTAAGGACTTTCCTCCCGTTTTGGAAAAGGAGCAATCCCCCCCTTCTGACGAATAGTGTGCATTCGATCCCTGCGACCCGTAAGAATCTTATGTGGATAGGCCTGGTGGCCGACATCCCACACCAGACGGTCCTCTGGCGTGTCAAACAGATAATGCAATGCAACTGTCAGCTCAACAACCCCCAATCCTGCAGCAAAATGCCCCCCACTTTGGCTGGCGATATCCAGCAGGAACCCCCGCAGTTCTTTGACCACAGACAGCAGTTCAGTTTCAGTCAGATTGCGCAGATCTTTCGGTGAATCTATCTTCGAGAGCAGCGGGTAACGTGTTTCATCCATTGATTTTCGTAAAATTAAGTTAACTTTTAGTAATTACAATTATGGAGAGTGGAAGAAAAGTATGCAAGGTATTCAAAACGCCTGTTTAAAGATTCTCTGTGAATGCCCCACGGATATCGCTATAATTCCTATGATAAAGAAAACAATCAAAGGGAATCAAACATGGCCGTACCTCTCATTCAACAATATCGAGTCGCCCGTTATCTCATCACTCAAAAGTTAAAAGGCGTCAAACGCTACCCGCTTGTCCTGATGCTGGAACCACTTTTCCAATGTAATCTTGCCTGTGCCGGTTGTGGCAAGATCGATTATCCCGACCAGATCCTGCAAAAGCGTTTGAGTCACGACGAATGTATCGCTGCCGTTGATGAATGTGGTGCACCGATGGTTTCCATCGCTGGCGGAGAACCCTTAATTCACAAGGAGATGCCAAGAATCGTAGATACACTGATCAAAAAGAAGAAGTTTATATACCTCTGCACCAATGCATTGTTGCTGGAAAGGCGGATGAAAGATTATTCTCCATCGCCCTACCTGACATTTTCCATTCACCTGGATGGAAACGAAGTACGTCATGATACCTCTGTCTGCCGCAAAGGGGTCTACAAACGCGCAGTGAAGGTAATCAAACAAGCTGTAGACAAGGGGTTTCGCGTTACCGTTAACTGTACACTGTTCCAGAACGAAACTGCTGAAGAGGTCGCAGAATTCATGGACACGATGATGGCGCTCGGAGTTGAAGGTGTCACCATCTCACCAGGATACAGCTATCAGCATGCACCACAACAAGATGTCTTTCTCAAACGGCTTGCAAGCAAGCAACTGTTCCGAAACATCTTTAAACTGGGGAAAGGCCGAAAGTGGCGTTTCAACCAGTCTGCACTGTATCTCGATTTCCTGGCCGGGAACCAGTCCTACGAATGCACACCATGGGGCAACCCGACACGTAACATCTTTGGCTGGCAAAAACCCTGTTACCTGCTGGTCGATGAAGGTTATGCACCAAGTTTCAAGGCTCTGCTGGAAGAAACCGATTGGGAGAAATACGGTACGGGGAGAAACCCGAAATGTGCCGATTGCATGGTCCATTGTGGTTATGAACCAACGGCTGTGAACGACACCTTCAGTAACCCTTTGAAGGCACTAAAAGTTTTTATCAGCGGCCCAAAGACAAAAGGGCCCATGGCACCAGAATTACCGGTGAGCTACGACGAGTCTGATCTACTCCACCTGAAACTGGTCTCCGACAAGAACAACGATGATCAAAAAGTTGCTTAAACCATGAATACGGGATGATTGGTTTAATCCTAACCAGTCTGGCTCTCTGGTTTGCCATTCTGTTGCTTCCCTGGCAGCCATGGCGCGTAAGGGAATCACTCGATGTAGAAGATGTCGCTATAAAGCGACAAACGCAACCCCTTGATTTAACGGTTATTATCCCGGCCAGGAATGAAGCCGATATCATCCAGGAAACCCTGAACAGCATAGCCCATCAGGCACCGGGGTTGAGAATCATTCTTGTAGATGATGAATCCTCAGATCAGACCATAGCCAAGGCAGAATCCCTTTCCTTTTCCAATCTCAGGATCATTCACGGTGAAGCACTGCCCGAAGGGTGGAGCGGGAAACTCTGGGCACTGGAACAGGGATTCAGATATGCCGACACTGAACTGATCTTGTTGCTGGATGCCGATATTCTGCTCAAACCTGGCCTGATCCCGACATTGGTCAACAAACTCGAAAGAGAGAAAAAGGATTTTATCTCTCTCATGGCACAATTACGGATGGAGACGGCAATAGAAAAACTCCTGATGCCAGCGTTCATCTACTTTTTCAAACTGCTCTATCCCTTCAAACTGTCCAACCAGGGACACCCTTGGGTGGCAGCTGCTGCAGGTGGCTGCATTCTTATGAAATCCAATGTGTTGAAGACAATCGGCGGTTTTGAATCGCTACGATCAGCCCTGATCGATGATTGCACGCTTGCAGCGAAATTCCGTGAATTGGGGAAATCCACCTGGATCGGTCTGACCCACTCAGCGATCAGCCTCAGGCGTTATGACCGCCTGGATGAAATATGGAACATGATTGCACGTACTGCATACACGCAACTCCGGTATTCACCGCTGTTATTGTTGCTTTGCACCCTACTGATGTTACTGGCTTATTGTGTTCCACTGGTCGGACTTTTTTACGCTCCTTTCCTCGCCCTTGTCACACTTACGATCATGACTGCCACATATCTCCCCATCATCTGGTATTACAGGCTGCATCCTATTTGGGCCTTGGGGCTGCCTTGTGCTGGTTTCCTTTTCTTGATGATGACCTGGAGTTCTGCACTGCGCTATTATCGGGGTGAACGCTCGCGCTGGAAGGGCCGCACCTATACCCAGCAAACTTCTGATTGACTCAGGACATACACATACGTCGGTAAAGAGTTGACAATCAAGCTGAGAAGATGAGGCATACTGTATTCATTTTCCATTGTCGCAATGATAAGTTGTATGTTATTCAGGGGGTTCCCTGATCGTAGTCAGCCTGGGTTTAGCTTTTACGTGCCAATATCACGACCGGAATATACACAGAACTGAGGATTCGATATGAAAAAGCTTCTCCTTTGCCTTATGCTCATTTTCAACTTCCAGAACAGTATTGCTGATGAAACTCCCGAGGCTGTCGTAAATCATCTGCATGAATCCCTCATTGTGGTCATGAAAAAATCTGGAGAACTCGATTTCGATGCACGTTATCGTATTCTGGAGCCCGTGGTACTGGAAAGTTTTGATTTCGAGACGATTTCGAGACTGGTTCTGGGCCGA
Organism: Gammaproteobacteria bacterium; assembly: GCA_026984775.1. GTDB lineage: Bacteria > Pseudomonadota > Gammaproteobacteria > CAJXQU01 > CAJXQU01 > CAJXQU01. The sequence continues at coordinate 5,576 of JALSRM010000051.1, forward strand.
TCCTGGAAAAAGCTTAATGATGATCAGAAAAAACAATTCATTGATATACTCTCAAGACTCAGTATTACATCCTATGTATCCAGGTTCGATGGTTATTCGGGAGAGAAATTCGAATATCTTGGTGATGAGAACATGAAAAAAGGCCGGGTGCTTGTAAAAACTCAGCTTATAACCAGTGAACGACAGATACCTTTTAACTACGTTTTGCATCCTGCTGCAGATAAATGGCGTATAATCAATGTTATTGCAGATGGAATCAGTGATCTTTCACTGAGGCGGGCAGAATATACCAGGACATTAAAGACCGATGGTTTTGATAAACTGGTCGAGAAATTGCTTGAAAAAATAAAAGGGATGGAAGAAAAAGGGCCTGACGATACCGCCTGAGGTCCGGTTTTATCATCAACTTCAGAGAGCTTTATCATGAATAATAACAAAAGGTGTTCAAAACAATCTTTTCTGATGTGGCACGTCTTTCTTCTTTTCCTTACACTGGGGCTGACAGATACAGTTTTTGCGGAAGCTGACCCACTCGAGTCCATTAACCGCCCCATCTACAACTTCAACGATGCTCTGGACAGACATGTCATGCAACCCATTGCCAGAGGTTATACCAAGATTACACCAGAACCCGTACGGGACCGGATCACCAACTTTTTCAATAATCTCACCTACCTCAACGTCATCCTGAATGATTTTCTACAGGGCAAGTTTCATCAGGGAATTGACGATTCGGCACGCTTCTTTATCAACAGTACGGTTGGGCTAGGAGGTCTTTTCGATCCAGCCAGTACAGGAGGGTTAGTACAACATAACGAGGATTTTGGACAGACACTGGGTGTCTGGGGAATGGACGAAGTTGCCTATTTGGTTCTTCCTTTGCTGGGCCCGAGTTCTGTCAGAGATGTTCCTGACTTGGCAACCAGTACAGCCTTGAACCCTCTGACGTATTTCACATTCGCCATTGCAGCGCCTATCAGTGCAGTCAATATCGTTAACTCTCGTGCAAATCTGCTGGAAGCTACCGAATTTCGTGATGAAGCGGCACTCGATCCTTATGTATTTACACGTGAAGCCTATCGACAACACAGGATTTCTCTTATTTACGATGGTAATCCCCCTACCCAGGAACTTGAAGACTTCTTTGATGATGAAGAGGATGCCTTGGAAGAAGACACTCTGATCATCGAATGAAGGAGGAACGGATTCACAACCATTCTGCAGGAACTTCATTACTATTAAGCACCGGTTAATCCTCTTTGTGTAAAAATTTCAGTCAAGCTGAGATTTCCAACAAACACATGGAGGAAAGAGCCATGAACAGAATAGTAACAACCATCCTTATGTCCAGCCTGATCTTTCTGGGCGGATGTCTCAACAAGGAATACATTGGTATGGGTACCGGAGCCGCACTTGGCGGACTACTTGGAAGTGAACTGGGCGGTGATGGCAAGGGTCAACTGGCTGCTGTGGCTGCAGGAACACTTGCAGGTGCAGTACTGGGCGGTTCTGTCGGCCGCAGCATGGATGAACTGGATCAGATGAAGGCCCAGCGAAGCCTGGAAACAACCCGAACCGGAGTGACTTCCCGCTGGCAAAATCCTGACACGGGTGTGCAATATGCGGTCACCCCCACCAATACCTATGAGACAGCCTCCGGTCCCTGCCGCGAATTCAAAACCACCGCCGTAATCGACGGACGCAGGGAAACCGTCTATGGTACTGCGTGCCGTCGTTATGATGGAACCTGGGAAACGATCAACTAAATTACAGAATACCGTTACAATATGAAGCCTGCCTCAAAAATGGCAGGCTTTTTTGTGTCTAAAAAGAAAATAAATGGCTCTGAGCGCTACAATACCCTTTGAAAAATATCTGGATACTTGGCTCGCTTTCGTTCAGCGACATGTCTATGGTTTTCTGATAATTCTTTTCTTCATCACCGGCTTTAGTGTTTTTTACATAAAAAATCATCTCGGCTTCAACACCAACACAACCGACATGCTGTCCGAAAAGCTGGAATGGCGACAGAACCTCTCAAGATTCAAACACGCCTTTCCCCAGTTTTCCGACAATATTGTTCTTGTCATTGATTCCCCCACACCTGATCAGACCCAGGATGCAGCCATCGCATTGGGTAAACGCCTCAAAGCTGAAAAAGATCTGTTTCCATACGTTTTTCAACTCAGAAATTCAGACTTCTTCCGCCAGCATAATCTGCTTTTTCTGGATACTGATGAACTGGAAGCACTTGCTGACAATCTGGCATCCGTACAACCTTTCCTGGCCAAGTTACAACAGGATCAGACGCTGCGTGGCTTGTTTTCCGTTTTGACCACAGCTCTCGATAAGCAGGATGAAGAAGTGGAGATCAGTCCTATTCTCGATGCCATTGATAAAACAGTTTCCGCCGGGCTACAAAACAAATCAGAGCGCATGTCATGGCATGAATTGATGAGTGGACGGAAGTCTACAGTTGAAGATCGACAGGCAATCATCACTCTGCAACCAAGGCTCGATTTTTCGAAATTGCAGCCCGGTGAACCGGCCATCGAAACAATCAGAAAAATCATTCATGACATGCGAATCGAACAAAGATACGGTGTCCGTGTCCGCCTGACAGGTGAAGTTGCACTTTCTTACGAGGAACTCGACAGTGTTACCCGGGGAGCACAGAAGGGCGGCTTTCTTGCTCTGGTCGCTGTCACTGTGATCCTGATCACCGGGCTGCAATCCTTTACGTTGGTCATCGTCACATTGATCACTCTCGTCACTGGACTGATCTGGACTACGGCGTTTGCAGCATTTGCGGTAGGTGAATTAAACATGATCTCGATTGCCTTCATGGTGCTGTACATCGGACTGGGTGTGGATTTTTCTATCCATCTGTGTCTGCGGTACCGTGAACAACGTTTGAAAATGGATCAACCGCTGGCCATTCGTGAAAGCGGAAAACACATTGGAACCTCTCTCCTGCTCTGTGCCGTGACGACCGCAATCGGTTTCTATGCGTTTCTTCCAACAGCCTACTCGGGGGTCGCAGAGCTGGGACTGATCGCAGGAACAGGTATGTTTATCAGCCTGTTCCTGAGCCTCTCATTGTTGCCTGCACTGCTGACTATCCTGCCCTACCAGCCACAACAACCCATTCATGCCAAATCAAGATCGTATCGATGGATCCAGACTTTCCCTGTCAAACATGCAAAATCTATCCTGGTCTTTTCCCTTATAATCGGCGTCCTCTGCCTGGCAACACTCCCAAAAATAAAATTTGATCACAACCCTGTTCACCTTATGGACCCAAAAACCGAATCGGTTCAGACCTATCTTGATCTGTTGAAGAAAAGTTCCTACTCACCACTTTCCATCAGTATCGTCACTAGAGCAATCAATGACTTTCCCGACCACCTCAAAGCACTGGAAACCGTCGATGATGTCGTCACACTGGAAAGCTTTATCCCGGAAGATCAGACGGAGAAGCTGTCCATCATCGAAGATCTGGCACTGGTCATGAGTCTGGATGATAAATTACAGCAGAAACCTGTCACTGATCGGGAAAGGCTGCAGGCGATCAGAGAATTTGCCCAAAAATTGAAAACCATGCATCCAAGGCATCCTCTCAATCATACCCTGGACAGGCTGTTACATGCTGACTCGCCCAATCTCGAAAAACTGGAACAAGCACTTCTTGCCTCGCTGCCGGGACGAATACAAAATCTGCGGCTAAGCCTGGAGGCTGACAGGATCGATAAAAACTCTTTGCCACGCGATCTGCGAGATCGCTGGATTTCTAAAAGAGATCAACTCTATCGGATCGAAGTCTTCCCGAAAGTGGATTTGGATAATAATGTGGCACTGGAACACTTTGTCAGTGAGGTTCGCTCTATTGCACCCGATTCTACAGGCACACCGGTAATCAACCTTGAAGCCAGCAAGGCAGTGATCAAGGCCTTTCAACAGGCATTTCTGCTTGCAATCACGGCGATCACACTCCTGCTGTGGCTGCTGCTGGACAGAAAGACCGATACATTCCTGGTTCTGTTCCCTCTAGCACTGGCGGGTCTGCTCACTTGTGCGTTTAGTGTCTGGTTTAATATACCTTTCAACTTCGCCAACATCATCGCTCTACCATTGCTGTTGGGAATTGGCGTCGACAGTGCAGTCCACATACTTCACCGTTACCGTACCGAACTGCCTGAGAGTGGTCTGCTACTGGATACCAGTACCGCACGTGGTGTGCTCTTTAGTGCGCTGACGACCGCCTGCAGTTTTGGTAATCTTGCCATTTCGCCACATAGAGGAACTGCCAGCATGGGCATTCTCCTGACTATCGGGTTAATACTGACACTTATCGTTACCTTGATCGTGCTACCTGCATTGCTGGCCATAACAGACAGAAAGACATGACGACGCTCGTAACTGGTGCAACTGGATTTGTCGGCTCGGTGGTCACTCGACTACTGCTCGAAAAAGGTGAAAATGTTCGCATCCTTGCCAGATCTGACAGTGATCACCGTAACATTGAGAAACTCGATGTGGATGTGGTGGAAGGTGATCTCAATGATCCTGCCTCGCTGAAAAAAGCTGTCAGGGGCTGTGATGCTCTCTACCATGTCGCCGCCGATTACCGACTCTGGATACCGAAACCAGAAGCGATCTACCAAACGAATGTGGAAGGCAGCCGAAACCTTCTGCTATTGGCTGCTGATGCCGGTGTGCAGCGTATGGTCTATACCAGTAGTGTTGCAACGCTGGGGATCAATCCAGATGGAACACCTTCTGATGAAGAAACCCCTGTTTCACTGGATGACATGATCGGCCATTACAAACGATCAAAATTCCTAGCTGAAGAAGCGGTTCGGCAGTTGATCGATCAGGAGGAATTGCCAATTGTCATCGTTAATCCATCCACACCCATCGGGCCTGGTGATATCAAACCCACACCGACAGGCAGGATGATCTTGGATGCGGTACAAGGAAAGACGCCTGCCTATGTGGATACCGGCCTCAATCTGGTGCATGTTGAGGATGTGGCCAGGGGGCATCTGCTGGCTTTTGAAAAAGGGCGTGTAGGCGAACGTTACATCCTTGGCGGTGAAGATATGAGTCTGAAAGAGATTTTAACCACGATTGCAGAACTTACCGGTCAGAAGCCTCCAACCATCAGGCTCCCCCATGCTGTCGTCATGCCTGTTGCGTACATCAGCGAAGCTTGGGCAAAACTCACCAATGGACCGGAACCCCGGGCAACTGTGGACGGGGTACGCATGTCGAAAAAGAAAATGTATTTCTCCAGCAATAAGGCGAAAACAGAGCTTGGATACCATTATCGCAGTGCAAGAGAAGCAATTGCTGATGCCGTGGCCTGGTTCAGGTACAATTTTTGCGCATAAAAGCCAAGACTATTTAATTACGGAAAAGAAACTATGGCTTATTTCTATCTGGGGATTGCAATCCTGGCAGAAGTCGTTGGAACCACCGCACTCAAGGCATCGAATGAATTTACCAATCTGATGCCTACACTGATCATGATACTTGGATATAGCATTGGCTTCTATTTCATGACCCTTTCGATCAGGACCATTCCCATCGGTATTTCCTATGCCCTGTGGTCTGGCATCGGCATCGTGTTGATTGTAATCGCTGGTATTTT
>JALSRM010000052.1 GCA_026984775.1 Gammaproteobacteria bacterium
ATTTTGCCTATCCCTATGGTGATCCTGGTTCCGCATCCAGCCGTGAGTTCGAAATCATGAATGAATTGGGTTTCAAGACATCGACGACCACGCGTAAAGCCATGCTTTTCCCGGAGCATGCGTATCACCTTCAGGCACTACCCAGAGTTTCCTTGAATGGAGGTTTCCAGTCACAAAGATATGTCAGGCTTTTTTTAAGTGGGGCCCCCTTTGCATTCTCGAACAAATTTCATTGATTGAATGTCACGTAGAAGTTTTTAATGGTTTATCTGAAAGTATGGATAATGTCGATGTTCTTTATTATCGAAGGAATGACAAAAGATAGTAAGTAACAGATTGACTGCGTCCGGAAATGTAGAGAGTGATCATAATCTTGTAAAACTCAACTGCTTCACAGGTAGTAAAAATTAGTTTACGTTATCTTCTTTTTCTTATGAGCACGTGGATGAGCCTGATCATAAACCTGAGCTAAATGCTGAAAATCCAGATGTGTATAAACCTGCGTTGTGCTGATATCTGAGTGACCTAATAATTCCTGAATAGCTCGTAGATCCCCTGAAGACTCCAGCAGGTGACTGGCAAAAGAGTGGCGCAACATGTGGGGATTCAGGGTCCCCTCCAGATTTTGCTTTATTCCCCAGTGATGGAAACGTTGCTGGATTGAGCGGACCGAGATGCGTTTTCCGTTTCTGTTCAAAAAGATCGCGGGATTCTCGCCTCTAAGAAAATCTTGTCTTAAATCAAGCCATTTTCTGATTGCAGCGATTGCCTTGGAACCGACCGGTACAATCCGTTGCTTGTTTCCTTTGCCGGTGACATGAACTTGGGATGAGGCAAGATCAAGGTCATTCAAATTCAGTGCAGCCAGTTCGGAAACCCGCAAGCCTGAGGAATACATCAGCTCCATCATGGCAAGATCACGACAGGCCAATGGATCATTCGCACCGATCGCAAGAAGAGTGTTTGCTTCATCCGTATTGAGGACTTTTGGTAGTTTTCGTGTGGACTTGGGCGCCTTGATGACTTCGGCAGGGTTGGCCTGAACCAGTCCTTCATCGATCAGAAAACGGAAAAACCGGCGTAATGAGGAGAGAGTTCGCTGCAGGCTACGGCCACTCAGTCCCTTTCGATGACGTGAGGCGATATAGCTTCTGATCTCACTGATGCCGACATCTTGCCACGAACCGGTTTGATGTGATTTCAGATAATCGATGAATGCCTCGAGATCACGCTGATAGGCGAGCCGGGTATTCTCTGATCGATCCGAGAGTTGTAGAAGAAACGGCCTGAGTTGAGCTTCTAATGACATAATGGTTTATCGGGTGAGATAGGGATTGAGCGCCAGAGCTGTGATATCCGCCATCTGAGAAAGGATTTCTGTTCCCATGTCTTGCTGATAACGATCGGGGCTTTGACTGCCGATGGCCAGCAGCCCGTTCCAGTTATTGCCAAAAAGGGGAACCAGCACAGATGAACCATACTCGGGCAGTTCATCGGAGAACAGTGCATGATGCTGTTCTTCTTCGAGTCGCCCACAGACAGGTTGACGGGTTTTGAAAATGTCTTCAAAAAGACCTTTTTCAGGCCAGTCTTCACCAACAAGTTCAGGCAGGCTTTCCTCGCATTCAGCAAGAATACGGAGAACAATTTTGTCGGCCCTGAAGTCAGAGATGAGCGTTCTTTTGATGGTTTTCAACAATGTCTGCAGGTCATTTGTCTGAATCAGCTTCTCAGCCATCTGGTGCAGGCGTTCACTTAGCTGACCGTTCTCCTTCGCGATTTCGATCAGCTCCTTGAGCTGATGCTTATGCTGGCGGACCTGTTCTCTGAGGACAGAGACCTGTCGTTCTACCAGTGATATTGCAGCTCCGGTGGCGTGGGGAATCGTCAATTCAGAAAGAAGATCGGGATGCTCCATCAGCAGGTTGGGATGCGCCCGCAAGTAGGAAATGACCGCAGCCGTGTTGAGTCCGTCTGCGAGGTGGGGTTCTTTTTTTCCGCTCATAACTCAATTACTCCTTCAAAAACCCGGGTTACCGGTCCGGTCATCATGACAGGTTGATCGGGACCTGCCCAAGCAATTTGTAACTCTCCTCCAGGCAGTGTAACTGAGGTCACGTTATCCAGCCGATCATTGACGATGCCTGCAACCACCGCGGCACAGGCACCCGTACCGCACGCCAGGGTTTCTCCGACCCCTCGTTCATGGACACGTAGCCTGATCCGGTCACGATCGATGATCTGCATGAATCCGACATTGACTCTTTCCGGGAAAAGTTCATGCGATTCGATCAATGGGCCCCATGATCCCACCGGTGCTTTATCCACATCCGCGACCTCGAGAATCGCATGCGGGTTGCCCATAGAGAGCGCAGCAAATTCTATAGTGAGATCATTGATTTTCACTTTATAAGTACGTTCACGCTGATCAAAGCAAACAGGAATGTCAGCCGGTTCAAAGCGGGGGATACCCATATTCACCGTGACCTGCCCATCTGGCCGGTTATAGAGCCGGATCAGCCCCTTTGCTGTTTCAGCAATGATTTCCTGTTTATCCAGGCCATGGCTCTCTCTTAGATACACTGCGACACAACGGGCACCATTACCACATTGCTCCACTTCACCCCCATCGGCATTGAAGATACGGTAAGTTACGTCCGCCTTTTCACTTGTAGGTGGCTCCAGCAGCAGTAATTGATCACAGCCCACGCCAAAATGGCGGTCTGCAAGAAAACGGATCTGATCGGGTGACAGCGCGATGTGATCGGTCATGGCATCGATGACCACGAAATCATTTCCCAAGCCGTGCATTTTAACAAAAGCGGTTTTCATAGCGTTATGATAACGAAAACAGCAGTTTATTGCTTGTCGTACGAAGATTATACAGCCACAATACCTGCCCCATGGCTTTGCGTATTCTCGAAATCATCTATCCTATCTTCGCAATCGTTTTCGTTGGCCTTGTCTATGGGAAACGGTATGAACCGGATATGAGCCTACCCAACCGTTTAAATATGGATGTGTTTATTCCTGCCTTATTGTTTACCGTATTGACCCGGGAGGCGGGACATGCTGGCATGTATTTGCAGCTCGCACTTGGAGCGGTTGTGATCATTCTTGGCTCCGGCTTGATTGCATGGAGCATTGCAAGAACAATCAACATCGATCCGAAAACATTATGCCCACCAATAATGTTCAGTAATGCCGGAAATATCGGTTTGCCGTTGATGGTGATGGCTTTCGGAGAAGATGCTTTTCCAGCGGCAGTTGTCGTCTTTCTGGTCGGGAATTTTTTGCATATATCCTTGGGCAGTTATCTGTTAAGCCATCATGCAAATATTCTGAAGGTGGTTATGTCTCCCATGATGATCGCAGTATTACTGGCGATTCTGTTCAGTGTAATCGGCATCAAGCTCGGTGAGACGGTCATAAAACCCGTTGAAATGGTAGGGCAGATCTGTATCCCGTTGATGTTGTTTTCTCTCGGCGTACGATTGGCTGAGGTGGATTTCACTGAATGGCGGTTGGGACTTTTTTCAGCAGTACTGGCTCCGCTGATTGGTGTTGTTATCGCGCTTTCGATCATCCCGTTGCTGGAATTGACGAAAATCCAGCAGGGTGTTCTGTTCCTGTTTGGAGCCTTGCCCCCAGCCGTCATGAATTTCATATTTGCCGAGCACTATCGGCAGGAACCAGAACGGGTCGCGGCTATTGTCCTGATCGGAAATGCCTTTGCCCTGATCTCAATTCCTCTCGCTTTGGTGTATGCTTTGTCCATTGTTGATTAATAAATGTTTTGATCCAAATGAAGGGAAAAATTTTTTTTAACTATGCACTTATCTTCATCAGTGTTCTTCTTTTGGCTGCTTGTAGTTCACAGCCTACCCGCAGCATCCGGGTAGAAGACCGATCCACAGATCAGGCTAAACAGTCGGGAAATACAAAAGAGCCGCTGGTTCAGGCGGACGAGAAATATGCCCGCGGGGATTATGCTACGGCTGCGAAACTCTATCACGATCTGGCCAACGGGGATCCTTTTTTACGTATCAAGGCAGCAGATGCCTATGCCCGTGCAGGAAACAACAAGCTGGCACGTGAGGAGCTGAAACGAGTCGAGGTCGATCGGCTCCGTAATGAGGAGCGCCTGCTCTATAAAATCGTTCGAGCACAGCTTGCCATCAACAAAGGACGAGCCAGAGAGGCCTTCGGTCTGTTGCCTCGAGAAGCCCCCAATACGAGTCTTGATACCCAAATACGTTTGGGTATGGCCCGGGCAGATGCCTGGTTGGCGCTGGGTCGGAATGCTGACGCCGTGATGGAGCGAATCGATATTGACTCTTTTATCATCATCCCGGAAGAACGAACTCTCAATCATCAATGGATCTGGAATCAATTGCAGAATATGCCACGGGAAGATATTTTTTCACCCCCGCCAGGTATGAGCCAGGATGATGCAGGCTGGTGGGCGTTGGCAGCCATCGTCAAACGGGGAAGTTATCGGAAACCGGTTGGTGGAAAGAGTGAGCTGGAGGTATGGAAAGAGACATATCCCGGGCATCCGGCCACGGAAGACATTCTGTTTTTTATCGAAAGCGATCCTGCTACTGGTCCGGCAACTCTAGAATACAGTGGCACTGTTCTCGAAAACATGCCACATAATGTGGCTTTGCTGTTGCCCCTTTCCGGCCATTATGCCCAGGCTGGACAGAGAGTATTGAGTGGCTTCAGGGAAAGGGCTCAGAACGCCAGTTTCAGCACGATCAACTACAAGGTCTATGATTCAGCAGATCTCAATTATTCCCTTGGTGACATCGCCAACTATGCAGTGTCAGACGGAGCTGAAATGTTGATCGGCCCCTTGCAGAAGACCGCTGTGGCCAACCTCCTGTCCTATGGAGATCCAGGGGTACCCGTATTGGCATTGAATACACTTCCTCCAGGCTCGGTGGCCTCGGAAGGATTGTTCCAGTTCGGTCTGAGTCCCGAAAATGAAGCCGTGGAGGTGGCCCGCAGGGCGCTGGCCGATGGACATTATCGAACAGTGGTTCTGGCTTCCGAAGACAAAATGGGTGAGCGGATTGTAAATGCCTTCATGGCAGCATTTGAAGAAGGGGGTGGACGTATTGTTGCATATGATACCTTTACTCCGAAATCCAACACCATCAGCGATGTAGTGAAACAGCTTCTCCGTGCCGGAACGTCTGATCCTCTATGGGAAGATGTTCGCAAGGGGACCAACCGAAAGTCTAATGACGAACAACATATCGACATGATCTTTTTTACTGCTTCTCCCCGTGATTCACGTGTCATCAGGCCGATTATTCAGTTACATCGGGCCTTTGATTTACCGGTGTATTCTTCGGCACGGGTTAACACCCAACCTGATCCGGTGATGGACAAGGATCTTGAAGGATTGATCTTCTGCGACATGCCGGCAGTTCTGTCCGGGGGAAGTGGTCTGTCCCGCTTGGAGGCGCTTGGTGCCGATGCCTACTTATTGGCCAATCAGTTACACAATCTAAGCCAGTCGCCGGGTATGGAAATACCGGGTGAGACTGGACGTTTGAGTATTACATCAACAGGGGAGGTGTGGCGGCATCTCGATTGTGCAGTATTCAAAAGCGGAGAACCCAAGTTACTTCCATAGTAAAGAGAGGGTGTATTTAAATGAGCCAATAAAATCGATCGTTCTAATCAATTTCATTGGCTTTAGTAAACCAATTGTGCTACCGCGTGGATTGTTTGTGTTCAACTTCTGTTGATGTGGCTTACCCCAATGATGTGACATCCTTGTGTCACGTTATTCCCCCGTCAATCTCTATTGACGGGGATATCCATAGGCTGTCAAGAACCAGGGATTTTTTGAAGAGGTTTTAGTGATCGTGCCCACCCGGTCCGTGGACATGTCCATGTTCCAGTTCCTCCGCAGTGGCTTCACGGACATCGACAACATTCACATCGAAATGCAGGGTTTTCCCTGCCAATGGATGGTTTCCATCAACGACGACGGTATCGCCATCAACATCGGTGACAGTGACCACCGAAACCTGCCCATCCGGTGATTGTCCCTGAAACTGCATTCCGGGTTTGATTTCGGTTTCTGGTGGGAACATCTCTCGTGGGATGCGCTGGATCTGGGCCAGATCTCTTTCTCCATATGCCTGGGCTGGTTCAATCGTGACATTCAGGTGATCGCCGGCTTGCTTGTCTTGTAGAGCAGCTTCAAGCCCCGGAATAATATTACGGCCATTATGGAGATAAGCAAAGTTACCATCGGTCGATTGATCGATAACATTGCCCTCATCATCTGTTAGTTTGTAATCGATGGTTGCTACAGCATTTTGTGTAATTTTCATATCTTTTCTCTAGTTTATTTCTTGTGACTCTCTTGTTTCCGCTGGACACCATACAGTTTTTCCCGGATTTGATCAAAGTCACCGGGATTTACGTACTGAAAAATCGCCTTTCCACGCTTATTGAGATTGAGAATGATATCCAGTCCGATATGAGGGTAGAGAAAGTGGCTAATCTTGTCGCCACTCTTGATGATCTCGGTCGGTTGACCAAAACGTAACTTGATCAATTCAGTATCTAACGGGATAGATGCCGGTGTATAGGTAATACTGGAAACTCTCTCGTTCTCAAGAGCTTTCAGTTGTTGGCCTGGCAGTTTCAATTCATATGCACCCGAGGGCATAGCTTTGTGACTGATAGCGGTTTTTTCTATCTCGATCAGCTCACTTTCCGGTATGTCCAGTTTTAGGATTACATTGGCAATGAGGCCTCCCAGATCGACTTTCTCGAACAGGGCTTCGACAGACAGCCTTCCATCAGGATCCCGGAACATGCTGATCATGGGTTCTCTTTTTACATAGTGTTGAAAATCACGGAGGGTGCTCTTGCCGAGGGTCTGGTTGAAAACCGTGGAACGACCATGTTGATCGATGGTGATCTGCCACGGTAGATCCGTGATTCGGGTCATTGATTTCTGCTGTCTGGCTGTATGGAAAAAAAGAAACACGATCAGAATGAGTAACAGCAGGGCCAAACCGAACAGAATTTTTTTCATGGATCTCAAACTTGCAGGGTAATAATAAAAAAAGAGTGTACCGCATAATCGCGGTACACTCTCACCAGTTTATCAGGGCGCAGGCTTATTTTGCCGAGAACACCAGTTCGCCGTCTTTTACATCCACGTGGATGATCTGGCCAGGTTTGTATTTGCCGGCCAGCATGTCCCGCGCCAATGGTGTTTCCAGCAGATGCTGGATCGCACGTTTGAGAGGACGTGCACCATAGACCGGATCAAAGCCTGCTTCACCGAGCTTGTCGAGCGCAGCAGTAGTGACTTCGATATCGAGTCCCTGATCTTGCAGACGTTCACGCAGATGTCTGATCTGTACTTCGGCAATTTCGCGGATCTGTTCCTGAGTCAGTGAATGGAAAACTACTGTCTCGTCGATCCTGTTGATGAATTCTGGACGGAAATGTCTGGAAACGATTTCCATCACAGCTTCTACCATCTTGTCATAGTTTTCTTCTCCCGCCATTTCCTGGATTCGATCAGAACCAAGGTTCGATGTCATCACGATGATAGTGTTCTTGAAATCCACTGTACGCCCCTGACCATCGGTCAAACGACCATCGTCGAGAACCTGCAACAGGATATTGAACACATCCGGATGGGCCTTTTCGACCTCGTCCAGGAGGACGACAGAATAGGGCTTTCGGCGCACGGTTTCCGTTAAATAGCCGCCCTCTTCGTAGCCAACATAGCCTGGAGGCGCACCGATGAGCCTTGCCACGGAGTGTTTCTCCATGAACTCTGACATATCGATACGGACCATGGCATCTTCGGTATCGAACAGGAACTCCGCAAGTGCCTTGCAAAGCTCGGTTTTACCCACACCGGTAGGTCCAAGGAACAGGAACGATGCATTAGGTCGGTTTGGATCAGCCAGGCCGGCCCGTGAACGCCGGATGGCATCGGAAACCGCACGGATTGCTTCGTCTTGACCCACCACACGCTTGTGAAGTTCGTCTTCCAGACGCAGGAGTTTTTCACGTTCGCCCTCCAGCATCTTGGAAACGGGAATACCGGTCCATTTGGAGACCACTTCGGCAATTTCCTCTTCGCTGACCTTGTTTCGCAGGAGCTTGAATTCCTTTGTCTCTGCTTTCGAGGCGTCTTCGAGCTGCTTTTCAAGTTGGGGTATGACACCATATTGCAACTCGGACATACGGTTCAGATCGCCGGCACGTTTGGCATTCTCGAACTCGATACGCGCACGCTCCAGTTCTTCCTTGATGTGAGTTGTGCCCTGAAGAGCTGCCTTCTCCGCCTTCCAGATCTCTTCCAGATCAGAATACTCGCGTTCCAGTGTTTCAATCTCTTCTTCCAGCGTTTCGAGACGTTTCTTGGAGGCTTCATCAGTTTCTTTTTTCAACGCCTCACGTTCGATCTTGAGCTGGATCAGACGGCGTTCAAGCCGGTCCAGCGCCTCGGGTTTGGAATCGATCTCCATTCGAATTCGACTTGCCGCTTCATCGATCAGATCGATCGCCTTGTCAGGCAGCATGCGATCGGTGATATATCGGTGCGACAGGGTTGCCGCTGCAACGATCGCCGGATCAGTGATCTCAACCCCATGATGCACTTCATAACGCTCCTTGAGGCCACGTAGTATGGCGATGGTATCTTCGACCGAAGGTTCATCAACCAGCACCTTTTGAAAGCGGCGTTCCAGTGCCGCATCCTTTTCTATGTATTGGCGGTATTCATCCAAAGTGGTGGCTCCCACGCAATGCAGTTCTCCACGTGCCAGTGCAGGCTTGAGCATGTTACCGGCATCCATTGCACCTTCGGCTTTACCGGCACCCACCATGGTATGGATCTCGTCGATGAAAAGGATAATTTGGCCTTCTTGTTTGGCCAGGTCGTTGAGCAGTGCCTTGAGCCGTTCTTCAAATTCTCCTCGAAATTTGGCACCGGCGATCAAGGCGCCCATGTCCAGGGAGAGCAGGCGTTTGTTACGCAGCCCTTCAGGAACTTCTCCATTGACTATCCGTTGAGCCAGCCCTTCGACAATGGCCGTTTTACCCACACCGGGTTCACCAATGAGAACCGGGTTGTTTTTGGTACGGCGTTGCAATACCTGGATAGTGCGTCGGATCTCATCGTCGCGTCCGATCACGGGATCGAGTTTGCCCTGTTCGGCCCGTTCGGTCAGATCGATGGTGTATTTTTCCAGCGCTTGCCGGTTTTCCTCGGCATTGGGATCGTTGACGGGTTGCCCACCGCGGATATTTTCGATGGCTTGTTCGATGGCTTCTTTGTTGGCGCCGGCTTCTTTGAGCATGTCAGCCACTGGTGTCTTGCCATCTTCCAGAACAGCCAGTACGAAAAGTTCACTGGAGATGAACTGATCATTGCGTTTTTGCGCGATCTTGTCGGTCAGGTTCAAAAGCCGTTCCAGATCACGGGAGAGGTGTACTTCTCCTCCCGTGCCTTCGACGCTGGGCATGTGATCGAGCGCTTCTCCCAGTTTGGAGCGTAGGGCGGTCACGTTGATGCCTGCCTGGGTCAGCAGGTGCCGGACGCTGCTGCCTTCCTGATCGAGAAGAGCGGTCATCAGGTGTACCGGTTCGATGAACTGATGGTCACGCCCCAGTGCCAGACTCTGGGCATCGGCCAGAGCCAGCTGGAATTTTGTTGTCATTTTATCGGGTCGCATTCTTTGTTCTCCTTTACATATAAATTTTTATAATAGGTGTGGGCTGTTTCCCAATAATCAAGGGCCGCGACAAAAAGTTATAGAATAGCGATATGAACACACCCGCTTATATCTTCGATGTCTCCAAGTTTACTGCCAGGATAGAACAATTCTTTGATCTACGACAAAAAACACGTTTTAAACTGCTCTATTCGATCAAGGCATTGCCGATCCCATCAGTTCTGGAACTGATGAGGCCCCATGTCGATGGTTTTTCCGTCAGTTCCCTGTTCGAGGCAAAACTCGCCCGGGAGGTCCTGGGAGAGGAGGGTAGCATACATATCACGTCGCCAGGTCTACGCACAGATGAAATTGCAGAAATACGGGAAGTCTGTGATTATCTAAGTCTTAACTCTTTATCCCAACGGGCGCGTTTTTTCGATCCAATGTTATCGAAGACGAGCTTTGGTGTGCGGATCAACCCACAGCTCTCGTTTCTTGATGATGATCGTTATGATCCCTGTCGCCGGTTCTCCAAACTGGGTGTACCACTTGAGGAGATTGAAACGCTGGACGGTATGAGCGGGCTGCATTTTCATACCATGTTTGCATCCGGGAATGTTTTGCCACTGAAACTGACGCTGGAGAAGATCGAAAGTCGTTTGGGAGATCAGCTAAAGCAGCTTGACTGGATTAATATTGGTGGAGGCTATGTTTTTTGTGATCAGAGTGTCTTCGCCGAGTTCGAGGAGATCATTCGTCGTTTGAGTGACCGTTACGATTTGACCGTATTTTTTGAGCCTGGCCGAGGTATCATTGGTGAGGCAGGTGAACTGGTGACGGAAGTGATCGACCGGTTCGAAAGCGAAGGCAAGACGATTGTTGTCCTGGATACCACGGTCATCCACCATCCAGAGATTTTTGAATACCAGAAACCGCCGGTCATCCGCGAGGCGGTCGATGGTGAAGGCTGGTCCTGTCTTCTGGTCGGTTGTAGCTGCAAGAGCGGGGATTTGTTCGGAGAATATCAGTTCGAACAACCTTTGATGGTGGGATCACGTATTTCGCTAACTGATGTGGGCGCTTACTCACTGGTCAAGGCCAGCCGTTTCAATGGTATCAATCTTCCCTCTGTCTATTTGCGCGATGCTAACGGTAGGTTGGAGTTGATCAAGCAATACGGTTATGAGGATTACACTGCCCATTGGGATTGAAAATAATTATGTTGCGGTGCACAATCCCGTTATGGAA
>JALSRM010000053.1 GCA_026984775.1 Gammaproteobacteria bacterium
AAAATGACACTGCAACAGGCGCGAGCAACCTGGTTATCCAGAGGTTTTATTGAAACAACTGGCGCCAATCCGAGAGAAAATCGTGGAAAGCCGTGGACGGTGACCTTTGTAAATCGCATAAGAAAGTCTGGTGAACGCACACAGGGTGACTTCTCCCTCAGATTTAATCGCTTGAAGGATCAGGTTTCTGTCGAAAAGTCATTCACTACAGATGACTCCGTAACCAAAGCACGGATCGCGGAATTCTGCCCCAATGGTCCTTCAAGGGGCGGCAAACTGAGTTGCCTGTTTGCGGAGTACGGGGTCAACATCTCGGTCAGCCCTGAAGATCCCAGGACACCTGGACGTTGTTCCTATGGATTCGCTACACGTGGCAACCTATCCACAGAAAGTGTCCGGTTGGATCAAGAACCTGCACAACAGCCTTCCACGAACAGATTTGGCAGACCGGCCCCCAAGAGAGGACCTGCGGGGAATTAAACCTCCCAGGTCATCTCATCAGAAATGAACCGTAATCACAGTTGATTTCCACAGGACTTTCCCGGGAAATCTATGGCTAAAGCCGCCTTCGAGTTCTACGGTCACTACCCACTGTTACCCATGGGTTGATTGAGATTTCTCAACCCGTCTGCAGAATAGTTCAACAAGCGTTTGCTTTATGTGGCAACAGAGCCCATTTGCAGGCAAAATTAGCGTATGAGCGAAGAAATCTTAGTCAATGTCACCCCGCAGGAAACCCGTGTGGCGGTGATCGAAAATGGTCTGCTGCAGGAAATCATCATCGAACGTCATACCAGACGCGGACTGGTTGGGAATATCTATCAGGGTACGGTCTCCCGAGTCCTGCCCGGTATGCAAGCTGCATTCATCGATATCGGGCTCGAACGCACGGCATTCCTTCATGTCTCCGATATTGTCGACAGCAATAACGGTTTTAATGCTGATCAGAAACTGGAGCCCTCAGCCGAAGCTGAACCGGCCATCGAACAGATTCTCCGTGAAGGTCAGGAGGTGCTGGTTCAGGTCACCAAGGATCCCCTTGGCAGTAAAGGTGCCCGCCTGACCACCCACCTGAGTATTCCTTCGCGTTATCTGGTACTGATTCCGGATGATCAGACCATCGGGGTTTCACAACGGATCGAAAACGGTGAAGAGCGTGACCGGCTACGCAATTTGATCATGTCCTGTCGCCAGACCATGAACGAGGTTAAGTCTCCTGAAGATCATGAAAGTGAGTCCTATGGGTTTATTCTGCGAACTGCTGCAGAAGGCATTGAAGACGATCAGCTGCTGGCCGACATGAAGTTCCTGAAGCATCTGTGGCGTTCGATCAGGAATAAAGCAAAAGAAACCAAGGCGCCGGGGATTGTGTATAAAGATCTTCCCATGCTGCTGCGTATGGTTCGCTCACTGGACGATACAAGCATTGAGAAGATCCGGATCGATTCCCGTGAGACTTATGACAATGTGCTTGCATTCACCCGTGAGTTTGTACCCAGCCTGGTCCCGAAAGTGGAGCATTACCCGGGTGAACGTCCGATTATGGATCTCTATGCAGTGGAAGATGAGATTCAGAAAGCTCTCCAGCGCAAGGTGAATCTGAAATCTGGTGGTCATCTTATTATCGACCAGACGGAAGCCATGACGACCATTGATGTCAACACCGGTACCTTTGTTGGACACCGAAACCTTGAAGAAACCATCTTCAAAACAAATCTGGAAGCAGCTCAGGCCTTGTCCAGACAGCTACGTCTGCGTAATCTTGGTGGGATCATTATTGTTGATTTCATCGATATGAAGGACCCTGAGCATCAAC
Organism: Gammaproteobacteria bacterium; assembly: GCA_026984775.1. Classification (GTDB taxonomy): domain Bacteria; phylum Pseudomonadota; class Gammaproteobacteria; order CAJXQU01; family CAJXQU01; genus CAJXQU01. The sequence continues at coordinate 1,817 of JALSRM010000053.1, forward strand.
GTCAAGTCTTGCGTGCACTGGAAAAAAGCCTCTCCCACGATCACTCCAGGGTGACTATCAGTGAGATTACCTCGCTGGGGCTGGTCCAGATCACACGCAAGCGTACCCGTGAAAGTCTCGAACATATTTTGTGTGAACCCTGTCCTATCTGCCAAGGAAGTGGATCTGTCAAAACTGTCGAGACCATCTGTTATGAAATCTTTCGTGAGATCCTGCGTGAAGCGCGACAATTCGAGGCACGCAAACTCTTGGTCGTCGCTTCTCAGCCGGTTGTTGATATGTTGCTGGATGATGAATCGAATGGTGTGGTTGAACTTGAGGAGTTCATCAAAATCCCAATCACGTTTCAGGCTGAACCCATGTACAACCAGGAACAATATGATGTTGTTCTACTCTAATGATTTTTTGGGTCTGAATCCAACCTAAACGTTTTACTTAATGCATAAACGCATCTCACGCGCACTTCTTCATTTCATTTGGTATACCTTCGTATCTGTGATCATCATTTCGGTCCTTGTCGCAGGACTTGTCTGGATGATGAGCCCAACGATTGATGAACTGCGGCCAAAAATTCTCGAGTGGGTAAACACAACCACAGGAAAACCCATCGAAGCCGAAAAGCTCGAGGTTGAATGGAAAGACTTGATTCCACATCTAAAACTTTCCAATGTTAATGTGCTCGATCATGACACAAAGAAAGTGGTGGCCTTTATCGACGAAGTCAGCTTCAGTGTCGATCCCTTTCGTACCCTGACAGAACAGAAAGTTTCAGTGGGTCATTTGCTCCTTTCCGGTCTGAAAGTAGGCATTCTGCATAAAAAAGATGACTCGATTAAACTGAAAAACTCAACCCGACCCGTGGATCGAAAAAAACTGATCCGATGGTTGTTGAAACAGCCGCATCTGCAAATCACCAATGGCCAGATCACTTGGTATGAGGAGCGCTGGAAACTCGAACCCATCCAGTTGCATCATCTGGAAATAAATCTCAAGAACAAGCGTTTTCAATTAATCGATAATCAAGACGATCACCTGTTAACCGGTTCGGCCAAACTCGAGAAGGATAAAGGAGATCTCAGGATTTTTCTTGATATCAAAGGCGACCCACAGGCAGATGACTGGAATGCTGATCTGAAAGTGACGTCAACCAGACTCGATCTTGATACGGTGGTCCCTGCTGAATTCAGGTCCAATATAAAAATATCACTCCAACAAAATACACTTTCGCTTGAAAAGGCCAGACTGGACTCCAGTGCTCAAATTAAATGGAGCAAATCATCTCTGAAAAAGATCGATGGAAAGTTTTCACTGAAAAATTCAGATCAGAAATATTCATTGCGTTCAAACTTCAATATAATGCAGAAAAATGATCTATGGCAAATCATCTTCCCCCAAGTATCTCTTTCATTTGCAGATCGAAACTGGAACAACTTTGAGCTTCAGCTTGAATTACCCACAGACTTCCTCCTTGGGGCATCCCGCGTCAATGCTCTGTTCAAAGGCATTCTATTTGAGGACTTGATAACAATCCTGCCAGATCGATTAACTGCAAAACTGAACCCTTTCCACCCAGGAGGAAAACTGGATACTCTTCATATCCATTACGACGGGAAAGACTCACTAACACCTCTTGATCTCGATGCAGATTTCTCAGGCGTGTCAACTCTGCCTCAGGACAAACTTCCGGGCGTCAAAAACCTCTCGGGTCATATTACAGGTACACCAGAGATGCTCTCGTTCAATCTGGACAGCCGGAATCTAATCTTGTACAGCCTGACAGAAGAAAGTGAAGTACATTATCAAACAGTCTTTGATCGATTCAAAGGCCAATTGATATGGAAAGAACAATCAAGTAGCTGGTCACTAAATATTCCCAATATTACACTCGAAAATCCGGACGTTTCATTTCAACTCACAGGCACCGTCAATAAAGGACCTTCCACATCACCTGAATTCGATCTACAAGGAACATTCTTCCGGGGGAATATTGAACCGCTTGTAAAAATGATTCCTCCCACCTTGCTACACACGACGCTGAAGACATGGTTGGATCGGGCAATTGTAAGTGGGCGTCTGACGGGGGGAACTATACTTCTTCGCGGTCCTCTGGATAAATTCCCTTTTGAACAAAATGAGGGAATTTTTGAAGTCCGCCTCCAGGTGGAAGACGGCATCCTCGATTACTTTCAAAGATGGCCACGAATAGAGGAAATCACAGCGGAAATACTTTTCAGTGGAAGAAAAATGGTAATTACTGCACCATCAGCAAAAATCTTCGATACCGGCATCTTTGACACAATAGTCGAAATTCCCGATCTGCTGACTTCTCAACATCATCTGCTTATCAAGGGGAAAGCTGTGGGTCAAATGGAAGACGGGTTGAAATTTATCCATCACAGCCCTTTGAAATCCAGCATTGGCAAAAAGCTTGAAAATATCGAGATCAGCGGTCCTCTCGATCTGGATCTGAAAATTGATCTACCCTTGAATAGATTAAGTGAAACATCTGTGGATGGAAAAATCCACCTGGATAACAATACGCTCAACCTAGGATCATTGGACATTCAACTGGATTCATTGAATGGACTCTTTATCTTTGAAAATGAAAAATGGTCTGCAGAAGATTTGAAAGCACGCCTTTTTGATAGTTTTGTCTCAATACAACTGGATATCGATAACAGAAAAGGGCATAAAAAATCTGAGGTCGTACTCTCAGGGCTTGCAGACAGAAACTACATTATCAACCGCATGGTCCAGTTGAACCTCAAACATGACGAGTTGAAGATCCTCAATGCGATCAGTGGCACAACATCCTGGTTAGCCCGACTGACCCTGCCCTCGAAGATTGGTGATCCTGAAGCCAAAACCGGACTTCTCATTACATCTGATCTCAAGGGCCTGAATATTCTCGCTCCCTCCCCATTTGGAAAAACGGCCAATGAAAAACGAAACCTGAAGCTCAAAACCACGTTGGGAAGAAACAAAGCCAGGGCGATCACTTTTAGCTATAACAAAACCCTGAAAGGTCGTATAGCTCTTACCCTTCGTGAAGGTAAACCGGGGCTGGAGCGAATCACTCTGCATTTTGGCCCGGGAAATCTTCCAGATTCCGAGAAAACAGGAACGCTCATCGAAGTAAATGGCACCCTAAAGGAGCTGGATCTTATTGCCTGGAAAAATTTTTTGGAACGATATTTCTGGCAAAAAAAACACCAGGCACTTTCCTTACAAAGTCTCATAACATTCGAACTCGACATCGGCCATCTAAAGCTTGGAACCCGGAGCTTCTCCCGGAATCATATTCGTGGTCGTAGTGAAAAAAAATCCTGGGAGTTACTGATCGAAAACAACGATCTCAGTGGTATGGTCAGTATCCCGTGGCCGCTTTCACAGCAGCCGGTCAAAGCCGACTTTGAACGGCTGAGAATCACCTCGACTGGCAAAGAAAAAACTGAATTCGATCCAGGAACAATACCGGAGTTATTGCTCACCAGCCAGCAATTTCAATACAACGAACTGAAACTGGGAACACTGGAATTGCATCTGGTGCCAGAAAAAAGTGGCCTACAAATAGAAAAGCTGATTTTGGATTCTCCCGCTGCAACGATCAACATTGTGGGAAACTGGACGAAATTCGACAAAAATCAACGCACAACCTTGATAGTCGACGCCAATGGCCCCCTCCTCCGACCACTGCTAGAACAGTTTGATTTTGATGTCAGTGGAATTGAGGGTGGGAAGACCAGAATACACATCAATGCAAAATGGCCGGGGTCGCCAGCAGAATTTGATCTCGCTAGAGTCAAAGGCCATTTGAGACTTGAAATCGGTAGTGGACGTCTCACAGAAGTGACAAACCGGGTGGGCAAGGTTTTCGCCCTGCTCAGTATCCAATCCCTTACCCGACGGCTCTCGCTCGATTTTAGCGATCTGTTCAAGAAGGGCTTTACCTTCGACAGTATCACCGGGGATTTCGACATTGAGGCTGGCAATGCCTATACCAACAATCTAAGTATGATTGGTACTTCTGCCAATATTGACATCACGGGCCGGATAGGACTCGTCGATGAGAACTATGACCAAATCATCACCGTCACTCCTGCTGTTTCCAGCAGCCTACCCATTGCTGGCGCACTGTTTGGCGGACCAGTGGGTGCGGGAGTTGGTGCCGCAATCTTTCTTGCGGAAAAGATTGTCCCAGGGCTACCTGATACGATTGACCGGGTACTTCAGAGACAATACCAATTGAAGGGAAGCTGGACTGATCCTGTCGTCAAACTCATATCACAAAAAAAACCTGATTCAAATGAAAGCATCCCTGGATATTCCAGGAAATAATCACCCAAATAGTCATTTGTAATCAATCATTAAGTTCCATAAAGCCCGGTTTTATCGACTAGCACCTGTGCTAAAATCCTTTTATACATGCAACTCATAGGAGGAGTACTCATCATGCATGATCAGACCCATACGTTAAAGCTTTTTTCTATTTTCAGCCTCTTGCTTTTCAGCAATGTCGCCTTTTCTGTATCCATACAAGAAGTCTCGACAAGCAGTCGCGCCTTCGGAATTTCCGGAGACGGAAACAAGGCCACCGGAGTTCATACTACATTGAACGGTCTGGAAGCATTCCTCTGGACATCGTCGAGCACGACCAATCTGGGTGATCTCCCGGGTGGTAACTTTGGAAGCTCTGCGAATGCTCTGTCCTTTGATGGTTCAACAGTTGTGGGTTTCAGTAACTCTGGCAATGGTGATGAGGCTTTCATCTGGACCTCCTCAGGAGGCATGGTCGGGCTGGGTGACCTTGCCGGAGGGGGATTTTCAAGTACTGCTGAAGATATTTCGGATGATGGCACCATCGTTATTGGTACCGGTACTACTGCGAATGGCAATGAAGCCTTCCGCTGGACCTCGAGTGGAGGAATGGGGGGGCTTGGTTTCCTTCCGGGTGGATCTCTTTTCAGCTTTGCAAATGGTATTTCTTCAGATGGTTCAGTCATTGTCGGCTCAAGCCATTCATCGAACGGCACTGAGGCCTTCAGCTGGACTTCCAGCGGTGGCATGATAGCACTGGGAGACCTCCCTGGAGGGGCTTTCAACAGCTCGGCAGAAGCCGCTTCTTCAAATGGCGCAGTCATTGTTGGTCTTGGGACCTCTGCTAATGGGCCAGAAGCATTCAGATTTTCTTCTGGCACAATGACAGGATTGGGAGATCTTCCCGGAGGGCCTTTTATCAGCCAAGCCAATGCCGTTTCAGGAGATGGTTCTGTTGTAGTTGGTCTCGGCACTACGGGGACAATAACAGCACCTATCTCTGAAGCCTTTATCTGGACCACAGCAGCCAATAGCATGCGCAACATAAAAAATGTATTACTTGCCAATGGTATTGATATGGCTGGCTGGGTTTTGACTGAAGCGACCGGAATCTCAAATGACGGCAAAAAAATTGTCGGTTACGGTAAGAAAAATGGAACGGTTACAGGTTGGTATGTCGATATCAATGGGGCCGATCTGTCTGCCGGAATTCCGAATGATTTTAATGGTGACGGAAAGTCTGACATTTTCTGGAGGCATGCTGTTTCCAACAACAACAAGATCCAGCTGATGAACAGCAACCTTGTCTCATCGGAAACTGACTTCACTTTCCTGAACGACCCGAACTGGATAATCGTGGGAAACAGTGATTTCAACAAGGATGTAAAAAGGGATCTACTGTGGCGAAACATTGCAACGGGTGCAAATAAAATCACACTGATGAATGGAGCCACTGTGCAATCTGAAATTGATTTCACGATTGCAGATGTACAGACGTCCAATTGGCAAATTGCCGGGGTTGGTGATTTTGATGGTGATGGCAATGACGATATTTTTTGGCACAATGACTCGACCGGTGAAAACCGGATCGCTTTCATGAATGGGACAACAGCTCCGACAACTACTGTTTACGTCAACCAGATCCCTGATACACAATGGAAGGTCGCTGGTATTGGTGATTTTAATCTGGACGGTAAAGATGACGTCCTTTGGCGACATGCCTTAAACAAACGTGTCTGGCTGTATCAAATGGACGGGGTAGTGATCTCCAATGGTGGCGGCATCGGGGAACACGTGGTCTTTACAGCCGCCAATTGGAATATTGAAGGTGTAGGCGATTTCAATGCAGATGGGCGTAGTGACATCCTCTGGCGTAACAGTTCAAATGGACGTGTATGGATGTATTACATGAATGGCAAGAACGTAATCAATGGCGATGTGAGCAATGGTAATAATAGCCCTGCACCAGGTGAACATGTGGCATTTACCGCACTTGTATGGAATATCAAAGCAATTGGTGACTACAACGGGGATGGCAAGCAGGACATATTCTGGCGAAATGACGTCACAGGAGAAAATTATATGTACCTGATGAATGGTGTAACACTGGATCCGCCGGGAGGTCTTTCAGTTACGCCAATTAACGATCTTAACTGGAAGGTGGTAAGCAAGTAGTAGAATCTCAATCCACTTATCAAAAGAAACCCCACAAAATGGGGTTTCTTTTTTCGTCTCGACCCTGAGCAAACTATCTCGGCCTTCTTCTGAATAGAAAAATAAGAGAAGAACCATCAACCAACAGGCCAGTGGTAAGGTTACAGAAGTGAACGCTATGCCAGCAAGTGCAAACTCATCGTCACTGGAGAACCATTAACTGACAGATAAACTGCTTGGAACAAAATACTCGTTATTTGACCTGTAAATAGGGTCATAACGTCAAAACCGGTCGGATGTAGTGTGGCACTGAACCCTTTGCTTGCTGTCAAAGCAACTACAGTTGTGCCATTGAAAGTAATATACGCCTGTCCTTCCGAAGTCCCGTTTGACGACGACAGCGAGACAATTCTATCTGAATGGATCGGTCCTCCACCCCAACTGGGATCCACTGCAAAGTTTACTGTTACTGCATTGACAGCTGTTGCCGCTATCAATCCTAAGATAAACCAATCATGGTTGATAATTTAGTTGATCTATCTATCATCATTTTGCTCTCTATTTCTTCTCATACTTTCTGTTTTGTGAGCTTTTTGACAATAAATAAAGCTATGTTGTCATAAGGTAAACCATGGTTTTCATCTACACCAGAACTGTGCCAATAAGAAAGAAAATTTTCTGTAGCAACGAGAGTCAAATAGTTTGGGATTTCCGGAAACTCAGCCGGTGTCACCGGCTTTTATAAACAAAGAGATATCAGATAGGACTCAACGATATTTCAGAACAACTTTAAAAACTTCGACTCATTCCAGCCAGGCATTCAAATGATGGATATGAATCTAGTTAGGAGTAGATTACCAAACAACAGCGCTCTAATATAAACGAAAAGCGTGCTGATTTAATTCCTTACACACTTATCCGTGAATCCCCGCCTGGAATTCACTTTCGCCTCTATTTAATCCAAAAAAAACCCCGCCTCGCGGGGCTTTTTTATCTGGTTAGATAGAAATACCTTTTAGTATCAGCTTGCCTGTCGTTTTCTGAACAGGAAAACCATGGCTGAACCTAAGAGCCATACTGCGGGGGGTACTGGAACCGGTGCAACAGAGACATCCAAGCCAGAGACCTGGAAACTGCTTTGGTTACCAACTGCCCTGAACGCAATAAAGTTTGTCGTACCAGCAGCGATATTGAACCAGTCACCAGGACCATTTGTACCGGCACCAGGTCCAAAGCTCGTCCAGACTCCGCCACCAACAGAAAATTCACCCGAACCAAGAAAGTCAGCCGCTCTGACTCTGGTGACATCTGCTGGAGCACTAAATGATACCAACAGAATTTCGGTTACAGGTGAACCATTGAAGTTTTCGATGTCATCATCCCAATTATTGTCATCACCCGGGCCTTGAACACCGAAACCATCCTGGTTTTCCCAGAATACAAGATTGCTTGCTGGGGCAGTTACTGTTACCTGAAATGGACCCGGATAGGAATAATCTGCAGACGGTGCTGCATAGTCCGCAGTTGATCCTCCAGGATTACCCCAGTGGTTTGCATTTGTAAAATCAACAACAAATGCAGATGACGCACTGCTGAACGCAGTGCCTGCTGCAAATACTGCCGATAATGCAAGTATTTTTGATTTTTTCATCAAACTTCCCCTTTCTTTATTTAAAATTGCAATAAACGCTTTAATTGTCTGCAAGAATAGCGAGTATATTCTTGATATCTATACTGCATTTCCCATGCCAATATAGTTATTCTATAACTATCAATTAGTTACATATCTCCCGCCTGGTTGATAATGTACTTTTCCAGAAAAATATGTCTCTATAAGGTGACACATTGCGAAAAGACAATCGCATCGTTTTGAATTTTCCATTCTAGACTGCAAGGGACTGATTGGTTCCCGCAGGATCAGAACCATGGACGGGGCTTGTTAGAAATATCCGGCCCTGTTCTGTTTCTTTCATCAACAGATAGGTGCAGGTGAAGGTATGGTCAATAACAAAATGGCCAAACCATACCCTTTCTTTACAGGATGCAAATTCTTTCAGGAAAGTATAGGTTCCTTGAAATCAAGAATGGAGCAGTAAAACTGTACAAAAAAAGCCCCGTTTAAAACGGGGCGACGATCAGACTGGCCTACAGAGAACGAATTATCCAGTTTGCCGTTTCCTGAAAAGGAAAACCAATCCAGAACCAAGCAGCCAGAATGCTGGAGGAACCGGTACCGGTGCAGGTGAATAGTCAATCCTGGCCAATGCAAAATCGTCACCATCACCCGAAACGGCACCTGGATCGATGGCTTGAAACAGGATGCTGCTCACCAACCCTCCGTACAAACCTGCAAAACTTGTTGGGTCCGGGGC
>JALSRM010000054.1 GCA_026984775.1 Gammaproteobacteria bacterium
AATAGTCAATCCTGGCCAATGCAAAATCGTCACCATCACCCGAAACGGCACCTGGATCGATGGCTTGAAACAGGATGCTGCTCACCAACCCTCCGTACAAACCTGCAAAACTTGTTGGGTCCGGGGCTGGGTTGAATGGTTTACTGGCCGTTACGGTGACCGCTGATGAACCATTGAAGGTTATCAAGGCATCTTCAGGTACGTTTGCATTAGTCGCATTCCAAAAATCATCCAGCCAGATGGTATTGATGATGACATGTGCATAAGAAGAATAGACGCCCTTTTCCGCCAACTCCCCTTCCGGCCCATCCCATCCATCCTAGCCACCGCTGTGTGGGGCATGATCCGCATCCTTGCGAGTTTTTGTACAGTCTATCGCTCAACTGCAAGATCTTGAAGCCTCAGCTCTGATGCTTGTCAGTACCAGACAGTGCCGATCACTCCCACTCTATGGTAGCCGGGGGTTTGCCGGAGATGTCATAGGTGACGCGCGAGATGCCATCGATTTCGTTGATGATACGGTTGGAGACTTTTTCGAGGAATTCGTAGGGTAGATGCGCCCAGCGAGCGGTCATGAAGTCGATGGTTTCCACGGCTCTCAATGCTATGACATAATTGTAGTTGCGGTTGTCTCCGGTCACACCCACGGATTTGACCGGAAGAAAGACGGCAAAAGCCTGACTGACCTTGTCATAGAGATCGGCCGTGTGTAGTTCTTCAATGAAGATCGAATCGGCAAGACGCAGGGTATCGGCGTACTCTTTCTTCACTTCGCCGAGGATTCGTACCCCAAGACCAGGACCCGGAAAGGGATGGCGATAAACCATTTCACTAGGCAGCCCTAGTTCAACACCGATCTTTCTGACTTCGTCTTTGAATAGTTCACGCAAGGGTTCCACCAATTCCAGTTCCATCTCTTCCGGCAGCCCCCCCACATTATGATGGGATTTAATCACATGGGCCTTTCCGGTTTCAGCACCGGCGGACTCAATCACGTCAGGGTAGATTGTGCCTTGGGCGAGCCAGTTCACGTCGGCCAGCTTCAGTGCCTTCTCCTCGAAGATCTCGATAAAGGTATTACCGATAATAATGCGTTTTTCTTCCGGATCAGTCACACCCTTGAGTCGATCCAGAAAACGCTCCTCTGCATCGACCCGGATCACTTTTACACCCATATGCTCGGCAAAGGTACTCATCACCTGATCACCTTCATGAAGGCGCAGAAGACCATTATCGACAAACACACAAGTGAGCTGATCTCCGATCGCACGGTGCAGCAGTGCAGCAACGACGGAAGAGTCTACACCACCGGAAAGGCCCAGCAAGACCTTATCCGTACCGACCTGATCCCGAATCCGCTGGATGCTATCTTCGATGATGTTTTCTGTCGTCCAACTGGATTCACAACCGCAGATCTCATGCACGAAGCGGCTGAGAATACGCATACCCTGTCGTGTATGTGTGACTTCGGGGTGGAATTGCAGACCGTAGTAGTGGCGTTCTTCATCGGCCATGCCAGCGATCGGTGCGCTATCGGTAGAAGCGATCAGCTTAAATCCAGGAGGCAGGGCCTTGACCCGATCACCATGACTCATCCACACATCGAGCATGCCCCAGCCTTCCGCTGTGGTGTGATCTTCGATTTCATAGAGAAGTTTGGAATGCCCCCTGGCCCGTACCTGGGCATAACCGTATTCACGATGATTCGATTTCTCCACTTCACCACCAAGCTGGGCTGCCATGGTTTGCATTCCGTAACAGATACCTAGCACGGGAACACCAGCTTCGAATACGGCTTCCGGTGCCTTGACCTCCCCTTCAGTGACGGATTTAGGTCCGCCAGACAGGATGATGCCTTTCGGTGTCAGCTCGCGGATCGCGTCTTCAGAAAGATCGTAGGGATGGATTTCGCAATAGACGCCGACTTCACGAATACGGCGAGCAATCAGTTGTGTATACTGTGACCCAAAATCCAGGATCAGGATCCGATCAGCGTGGATATCTTTCATATTTTATATTGCTCAGCTCTGGCGGTAGTTCGGTGCTTCCTTGGTTATGGTCACATCGTGAACATGGCTTTCTCGCATGCCAGCTGGAGAAACGCGTACAAATTCGGGTCGGGTCCGGAACTCCTCCATATTGGAACAGCCGGTATAGCCCATTGCTGCACGGATACCGCCCAGTAACTGATGGATAATTGCAGAGAGCGGCCCCTTGTAGGGTACTCGGCCTTCAATGCCTTCCGGTACCAGTTTTTCGATTTCGTCACTCTCCTGAAAATAGCGGTCAGAAGAACCATGTGTCTGAGACATGGCTCCAAGTGAGCCCATGCCGCGATAGGACTTGTAGGAACGGCCCTGATAGAGTTCGACTTCACCTGGAGCTTCTTCAGTACCCGCAAACAACCCGCCAATCATCACACACCAAGCACCAGCTACCAGTGCCTTGGCGATATCGCCAGAGAAGCGGATCCCACCATCGGCAATCAGTGGAATACCAGTCCCTTCAAGAGCCTCAACCACATTCTTGATTGCAGTAATTTGTGGAACACCGATCCCGGTTACAATTCGGGTTGTGCAGATGGAACCGGGGCCAATGCCTACCTTGACTGCATCCGCTCCTGCTTCAACCAGCGCTCGTGCGGCCTTGCCGGTGGCAATGTTACCGCCGATCACCTGGACATCGTTACCATGATTTTTCTTCACCCAGCTCACCATGTCCAGCACCCCCTGGGAATGACCATGGGCGGTATCGACAACAATCGCATCGACACCTGCCTCGATCAAGGCTTCGATGCGTTCGTGGGTTCCTTCACCTGTACCTACGGCAGCACCAACGCGCAGGCTATTGTTTTCATCCTTGCATGCATTCGGGTATTTTTCCGATTTGCGGATATCTTTTACTGTGATCAGGCCTCGCAGCTGGAATTTGTCATTAACGACCAAAACCTTTTCGATACGATGTTGATGCAGCTTTTCGATAGCCTCATCCTGAGAGGCATCTTCTCTGACTGTGATGAGACGATCCTTGCCAGTCATGATATTGGCGACTGGTTTATCGAGTTCGGTTTCAAAGCGCAGATCACGACTGGTCACAATGCCGACCAGTTGTTCACCTTCTACCACAGGTAATCCTGAAATATGATAACGCTCTGTCAGTTTAAGTACTTCCCGGATGCTGGTATCGGGAGTAACGGTGACGGGTTCACGCACAACACCGCTTTCATATTTCTTGACCTTTCTGACCTCGGAGGCCTGTGCGGAAATGCTAAGGTTTTTGTGGATGATGCCAATACCGCCCTGTTGTGCAAGAGAAATGGCAAGGCGAGATTCGGTAACTGTATCCATTGCAGCTGAGACCAAAGGGATATTCAGTTTAATGTCCCGCGACAGGCGGGTTTCCAGGCTGGCCTCGCGCGGCAGAATGTTGGAATAGGCCGGAATCAGTAAAACATCATCAAAGGTAAGTGCTTCGCCACTAATTCGCATATCAGACAGCTCTTTCAGGTAGGGAGTTAAACGACGTATTATAGCGTGCTTTATTGTCCTTCTTCTACATACTCTTTAAAATCCGCTCATGTCTCGAAACAACATTGAACCGGGAACCGGCGAGATCTATTCCGTCTCACAATTGAACCGCGAAGTCAGGACCATCCTCGAAGGCAGTTTTCGCATGCTGTGGATCGAGGGCGAGATCTCCAATCTCGCCCAGCCAGCATCTGGTCACCTCTATTTTTCTCTCAAGGATTCCCGGTCGCAGGTTCGCTGCGCCATGTTTCGCAGCCACAATAACCTGTTGCGCTTTCAACCGGAAAACGGAATGCAGGTACTGATCTATGCCCGCGTCAGCCTCTACGAGGCACGCGGAGAGTTTCAGCTCATTGCCGATCGAATGGAGCCTGCTGGCGAGGGTGCGCTGCAACTTGCATTCGAACAACTCAAAAAAAGGCTCGAACAGGAAGGCCTGTTTTCTCCCCTGCACAAAAAAGAACTTCCTGAATTTCCCAGAATAGTTGGCATCGTAACCTCACCTACGGGTGCAGCGATCCGAGATGTTCTTAGCGTTCTCGGACGCCGTTTCCCGGCACTGGAAGTAATCATCTACCCAACTCAGGTCCAGGGTGAAACTGCCGCACAGCAGATAGCACGTATGATCAACCTGGCTGATAAACGCAAGGAGTGCGATGTGCTGATCGTTACCCGCGGAGGTGGCTCACTGGAAGATCTGTGGTCCTTCAATGAAGAAGTGGTGGCACGTGCGATACATGCCTGCGAGACGCCTGTGGTGGTTGGTGTTGGTCATGAAATTGATTTCACTATTGCCGACTTTGTCGCCGATGTACGGGCACCAACACCTTCTGCTGCAGCCGAGTTGATCAGTTTCGATCAAGAAGAACTCAAACAACAACTGACCGGTTATGAGATCGGATTCCGCGATCTGATCACCCGCAAGATCAGTCAGCTGGATCAAAAAGTGAACGAGTTGCAAAGGCGTCTGGTCCACCCCGGCCGACGGCTTGAGGAACTAAGCCAACGGCTCGATGATCTCAGCATCAGAATGAACAAGGCAGCCATGGCCAGTATCCATCAACGCAGCATCCGGTTGAGCACACTGATCATCAATCTCAAACAATATAACCCCGAGAAGGTCATCGCAATGAATCTCGAACGCTGCCAACAGTACCGCATCCGAATTGATTCAGCGATGCTGAACCGGCTGGAAAAACTCAAAGCCAAGCTAAGTGAAACAGCACGGACTCTGCAGTCCGTCAGTCCACTCAATACCCTTCATCGAGGGTATGCCATCATGCAAAAAGCACCTGGACAGATCATCCGTACCTCCCGTGATGTCGGGGTCGGCGATCGGGTGACTGCTCAACTTTCATCCGGTGCGCTGGAGTGTACAGTGGATCGCTGTCTGGAAAAGGATTTGAGAGAGGATTGATGAGAGCAGTATCGGCCATTTTGCTGTTATTTCTCACCACAACCTTCGCTGAAGCAGTGACTGTGAGTAGTGTCCCAGGTGGTGTCGCTGCTTTCCGCATTAAATCGGCTGAACGCCCAAAGGCGTGGTTCGAGGGAAAAAGGGTCATGGTGATTCCTGGGCAGAAAAAAGATCAATGGCAAGCAGTGATCGGTATCCCCCTGTCGGCAAGGCCCGGTTTTCATAATCTGAAAATCCTGGCAGACGGAGAAACTTTCATTCACACCTTTACCGTCCGAGACAAAAACTACAAGACGCAGTATCTGATTATCAAAAACAAACGCAAGGTCAATCCGAATCAACAGGATCTCGAGCGCATCCGAAAAGAGACAAAACGGATTAAGGCAGCCAAGGCGTACTGGGATGACAACCCCAAACCACCTTTGCGTCTTGAATTGCCTGTCAAGGGCAACTTCAGCAGTCCATTTGGACTGAGGCGCTTCTTCAACAACCAGCCCAGAAAGCCCCACAGCGGACTGGATATCGCCGTACCTCAAGGCACACCCATCAAGGCGGCCGCTTCAGGCATTGTCATCAATACAGGCGATTACTTCTTCAACGGAAAGACTGTCTTTATCCATCACGGACAGGGACTTATTACCATGTACTGTCACATGAGCCGGATCGATGTGAAAGAAGGGGATCGGGTCTCGATCGGGGATATCATTGGCAAAGTGGGTATGACAGGGAGAGTCACCGGCCCGCACCTCCACTGGAGTGTGATCCTGAATAATGCAATGGTTGATCCCCTGCTGTTTGTTGGAAAATAAATCTGCAGGGAATACAACATACAGTTTCTACACGATGTGCTTGAAAAGCTGTCATCTCCCGTTGACGCTGAAAGAAACACTGGAAACCCTTGAACTGTTCTGACATCCACTCGATGATTCAAACCAACGCGATCAGGTTGTCTGATGGACGGTGATGACTTGACAGGTCAAAACCTTTCCTGTTTGCTATCAGGAAAGACAGCCCTGAATGAGGGTTTTTACAGCAAAGATCAGACGTGATTGTGAAACTGTAGCAACGTATCGATCTGGCCAAAACATGACACCAGTGCTCACATTACAGAGCTTGAGGACGCTGGATACCATGAAACAGTACAAAAAAGACCCCGACGCCATTGTCAGGCTCAACCCCGAGCAGTACCGCGTCACCCAGGAAAACGCGACCGAAAGACCCGGAACCGGTGAATATCTACACAACGACGAACCCGGCCTGTATGTGGATATCGTCTCCGGCGAACCGCTGTTCACCTCGCGCGACAAGTTCGACTCCGGGTGCGGTTGGCCCAGTTTCGCCAAGCCGGTCAGCGAGGAATTCATCAACGAAGTGCGTGACACCAGC
The DNA here is from genome assembly GCA_026984775.1 of Gammaproteobacteria bacterium. Classification (GTDB taxonomy): domain Bacteria; phylum Pseudomonadota; class Gammaproteobacteria; order CAJXQU01; family CAJXQU01; genus CAJXQU01. The sequence continues at coordinate 6,331 of JALSRM010000054.1, forward strand.
CACGGCATGATCCGCACCGAAGTGCGCTCGACCCACGGTGATTCCCATCTGGGGCACGTGTTTCCGGACGGACCCCAAGAACTGGGTGGACTGCGTTATTGCATCAACTCGGCCTCGCTGCGTTTCATCCCGCTGGATGAAATGGAAGCCGAAGGTTACGGCGAGTACATTCCCTTGGTGACAGGAGAAGATCATGACGGTTGAAAAAGCGATTCTGGCTGGCGGCTGTTTCTGGGGCATGCAGGACCTGTTTCGCAAGCAACCCGGCGTGTTGCGCACCCGCGTGGGCTACACCGGCGATCCCGACACGCCCAATGCGACCTACCGCAACCACGGCAATCACGCCGAAGCGATCGAAGTCGAGTTCGACAATGAACAGACCAGTTTTCGCAAACTGCTGGCATTCTTCTTCCAGATCCACGACCCGACCACGCCGGACCGTCAGGGCAACGACCGCGGGCCGTCCTACCGATCGGAGATCTTCTACACCACCGAAGAACAGCGCCAGGTCGCACTGAAGACCATCGAGGATGTGAATGCGTCCGGGCTGTGGCCGGCCCCGGTGGTCACCCGCGTGAGCCCGGCGGGCGATTTCTGGGAGGCCGAACCCGAGCATCAGGATTACCTCGAACGCCATCCTGGCGGCTATACCTGCCACTATCCCCGCCCGGACTGGGTGTTGCCGGACTGATGCGTATCGGGCTGGGTGGCGGCTGCCACTGGTGTACCGAGGCGGTGTTCCAGTCGCTGAGGGGTGTCGAGCGAGTCGAGCAGGGGTTCATCCGTTCCACGCCGCCGGATGACCGCTGGTCGGAGGCGGTGATCGTGCATTTTGATACCGATGTGATTCCTCTCGAAACCCTGATCGAGGTGCACCTGCGCACCCATTCATCCACCCGACGGCACCGCATGCGGGAAAAATACCGCAGCGCGGTCTATGCATTCGATGACGATCAGCGCCGTGCGGCTGACGAGGCCATCGCAGCAGCGCAGGCCGGGTTCAAAAACCCGCTGATCACCCAAGTCTTGCCATTTGTGGCATTTCGCGCCTCTGAGGCACGGTATCAAAACTATTACCGCCAGCATCCCGAGGCAGCATTCTGTCAACGTTACATCGATCCGAAGCTGGATCGGATCAAAAGCAGGTTTGGAATGCAGAGGTCGTGCCGATGACCAGCTTGCTGGCGATGGTGATCGCCTTTGGGACGGGGTTCGCCATGAAATACGGCGGTCTTTGCACCTATGCCGCGGCCGTGCAGATTGTGCGTGAACATCGGTTCGAACGCCTGATGGCGTTCCTGGGTGCTGCTGCCTGGGCGGCCTTGATCATTGTACCTCTGTCCTGGTTACAACCTGACACAATGCGCTTGAGTGCCACACACGAACGATGGTCGATGGTTCTGATCGGTGGTGTGGTGCTGGGGTTGGGAGCCTGGCTCAACCGCGGTTGTGTGTTCGGTACCTTCGTACAGCTTACCGGCGGCAACCTGACCTATGTGGCCACGCTAATGGGCATGGTCGCAGGTGCAGTGGGTGCGAAACATGCATTGTCCGAGATTGCGCCGCTCAGAACAGAAGCATCACCGCTCGCCACGCCTGACATGGGGGCGGCTGCGTGGCTAACGTTGGCGGCAGTGATTGCGCTGATGCATATCACGGCTTATTCTTTTCGATCTGAGGAACGCAGGCGACAGCTGCTGTCGTCCTCCGCGATATTGGTGGTACTGATGCTGGGCGTAGGCGGCGGTTGGCTTTTTGCCACCGTTGATGGCTGGGATTTTGCCACCGTTCTGATGCGCACCGCTTGGCACACACTGACTCTGAGCTCCAAGGCACCTTCCACGCTGGCGGTTGCCTGTACCCTATCAATGGTGGCCGGTGGTGTGACTGCAGCTATCATTCGAAAACGTTTTACTTGGCAGGCGCCTGTCTGGTCACATTCAATTGCTTGCCTTGGAGGCGGAATACTCATGGGGATAGCTGCCGTGGTACTCCCGGGTGGTAATGATGGCCTGCTGTTGAGCGGACTCCCTGCCATGGCACCACATGCACTGCTCGGTTTTGTTCTGATGCTATCATCGATGCTTTGCCTGCTCACACTGCCAAACATCATGAACTTCAGTGGAAAAAAATGAATTTCATCGTAACAAGGGCCCAAGCCATATTCACAACCATCAGAATGTGCCCCCCTTGCACGGAAAAGGTCATCAGAACCCGAGGGTCATGCTATCATCTTTATTTATATGGCGTTTTACGATAGTTACAATCAATGACATCTCTTCAAGGGCTGGAGACCACTCACGACTCTGATCGGAAATGGATGCAGAAGGCATTGGCCCTTGCCGATCGGGCAAGGCAATCGGATGAAGTACCCGTTGGCGCCATTTTGGTCAAAGACGAGACGATCATCGGCCAAGGATGGAATCAGCCGATTGGTCAACACGATCCCACCTGCCATGCCGAGATCGTAGCACTACGCGAGGCTGGCAGGAACCTACTCAACTACCGGCTGCCTGACACTACCCTCTATGTGACCCTTGAGCCCTGTGCCATGTGTGCAGGTGCGTTGATCCATGCCCGTGTAAAACGGGTTGTCTTTGGAGCCTATGATCCTAGAACGGGAGCGGCCGGGAGTGTATTTCCCTTGCTTGGCACCGATCGGCTCAACCACCGGGTGGAGATCTATGGTGGGGTTCTGGAAGCAGAGTGTGGAACACTGCTGACCGATTTCTTCAAAAACAAAAGGAAAACAGAGAATGACTGAACGGAACACTTCCAAACTCAGCCTCTACCAATATGATTTCTGCCCTTATTGTCTCATCGTACGACGAGCAATAAAACGGCTGGGTATTGATATCGAGATCCGGGACACATTGAAACACCCCGAATACCGCCAGGAACTCATAGAAAGCGGTGGAAAGAGTCAGGTTCCCTGCTTGCGGATAGAGAAAAACGGGAGTGTGCTCTGGATGTATGAATCGACCGAAATTATTGATTATCTCAACAGACACTTTGGACAAAACTGATCCCTATTTTTTCTGTTCCCTGATCACAAATTGCTATTCAACGGAGAATCGCTATGCTTAAGACATTACTTTTAAAAAGGTATAAACCATGGCCAACATCCGTTATACGAAATCGCTCGCAGAAGAATATCAACGTCTGTATGATAGCTGCGAAATCAAGTCCAGCCGTTTCTACCAGGTCGACAAAATTGTCGACAACACTGTAAAGCACCAGCGACGTTATGAATCGGTCAGTGATGCGCTGGGTATTCCATGGTATTTCATCGCTGCCATCCATGATCTTGAATCTTCACGAAATTTTAGCCGTCACTTGCATAATGGTGATCCGTTGACAAGAAGGACTCTTCACATCCCTGCTGGCCGGCCAAGGCAAGGCTCTCCACCTTTTACCTGGGAAGAAAGTGCTGTCGATGCCCTGAAATTCAAAAACCTGCACCGCATCAAGAACTGGGAGTTACCCCGCCTCTTGTATGAACTGGAACGATATAACGGTTGGGGATACCGAACCTGGCATCCTGAAGTCCTCTCTCCTTATCTTTGGAGTTTTTCAAACCATTACCAAAAGGGAAAATATGTCGCCGATGGCCGTTGGTCTTATACGGCGGTCTCACGCCAATGCGGTGGTGCAGTTCTGATTCGCCGTCTGGAGGAACGCCACATCATTGAAACACACAGGAGAACAGCATATAAAACGCCCTTCCTCCGATATGCCAACAAAAAACTCAAACGTGCAGACGATCTGCAGCGTTTCCTCAATACCTTTCCTGATATCCATTTGCGAATTGACAGTATTCCGGGCAATATTACCTCCGAAGCCGTACACAAGGTTTTCGGTTTTTATCTACAAGGTGATTCACGTTCCACACAGAAGAGTAAAAAGAAAACTGCAAATTAGACAAGGAATTTATATGGATCTCTCAGAACATAACCTGAATACACTTTTCGAACAACTAGGCCTGCCTTCCAGCGACGAAGCCATCGATGCCTTTATTGAGAAGCACAAAGGCCTCGATCGCTCTTTGCATTTGTGGGAAGCAGACTTCTGGACACCTTCACAGGCGGCGTTTATCCACGAAGTGCTGGAAGAGGATTCCGACTGGGCCGAAGCAGTTGATCATCTTGATGCGTTACTGCGTGGTTAAAGGACAACCCTTGAGACCTTCAGTACTTCCCTGAAGATACAAAACGGGAAGCCTTTCCATTAAACTTG
>JALSRM010000055.1 GCA_026984775.1 Gammaproteobacteria bacterium
TCCTTGTCCAGATCGGAAGCAAACAGATCGGCATGCCGCGGCTTCATGCCACCGTTGCCACAGACATACAGATTCCAGCCATTTTCGGTAGCGATGACCCCCACATCCTTACCTTGGGCCTCGGCACATTCGCGGGTACAACCGGAAACCGCAAACTTGATTTTGTGTGGCGCACGCAAGCCCTTGTAACGGTTCTCCAGTTCAATGGCGAGTCCGACACTGTCATCCACCCCGTAGCGGCACCATGTACTGCCAACACAGGACTTGACCGTACGCAACGCCTTTGCATAGGCATGGCCGGATTCGAAGCCTGCATCCACCAGATCTCGCCAGATGTCGGGTAGTTGCTCGAGCCGTGCGCCGAAAAAGTCGATACGCTGACCACCGGTGATCTTGGTGTAGAGACCATATTTTTCACCGATCTCGCCGAGAGTCCTCAACTGGGTTGCGGTAAGTTCACCTCCCGGGATTCTGGGCACTACTGAATAGGTGCCATCTTTTTGCATATTGGCGAGGTAGCGATCATTGGTGTCCTGCAAGCCAGAGTGAGGCTTCTCGAGTACATGCTCGTTCCAGCACGACGCGAGAATCGAGGCTATGGCAGGTTTGCAAATATCGCAACCGCGGCCACGGCCATGTTTTTCGATCACCTCATCGAAAGTTTTCAGTTGCTCGACCCGGATGAGGTTGTACAGATCTTGCCGGGTATAGGGGAAATGCTCACAGATATCGGTGTTGACTTCCAGTCCGAGTTTTTCCATCTCTGCGTTCATCACTTGGGTCATCAACGCAACACAACCACCGCAACCAGTTCCGGCATTGGTTTCCGATTTCAGTGCCCCAACCGTGGTACATCCGGCCTGAACGGCCGTACTTAATTCACCTTTCGTCACATTGTTACAGGAACAGATGACGGCAGTATCGGGCAGGGCATCGACTCCAAGTGCCGCGGCGCTGCCATCCCGAGCGGGCAGAATCAGGGCATCGGGATGTTCAGGCAGTTCCATGTCATTGAGCATCATCTGCAACAAGTTGCCATAGGCTTCGGCCTCCCCGATCAGGATGCCACCCAGAAGATGTTCGCCGTTTTCCGAAACTACCAGTTTTTTGTAGATCCCCTCTGGCTCATTGACATAGGTGTAATTACGTGCCCCTGGCGTCCTGCTCAAGGCATCCCCGAAACTGGCCACATCTACGCCCATGAGTTTGAGTTTGGTGCTCATGTCTGCACCGGTAAAGCTGCTATCACCGCCAGTCAAGTGCTCCACGGCAACCTGAGCCATGGCGTAGCCCGGTGCGACCAAGCCAAAGATTTGATTATTCCAGAGCGCACATTCGCCGATGGCATAGATATCAGGATCACTGGTCTGGCACTGGTTATTGATCTCGATACCACCACGTGAACCCACCTTCAGTCCACATTTGCGGGCCAGTTCGTCCCGTGGACGAATACCCGCGGAAAAAACAATGAGGTCCGTATCCAGTATTTCACCGTCTTCGAACTCCATACGGTTCAGGGTGTTGCCACCTTCGGTTATTTTGATGGTGTTCTTAGAGGTATGCACCGTCACCCCGATCTCCTCGATCTTGTTTCGCAAGATGGCACCGCCCAAATCGTCAACCTGGACGGCCATAAGCCGTGGCGCAAACTCAATGACATGAGTTTCCAGCCCCATATCCTTGAGCGCCTTGGCCGCTTCCAGCCCCAACAAGCCACCACCAACAACGGCGCCGACCTTTCCTTTGGCACCGGCCTCGGTCATCGCCTCAAGATCCTCTATGGTCCGGTAAACAAAGCAGCCTTCACGATCCTTGCCCGGGATTGGAGGTACGAAAGGATAAGAACCCGTTGCCAGAATCAATTTGTCGTACTCCACCTCCCGGCCCTGTTCGGAACGGACGGTTTTCATGTCCCTGTCGATCGCTATAGCCTTGTCTCCCACGAAGACGGTCACACCATGCTGCTCGTAAAAACCATCTTCCACCAGTGACAGATCCTCTGCGGTACTGCCAGAAAAAAAGGCAGAAAGGTGCACCCGGTCATAGGCATAGCGGGGTTCCTCACAAAACGTGATGATCTCAAAATCACCTGCCTTGTCCGACTCCACGAGAAACTCGATGAAGCGATGACCGACCATTCCGTTTCCGACAATGACGATGCGTTGTTTACTCATAATTTACTAGACCTGGTTTTTATCTTGACTATCTCCTTATCAGCAAAAAAGATGCCAAATCGCAAGATATTGATTTATATAATATTTATCGGATTTAAGAAGTTTTATTCCTTATTTCATGCCCAAAAAATGGACATGACTTACTGACCACGCACCGCTTTGGTGCGCTGCAATAAAGAGATTGATCGTTTACAGAAAATGCCTGATCAGAATTACAACCAGCAGAAACGCCTGGATCAGGGCAATAGATTTCCAGAACAGAACTGGATCACGCTCGATCAAGGGTGAGGTACTTTCTTTCAGGAACTCCTTGTTGGGATGTCGCAGATCGAACAGAAATTCTGATAATTCTTCGTAGCGTTTCCGGGGATCGGGATGTACTGCTTTATTGATCGCTCCATCTACCCAAACAGGGATCTCTCTCCCATCGCTGGACAATGGAATATATTTCAGCTTTTTCTGCTCGGCTTTTGTCGTTGCCTTTTCCAGTTTATCACCATAGGGCAGTTTTCCACTAAGCATCTCGTAAGTAATGACACCCAAGGAGAAGAGATCCGAACGGGGACTGCCACTGGCACCCAGTAAATATTCCGGTGCCGTGTACTGCTTGGTGCCAAGCAAATTGTCTCTTTCAATGGGTGTCGTAATTTCCATCACACCTGCCACTTTGGTGGAACCGAAATCAATGATCTTCACCGTGCCATGGGTATCGATCATAATATTGTCCGGTTTGAGATCCTGATGCAGCATCTCCATACGATGGAAGGCCCTCAACCCTTTTGCTATCTGTTCCACGATATCACGGACGGTTTCCAAATCAGGCTCAGGATTGTCGATCATCCATTGCGCCAGTGTTTGACCTTCGATATATTCCGTGACGTAATACATGAAGTTACGTTGCCGAGTCTGTTCGCAGGGCTTTAGAACATGCGGGCTGTTGATGCGGCGGGCAATCCATTCTTCCATCAGGAATCGTTCCAAATAGGCCGGATCATCCTGATAGTTCACCGAGGGCGTTTTGATGATCACCTTGGTATCTGTCTCGGTATCAGTGGCCAGATAGACTTGGGTTCGCTTACTGGCATGGAGTTCACGGATCACCTTGTAGCCATCGAGGATCATCCCGGGCTCGAGCTCGGGTGGGAAAGGCAACTCCGTCAGCTTGTGATAAACATCATCCACGTCAAGAGTGGGAAGCTCATCAACCCTCAGAATCTGGACAGTCAGGTTATCATGACTCCCTTGCTCATAGGCAGCTTCCACAATCGCTTTCGCTGCCCGATCCAGATCCTCCTGATGTTCTCCGACCATATTGATCATGACCTTGGGCTCGACGAACTCATAGACACCATCGGTCATGAACAGAAAGATATCACCTTCGTTCACCTCCAATGTCTGGTAATCGATATCCAGGCGATAATCCACCCCCATGGCCCGGCTGAGAAAGTTTTTCTCAGAGGAAACCCAGACCCTGTGATCCACAGTCAGTTGCTCCAGAAGGTTGTCCCGAAAACGGTAGATCCGCGTATCCCCCACATGAAAAATGTGGGCTGTCGTCGATTTGATGACCATTGCACTGAGGGTACAAACCATCCCACGGTTTTCATTACGGAAGTTCTGGCTCTGCTGGGTCTGGGTGTAAAGCCAGGAATTGGTCGCAGTGAGCACCTGCTGCGCTGATTTCTTGACCGACCAGGCATCAGATGTGCAATAGTAGTCTTCAAGAAAGCCGGTTACAGTTGCTTCGCTGGCAATGTGTCCCACTTCGCTGCTGCTGATCCCATCTGCAAGCGCGATCGCCACACCCTTGGTTGTCAATTGGGGTTCCTCTGGGATATAAGCGCCGTGGAAATCCTGATTGATCGCTTTGCGCCCCTTGTCGGAATACTGACCAATGCTGACCTTCAATTGTTTACCCATTGTGTTTCCCCCTACCGAGAAGGCCCTGGACCGTGTTGAGAGAAAATCAACTTACATCGATCATCTGTACCGTACCATCCGGCAGAGTTTCGGCAATCGCGCCTTTTGGTTCCTCCATGAACAGAACAGTGATCACACCCAGTACAGCGGCAGCACAAATTACTAAGAAAAAGGTCTGTGCCGATACCATGGAATAGACTGTCAGAAAGACTACTGCGCCCACATTACCATAGGCGCCGGCCATACCCGCAATTTGTCCGGTAAGCCGTCGTTTGATCAGGGGGATGATAGCAAATACAGCACCTTCCGAAGACTGCACAAAGAAAGAACACGCCATCATCACCAAAACGGCAGCCGCGATGGGCCAGCCTGAATCAACCTGCGACATAGCAAAGTAACCCAACGCCAATCCGGACAAGAGGATGATCAATGAACGCTTACGACCGAATTTATCGCTGATCCAACCACCACCGGGCCGTGCCACCAGGTTCATGAACGCGTAGCCCGACGCCAACATCCCTGCATAAACTTGTGATAGCCCAAAGGTATCCATGAAGAACATAGGCAACATGGAGACCACCGCCAACTCCGATCCGAAGGCCAAGAAATAGGCCAGATCGAGAACCGCCACCTGTTTGAAAGAATAGCGATCAATCTCCGGCACCTTACCGGAAAACACATGCTTGTTGACCTGGATCGCATGATAGCTCTGGTAGAAATAGATTAAAAACAGCCCCACATAGATAATGGTAGCACCAGTCGAACTCAACATACCCAAACCGGCAAGCTTCCAGGTGAGGAGAGCCAACGCCAGATACATGGGGATATTCATGAACAGATACAAAAACAGATCGCCCTTGCTGCTGACCTCCATGGCGCCACTTTTCTTGGGTTTGAAATAGGTTGAACCCTTGGGTGTGTCGGAGACGCTGAAATAATAGATGAAAGAATAGATCAACGCGATGAGGCCAGTCAGCGCGATAGCGTAGCGCCATCCTTCATCCCCACCAAATATCAGGGCGATCGAAGGCAGGGTCATCGCAGCGGCGGCAGAGCCGAAATTACCCCAACCACCATAGATACCTTCGGCCACACCCATTTGTTTGGCCGGAAACCACTCACCAATCATGCGGATCCCGATAACAAATCCAGCGCCGACGAAACCAAGCAGGAAACGGCTGATGGCCAACATTTCATAGCTGTCGGCAAAGGCAAAAAAGAAACAGATGAATGCAGAAATAAACAATAAACCGGAATAGGTCCTTTTAGGTCCCAATGTGTCCACCAGCATACCAATGATGATCCGTGCCGGGATGGTCATTGCGACATTGAGGATCAACAACGTCTTTACCTGTTCAGTGGTCAAACCAAACGTTTCCTTGATCGAAGCCATCAATGGCGCATGGTTGAACCACACGACGAAGGTGATAAAAAAAGCAATCCATGTCATATGCAGGATCTTGATCTTGCCGGTAAAAGAAAAAAGATTTAGTGAATGATTCTCTCCACTCATTGTTACGCTCCCAAAATAATAATTAACGATTCGTGGCAAAAGGATTGCCTTTTGATTCAGGGCATCTGCAAGCACCTTGCCAATTCTTTGGCACGCCATTAACCATTTGTTTTGTATGGAATATTCCCGGAATCGAGAAGATTCAGGAAGTTATGAGATATCCGAAAAAGCACATTTTCAGTGCATCCACACACCGCTTCGCATTGAAATGGTGCGGTGCAGCGCAGAACACCGATAGGACCAAACCCACCCGTTCATTCCAATAGACGAGCACCAAAAGATAGAAGTGATCAAACCTTGCAAACAAGGCAGTAAAGGCTGGGAACCGGTAAAAGGGTGATGATTGTGTAACAACTTTCACGGACCCAAATCGGACCCGTTCCGAAGCCCTCGCCTCTACGATTGTTTTAATCGCACGGCCAACCGGGCCACAATCATTGTCCCCGCATCACTTCCCTGTAAGCACCATCGGACAGGGCATCCCATTCGGCATTCTGTTCACTGAAGGATTTGTAGTCTTCATATACTTTCTTGAACGCGGGATCCTTTGTAGCCTCTTCATCTAACACTTCTTGTGTGAGACGTTTGAACTCGGCCATGACCTCATCGGGAAACTCGAGAATTTCAATATTCTTGTGCTTCGCTTTCAACTCCTGAAGTGCCTGCTGATTCTTCATATCGAACTCGGCGTGCATCCAGACATTATTGGCTGCTGCGGCCACTTCAATGATCTTTTGCAGATCCGGTGTCAGCGATTCCCATGCCTTGCGGTTGATCAACAGCTCCAACGCGGGGCCGGGTTCATGCCATCCCGGGTAATAGTAATATTTAGCCGCGCGTTGCAACCCTAGCCGCAAATCATGATAGGGGCCAACCCACTCCGTAGCGTCGATAGTGTTTCTTTCCAGTGCCGTATAGAGTTCTCCTGCGGCCATCAGGACCGGGTTGCCACCCGCCTTCGCCAACACCTTGCCACCAAGGCCGGGAATGCGCATTTTGAGCCCCTTCAGATCGGCCGTGGACCTGATCTTCTTGTTGAACCAACCTCCCATCTGCACCCCGGTATTCCCCATGGGAAAAGCCTTCAGATTGAAGGGTTGATAGATCTCGTCCCAGAGTTTGATCCCGTCCCCGGCATAAAGCCAGGCATTGACACCACTGGCTGTCATGCCAAAAGGTACGGTGGTCATGAACTGGGCAGCGGGCACTTTCCCTGCCCAGTAATAGGAAGCACCATGCCCCATTTCCACCGACCCCTGGGTCACTGCATCGAACACGCCGAGCGGGGGCACCAGCTGCCCGCCGGCATAGACCTTGATATTCAAGCGTCCATTGCTCATGGTTTTGACATCCCTGGCGAAACGTTCGACACCTTCCTGAAAGACAGGGAAGTTAGCGGGCCAAGTGGTCACCAGCTTCCAGTGGTAAGTCTTCCCGGCAACTACTGCAGGCGTATCTTTTCCGCCTGATTGCTCGTCATTGCAACCACCACTCAGAAACATGATCATCAAAACCATCAATGCGATAACAGTTCTCTGTTTCATTTTTTCTCTTTCCTATACCGTTTGCAGGTTCGCATAGGCCGCGACCAACCACTTGGAACCCACCTGTTCAAAATTCACCTGTACTCTTGTATGGCTCCCGGACCCCTCGAGATTGAGAATTACACCTTCACCAAAAGTGTCATGGTAGACCCGCTGGCCAAGATTTAGACCCTCTTCTTCATCATAAGACTCTAAATCTGTTTGATCAGATCCCTTACCAAAACGAACAGATGCGATCAGTTCACGGGGAATCTCCCGAATAAACCGTGATGGCTGAGGATAGGTATCCTGCCCATGCAGCCTGCGCACCTCGGCGTGAGTAAGCACCAACTTTTGCATCGCCCTTGTCATACCGACATAACACAGCCGGCGTTCTTCCTCGAGCTGGCTAATATCTTCCCGGCTACGCTGATGTGGGAAAAGCCCTTCTTCCATTCCCGTTAGAAACACGAGCGGAAATTCCAGTCCTTTTGCTGCGTGCAAGGTCATCAGTTGCAGACTGTCCTCATAGGCATCGGCCTGGCCCTCACCGGCCTCTAAAGCCGCGTGCGCAAGAAACTCGGACAGCGGATCAAGCTTTGGTTCACCCTCCTCTGTCAGGGGCGCCTCAAATTCCTGTGCCGCTGATACCAACTCCTCGAGGTTTTCGATCCGATCCTCAGCCTTGCCAGAAGTATCCTTTCTATAGTGCTCAACAAGCCCGCTGCGTTTGATCACCTCATCCAGAGCTTCGTGCAGTTCAATCCCTTCAATGGCCTGATCCATCTCATTAATCAAATCGATAAAACCCTGCAATGCATTCAGCGCCCTGCCATTGAGTGACTTGTGCTGGAGGATATCGAGCATCGCCTGCCAGAGAGAGATGTTTTCACGCCGAGCCTGTGCACGAATTGACTCGACACTACGATTGCCTATACCTCGTGTCGGCGTATTGATGATGCGCTCGAAAGCGGCATCGTCATTGCGGAATGCCACCAACCGCAGATACGCAAGTGCGTCCTTGATCTCAGCACGTTCATAAAAACGGAAACCACCATGCACACGATAAGGGATACCACTCCGGCGCAAATGATCTTCAAAGACACGAGACTGGGCACTGGTACGGTAAAGGATGGCCGCTTCATCATAGCGGTGGCCCTCGGCATGCCAGTCCATGACCTGCTCGACGACGAAACGCGCCTCTTCCTGCTCGTTATAGGCCGTATAAATGGGAATGGGGGCCCCATCGTCACCTTCAGTCCAGAGTTCCTTGCCGATGCGGCCGGTATTGTGGGCGATCAGGGTATTGGCCGCGGCCAGAATGGTGGCGGTAGAACGGTAGTTTTGCTCCAGACGGATCAGACGGGTGCCGGGAAACTCCTTCTGGAACCGTTGCATGTTTTCAATCCGTGCACCGCGCCAGCTGTAAATTGACTGATCATCGTCACCGACGACAAACATGCTGCCTTCACTGCTGGCCAACAATTTCAGCCAGTCATACTGGATGCTGTTGGTGTCCTGGAATTCATCCACCAACACATGCTGGAAACGCTCCTGATAATGCCGCCTGAGGTTGTCATTGTTGTGAAACAGTTCATAGGTCCGAAGTAACAACTCGGCAAAATCCACCAGGCTGGAACGAGTACAAGCCTCTTCATAGGCCTTGTATATATGGATCAGCTGCTCCTGATGAAAATCACTCCCATCGTTCAGGTGATGGGGCCGTAAACCTTCATCCTTACGTGCATTGATGAACCACTGGATTTCCCGGGGTGGCCATTTGGCCTCTTCGAGCTGCATTTCACGCAACAAACGGCGAATCATGCGGTATTGATCGTCACTGTCCATAATCTGGAAGTTCTGATCGAGTTTCGCATCCTGCCAGTGTGTACGTAACAGACGGTGTGCCAGCCCGTGGAAGGTTCCTACCCACATGCCGGCAACCGAATGACCCAAAAGTCTTTCCAGGCGGGAGCGCATCTCACCGGCCGCCTTGTTGGTGAAGGTGACAGCGAGAATGCTTCGCGGGCTTGCCTGGTTGGTCTGTATGTACCAGGCTATTCGGTGGATCAGAACCCGTGTCTTTCCACTACCGGCACCAGCCAGCACAAGGATATTGCCAGGTTCAGCTGCGACGGCTTCCCGCTGGGCATCGTTCAATGGATCGAGTATATGGGAGACATCCATGAAGATTCTGTATCGGGCAAGCTAACCTTCTTCGATAAAGGCACGATAGGCATCTGCATCCAGCAGATTGTCGATTTCACCCTCATCTTCCGGTTTCAAGGTAAAAATCCAGCCGTCATCATAGGGTGAACTGTTGATTAGCTCTGGTGTATCGGCTAACGCCTCATTGATTTCGACAACTTCACCGGAGATTGGACAAACTAGATCCGAGGCTGATTTTACCGATTCAACCAGGGCACATTCAGAATCCGCGGCATACGTTGCACCGATCTCTGGCAGTTCCACATAGACCAGATCGCCCAGTGCATTCTGTGCATAGTCGGTGATACCCACGCGAACGGTACCGTCCGGCTGCAATTGCACCCACTCGTGGCTTTCGGAATATCTCAAATCTTCAGGTATATCGCTCATGGAAATGTCTCCAGTTCATTTTCAGATTTTTCAGAATTATGACATTGAGAATGACTGTTGTCTTGCAAAAATAGTTTGACTCTGCAGGCCGAACGATCATCAGGATGACCTGTCTAATCTCTTGCACTACGCTAGAGTATACCTGCACTTTTTCAGGTGTCACCATTAGCGTAAGTCAAAGCAATCTGTAAAATCCAGGGCAACTCCAAGCAGTTGTACCGGGAGTACACAAGAGCCAATAAAATCGACCAGGATGATCCATTTTATTGCCTTAATCAATATCACCTTGTTCAGAGGTGAGGAGGTGGAGTATGAGCGGTGTTGATTTCATAATCGTTCTCATGTTCCTCGCTACTATTGCAGTCCTGATCGTTGGACAGGTTTCCATGGCAAGAGGTGGTAAGTTTGACGATGATCATTCAGTTGATCTGATGAGTGCACGCACCCTTGTGCAGCTTGTCGTTTTCATGCTGATCATGATTTCAATTTTTATCGCTTCCTGAATAAATTGCCCACGGGCCTGATTTGGGATCCGGCAAAATGCCCTGCTACGACAGGGCATTTTTATTCGGTTCATAACCACCCCCCCCCACCTGAATCACTTTCAACTGTATATCCATCACATTTTCAGATATGAAACGAATGCTGGCTGGCCTACTCCGGTCTGGGCACGGGAGGTAAGCCAGTCAAATGCTTGCTGAAGAACTGGA
>JALSRM010000056.1 GCA_026984775.1 Gammaproteobacteria bacterium
CCAGTTGAAGACTCTCGGCGAGATTGGTGAAAAATATGGTCTCTACACCAAGATCACCGGTGGTCAGCGTATCGACTTTTTCGGCGCACGGCTCGAGCAACTACCCGACATCTGGCGAGATCTGGTGGATGCCGGCTTCGAATCCGGCCATGCCTATGCAAAGGCGTTGCGTACGGTCAAGTCCTGTGTTGGCAGTACGTGGTGCCGCTACGGGGTGGATGACAGTGTCGGACTCGCCATTGAACTGGAGAACCGTTACAAGGGCTTGCGTGCGCCACATAAAATCAAGTTTGCGGTTTCTGGTTGTACCCGCGAATGTGCCGAGGCTCAAGGCAAGGATGTGGGGGTCATCGCTACCGAAAATGGCTGGAATCTGTACGTCTGTGGCAACGGTGGCATGAAGCCGCGGCATGCCGATCTGTTTGCTTCCGATCTGGACAAGGAGACTCTGATCAAATATATCGACCGGTTTTTGATGTTCTATGTCCGTACCGCGGATCGGCTGCAACGCACCTCCACCTGGATGGAAAACCTCGAAGGCGGGCTCGATTACCTGCGCGAAGTCATCATCGAGGACAAGCTGGGGTTGTGTACACAGTTGGAGGAGGAGATGGGCCATATCATCGACACCTATGAGTGTGAATGGAAAGCAACGATCGAAGATCCGGAAAAGGTCAAGCGTTTCCGTCACTTTATTAACAGTGACAAGGAAGACAACAATGTGGTTTTCGTGCAGGAGCGTGATCAAATCCGCCCGGCAACCGAAGAAGAAAAAATCGAATTCAGGAAAGTTGGGTAATGCGTGTTGTGATGGAAAAAACCAATACACAAGACTGGACAGAAGTGTGTGTACTTGACGATCTGATCCTCAACGATGGTGCCTGTGCGCTCATCGGCGAGGAACAGGTGGCGATTTTCAGAACTGGCAAGGGGGATGAGGTCTATGCCATCAGCAATTACGATCCGATCGGCAAGGCGAATGTCCTGTCGAGAGGGATTGTTGGGGATGTGAATGGCCGTCCGGTGGTGGCCTCCCCCCTGTATAAGCAGCATTTCGATCTGGAGACGGGCCAATGTCTTGAGGAGGAGTCGGTTCGTGTCAAGACCTGGGAAACCCGAATCGATGAAAACGGTACGCTCTTCATCAGAGCACGTTGAGATCATTAGAGGAAACAAAAGTCATGTTGTTCGGAAGAAACAGAAAGAATCCAATCAAGATCACCGACAAAGGCGTGGTCAAATGGACCTACAGTACCTGTGGATACTGTTCCACCGGCTGTGCCATCGAAGTGGGCACCGACGCTGAGGGCAAAGTCGTGGCTTCCCGTGGTGTGGGAAGTGCGGATGTCAACCGTGGTAAGCTGTGCGTCAAGGGGATTTTTGAACACGAGCTGTTTGAGTCCTCTGGCCGCGGTGACAACCCTCTGTTGCGGGAAAGCCGATCGGAGGCCTACCGTGAAGTGGATTGGGATACCGCACTCGATCACATGGCGGATGAGATCAAACGCATCCAGTCCCAATACGGACGGGATGCATTCGCTGTCGTCTCCACGGGTCAGTTGCTGACCGAAGAATTCTATACCCTGGGTAAACTGGTGCGCGGTGTCATCGGAACCAACAACTACGATGGCAACACCACCCTGTGTATGGCCTCGGCCGTTTCCGGCTACAAGCGATCATTCGGCTCTGACGGTCCCCCTGGCAGCTATGAGGACTTCGAGCATACTGACTGTCTGATCGCCTGGGGTTCCAACCTGCCTGAGCAGCACCCCATCATCTACTGGCGTCTGCAGGAGGCTCTGGAGAAGCGCAAGTTCCCGGTCATTGTGGTCGATCCGCGGGTCACCATGCTGGCCCAGAAGGCTGACATGCATCTTGCGATCACACCAGGGACCGACGTGGTGTTGCTCAATGCGCTGATGCACGTGATCCTCGAAGAGGGACTGGAAGACAGGGAGTACATTGAAGCCAATACTGTCGGCTTCGAACAACTGGAAAAAGAAGTCCAGAAATACGATCCGGTGACGGCATCGAAGATCTGCGGCATCGATGAAGATACCATCCGCAATGTGGCAAGGCTCTATGCCAAGGCTGATGCGGCCATGAGCATCTGGACGATGGGCATCAACCAGAGCACCCACGGTTCCGACGGCGTGGTGGGTATCAACAACCTCAACCTGATCACGGGCAATATCGGCAAGCCGGGAGGCACCAGCCTCTCCATCACCGGTCAATGCAATGCCATGGGTACCCGTGAATGGTCTTCCTGTTCCGGCCTGCCGGGTTACCGGCTGCTGGAGAACAAGGAAGACAGGGAAGAGGTGGCCAAATTCTGGAATGTGGACCCGGAGTTTTTCCCCAAAAAACGTGGCCTGACGGAAACCGACATCTTCCCCGCCATCGAGCTGGGTGAGATCAAGGGATTGTGGCTGGTGGCTACCAACCCCATGACCTCCATGCCGAACACCACACGGATCCGCAAAACCTTGGAGAAACTCGAGTTTCTGGTGGTTCAGGACTCCTATGCCGATGTAGAAACCGTCCAATACGCTCACCTGTACTTGCCGGCAGCGACCTGGGCGGAAAAGGAAGGGGTTTTCACCAACACCGAACGCCGCGTCAATATCGTCCGGCAGGTGACCACACCCTATGGAAATACGAAATCCGATCTGCAGATCTTCAACGAAGTTGCCAAACGCTGGGAGCAATCAAAGAAAATGAAATTCCCGGAGAAACCGGCAGAGGTTTTCGAAGAGATGCGGCAGTTGTCCAAAGGTCGGCTGGTGGATATCTCTGGCATGGATCACGATCTGATCGAAGAAAAACGTGGCATCCAGTGGCCCTATACGGAAGAGCAACGTAAAAAGGGCGAAGAGCCACCACGGGGTGGCAAGCGCCTCTATACCGAACCGGGGACCTTTCGTTTCGCCGATGGTATGGCCAAATTGATCCCGCTGCCCTTCATTGACAACAATGAGGTGCCGGATGAACAATTCCCGTTCTGGCTCAACAGTGGGCGTCTGGTGGAACATTTCCATACACGCACCAAGACGGGAAAGATCGGGAACAATAACAAGTTCAGCCCGATCCCCTTCATGGAAATGAATCCCAATGCCGCTGCAGAACTGGGCATACAGCATCAGGAGTATGTTCGTTGTGTGTCCAGGCGTGGAGACGCTATTGTCATGGCCATGCTCACCCAGCGCGTGCCGGAGAATATGGTGTTTATTCCTTTTCATTTTCACGACTGTGTGAACCGTTTGACCCTGGGGCTGCTCGATCCACACTCTAGGCAGCCTGCCTACAAGCAGTCAGCCGTCCGCGTCGAGCCCATTGAAGATCAGGAAGCCGCAGCACGCATGAGTATGGAACGGAGGGCATTTTGATGTTCAAGGTACGGAGTGACGAACCCGAATATGCATTTTTGTGGGACAAGGAAACCAAAAAGGTGTCCCGATATGGTACGAAAATCGAATTGGCCCCCGAGGGCAGTGAGCAGCGGGAGCAGCCGCTGAAGATCAATGACGAGGTGTTGGTCAGCGAAAATCCTCACCGTTACAAGCAGCATGGTTTCTATTTCAATGCCGACAACTGTATCGGTTGTCATGCCTGCGAAGCGGCGTGCAGTGAAAAGAATGACAACCCGCCTCATATCGCTTTTCGTTCGGTGGGCTTTGTGGAAGGTGGTTCTTACCCGGCCTATCAGCGGATCAATATCTCCATGGCCTGTAACCACTGTGAGGATCCTGTTTGTCTGAAGGGCTGTCCGACACGTGCTTATACAAAATACACGGAATACGGAGCTGTCTTGCAGGATCCGGACATCTGTTTCGGTTGCGGTTACTGTACCTGGGTCTGCCCGTACAATGCGCCGCAGCTGGATCCTGTCAAGGGTCAGGTCAGTAAATGTAATATGTGTGTCGATCGGCTCGAAGTGGGTTTGAAGCCGGCCTGCGTCTCGGCTTGTCTCGGCAATGCGCTGAATTTTGGTGTGATCGAAAACGTCCCAGAGAACCGTGAAGAGTGTAAAACCGAGATCCCTGGGTTCCCGTCTCCCGAGATTACCCGGCCCAATATCCGTTTCCAGCAAATGCGTTCGACCGAACTGGAAATGACACGAACCGATGCCATGCCAATCAAATACCACAAAAAAACCGACGACGGGAAATTCAAACCCGTGGTGGACGAAAAATTTGGCAAGGAAAGGCACTGGAACTGGAAAAAATTGCTGGGCTCGCATGAAAGTTCCCATGTCATGTTCACACTGGGGACCCAGGCTGTAATGGGCGCTTTTTTCCTGCTCATATTGGGTGACATGCTGGGTGTGGATTCCATTGAGGCAGTTAAGGATTCCGGCGCATTGCTACCCTTGCTGGGTGTGATGTTTGTGATCCAGGCCTTTGGTCTGTTCAAACTCAATATGCATCTGGGCAAGCCACACCGGTTCTACCGTGGCTTCAATAACCTACGCTATTCGCCGCTCAGCCGGGAGATCCTCGGGGTCACGATCTTTTTCGGCAGCTTTGTTGCCTACGCATTCTGCAGCCTGTTCGATCACCCCTTCTTTGCGGTATTGCGGGGAGTGTTCGCCACCACTGGTGTGATTGGCGGTCTTGGCGGGCTCTATTACATGTACCGGATTTACCGGATCAAAGCGCGTCCTTTCTGGGATCACTGGCAGACGGGGACGGCGTTTTTCGGCAACACGATCAGCCTGGGAGCCTTGTTGACGGGTCTGGTCACACTTCCCGTAATGACCGCGGGTGGTGAGAGCACGGCCTTGCTGAAAGTGTTGAGCGGACTGTTCTTACTCGGGCTCGTCATGGAGATCATCGGACATCTGTTTCACGGGCGTGACATGAATCGTCTGGGTAACGAAGGTGCAGCATCCTGGTACGTACAAACCACGACCTATGGCTACAGCTGGATAACCCGGAATGTGTTGCTGGGTATCGCCTTGATCCTGGGGATTACGGTGCTGCTGGTGCCGGCTAATCTGGGTGTCGGTCTCTGGTTTGTGCTGGCGGCGGTGATGCTTGCGGCCGCAGTGATCAGCCGTTCTCTATTCTTTGTGCTGGTCATCCCGACGACCATGCCCGGTGCCTTTTTCTGGAAGAATAAAGGGTTCCAGGAGCATGCCAGGGAGATCGGGCTGGCGGATATGGAGCAGGTGGGTGTTGTACACGAAGGGCATCACAAATTCAAAGTGGATGAGCTGTGGGAGACCATACGCAGCACATCGCCGAGGCAGATCTATCAGCATATCCGCGACATTTTCATCTGGAAACCGGTTCCTTGAAAGTCAGGTTGAGAAGATTACTGGGCTGCCTCGAACACAGCCTGATCGAGCGTGGCACTGCCGTACGACTGGCGCTGTTGACAGCTGTCGCCGGCGAACATCTGCTCTTGATCGGCTCGCCGGGCACGGCGAAAAGTGCCCTTGCCCGGCGACTGCACCTAGTGTTCGAAGAAGGCAATTACTTCGAACGCCTGTTGACAAAGTTTTCGGTGCCCGAAGAGTTGTTCGGCCCTCTTTCCATCAAGGCATTGGAGGAAGATCGCTATCAGCGTCTCACGGAACGCTATTTGCCTTCCGCGACCATCGCCTTTATTGATGAAATCTTCAAGGCCAACAGCGCCATTCTTAACGCCCTGCTGACCTTGCTCAACGAACGTGAGTTCGACAACGGTGATCGACGGGTCAAGGTGCCACTCGTTTCTGTGATCGGCGCCAGCAATGAGCTGCCCGAGGAGGAAGAGTTAAAGGCTCTCTATGACCGGTTCCTGTGCCGCTATCAAGTGCATCCTGTCTCCGAGCGAGCCTTCGAAGATCTGTTGCAACTCAAAGACACGTGCTCGCCTGAGCCTGATGTCATGGATCGCCTGGACAGGAAAACGATCGAGACCATCCAACAGCAGGCGCAGCGACTCCCTCTCTCCAAGGAGGTGATCGAATTACTCACATCAATACGAAAATTCTTGCAGGAAAACCGGCTAGCAGTCTCCGATCGACGTTGGCGCAAGGTAGTGAAACTGCTCAAGGTTTCCGCCTTCACCAATGAACAGGAAGCGGTCACTGTGTGGGATTGCTGGTTGTTGCAGCACTGCCTGTGGGATGCGCCGGAGCAGCGAAAACTCATCGCCCAATGGTATGAGGCTCATGTGGGTATCGGCAGCGGCTTCAATCCGCAGCGTCTTGAAAGGCTGGTACAAACCTGGGAGAAGGCTTGCCGCGAGGATGCCGAGAGCCGGACCCAGATGCGCAACAAAAAGGGAGAACTTCTCTATTATGACGACCACGGTGAGCAAACTACGGAGTGGAAACGAAAGGAATGGAGCCACCGGGACGGTATACCACTGTATCTCTCACCCCCCGATCAGGACGATCGCACCAATGATGGACGAGGTTATACGGAAGCGGAACTCAGAGAACAATTCTTCGATGATCGTTATCATCAGACCCACATCAACGGTCAGTGGCAACATATCGAAAAATACCTCGCGGACCCTGCCAACCGCATGGTCACGGTGCACGAAAACAGACGTTGCATGGAGCCGACCCGTCATCCTGCTAGCTTCATCGAAGCAAGGCTCAAGGAGACCGGGAGCATCAAGGCCGACATCGATTTGCTGAAAGAAAAACTGCAACAACAGATCGATTCATTGGGTAGTGATGTCGGCGATCATCTCTGGATCGACACAGACTTCACCGCAACAGCGGAGTCCAGTTTGCGAAAGTCTCTGGAACTGGCGGCATCCCTTTCTTCACGCATGGAAAAGGTCATTCAGACTTACAGGCAGCTTCCGAGGATGTGAGATGACTCTGGCTGCGCTCGATCAGAAATTCTCCATTCTGGACGCGCTGCCGGATACTCTCTACGACACCGCCATCACCCATCCTCATGGTGAATTACTGACTCGCGTGCAGGGGATCCTGCAATGGCGTCAAGCCCTGCTTGCAGGCGAATTGCCGAAAGAGAATGAGCTGGTCTGGCCTGAACCGGGCCTGCGCCGTGCCATCCTCAAGCGGCTGGAAGTTTTGGATATCACCCGTTTTTGCCGTGAACAGGAGGAGCTGACCGACAATGTCCTTCAGGACATATGTGAAGGGATCCAGACCGCAGAAGAATATTACCGCCACAAACCGGGCGGATTCGTGGATACGTTGGCACAACGTCAGAACGTACGTGATCGGGCTTCCCCCTTCGATGATCCAGAACACCTTGCGGATCATGTCCAGGACCATTCAGGAAGTGATGAACCGTCATCCGCGGAGAATGGAGAGGAACCCTCCCGGCAACCGGGGAAACAGGATAACGGCGGTCCATCACCTGGTGTTGAAGTCAAACACGCTGGTGAGGCCGAAATCGCATCTGGTGTCGGCGAAACCGAACCGCAACTCAGGCCACACTCTGTGCCCAATCCGCAGGAAGCACCAGGAGGTGAGGCCGGCATCACTGCCGGTGAACCCGGTATGGTGTTCGATCAGACAGAACCACAGATAGCAGATCAGGCGGTCTTGGCTGTGGCCCCTGATCTGTTGGAACAGCGCTGGGCCGAACTGGCGGAGAGCTGGCATCAACTGGAGGAGATTTTCAGTGAGCTTGGAGGTTTGTTGGGGAGAGGCTGGGATTTGACCCAGGGTGTACTTGCTTCCCAGGGATGGCGCGACATCGTTCGTTACCGGAAGTGGGTAAAGAAGATCCCGGAATTGCAAGCGTTGATCAGAACCCTTGGCCGGTTACAGGCCATCGATGGTGAGGGGAAAACTGAAAGCGTCTCCGAAAAGATCTTCAATCCGATCAAACGCCTGGTAAAAGACGAAGAAGAAACCATCACACAACGGATGGTTATGGAGACCGGAGGCATCGAACGCTCGGATGAGTTGAGTCGTATGCTGCCCAGCGAACTGACGCTGCTTGGGCATCCAAAACTGAATCTTCTGTGGCATGCGAAACGCGCAGAACGGATGCTGGTAACCTACAGCTACAGCGGACTGATGCCGGAAGTTGTGGAGACAGAGAAGGAACAGGAGCAGGAAGGGCCGCCCCAGGAAGATCGAGCAGATCAGGGTTTGGGGCCGATTATCGTTTGTCTGGACACCTCCGGTTCAATGGAAGGGCAGCCGGAACAGATCGCCAAGGCACTCGTGCTCGAGGCCTTGCGCATTGCCTGGATCGAACAGCGTCCCTGCCACGTGTACACCTTCGGTGGGCCGGAAGAGATTCTCGAACATGAATTGGATCTGACCAGAGACGGACTCGGCAAGTTACTGGAATTTTTACAGATGTCCTTTCACGGTGGAACCGATGTGGCAAAACCACTTTTGCTGGCACTGGAAAAACAGTATTCTCAACGGTGGGAAGCGGCGGATATTCTGCTGATCAGCGATGGGCGGTTTCCACAGCAGAGTGATCTGTTTGGCCGCATCAACAGAATGAAAGATAAACAGGCTTTGCGTGTGCACGGTCTCTTGCTGGGAGATTGGAAGGGGACTGCCATTGAACAGATTTGTGACCCCCTTCACAGGTTTACGGATTGGGAAGAACTCATAGAGGAACGAAACCATGCAATATAATTATTCGATCGCGGACGTTTTTACGGATGAAATTTTTCAGGGAGCACAAATCGCCGTATTTCCAAAAGCCGAAGGCCTCAACCGGGATACCATGCAGCGTATCGCCAAAGAGCTGAACCTGTCGGAGACCGTCTTCGTTTTCGGTGAGGATGGAGGAGACAATCATTTCCGTTTGCGGACTTTCTCACCCCAGGAAGAACTGGAGTTTGGAGGCCATCCTATGATCGCGACTGCTTGGGTGTTGACCAGTAACGGCAGCCTGAAACAAACGGGTAAACATACACCGGCTGTTTTTGAACAAAACACAGGTCCGGTCGATGTCTTCGTGACTACAGAAGAAGGTCAACCAAAACTGGTTCAATTCACCATGGCCGTGGACGCCACCGTCGATCGCTTCGTTCCAACCGACAGAGAGTTGGCATCCATTCTAAGCCTGGAACCCTCGGAACTGGGTTCAAAGGATTTGTACCCTATGCTGGTTTCCTGTGGCAGAAACTACCTGATCGTTCCGGTTCCTTCATATCAGACCGTACGTAAGGCACGTTTCAATTTCAATGCCTGGAGCAGCTCCAGCGCACCAGCGACGCTGGCGAGGGAGATCCTGCTGGTGACACCCACTACAGGGGCGGACAAAGCCGATTTTCATGCCCGCATTCTCGGTCCGGATATCGCGCATACAGAGGATCCACCCATCGGCACGGCCATGCCCGCCTTTACCGCTTGGCTCTGTCAGCATGAACAGATCAAGCCGGGCACGCATACCTTTACCATTGATCGGGGCATGAGGAGCACCCGCCGCAGTGAGCTGAATATTGAGATGGACAACAAACCGGGAGGGATGGTGGTCCGTGTTGGCGGACCAGCAGTGCTGGTTGCCGAAGGCAGAATCATGTTGCCGGACTGAAGGATCCCGCCCCCCGGCCTTTTCATGGTAAAGTCTGGTTTATGAAAAAGAAGAATTGCTCTTTGATTTTTTTATTTGTTCTGGCTGCTCTTTCTGGCTGTAGCGGTACCGATAACGAATACTTTCCCCTCCACAAGGGCAAGTCATGGGAGTACCGGATCGTGACCCATGACATGGATCTGGAAAAGAAATACAAGGAGTTTGTTTCCAACGAAGGTGAGCAGGAAATTGACAACGATCAGGTTTTTGTACGCAAGGTCAATGATGAAATTCTGTATCTTTACAAGCCGGAAAAGGAAGGTATCCGTCGTGTAGGTGTTCGAAGGAAGAGAGATATCAAAACCTCGCTGAAAAAGGAAGACTATTTCGTTCTCAGATACCCGTTAGAGAAGGGCACATCCTGGCAGCAGGAGACGATCACTGGTGTCCTGGAAGTCGTCATTGCACCTTTCCGGCGACACTATGCCCTGAAAACCCCGGTTCCCATGACCTACACCATCACCAGTACGGAAGAACGGGTCAAGGTGCCGGCGGGCCATTTCAGTGGTTGTATCCAGATTAAAGGAAAGGGAGTGACTCGGGTGCAGGCGGAAAAGACCATTGGGATCGTCGATGTCACTGTTGAATCTTCAGATTGGTATTGCCCTGGCGTGGGGCTGGTCAAAAGCCAGCGGGAAGAAAGAACCAGCAGTACGATTCTGGTCAAAGGTGATTTTCTGAAGGAGCTGGAAAGTTTTTCTGAAGATTAGAGGTGTCTGTCTGCAGAAAATCTTCTCATCGTATTTTCTCAAACTTGGAACTTGATCGATTCACCTTCTCGAAACACACGGAACTCACCTTTACCCATCACATTCCAGGTTTCATTATCCGTTAATTCTTTTGAGGCGATCACGGTGACAACATCCGTCTCTGTGGTGTGTTTACGGAAGTCGATGGTGTCACCTGTGTCGATCAGCCGGGCAGTTCCAAAAGGGTGACGTCGCGTAATCCAGCACATATTGTTGCTGCAATGGGCATAGAGATGTTTCGAGTCGCTCAGCAGAAAGGAAAACACACCCTGTTCACTGATCTGATCGGCCAGTTGTTTGATGAACCGCCATAATGGTTGAGGTCTGGCAGGGGGGGCCGGGAACCGTGTTCTGATCTGATCCATCATCCAGCAGAAGGCATATTCGCTGTCCGTGGTGCCGATAGGACGGTAGAATCCCAGCAGCCATTTTTTGATCCCTTTCAGCTGGCCATTGTGGGCAAATACCCAGTTACGCCCCCACAATTCACGATCAAAAGGGTGGGTGTTTTCTAAGCACACACGGCCCCGGTTGGCCTGCCGGATATGACTGATGATGATTTTGCTTTTGATCGCATGTTTTTGGATCAATTCGGCAACTTCAGATGCCACACTGGGGCGCGGGTCATGAAACGAACGGCTGCCATGACCTTCATACATGCTGATCCCCCAACCGTCCTTGTGCGGGCCGGTTCGTCCACCGCGTTGCACGAGACCGGAGAAACTGAAGCAGATATCTGTTGGTGTATTGGCGTTGAGGCCGAGCAATTCACACATGTATTCGATCCGGACGAGGTTGAAGTATGGAATTATAACGGCGATCAAATCTGACGTATAATGCCCGCTTCTTGAAATCCGGAAGTTCGATGAGCATCTTAAAATACCTTAATGCCAAGGCTATCGAAGCCTGCAAAGTCAGCGGTGTACCGTTGGAATTCGCTTTTTTCACCTCCAGCGATCGTCCAGATCTGGCCGACTTCCAGTGTAATGCCGCCTTTCAGGCCGCACGGATTTTGAAAAAGAACCCGCGCGAGATCGCAGCAGCGATCCAAGCGCACCTGCTCACAGACCCAGCGTTTGCAGAGGTCAATGTGGCCGGCCCAGGTTTTGTCAATGTCCGCCTCACCAATGCCTTCATCAGTCAGCATCTGCAACGACTGGATTTTGAAAATCCTGATCTCGACGAAGTTGCTCCCGAGACCATGATCTTCGATTATGGAGGGCCCAATATCGCCAAACCGCTACATGTGGGGCATTTGCGATCTGCTGTCATTGGTGAGGCCATCAAGCGTATTGCCCGATCCCTTGGTAACAAGGTGATCGCCGATATTCACCTTGGCGACTGGGGGACGCCCATGGGTATGTTGATCGCGGAGCTGCAAGAACGTCATCCGGAGTGGCCCTATTTTTCCGATCAAGAAGCCGGCTTTCCCGAAGACTCGCCGATCAGTGTAGATGATCTGAACCGTCTCTACCCCGAGGCGGCAAAGCACTTCAAGGAGGATGAGACTTTTGCCACGAAGGCACGCAAGGCGACCGCGGATCTGCAGGCTGGCCATCCGGGCTACCGGGCATTGTGGCGACATTTTGTTGATGTGTCGCTGGATTCGGTCAAAAAAGATTTTGCGGCACTGAACGTGGGGTTCGATTTGTGGCTGGGTGAGTCGGATGCCGATACGGTTATGAAGGATATGATCTTCGATCTCAAACAAAAAGGACTGGCTGTCGAGAGTGAAGGCGCGCTCGTGATCCATGTGGCCAGGGAGGATGACGAGATCGAGATTCCCCCCCTGATCCTTGAAAAGTCCGGTGGCGGAGTCACCTATGCGGCCACGGACTTGGCCACCATCTACCAGCGGGTGAACATGGAAGAGGTCATCGATCGCATTGTGTATGTTGTCGATCAACGTCAATCCTTGCACTTCAAGCAGGTATTCCGTGCTGCGGCATTGGCGGGTTATATCGAGGAGTCGCGGCTCGAGCATCTCGGTTTCGGGACAGTGAACGGCCCAGATGGTAAACCATTCAAAACCCGCGAAGGGGGTGTCATGCGCCTGGCTGATCTGCTGCAGATGGCGCGTGATGAAGTGGTGAAAAAGATGGGTATCGATGAGAATGCCGACGAGGCAATGCAGAAAATGGCAGATTCCATTGCTATGGCGGCTGTCAAGTTTGGTGATCTTTCAACCCAGCGGTTGTCGGATTATGTGTTCGACCCGGAAGCCTTCGTCCGGCTCGAGGGCAAGACCGGACCGTACATTCAGTATGCTGCCGTGCGCGTGCAGTCCTTGCTCGACAAGGCAGCGGAAAAGGGACTGCAACCTGCGCGAGATATCATCATCGAGACCTCTGAAGAAAGGGCACTCGCCCTTTTGTTGCTCGAATTCCCCGTGGCATTGCAGCGGGCCCATGAACGCCGCATGCCCAGCGATTTGTGTGAGCATGTCTATCACGTTGCCCAGGCCTACAGCCGGTTTTATCAAAATTGCCCGGTGATTGCCGCGGAGAGCAAGGAACAGGCCGAATCTCGTCTGGCACTCAGTGAACTCTGTCGAAGAGACATCGCAGCCTGCCTGGATAAGTTGGGGATCGATGTGCCCGATCGCATGATTACCTATAAGAACGAAGAGTGAACCAAAATGGCTACCGGCGGTTTGCTTGCATTGTTAGATGATATTGCAACGGTTCTCGATGACGTATCGGCAATGACCAAGGTGGCCGCCAAGAAAACGGCTGGAGTTCTGGGAGATGATTTGGCGCTGAATGCGGAGCAGGTGAGCGGTGTTCGGGCCGACAGGGAACTTCCGGTGGTCTGGGCGGTAGCCAAAGGGTCTTTTGTCAATAAGCTGATTCTGGTGCCGCTGGCGCTTTTGATCGGTTATTTCATCCCCTGGCTGATTACGCCGTTATTGATGATCGGTGGGGCTTATCTTTGCTATGAGGGTGTGGAGAAGCTGGCACACAAGTTTTTGCATCGAGACGCAGAAAGCGATCACCAGGAGCAGCTGCCCCATGCCTTGATCGATAAAAACGCCGATCTTCTGGCGCTGGAGAAAGACAAGATCAAGGATGCCATCCGCACGGATTTCGTTCTCTCAGCCGAGATCATTGTGATTGCCCTGGGTACCGTGAAAGATGCATCCTTTGCGACACAGACCGCGGTGGTCAGTGCCATTGCTCTGCTGATGACGGTTGGTGTCTATGGCTTGGTGGCAGGCATCGTGAAGCTGGATGACGGTGGGCTGGCGTTGATCCGGTCTACTGCACAAAGTGTGTGGGGCCGCATCAAACGTAGTCTTGGCTATACCATTCTCTGGTTTGCGCCAAACTTTATGAAAATACTGTCGATTGTCGGCACCCTGGCCATGTTTTTGGTTGGTGGAGGCATTCTTTTACATGGTCTACCGCATGCTCATGCCATAGTACACCAAGCCGGAGAGATAGTCGGACCCTGGCCATTGGTGGGCGGTTTATTGAAAAATCTTGTCTCACCGTTTCTTGGCTTGATGCTTGGGTTGATCGCAGGGATGACGGTGCTCATCGCCGTGACCCTGTTGCAGCGAATCAAGGGCAGTTGACCGGGATTGGTGCCGTCACTGCAATTCCTTCCGGGGAGACGTCGGCCTTGTAGGCAATAGCCTCGACGCCGGCAGCGATCACCTCGCGTAGCAAGCGTCCGTAGTCCGGATCAATTTCATCCGCGGGGTGAAAGACGTCCACATCTCGGCGTTGTACACAGAAAAGAATCACACTACGGTAGCCTTGTTCCACCATGGTTTGTAGTTCACGCAGGTGTTTGCTGCCTCGCTTGGTGACGGCATCCGGGAAGAGTGCCACACCATTTTCAGCCAGGGTGACATTTTTGATCTCCACAAAGCAATCGGGTTTGTTTGCATCCGTGAGTATCAAGTCGATACGACTGTTTTCGTTCCCGTAGCGGACTTCGCTGCGGATCTGATCATAGCCCTGTAATTCACGGATCACGCCTTTGTCAATGGCTTCTTTGATCAATGTATTGCTGAGGTGGGTATTGATCCCGACCAGGACACCAGTATCGGCTTCGACAATCTCCCATGAAAAGGGGTATTTCCGATCTGGATTGGCTGTATCTCTCAACCAAACTGTCGAACCCGGTTCACAGCAGCCTTTCATGGAGCCGGTATTGGGTGTATGTGCCGTGACGGTGTCACCATTTTGCAGAGTGACATCGGCAAGAAAGCGCTTGTAGCGTTTGATCAGGGTGCCTTTGATCAGAGGCGTATCGAATTCCACGGCGGATTATTTTTTGTCGGCGTGCTTACGGATATAAAATTCCATTATTTCTCCATCCTCAATCAAATCCATAAGTTCATGACCAGTACGGGCACAATAGGCTTTGAAATCCACGACGGAATGAGGGTCCGTGGCCATGACATGCAGGATCTGTTCTTCATCCATTCGTTGCAAGGCGAGTTTGGTTTTCAGAATCGGCAGGGGGCAGTTGAGCCCTTTGGCATCAAGGACCTGATCGGGTTTTATCGTATTCTTTCTCTGTTTCATGTACAAAGGTTAACATAGCTCAGGAATGGGAAAAATGGAGTTCGATTTAGTTTGATTATAAACGTACAGGAACACAGAGATATATCATATACTTTCCTAAGTACAGGCATTTGAATACCAGGTGTGGCTATGACGAATAATCATTTACAGGATCAGCTCTTTTCCGATGAAGGATCCACAACCGAAGACTTCCGGTTCGATGAAAAAACAGCGGAAGTCTTTGATGATATGGTTCATCGGTCGGTACCGTTTTATGAAGAGATGCAACGAATGACGGGCGAGATTGCAGCCGATTTTGCAGTTCCCGGGACCAACCTGGTGGATATCGGTTGTGCAACAGGTACTACATTGTTCTATTTGGACAAGATGGTTGATCAGGATGTACGCTTTGTAGGGATCGATAATTCCCGGGAGATGCTGGATAAGGCAGAACAGAAAATAAAGAGTATCCAGTCACATAGGGAGTTTGAACTCAAACAATTGAATATCCACAAGGATATGGGTGTCGAGAACGCCTCTGTTGTTACTTTGATTCTTACACTGCAGTTTGTAAGGCCGCTCTACCGGGATAGGGTCATTCAGAAAATCTATGATGGTATGAAAGATCAGGGTGTACTTGTCCTCTTCGAAAAGATCGTTATCAATGACAGTTTCTTCAATCAGCTGTTTGTCAAGTACTACTATGAAATGAAGAAAAGAATGGGGTATTCCGAGGTTGAAATTGCCAAAAAGAGGGAGGCGCTGGAAAATGTGCTTATCCCCTATCGTCCGGAGGAAAATCTGACTCTACTTTCCAAAGCAGGCTTTTCGCATATCGAGGAGATTTTTCGCTGGTATAATTTCACTGGTATCGTGGCTGTAAAATAAGTCCGGAACGCCTACCGGAAAAGAGAACATCCACGACTTTTGGAAGCAACGATAACGTTCTCAGCAAGTGCAGCTGTCCGTCTTTTTTCAGATGCAACTGATCCGGGAAAGGTAGATTTGATGGATTATAGAATTGTCGAACTCTGTCTGTTCCCAACATGTTGTTTTCGGCATTGATTAAGCTTGGGGGTAAAGTTAATTTTGGATGATTCTCAATTAAGAATCTGGCGCATGCCAGCGCTGTTTTCAATTTCCGTTGTGATTGGTGTTCTCACTGCTTTTGCAGCATGGGGTTTTCGTCTGCTCATCGGTGTAATCCATAATTTTGCTTTTTTTGGCCGGATTTCTCCGCACTATGATGCCAATTTGCATACCCCGGAGTCCAGTTTGGGCTGGCTGATTATTTTTGTACCTGCAATAGGAGGAATTGCAGTCATCTGGCTGATTAAAAATTTTGCCCCTGAGGCGAAGGGACACGGTGTGCCGGAAGTTATGAACGCGATCCATCATAATCGTGGCAGGATCCGTGGGGTAGTCAGTTTGGTCAAGGCCTTGGCTTCTTCGGTGACAATCGGTACAGGTGGTTCTCTTGGTCGTGAAGGGCCGATCATCCAGATTTCTTCTGCCATGAGTTCAATGTTTGCACAATGGTTAAAGATCTCTGTTAATCAACGTAACCTGCTGATTGCCTGTGGCGCCAGCGGAGGGATTTCTGCGACTTTCAATGCACCTTTGGGCGGGATTCTCTTTTCGATTGAGTTGCTGCTGCTCTCGATCAATAGCCGGACCTTGCTTCCCGTAATTACTTCGTCCGTCATCGCAGCCAATGTCGGCCGGTATCT
The DNA here is from genome assembly GCA_026984775.1 of Gammaproteobacteria bacterium. GTDB lineage: Bacteria > Pseudomonadota > Gammaproteobacteria > CAJXQU01 > CAJXQU01 > CAJXQU01. The sequence goes on from JALSRM010000056.1 coordinate 16,518, forward strand.
AATTGGCCCTGAGCCGGCATTTCATATGCCATCCGCCTCAACGATTGCGGAGGCAAGCCAACCACTAATGATACTCCTCTATTTTCCCTTTGCCTGTCTCGTAGGGGTTCTGGCGCTTGTTTTTATCAGGGGCATCTATTTCAGTGAAGATTTTTTTGACAGTCTGCCTTTGAATCCCTATATAAGGCATGTCATCGGCATGTTGCTGCTCGGATGCCTTATCTATGGAATGTTCAGGACCACGGGCCACTATTATGTCCAAGGTGTTGGCTATTCAACGATTCAGGATATTTTAACCAGTACCCTGACCAGCCCTTGGTTACTTTTGGCCTTGTTGATAGCGAAATTCATCGCTGTCCTGCTTACCATTGGTTCCGGTGGTTCTGGCGGTGTTTTTTCTCCCTCGCTCTATCTTGGTGCTACTGCGGGTGGTCTGTTTGGTTCGGCCCTTGCTTTGCTCATGCCTGACATGGGGATTGATCCAGTCTCTTTTGCCTTGGTAGGAATGGCCGCCATGGTTGCTGCCACAACCAGTGCCCCCTTGACTGCCGCTATTATGACGTATGAAATGACATTGGATTATGTGGTTGTATTGCCGATCATGGTAGGTGTAGGCGTTGCCTATGCTGTTCGCCGGCATTTTTCAAAAGCAGATATCTACAGCTTGAAGTTGATGCGGCGAGGGCAGAATCTACCGGAAGGGTTTCTTGCCGATGTCAATTCCCAGATCGTCGTGAACAGTGTGATGGACAGTGACATTCATTTTGTTGGTGAGGATGAGATTGTCACCGGAACAGAACACGCCTATTGTGTGATCAATGATGAGGGTCAGGTAATTGGATTAGTCAATCCGGTTAGTTACAGGATTGGCAAAAGATTCCGAGCAGGCGATGCTATGGTTACAGATTTCATTATCATACAGTCCGGAGTCACCCTAAGAGAAGTTTTGACATTGTTCGACAAGCACGGACGTGTCACTGCAATTGTTTCCAGAACAGGGAAACTGGTCAAAGAGGATGTCTTAGGCGTTTTCAGTTCTGTCCATCTCGCAAGAACCATGGCACGTACCTCAAAAATGTACGTTCATTGAGACTTGTTATCGTAGTCTCGACCAGCAGCAGGCGAGCAGGTCAGGCGAACCTGTTAGTAGAGAAAAAAATGGTGGGTCGTATAGGATTCGAACCTATGACCAATGGATTAAAAGTCCACTGCTCTACCAGCTGAGCTAACGACCCGCCGTTTTTGAGCGGGCGATAATACAGGATTGTTCTGAGAAATTAAATACCAGATGTGAAATTTTCTGGCAAAAATTCGCCTTCACTTGATTTTTATCCATTTGCCTTTATGTTTGTGCGGCAGGTTCAATTTGAGAGGAAAGGATATGCCGATTTACGAGTATCAATGTGAGAAATGTGGACACCACCTGGAGAAATTACAAAAGATCAGCGATGAACCTCTGAAAGAGTGTCCTGAATGCAAGAAACCCGCACTGGTCAAGCTGGTTTCGGCTGCCGGTTTCAAACTGAAAGGCACCGGCTGGTATGAGACAGATTTCAAGAACAAGTCTTCGGACAAGCCAGACAACAAGAAAAAAGAGACAAAATCGGAAGCTAAAACGGAAACCAAATCCTCAGACAAGACCAAAGCATCAGTCGAGGACTGATCCGATCTTAAGGAAAGCCTTTTTGCAGTCCGATCAATTGCACAAAGGGCTGTGTTCCCTTAACATTCCCTGCTTTTCACTGACTCTACAACTCGCGAGGCAAAGATGCGAACTCATTATTGCGGACACGTAACGGCGTCCCATTTGGATCAGGAAGTTGAACTGTGTGGCTGGGTCCACCATCGTCGGGATCATGGCGGTGTCATTTTTATCGATCTGCGTGATCGTGAAGGACGCGTACAGGTGGTTATCGATCCAGACACACCGGAGAGTTTCACGATTGCCGAGCAGGTCAGAGCGGAATACGTCCTCAGGCTCGTTGGCAAGGTACGCCGCCGGCCTGAAGGTACGGTCAATCCCGATATTCCTACGGGGGAGATAGAAGTTCTGTGCCATGAGATCGAAGTACTCAATGCTGCTGAGACGCCCCCCATCCATATCGATGATGCGAACGTCAATGAAGATTCGCGCCTGAAATACCGCTATATTGACCTGCGCCGACCGGAGATGCAGGCCAATCTGTTGTTGCGAGCAAAGGTTTGTAAAGTGATGCGTTCCTTCCTCGATGACAACCATTTCGTTGAATTGGAAACACCGATGCTGACACGGGCCACCCCGGAAGGTGCCCGGGATTACTTGGTCCCAAGTCGTACCCATCCGGGCAAGTTTTTCGCTCTGCCTCAGTCTCCACAGTTGTTCAAGCAGCTGTTGATGATGTCGGGCATGGATCGTTACTATCAGATCGTGCGCTGCTTCCGTGACGAGGACCTGCGCGCCGATCGCCAACCGGAATTCACTCAGCTCGATATCGAAACCTCTTTCATGGATGAAGAGGCGATCATGCAGGTGATGGAAGCGATGATCGTCACACTTTTCGATCAGTGTATCGACACCCGGCTGCCTCAACCCATCCCACGCATGGCTTATGCGGAAGCCATTCAGCGGTATGGAAGTGATCGTCCTGATCTGCGAATTCCATTGGAGCTGGTGGATGTTGCCGATGCATTGCAGGATGTGGAATTCAAGGTTTTTTCAGGCCCCGCCAATGATCCACAGGGCAGGGTTGCGGCTTTGCGTGCACCGGGTGCAGCGGAACTCTCACGCAAGGTGATCGACGATTATACCGCCTATGTGGCTATCTTTGGTGCCAAGGGTTTGGCCTATATTAAGGTCAATGATCGTGCAGCAGGTCGCGAAGGCCTGCAGTCACCCATTCTCAAGTTCCTGCCGGATGAGGCACTTGAGACAATTCTCGAACGCACGGGAGCAGAAACCGGGGACCTGATCTTCTTTGGTGCTGACAAAGCTCACATTGTCAATGAAGCACTGGGCAACCTTCGTGTGCGTCTGGGCCATGACCTGGATCTGATCGAGGAAGGCTGGCAACCGGTCTGGATTACGGACTTCCCCATGTTTGAATGGAATGAGGATGAAAACCGCTGGGAATCACTGCATCACCCATTTACTGCACCTAAAGTGAACTCCATTGAGGAACTACAGAAAGATCCAGGCTCCTGCCTGTCACGGGCCTATGATCTGGTACTCAATGGAACGGAAATCGGCGGAGGCTCGGTCCGTATCCATACTCCAACCATGCAGCAGGCGGTTTTCGAGTTGCTTGGAATCGACGCTCAGGAAGCAGAGGATAAGTTTGGCTTCCTCTTGCAGGCTCTAAAGTATGGCTGCCCACCCCATGGTGGCATGGCCTTTGGTCTCGATCGACTGGTTATGCTGATGTGTGGTGCCTCCTCGATTCGTGATGTCATCGCTTTTCCCAAAACCCAAACAGCTGCTTGTCTGCTGACTTCAGCACCAACAGCGGCTGGAGAAAAGCAACTCAGGGAATTGGGAATTCGCCTGCGTAAAACACAGGAAACAAGCTAGCTGAAATTATTGTAAGCTATTGTAAAAAAAGAACAAAAATACAGTTTACAGATTTAATCGGTTATCCCTTTGCAAACCCTTCCAATGGCGTTATACTGCGCTGCAACAAATGTTGTTGATACTAGGTTTCAGGCATGCATTACGAATTTACCCTTGTACAATTGCTGATCATGTTTTCATTGGTTTCTCTGATCGGCATCATCATTGGATACATGGTCGTGCAGTTTCGGGGAAGTTCGAAAGATCAGGCACGGAGAATTCGTCAACTGGAAGCCGAGATCGAAGAGTTACAGGCCTATAAGGAAGAAGTCGCGGATCATTTCAAGAAGACAGCGGGTCTGTTGCACGACATGACCAGCCAATACAAATCGATTTACGAACATATGGCAGAAGGTGCTCGCCGGCTTTGTGATGAAGAAGAAAGTGGCGCCGTGCTGGAAAGTCTGCAAACGGGTTTATTGGGTCAAGATGATCGGGATCGGATTGAAGACACTCGTAAGGAAAAAGATTCGGAAACCCATGACAAATCAGTTTAACGTTTTTATTCAGAGGTAACACAAATGGAAATCAAAGATAAAGTAGCAGTTATCACCGGCGCAGGAAGCGGCATCGGTGAAGCAGTTTGCCATGAACTGGGCAAGCGTGGAGTCAAGGCCATTGCCATGGTCGACATGAATGAGAAAGTCAGGGATGTTGCTGCAGAAGTTGAAAAGGAAAGCAGTGTCGCTGCAGTCCCTTTTGTAGGTGATGCAACGGATGCAAACTTCCGCAAGGAGGTTTTCGACAAGATTTCCGAAGAATACGGAGTCCCTGCTATTACCGTTCCGGCGGCAGGCATTACGCGCGATCGTCTCGCTGTGAAGATCGACAAGGAAACAGGTAAGGCGGACATCTATCCTGAAGAAAATTTCAGGCTGGTATTGGATGTGAACCTGATGGCTCCAATTTATTGGGGTCTGGAAATGGTTGCCCGTATCGCGGAAGATCGTGCAGCCCGAGGTCTGAAACGATGGCATCCGGATGAAGGTATTTCTGGTTCTATTATCTTCATTGGATCGATTTCTTCCCAAGGTAACAAGGGCCAGATCTCCTATTCTGCCACTAAAGCGGGAATCGAAGGGGCGGCTTCTACGTTGACAGCCGAGGGTATGTTCTATGGTATCCGTTGTGGTGTCATTCACCCGGGCTTCACGGATACGGCCATGGTACGGGCCATGGGGGATGAATACATCGAAAAGAATATCATACCACTTACCCAGTTACGCCGATTGATCCGTCCACAGGAGATTGCCGATGCGATCTGTTTCCTGATCAGCAATTCTGCGGTGACAGGAGAACTGTGGGCTGATGCAGGATGGCATCCAACACCATAATTTGATTATTTTTTGACAAAACTTGAAAGGCGGCCATGGTGACATGGCCGCCTTTTTTATTACTTGTATAATAGCTGAATGAGTCAGCCCCCGCTTCTTTTCGTCGATCTGGATAATACGTTGACGCGATCAGATCTATTTCTGGAACCGCTGTTACAGTTGTTACGGCGTGAGCCTCTTGCGCTTATTCTCCTGCCATTCTGGCTGTTACACGGTCGGGGTTATTTCAAACAACAGCTGGCAGATAGGGTCACGATCAACCCCGGTGATCTCCCCTATGATGAGGAGGTGTTGGATTATCTCAAACAACAGCGGGATGCGGGCAGAAAGATCGTACTGGCTACAGCCTCCAACCAGACCTTTGCCAGAATGATCGCCGATCACCTTGGATTATTCGATGATGTCATTGCCTCATCGTTCGATATCAATACCAAAGGCAAGAACAAACTGGCCATGATGAAACACTATGCTGACGGGCAGGACTTTGACTATTTGGGGGACAGTCATGCGGATATCCCGATATGGAAGGCAATTGGACGGGCGGTGGTTGTTTCTCCTCAACCGGGGGTGCTGTGGCGATTGAAACAACGCGCCATTCCTGTGGAGTTGATCCATGAGGCTCCGGGGCCGGCGGTGTACTTGCAGGCATTACGTCCCTGGCAATGGCTGAAGAATACCCTGGTTTTTGTCCCTCTCATTCTTGCAAAACAACTCTTTGAACCGGCGGGGTTATTGGCTGTCACGGGTACCTTCGTCAGTTTCAGCCTGATAGCCTCCGCCGGCTATCTGGTGAACGATCTGCTCGATCTGGAGGCGGATCGAGTACATCCGAGAAAAAAGCTCAGGCCGTTGGCTTCCGGTAAACTTTCCCTTTGGAACGTGGTTTTTCTCGTTGCGGCCTTGTTGCTGGCAGGGCTTCTACTCGCGTGGCTGATCGATGGCAAATTGGCATTAGTTCTGTCGATCTATTTCATTGTAACGGTCGTCTATTCGCTGGAGCTCAAACGGCATGCGCTGGTCGATGTGATCATGATCGCCGGTTTCTATGCAGCAAGGATCATTGCCGGTGGCCTCGCTGCCAGTGTCGAGATCTCGTTTTGGCTGTTGGCCTTCTCCATCTTTATCTTTCTGAGCCTGGCACTGTTGAAACGCTGTGCGGAGATCAGAAATGTCGAACATGAGGCCGATACGTTGATCCCTGGACGAGGATATTACAAGGACGATGAACTGTTGCTTTCGATCATGGGTGTTGCCAGCGGCTATCTTGCGGTAGTGGTCATCGCATTCTACCTGAACAGTAATGAGGTGGTTTCGCTCTATGGATTTCCTCAGGCATTATGGCTGGTGTGTCCTTTGATGCTCTACTGGATCAGCCGGATGTGGCTCAAAACACACCGTGATGAAATGCACGACGATCCGTTGGTATTTGCCCTGCGTGACAAGGTGAGCCTGTTTACCGGGGGGTTGCTCGCTTTAGTGATGCTGATGGCTACGGTATAATTCCCGTTTGCAGATGATGCCGAGAATGGAGCGCCGTGAAGAGTAACTATTCATCCTGGGGGCTGACCGGACAGAAAAGCCAAAAGGTCCAGAAGATCAAATGGCGAACCGACAAGCTACCCGAACTGCGCGCCGGGCTCTCCTTGTTGGCCTATGGTAATGGCCGGAGCTACGGCGACTCCTGCTTGAACAAGGAAGGTATTACGCTCGATACTCGATCACTTGATCACCTGATCGATTTTGATCCCAAGACACACATCCTGCGCTGCGAGGCCGGGGTATTGATCGCAGAGATCCTTTCCAATTTCGTTCCTCGCGGCTGGTTCGTGCCGGTTACACCGGGCACCAAGTTCGTCACGGTGGGGGGCGCCATCGCCAATGATGTCCATGGCAAGAATCATCACCGCCGGGGGTCTTTTGGTAATCACGTTTTGCGTTTGGCACTGCGGCGCTCGAATGGCAAAACACTGGTTTGTTCACGTACGCAACATGCAGATCTGTTCTATGCAACCATTGGTGGCCTTGGACTGACCGGCCTGATCGTTTGGGCAGACATTCTGCTGATGCCTATTGACTCCGGTGACATGCAGGTAGAGACCTGCCGTTTCGAAACCCTGGAGCAGTTTTTTGATCTTTCCAGAGAATCTGAATGGAAATATGAATACACGGTCGCGTGGCTCGATTGTGCAACGAAAAAACAGATGGGACGGGGGATTTTCATGCGTGCCAACCACTGTACCGGGCCTGCCAGACTGACCGGGAAAGGCACCGACAAGGGTACGAGCCTGCCTTCGGGTTTGCCCGGTTTTCTGATCAATAATATCACCAGCAAGGCTTTCAATGCGCTCTATTATCACCTCCATCCCGAAGGTTTCGTTGAGAAAAGGCAAAGTTACGATACGTTTTTCTATCCACTCGACCGGATCCGGAACTGGAACCGGCTTTACGGGCGCAAAGGCTTTTTTCAGTATCAGTGCGTGGTGCCGATGGAAGGAGGTTTCCGAAACATCGAAACCATCCTCGATGAAGTGGCCCGATCCGGAATCGCATCCCCACTGGCCGTACTCAAGGTCTTTGGTGAAATCGCCTCCAAAGGGATGATGTCCTTCCCCCGGCAGGGGATTACCTTGGCGATGGACTTTCCAAATGCGGGGGCCAGTGTTTTGAATTTGTTCAATCGGCTGGATGATATCGTGGCCGATGCAGGTGGTGCCGTCTACCCGGCCAAGGATGCGCGTATGGATAAAGAACATTTCCGCAAGTTTTTTCCTCAGGTGGACACGTTCAAGCATTATGTGGACCCGGCCTTTTCTTCGTCCTTTTGGCGGCGGGTAATGGGATGAAAAAGATTCTGATCATCGGGGCCAGTTCAGCAATCGCGCAGGCAACAGCACGTCTTTATTGTGCCGAAGATGTACACTTCTATCTGATAGGAAGGAGTCGGCGCAGGCTCAAGATTGTGCAGGAAGATCTGATGGCTCGCGGTGCTGGCAAGGTTGAGATCGATCCCACCGATCCAGTCAGACTTGCAGATAATCAAGGGGTAGTATCACGTGCTGTTCAAGTGCTGGATGGGGTCGATTTGGCTCTGATTGCGCACGGTGAACTCTCTGATCAGAAGGCCTGTGAAACCTCTGCGGAAAAGACCATCCGTTCACTGAACATTAATGCAATCAGTGTCATCTCGCTGGCCACCCTTATCGCCAACCATTTAGAGGAACGGGGTGAGGGTACCTTGGTGGTGATCTCATCCGTTGCCGGGGATCGTGGCCGGGCGAGCAACTATGTCTATGGTGCCGCCAAGAGTTGTGTCAGTACCTTTATGGAAGGGCTGAGCCACCGGCTTTTCCGAACGGGCGTCTCCGTGATCACAGTCAAACCGGGCTTTGTCGATACGCCGATGACCGAGCAGTTCGAAAAAGGCCTCCTATGGACACAGCCAGAAATCGTGGCCGAAGGAATCAAAAAGGCCATTGAGAAACGGAAAAGCACGGTCTATCTGCCCTGGTACTGGCGCTGGATCATGCAGGTGATCCAGCTGATGCCTGATCCCTTGTTCAAACGCATTTTCCCTGTTTCAGAAGTAGGAAAGGATCAATCTGAGAGTCACGTAGAACAACGGGCTGAGTAGAACCAGGGTAAACAGGAGGGTGAAAAACATTTCCTCCGTCCTTGTGGACACTTCATGATTCTCCCGCGTAGCCATTTCTTCCAGATAAAGCGATCGGTTCTCCCATAATTCCCAGTATAGAATATAGGCCAGCATCACACCAATGACCCAAAAGTCTGGTCTTTCGCTGACACCAAAGTAATAAAAAAAGATCATGACGTAACAGAGTGTGGAAAGGAGCTCTCCCGGAATATAATAGGAAGGCCTGTCTCGCTTCATCCGGATCGTGGCCAGGGATGCGATCACTATGAAGGTACAGTAGAGGATGGCCCAGATCGGCATGGGCCTCAATAGGTCAATAAGTCCATGGGATGTGGCTTTGAAGCGTCCCAGGGATCTTCCAGTTTAAACGCTACGGACTGGCAGTCGAAAGCGGTTTTTGTCGCGATTTCCTGTTTCAGTTTCTCAAGCATTTGCATGCTCTCTGTTTTATATGATCGTCCAACCAGTTTCTCTGCTTTGAGGAGCGAGTTTGTTGCCGCATTGCGGTTCCCACTTGCCAGTTGTGCCGCAGCCAGAGTCACCAGGGCACCGATACGGGAATCACCCCTTACTGCTGCGAGTAATTCTCTTGCCATCTCAACCGCCTTTGGAGGATTGACCGGGTTTTGATCGGGACAGGTTGCCAGCAGCCAGATCGTTTTTTGTTTCAGATAAAGATCGCCGGGATTCATCTTTATCAGTTTCATCAATGTGTCGCCTGCCTCATCGTATTTATGTTGGGTAATCGCAGTGTTATACAAAAGTCTGAGGGCGGTGCCGGCGGTTGCCGGAGTGGTCAACAGGGATTCTGCCCATTTTTTCGTGTGCTCCGGATGATCGGTTTTCAACTCTAGCAGAGCAAGTCGAAGTCGAGGTGTTGGATACTCCGGTGCCGCCTCAATGGCTTTCATATACTGCTGGTGTGCTTTCTCATAGTGTCTTGATCGGACTCTCCGATCGCCCACTTCTACATAAGCATGGGCGATCTTGATGGCCGTATCTTCACGCATGAAATCCACATTGCCAAATCCTGTAGAGGTGTTGAGGACGAGGAAGAGAAGTGGCAGTGCAGCAATACCGAAGCGGAATGATTGCCTGATCGGGATTTGATGCCAACGAGTGAGGGCAACGGCGGTGAAAATACAGAGTATGGGAGCTGCCGGTAGGCGGTACCGTGCCGAATAGTGAAAGACCACACAAACCAGCACGGCCAGCCCTAGCAGGGAAAGTTCAGGCGCATAGCGGTGAACGTTTCGGAGCAGCAGAATCATTCCCAGAAAGGCGAGCCCCATCAGCCAGGGCAGCTCAACAGGAGCCAGTCTGGCCCATTGGTAAAGGCCGTGTTCCTGCGCCAGTTTGAGGACGGAAATATTGTCATAGTCCCTCGAGGTGAGAAACCAATAGAGTTTTATGAAGAACAACGGAATGCTCTTTTCCGGTTGGCCGAGGATGAAATCCAATGCCTGATCCCGGTACCAGGCATCCATCGTTTTCCAGCTGGCGATCTGGCCATGTTGTTGCGCATAGACCTGCGCCATGTCCTGATACATATGCTGGCGATCGGTTCGGATGCCTTTCAACGGAGTGATAATCCCCCGGGCATTCGGGTTGTTGCCCTGCAGAAGATTGATCCCGGCATTGGCGCTGACCAATACCAAATCCCCATCGGTTCTGTAATTATGCAGGGTTGCCGGGCTGATGATCAGAAGCCCGGTAATGGCACCGATCAAGCTCCTCAGTAGCCTGTTTTGCCACGAGGATGTGTAGTGAAACCACAGCCAGATCCCGTAGATGACAAGGAGCGCCTGGGCGGGTGGCCACGCCAGGGCGAGCAATCCGGTCAAGGCGCCCGTCAGAATGAGGTGGGGCAGGGGAGGGTTTTCCCGATCCGCTAACCTGCTCCAGCTGTACCAGACGAGAATGGCAAGAAAAAGCTGCAGCGAGTCTGCCATTACCCGGGTAAAAGCGAGAGTGGGCTCCCAGGCAAAGGCAAACAGTGTGGCGGCGATAAGGCCGGTGTTGTCACCGAACCGCGTACGTGTGCCCACGGCCAGCAGGAAGATAGAGAGCAATCCCAGGATCAGTTGGATCTCATACACCGTTCTAAGATCACCCCCGGACCAGCGAATGAATCCGAGCAGATAGGGAAACAATGGAGCCGAAAGGAAAGGTGTTTCCTCGGTCCAGCGACCCGCAGCCTTAGCACCGGCCATAACCCAATAGACCCAGTCGTCGGAAAAAAAGACTTCGGAAAAAGGGTTGCTGTTTAGAAATTCATGGAGGATCAGCAGGCGGGACGCAAGTGCAGCCACAAGCAGGATCGCCAGCCGAATATAAAAAGTGTGGTTGCGATCAAAAATCATTGATGGATTAGCGTAGCCCTATTTCCAGCGATTCAGGAATTCAAGGAAGCGTTGCTCCGAGAACTTTCCATTTTCCAGCAATGGTGAGAGATCACCCGAGAACTGGATTGATCCTTGGTTGTCCGTGATGAAGACGTGTGGATAACCGTCGATACGTGGCATGGTGGAGAGAAATTTCTCATTATTATTGGCGTCACTGACATTGACCTTCAGCAGTACATAATTCTGGTGCAAGGTCATTTTGACCTTTGGATGTGTGTTAATAAATTCATCGAGAATATGGCACCACCGACACCAGTCACCACCTACTTCGATCATGACCTTCCGGTGGGTCTGTTTTGCATATGCCAAGGCGTTATGACCGTCTTCGAAAGGATCCCGATCGGGATCGTATTCTGTACTGTATTTCGGGAGTGAAAAAGGGTTAATGTCATCAAGTGCGAGAGTTGATGTGCTCAGGCCTGACAGGACAGCCAAAATGAGTAAAAATCGAAAAATCATGATAATGAATTATACGAGATAACGAAAGAATCAGTGTTGTATATGACCATATAATTTTGAATAGAGTCCGTTGCCCGTGATCAGTTCCTCGTGGGCGCCTTCTTCGATGATTCGACCATCATCGAAGACGTAGGCCCGATCTGCTTGCCGCACGGCCGAGAGCCGATGGGCGATGATCAGTGTGGTGCGCCCGCACAGAAAATTGCCCAAGGCTTCGTGCAATTTCTTTTCTGTTGCGGCATCCAGTGCCGAGGTCGCTTCATCGAGGATGACCACCTTTGGATCACTCAGTACCATGCGTGCGATTGCCAGTCGCTGGCGTTGTCCCCCGGAAAGACGGATGCCTTGGCGTCCGACAATGGTATCGAGTCCATTGGGCATGTTCCCGATGGTTTCTTTCAGTTGGGCGACCTGCAGGGCCTTCCAAAGCTGTTGATCTTCCAGTTCACGCCCAAGGGTGAGGTTCATTCGGACTGTATCGTTGAACAAGGCTGGATGTTGCAGAACGGTCGCCACATGATCGCGCACCACATCGAGTCCGATCTCTTGGGTCGGTACACCATCGAACAGTACTCGGCCTGAATCAGGTGTGTAGAGCCCAAGAATGACCTGCACCAGGGTCGATTTTCCACCGCCAGATGCGCCGACGAGCGCAACTTTCTCGCCGGGCTGTATGGTCAGACTGACACCCTTCAACACGGTTTCTTCACCATAGGAGAAGGTGACGGAGTCGACTTCTACACCCACGGTCCGCTTGCCGGCAAACGGATTTTTGAGATGTGGATATTGGGGCTCATCCTTGAGTGTCAGCAACTGATTGATCCGATTGAGCGCTGCTTTTGCCGCAAACCACGCATACTGGATGCCAAGAATTTCCTGTACCGGTGCCATCATGAACCAGAGGTAGCCAAAGACGGCCAGCATTTGGCCGATGGTCAGATCGGAATAGAGCACCATGAACATGCTGATGGCACGGAACAGATCAAAACCGAACAAAAAGACCATAAAAGACGCCCGGCTGGCTGCATCGCTGCGCCATGAAAAGGCGGCGGCATGATCGCGGATCTGGCGTGCGCTTTCAGCAACCCGGGCAAGATAGTGTTTTTCCCGGTTGAGCGCCCTGATCTGCTGGATCCCGTCCAAGGTTTCCGTCAATGTTTGTTGGAAGATCTCAAAGGCCGTGTTTTCCTGTTGTTTGAGTTCCTTGACCTTTTTGCCCAGCCGCATGGTGAAATAGATCACCACAGGGTTGAGCAGCAGGATGAACAACGCCAGCTGCCAATGCATCCAAAGCAGGACAATGGTCATTCCGATCAATGCCAGTACCGATACCACGAATTTGGCCAGGGATGAGCCAATGAAATCATCGATGGCATTCAGGTCGGTCACGAAGTGAGAGGTAACGGTTCCACTGCCCAAGGTTTCATATTCTGACATGGCAATGTGAGACAGACGATTGAGCATATTTTTGCGCAGGCGATAGACGACATCCTTGGCAACCAGAGAAAAACTGCGTGTCTGGATGACATTCAGTATAACCGCGACCACGCGTAAGAGGATCGTGACCGCAAGAACTGTAAGAATATATAGATTCGGGCCATGCCAGGCTGCAGGGAAAAAGCTGTCGATCAAGGCGGTCAGTTTGCCTGGTTTCTGCAACAAGACCTCATCCACCAACAAGGGCATTAAGAGGGGTACAGGTACCGCTGCGACTGCGGCGAGAAGTGCCACGAGATTGGCGAGGATCAGATCACGCTTGTGCTCCTTGGCAATGCCAAGGATGTAAGACCAGGTGTATTTGGGGGAACTTGCCATCAAAACTTAAAATGCTGCTTAAATTACCAGTATACCCTTTTCAGAACCAGTGCAGGTGAGGAAATACCGGATTCGATGAGTATGGGGTTTCGTTTAGAGACAGCGGTGAACGGGTGTTTAATTGAGTGAAGTTTACGAGGAGGATTGGGTGCGATGGATCCTGAAAAGGGCCACCAGAGCGATCAGGAACCAGACGGCATTCAGCCCGACGGAGGGGAAGGCGCCGTAATACCAGGCATTGGCACCGATGAAGATAGCGGCGATCATATTGATGAGTTGATAGGTACTGGTTTGGGCTTCGATTTTGCCATTCGAGACGAGATAAAACCCGACCACAACCAGGATCATTCCAATCCAGCCACAAATGTCCAGCAACAGTTTCATTTCGTTTCTTCCTCGAAAATTTCCTTTACCCTGTGCTTAAGGACAGGAATCACCTCTTCCTCGAACCAGGGGTTCTTTTTCAGCCAGAGATTGTTCCGTGGGCTGGGGTGGGGAAGTGGCAGCATGTCAGGCAAAAAGGATGACCAAGCCTTGACCGTCTCGGTGAGGTTCTTTTTCCTGTCTTTGCCCAGATGATAGTGATGCGCATACTGTCCGATCACTAAGGTTAGTTGAAGATTGGGTAATGTGTTTAGCAAAGGCGCCCGCCAGGTGGCTGCACATTCCGAGCGGGGTGGGAGATCACCGCTTTTCCCAGTGCCCGGGTAGCAGAATCCCATGGGAATGATGGCGAATCTTTTCGGATCATAAAATCGATCGCGATCGATACCCAGCCAGTCGCGCAGTCGATCTCCGCTCGGATCATTGAAGGGCAGGCCCGTCTCATGCACCCGGATACCGGGGGCCTGTGCTGCAATAAGAACCTTTGCTTCGGGATCGGCCTGAAGCACGGGTCTCGGCTCCAGTGGTAGCTTGTGTCTGCAACGATCGCAGGCACGAATCCCTCTGATCAATTGATTGAAACTTCGGGAAATGGCTATAACCCCAATTTTTCCGCAACAAAGTCGGCATCTTTGTCACCTCGTCCGGAGAGATTGACCAAGATACTCTGATCCGCCGACATCTCTTTTGCCACCTTCATCGCATAGGCCAGTGCATGGGCACTTTCCAGTGCAGGGATAATGCCTTCTTTTTGCGAGAGGGTCATGAAGGCATTGAGACATTCCTGATCATCAGCATTGACATACCGGACCCGGCCCAGATCTTTCAGATAGCAGTGTTGCGGCCCGACGCCGGGATAATCCAGGCCAGAGGCGATGGAATAGACTGGCAGTGGCTCTCCTTGCTCATCCTGCAGGTTGTAGCATTGCATGCCGTGGATAGTGCCCTTGACGCCCTTGGTCAGTGTTGCTGCGTGATCGGGAGTTTCCAATCCTTTACCAGCGGGTTCCACACCGACAAGATCAACCTCTTCGTCTTCAAGAAAGGCGGTAAAGATCCCGATTGCATTGGAGCCTCCGCCGACACAGGCAGTGACCAGATCTGGAAGTTTACCCTCGGACTGCAGGAACTGCTCTCTGGCTTCCCGGCCCACAATGCTCTGGAAATCACGCACCATTTTCGGGAAAGGGTGGGGACCTACTACCGATCCGATCGCATAGAAAAAATTTGACGGATCCTTGAGGTATTCTTCGAAGGCGCTGTCGACCGCATCCTTGAGGGTGCGAGTTCCCCTAGACACAGGCACCAGTTTACAGCCCAGGATCTTCATTTTAGTAACATTCGGATGCTCTTTTTCGATATCGATCTCACCCATATGGATCTCGCATTCGATACCAACCAGGGCGCAAGCCGTGGCCAGAGCAACTCCGTGTTGCCCTGCACCGGTTTCTGCCAGTACCTTGGTTTTGCCCATATGTTTTGCGAGGAGTGCCTCGCCCAAACAGTGGTTGATCTTGTGCGCCCCCGTGTGGTTCAGATCTTCACGTTTGAGAAAAATCTGTGCCCCGGAATCTGTCAGTTTGGTGGTCTTGAAGATGGGGCTGGGTCTACCCACATAATGCTGATGAAGATCCATCAGTTCATCCTGGAATGCCTTTGTTACCCTTATTTGCTCATAGGCATTGTTGATTTCATCCATGATGGCCTTGAGTTCCGGCGGAATGATTTGACCACCATATTCCCCAAAATAACCCTGTTCATCGGGCATTGCTGAAAATTCGATTTTGCTCATGGTTATCTTCCTTTACATTGTCTTTTGAAGAGAAGCATGTCACGCTTTATAGTCATGAGGATAGCCGCTGTCAGTTTGGATGATCGCTACAGTTCGTTCCGGGTCCACTGTGAACAGTCATGATTGCACCAGTTAAGGTTTGATGGCAAGGGTACCACGAGATGAGTTTGATCCACACCTGTGCTAAACAAAAAAAGAACATCGCTACAGCCTGTCCGAGGGTAAGAGAAACATTGACCGTAGCGATGCGATCATAAAGTTGTCCGGGTCAACCTCGTAAGAAAACCACGGACTGTGATCATTACAATAATGGGACTCTCCTGTGTGAGAGAGATTGTATTTCATCATGGAAGGTCTCGAGAAAAAATGATCTGGATCAATTTTCTGTGAATGTGAAGTAAATAGGACCGTTTCTTGCCAAGTCGGAGTGTCTCACTCATAGTATCCGGTTATGGATAATGAATTTTCCTTTACAGCGTTGTTTATTCTGGGTTTGTTCAGCAGCTTCCATTGCATTGGTATGTGTGGAGGTGTGATTGGCGCACTCACTTTTAGCCTTGATCGTTCAGTCCAGGAGGATAAAAAAAGGCTTTTCGTCTATGTTGGTGCCTATAATCTGGGTCGAATCCTCAGTTATATGATAGCTGGATTCATTGTCGGCATGATTGGGATGACACTGGTCGGTCTCATCGGTATGGAAAAGGCCCATACAATCACCCGGTATCTGTCTGCATTCCTGATCATTCTCGTGGGACTTTACCTGGCGGGCTGGTTTCCCCAGTTCGTTGGTTTGGATAAACTGGGTGCGAGCTTGTGGAAGAGGATACAGCCATTGGGGCAACGATTTATGCCTGTCAAAAAACCATGGCAGGCACTGGGCTTCGGGATGGTTTGGGGCTGGATCCCATGCGGACTGGTTTATACTGCTCTTTTGCTCGCGGTACTTGGGGGGGGCGCCATCGACGGTGCGCTCGGGATGTTGGCATTTGGTTTTGGTACCCTGCCTGCCGTGATGGGAGCCGGGATAGCCACAGGTGGCTTGAGCCAGTGGCTCCAGAAACCATTCATCCGGCAACTTTTCGGTGTGATCATGCTCATTCTAGGGATAATGTTTTTGTTGAAACCCATGAATCATTCCGCCCATATCAGGCATGCGCCACCAGGGCAAATGTCAGGTGAAATGGATCATGAGCAGAGAATGCAAAAAGGAATGAAGTGCGGTTAATCAATTTCCGGGCTTTTCGATCTCTTCTCGTTTTTTCGGCTTGTCATCATCCATCAAAATGCGATGAGCTGGTCCCTCCAGATCATCGAACTGGCCTGAACGAATGGCCCAGAATAGCGCCCAGATGATTGCGCCGATGAGAACCAGGGAAAGTGGGATGAGTAAATAAACTATTTCCATAAACCGGTTTGTTTTCCTCTAGCCAGGCAGCCTTTTAATTCGCAGGGCATTCGTTACCACCATTAATGAACTGAACGACATTCCAAGCGCTGCCATCCAGGGTTCCAGATAGCCCAGTGCCGCAAAGGGCAGTGCAACAAGATTATAGGCGACCGCCCAGATCATGTTCTCCTTTATTATCCTGACAGTTTTTCCCGCAACGTCAATCGCCTTGATGATCAACCCCAGTTTATCTTTCATCAAGATCAGATCGGCCGTGGCACGTGCAATCTGGGCACCGCCACCCATGGCAATGGAAACTTGAGCCCCTGCGAGAACCGGTGCATCGTTGATACCATCTCCGATCATGGCCAGAATTTCGCCTTGCTGTTGTAATCCTTTCAATGCAGCGAGCTTATCATTCGGTTTCAACTCAGCCTGGAAATCATCGATCCCGATTGCTTTGGCAATGGTACGGACAGCAACGTTCGAGTCGCCTGACAAAAGAGACACCTTCTTATGACGTTTTTTCAGAGCCATAATGACAGGCTTAGCATCAGGGCGCAATCGATCTTCGAGAACGAAAGCGGCTAGAACCCTGTTTTCATTAGCCAGAAACACTAGCAGGTTTTCCCGCTCTAGAGAATTGCTAATCCACTCAACGGGAACTGCAAGCCCGGTTTTATCCCTGATGTGTCTTGAATTGCCAATAAAGTAGCATGTGCCATTGATGTGACCTGCCAGACCCGCTCCCGGTATGTTGATGACCTCTGTTGCCTCCGGTATTCCCTTTCCTGTGCAGCTATCCAAGATTGCATCTGCGACGGGATGTTCTGAATGACGCTCCAGTGCACAGGCGATAGTGAGACATTGTGTGGCCGTAAGGTTATCTGCAAAGGATTCCATATGTGTAAGCACTAACTTTCCCTCTGTCAGGGTCCCTGTCTTATCAAAAATAAAGTGATCAGCTTTGGCAAGTGTTTCAATGGCATGGCCTTTGGCAACCAGAATCCCGCATTTCATCAGGGTGTCTGTGGCCACGGTCATGGCTGTCGGGGTTGCCAGAGAAAGTGCACAGGGGCAAGTGACGACCAGCATCGACAACATAATTTCAAACCACTGCGGGTTCCCCTTGAAGCTCCAAAAAACGGCAACCAGCACTGCAAACATTAAAACAGTGGGTACGAACACACTGGCGGCACGATCAGCAAGTTGGGTAATTGCTGGTTTTTCTAGTTGGGAGCGTTCCATCAGACCGGTGATCCATGACAACAAGCTGTCCTGTCCAATGGCATCGATCACCACTTGGAGTGGGCTTTCCATGTTGATACTACCGCCGACGACACGATCACCGGATTGTTTGGAGACAGGGAGACTTTCCCCGGTCAGCAGAGATTCATCGACACTGGAATGCCCCTCGACGATATGACCGTCAGCGGGTATGGTTTCACCCGGCTTCACGAGTACCCGATCACCTATCTTCAATTGGGCAACCGGAATCAATTCTTCACTGTTGTTCTCCAACCGCAAAGCAGTTGCCGGAGTAACATGGATCAGGCTATCTGAAGTCTCTGTGGCATGTTTACGTGCCACCAGTTCCAAATAGCGGGCCAATAACAAAAGGAAAGTGAACATGACAACAGAGTCATAATAAACTTCTCCTTCTCCTGTTATCGTTGTTTTGACGCTACCGATAAAGGCAAACAAAATACCCAAGGAGACAGGAACATCCATTCCCAGCTTGCGGTTTTTAAGATCCCGCCATGCGGGTTCAAAAAAAGCGCGTGCGGAAAAAAGAACGACGGGAAGTGTCAGTAACAGACTGATCCAGTAGAAAAAATATTTGAATTTCTCGTCAGCCCCCGAGAAATCACCTGTATACAGAGCAATCGCCAGCATCATTACCTGCATGCCCAGCACACCGGCGACACCGAGACGTTGCAGCAGACGTTTTCTTTCCCTGTCGAGAACTTCCTGATGCTGGGCGGGGTCGTATGGATGGGCCTTATATCCAATTTTATGAATCGCCTTGAGGATTTCACTGAGCTTTGTTCGTCTGTCGTCCCAGCGAACAAGAAGCCTGTGAGTCGAGAAATTGGCCTGAATATCCATGACCCCTGGGAGCGTTTTCAAATGTTGTTCATTCATCCAGATACACGCAGGGCAGGTGATCCCTTCCAGTATCAGGGAGGCCTCCTTTTGGTTCTCCCCTGACTCAGTGACAAAGCTTTTTTGCAGCTCGGGCTCATCATAAACAATGACCTGTTGTAGGAAATCTGGCAGAATCTCGCCACCAGTCGGTGCGGGCGCTGTACGATGCAGGTAAAAGCTTTCCAGACCTGAATCGACAATGGTTTGTGCCACAGCCTGACAACCGGCGCAACACATAGGTTGTGCTTTGTGGTTGATCCAGACGGTAAGTCGTACATTGGGAGGGATGGGGAGGCCGCAGTGGAAACAGTGATCAGCATTCATCGGTGTGTATTGTGCCAGATAGTTTTCTAAAATCTATCCATCCAGGGAAATCGTTGAACAATTGATCCAGATCATTTTTTTGTAAAAGGGGATAAAGGATAATTTATGCCACATACGTTTATAGGTGGAGAGATATTCCTCTGATAAAAGGGAGGTTTTATCTGCTTGATAAATAATACAAATCTAGAGCTAAAAGATAATTTTTCAATCATTGATTAAATGGGAGTTCCAAGATGAAAACGATAATGAAAAGTCTAATTACCGGTTTGCTGTTTGCTTCTGGTGCAACAAGCCTTACGGCTCAGGCCGCGGGAGTACAGGCAGGCGACTGGATTGTACGTGTCAGGGGAATTCATGTCAGTCCCAATGACAGTAGTACAGAAGTTGAAGTTCCTGCCCTGGGCGGAAATGTACCAGGCAGCTCTGTGAGCGTAAATTCGAGCACAGTGCCCGAACTCGACATCACTTACATGTTGACTCCGCACATAGGAGCAGAACTGATTCTTGGAACTTCACAGCACGACGTCGCACCTCACGGTGCGGCTCTGATAGGAGCGCTGGATGGACTGCCACCGCTGGGGACGGGTAGCGATAATGTTATCGAAGCATGGGCATTGCCACCTACATTGACGCTACAATACCATTTTGCACCAAACTCAAGTGTCCGACCATATGCGGGTGTGGGAGTCAACTATACTCTCTTTTATTCAGAAGACGTCAGTGGACCGCTGGCTGTATCTGGTTCGTCTGTCAATATGCGGCCCTCTCTGGGATGGGCTGCGCAATTCGGTGCCGACTTTGATCTGGCAAATGGGTGGTTTGCCAATATTGATGTCAAATATATCGATATGAATACCACAGCCGAGTTTCGGAATACGGCGGTTGGCGATGTGAACGTCGATGTTGATATCAATCCGTTCGTCTTCGGTATTGGTATAGGCAGACGTTTCTAAAAGATTAAGTCACTGTTTACTCCGAAGAGAGAATAAGTGATTGTTCTCTTCTTCGGAATTTCCTACTATGCGGGACAGGGAGTCCTTAATCTCATGACCTTGAGTAAGAGTCATGAGAGAGTGGGATATAATATTTTCTGTATCAGTAAACTATCAAATCAGGGAGGCCTTTATGGCTACAGAAGAGACTTATAATTATAAAGTTGTAAGGCAATTTGCCATTATGACTGTGGTGTGGGGCATCGTGGGAATGGCTGTCGGTGTCTATATTGCAGCGGAGCTGGCTTGGCCTGTTCTAAACTTTGATATTCCGTATATTACCTTTAGCCGCTTACGTCCGTTACATACGAATGCAGTCATATTTGCATTTGGTGGTTCTGCCCTTTTTGCGACATCGTATTACGTCGTTCAACGTACATGTCATACACGTCTGTTATCAGACAAACTGGCAGCATTTACCTTCTGGGGATGGCAGCTCGTAATTGTCCTGGCAGCGATTACCCTGCCACTTGGCATAACCTCTTCGAAGGAATATGCAGAGCTGGAATGGCCGATCGATATCCTGATCACCATCGTATGGGTGGTCTATGCTATTGTCTTTTTTGGTACGATCATGAAACGTAGAGTCTCTCATATTTATGTGGCGAACTGGTTTTTTGGTGCGTTTATTATCACCATTGCCATGTTGCACATTGTCAACAATATAGAGATCCCAGTGACGCTGACCAAGTCCTATTCTGCTTATGCCGGTGTTCAGGATGCGATGGTTCAGTGGTGGTATGGCCATAATGCAGTAGGCTTTTTCCTGACAGCTGGTTTCCTGGGGATGATGTATTACTTCATTCCAAAACAGGCCGAACGCCCGGTTTATTCGTACCGTCTTTCCATCGTTCATTTTTGGGCATTGATTTTTACCTATATATGGGCAGGGCCTCATCACCTTCACTATACGGCACTTCCGGACTGGACACAGTCACTGGGCATGGTGATGTCTCTGATCCTGTTGGCACCGTCCTGGGGTGGCATGATCAACGGCATTATGACCCTCTCTGGTGCATGGGAAAAACTGAGAACGGATCCAATACTCAGGTTCTTGATTGTTTCGGTCTCCTTTTATGGAATGTCGACTTTTGAAGGGCCGATGATGGCGATCAAGACAGTCAATGCTTTGTCTCATTATACAGACTGGACCATAGGTCACGTGCATTCTGGTGCGTTGGGATGGGTAGCAATGGTTTCCATCGGTAGTCTCTACTATATGATCCCTCGCTTGTTTAACCGTGAGCTATACAGTACAAGACTTGTCGAGGTCCATTTCTGGATCGCTACCATTGGAGTTGTTTTGTATATCACTTCAATGTGGGTTTCCGGGATTATGCAGGGATTGATGTGGCGTGCTGTCAACAGCGATGGAACGCTGACTTACAGTTTTGTTGAGACTGTTCAGGCAATGCACCCGTTCTATATCATCAGAACATCTGGAGGATTTCTGTTTCTGACAGGAATGTTGATCATGGCCTATAACATCTTCAAGACGGTCAAGGGAGCAACTCCTGCAGAAGCGCGTATCCCCGAGCCTGCCTTGGCCCATTAAGAACAAGGAGAATACAAAATGGCATTTACTCATGAAAAAATAGAAACCAACGTTGGCCTTCTGATCCTATTGATTGTGATCACTGTCAGTGTTGGGGGTCTGGCTCAAATCGTGCCCTTGTTCTTCATGCACTCTACTACGGAGCCGGTAGAGGGGTTGAAACCTTATTCAGCACTCCGCCTTACCGGGCGGGATATTTATGTACGTGAAGGGTGCTATCTCTGCCATTCACAGATGATCAGGCCGTTCAGGGCTGAAACAGAGCGGTATGGCCATTATTCACTTGCTGGCGAGTTTGTTTATGATCACCCGTTTCAGTGGGGTTCAAAACGGACCGGTCCTGATCTGGCCCGTGTGGGCGGAAGGTATAGTGACGAATGGCACCGGGTTCATCTAATCGATCCCCGTGCAGTCGTTCCAGAATCGGTCATGCCAGGATTTCCGTGGTTGGCAGAAACCCCGGCAGACGCATCTTCAATCAAGAAGAAAATGGAAGTGATGCGAATGCTTGGATCCCCCTATACGGATGAAGAGATTGCCAATGCGCCAAAGGAGCTTGAAGGCAAGACTGAACTGGATGCATTGATTGCCTATCTGCAAGGGCTGGGGACGGCGGTCAAGACTCGTCGGTAAATATGTCATGATGGATTTTTTAATCAAATTTCAATCTGTCTGGACCGTAATCGTATTTATCCTCTTTGTCGGGATCGTGATCTGGGCCTGGAGCGGGAAAAACAAGGCCGCCTTTGATGAGGCTTCCAGGATTCCACTGGAAGATGATGAAGATGTGGTTGTAGCCACAAAAAAAAAGGAGAACTCAAATGGCTGATTTTGTCAGTGATTTCTGGAACTGGTGGGTTATTGTGTTGACAGTATTGGGCATATTGTTCTGCTGGTGGCTGGTGATATCCCAATCAAAAAAGGGACAAATTTCAGGTGAGGTACAACCTACAGGACATGTCTGGGATGAAACCTTGCAGGAAATGAACAATCCATTACCTCGCTGGTGGTTGATGATGTTTTACATCACATTGGTCTTCGGCAGTGTTTATCTGATTCTTTATCCTGGGCTAGGTTCTTTCCAGGGGCTTTTGGGATGGAGTGAAGTGAATCAGTACGAGCGTGAGGTAAAGAAAGCCGAGGAAACCTATGGACCATTGTTCAATAAATTCCTCAACCAGGATTTGAAGGCTGTTGCTGCTGATCCGGAAGCCTTAAAGATGGGTAAACGTCTGTTTCAGACCTATTGTACAGTTTGTCATGGTTCAGATGCTCGTGGTGCCAGAGGATTTCCGAATCTGACAGACAATGATTGGCTCTATGGAGGAGATCCAGAAACCATTAAAACCACGATCATGAATGGCCGGCAAGGTATGATGCCAGCATGGGGTGAAATTCTTGGTAATGAAGGTGTTTTCAATGTAGCTGCTTATGTGGAATCTCTGAGTGGCCGGGAAGTCGATCCGGTGGTTGCCGCAAAGGGCAAGGAAATTTTTGAGAAAAATTGTGTGGCATGTCACGGCAAGGATGCAAAGGGAACAAAAGCAATGGGAGCCCCCAACCTGACAGACAATATCTGGTTACATGGTGGTTCACACAAACGGATTTTGGAAACCATCACGAAAGGTAGGCAGGGTAAAATGCCCGCTCACGGGGAGTTTCTCGGTGAAGCCAAGGTGCATTTACTGGCGGCCTATATCTATAGCCTCTCTCATAAAGGAGGAAAGGAAAGTATGCAAGGATCTACTGAAAATTAGACTCACTGGCCCGGGCATGAAAACCATGTCCGGGCTGAACACTTTTTTTTAATATTATTATATTAGAATATATTAATATTAACAGGTTTTTACTTGGTTAATACTTTGATCTAGGATGAGTACTTTCAGTAGCAAAAGGAGGAGAAAATGGATGAAATCAACCCTCAACCGAAAAGCTTGTCGGGTTCCCAAAAAATCATTGCCATCCTGTGGCTGTCTTTTGTAATGGCAGGTGTCGCAACAGTTGTTTTCTTTGCAGCAATCGATCCAGAGGCACTAAAACCCTGTGTAACTTTTCCGGAGGTTAGTCGAAGCGGTGCTTATACAATAGGTTTTCTCTTGTTTTGGTTACTGACAGCGTCGTCCAGTATTTTGACCCATTATTTTTTACGAATAGACAAGTAGTTGTCAGTACGGTGATCCTCTTTTACCAGAAATATTTATTACGATTAACCCAATTTTCAGACAGATATCATGAGTAAAAACGAACCCGCAAAAAAACAGCACCTTGACAAGGATGTAGAGCAATCATTGTATGCGAAAAGACAAAAAATCTACCCACGTGAGGTACATGGGAAATTTGCAACTTTGCGAATTATTGCGGTTTTTGCCTTACTGGGTTTATTTTACATTTTGCCGTGGATCCAATGGGATGGGCGGCAAGCTGTTTTGCTCGATCTACCGGCCAGGAAATTCTATATTTTCGGGCTTACACTCTGGCCACAGGATTTTGTTTACCTGACATTTCTCTTGATCATGGCCGCCTTGACGCTGTTTTTCTTTACTACCTTGGCAGGCAGGTTATGGTGTGGTTATGCGTGTCCTCAAACCGTCTGGACAGAGGTTTTCATGTGGATTGAACATTGGATCGAGGGTGATCGTCAGCAGCAGATCAAACTCGATAAATCGCCCATGTCAGCCAGAAAGTTCCGCATCAAGGCGACCAAGCATGCCGCTTGGATCTTGTTTGCAGCTTTTACGGGGTTTACATTCGTTGCCTATTTTACTCCGGCCAGGGATCTTGCGCACCGTCTGTTTACCTTTCAATTGGGACATTGGGAAGCCTTCTGGATCTTCTTTTATGGATTAGCAACCTACGGCAATGCAGGCTGGTTGCGTGAGCAGGTCTGTCTACATATGTGTCCCTATGCCCGTTTCCAGAGTGCCATGTTCGACAAGGATACCTTGGTTGTTGCCTATGATGAAAAACGTGGGGAACCCCGAGGTCCACGAAAGAGAAATGTGGATTATAAAGCTGAAGGCTTGGGTGATTGTATCAACTGCACCATGTGTGTGCAGGTCTGCCCGACCGGTATCGATATTCGTGACGGTCTGCAATACCAATGCATAGGATGCTCAGCCTGTATAGATATCTGTGATCAAGTGATGGAGAAAATGGGCTATCCAAAAGGCTTGATCCGCTATACAACCCAAAATACGGTTGAAGGCAAACCAACCCATATACTACGTCCAAGGGTGATCATCTATGGCCTGATCTTGCTTGTTTTTGCTAGTGCGCTCGCGTATTCGCTGGCAACACGTGTGCCTTTACAGCTGGATGTTATTCGTGATCGTAATACACTGTTTCGGGAGACAAATGAAGGACTGATCGAAAATGTTTACACTCTGAAGCTGGTTAATATGGATGAAAAGGCACATGAGTTTAAACTCACTATCAGCGGGATCGATGGGCTGCAAATGAAAATGGAACAGGACAAGATAATTGTAGAAGGTGGCGATGTTGTCGATTTACCTGTCAGATTGCAGGCAGATGAAGATGCTCTAAAAGATCGCAGTACCAAGGTCTATTTTACTTTGAAAGCAGTTGATGATCCGAATCTGGAAGTAAGCGAAGAAGCACGGTTTGTTGGGCCGTATAAATAATGATGGCTGAAAAATATCCATGGTACAAAAACGGTTATGTTTGGTTGGTAATTTTCCTGCCACTTTCGGCAGTCATTGGTGGGATAATTACGATCAGGTTGGCAATCATTTCAGACGATGGGCTCGTATCAGATGACTATTATCAGGAGGGTTTACAGATAAACCGCTTGCTTGAGCGAGATAAAAAAGCTGAAAAGCTCGGGCTTTCAACAACGATTAATTTTGACTATCCAGAGAAAAAGGTAAAGGTGCTGGTTTCTGCCAAACCTGAATTTTCGTATCCAGAAAAATTAAAGCTCAGTTTTCTTCACAGAACCCGAAAAGGGTTTGATAAAGTCGTAACCCTGAAGCATATCAATGACAGCTTGTATGAAGCTTCTCTTCCCAAACTGGTCAAAGGTAACTGGTATGTTCAAATTGAAACCGATGACTGGCGAGTATTGAAATCTATGACCATTCGATAGC
>JALSRM010000057.1 GCA_026984775.1 Gammaproteobacteria bacterium
TGGGCGTCAATGCTGTTGGCATCATTCTGACGGGTATGGGAAATGACGGTGCCCAGGGGTTGAAAGAGATGCAAGCTGCAGGTGCGCCCACAATTGCCCAGGATGAGAAGACCAGTGTAGTTTGGGGCATGCCGGGAAAAGCCGTGGAATTGAATGCTGCTGATCGTATTTTGCCTCTGGGACGGATTACTCCCGCTGTACACGAAATCATTTCAGAAATGCTGGAGACCGCCTGATCAGTCAAGCCGAACAACAGGCCAGTAATAGAATTTTTGGACTCCTCCATGGTTTTTTAACCATTCATTTTTACTTTAATTACTAAGAGATCACCAGGAAGTGGAATGTATCTTGCCTTAACCATTGCAAGGTGTTTTCTGTTTTTTCGGGACGGTAAGAGAATCTTTAAAGGAATTGTGAATCGTTCCGATAAACCAGGTAGAGGTAAGACGAGAATCTGATGATCAACTTTGTTAAAAATAATCCCCTGGCGCTATTTATAAGCCTATTATCAATTGCCAGTCTGATATGGTTGGGAATTGACACGTATCAGCTGGGGATCGCTTTATTACCTGTTCTTGCATGGATGTGGACAACCAGTCGTTCAGGTACTGTTGCCCAAACTATCAAGCCTGAAGAAGCAGAAGGAGAAAATGATCGGCAGAACGATGACGAGTTATACACTGTCCTTTCCGAAGCCAATCACCAACTGGAAAGTGAGCTGCGAGAAGTTCAGGAACATCTGCAACAAATTCGGGGGCTGGTACACGAAGCCGTACAGACCCTGAATGACAGTTTCAATCATCTACACACTGATAGTCAGTCCCAGAGCGAACTGATGCAGAAGTTACTGGATGATATGGACAGTGCGAATCACTCTGATGAGGATGATTCAGGCGAAGGGAAAGTCACACTGACACGATTTGTGGAAGAAACAACCGAAGTGATGGACTACTTTGTCAACTTCCTTGTCCAAAGCAGTAAGGACAGTATTGATACTGTATCCGGTATCGATGATATGGCTGACGAGATGGAAGGAATTTTCCAACTGCTTGCGGATGTAAAATCAATTGCCGATCAGACCAATCTGCTGGCACTCAATGCTGCCATTGAAGCTGCACGTGCAGGAGAGGCTGGACGGGGATTCGCTGTGGTGGCAGACGAGGTGAGGAACCTGTCGATTCGTTCCAATCAATTCAATGAACAGATCAGGGCCAGAGTCGAGAAGGCTCAGCAGACCATCAGCAATACACGAGAGCTCGTGGGACATTCAGCTTCGGCCGATATGACTGTGATCGTTTCAGGTAAAGGCCGTATCGAACAGATGATGCAGGATTTGCAGGCAATGGAAGGAGTCTTTGAACACTCCGTCATTCAGGCCCGGGCACTGGCCACCAGTATTGGTGAGGGTACGGCGCATGCTGTAAGGAGCCTGCAATTTGAGGATATCGTACGTCAGGTCAGTGAGCATGCAGAAAACCGTATCAAGGCAATTGAACAGTTCATGCGATCACTGGATGAGGAGATTACAGCGTACCTGCGAAAGAATTCCGAGGAATCGATTGCAAGGATTCGTGAGAATCTGCAGTCGTTCATCGAACAGGCTTCTGAGTCGGGACAGAGTCCGGCAGCTCAGGACTCAATGTCAGAAGGAGAAATTGAGCTTTTTTAGGGAAAACGTCAGAAATAAGGAGTAATACTATGTCAGTAACAGCACAGGCACTTGAAAACGGTAAGATGATGAAGATCCAGATTTCGGATCGATTCGATTTCAACATTCACAAAGATCTGCGAAATATCTACAAAGACAATCAGCCCGGTTGTCAGTACATCATCGATCTCAAAGAAGCCTCCTACATGGACAGCTCAGCACTGGGAATGCTGCTGCAACTGCGCGAACATGCCGGTGGCAGTAAGGATGCCGTCAAGATTACCAATGCGGATCAGAACATCAAGGAGATCTTGCGCATTGCCAATTTCGACAAACTGATGACCGTAGAGTGATTCAGCCAACCAGGAAAATCATGAATGGATCTTGAAATCGAGGGCGGAACGACTGTCCGTCCTCCTGCTGAGCAAGCTGATCGTGAAAATAAAAATTTTACCGATCAAAACCAAAAAACAACATTGCTGATTGTGGATGATGATGCGGTCAACCGCATCGTTCTCAAGGGCATGTTGCTCAAGAATGGCTATGGTGTTCTTGTCGCCGGTAATGGGAGGGAGGCGATTGAGATGTTCAGGAAGGAACAGCCCGATCTGATCCTGATGGATATCATGATGCCGGAAATGGACGGGTATGAAGCGACTGCGATTATCAAACAAGAAGCAGGGGACAACTTTGTACCGATCATGTTCCTCACGGCACTCACGGATGATGCGGCACTGGCAAGGTGTGTCGAATCTGGGGGCGATGATTTCCTCTCCAAGCCCTATAACCCAATTGTGCTTAACGCAAAAATTGATGCCTTGTTGAGAACACGTCAAATTTACCATGAGAAAAAAAATGAACATGAGGCATTACTGATCAGGGAGGAAGAGATTGCACAGGATCTGGACATTGCAGAGCGTATTCTGTCAAAAATCTCGAAAGAGGAAGCCTTCGATGTTTCCAATATCAATTATTACCTGTCACCCATGGAACAGCTCAATGGGGACATCATCATTACTGCAAATAAACCGGATGGCAGCAAGATATATCTTTTGGGTGATTTTACTGGTCATGGGTTGGGCGCTGCGATTGGTGGACTGATTGTTTTTGATGTTTTCAAGGCCATGGCATCCAAAGGGTTTGCCATGGACGCGATCATCTCCGAACTCAACCGGAAACTGAGAGAGATCTTGCCAGTAGGACGTTTCCTTGCCGCAGGTATCGTAGAACTCTATCCCGAGTATGCAACAGCATCGATCTGGAATGGAGGGCTCCCCGATATTTATATTTGCAAGAATCAGAAAGGAAAAATCAGAAATATTAAATCCTCACATCTTCCTCTGGGGGTGTTGGATAGCAATGAACTGGATACAACACCAGAAATTGTGCGGATCGATCATGGAGATCAGATCCTGCTTTATTCAGATGGGTTGATTGAAGCCGAAAATGGTAATGGAGAATTTTTCGGTACTGAAAGGCTTGAAAAATTTCTTATAGAAAACGATGTTCCAGAAAAACTCTTTTCCAGACTACTTATTGACGTGGAAGAGTTTACTCGCGGGTGTCCACAGCGGGATGATTTGTCGATACTGGAGATTATTTGTGATCCCGAAAAAGGCGAAGGCAAAACAAAGGAAATAAAGGCCCGGGTTTTATTACCTCCGGTTCACTGGAACATGAGTCTCCAGTTTGAAGCTGATGCAATCAAAAACGCCGACCTCATCCCTTCACTGGTGCAGATGATTGTTGATGTACAAGGGTTGCGACCCTATCAGCAGACGCTCTATCTGCTAGTCACAGAACTTTATTCGAGAGCTCTCGAGCAGGGATTGCTGGGTCTTGATCCGGCAATGAAGGAAACAACAAATGGTTTTGAGGAATATTATATTCAGCGTGAGAAAACACTTTCTGATCTTTCGGATGCGTCGATCACCTTTGATTTCAAACATGAGCCTTATGGCGAAGGGGGCAGGCTGACGCTATGCCTCCGTTATGAAAATAGAGCCTTGGACACGGGTCATCCCAGTTCCTGGACTGCTAGTGATGCCTGGAAGGGAAGTGAGTATGGAATCAAGCTAATCGAATCACTGGTGGACAGGGTTGAGATAGATGGATCGGGGCGGGCGGTCTCCGTGGATTACATCTGGGGAAGAGATGAAGATGAGTAAAACAGTTTTAGTGGTTGATGATAGCCGCATGTCCAGGATGATGATTTCCACCATCATCCGTACACATCAACCCGACTGGAAAATCATGGAAGCGGAAGATGCTGTTTCAGCATTAAAAATCTGCGAATCGAAAGCTATCGATTTTGCAACGCTGGATATGAATATGCCAGGCATGAATGGAGTCACCTTGGGTATTGAACTGTGCAAGAGATTTCCTTCTGCACATCTGACCATGCTGACTGCCAATGTTCAGTCTGCAATCAGACAGAAAGCAGAGGCTGCGAAGATCGGGTTTATCGACAAGCCGGTAACCGAAGAAAAGATTGTCAATTTTATACGTGCAGAGGTAAGCACATGATCACACTTACCGATCTTGAAAAGGATGCCTTTGCTGAAATCTTCAATATTGGTATTAGACATGCAGCCTCATCCCTGAGTCAGATGGTTGGTCAGGAAGTCCAGTTGTCCATCCCCATCGTCGAACTGGTGGAAAGGGATGAAGCAGCACTCATTCTGACAGGGGATAAACAGAGTCACATCATTGCCATCAGGGAGAAATTCCAAGGGTCGTTTAAAGGAGAGACTCTCCTGCTATTTCCGGAGAAGAGCAGTCTTGAACTGGTACGTCTGCTTCTGAGTGAGCAAGTGCCACTCGAAGTTCTGACCGAAATGGAGAAGGAAGCGTTGACAGAGGTCGGTAATATTATTCTTACGGGATGCCTTTCATCTCTGGCGGATATGCTGAAAGAAGAAATTGTCAGTGAATTGCCTGTTTTTACCGAAGGGAATGTTGCATCCTTACTTTCAATTTCCCGGCAAGAAGATGAACATTCAGTAGTATTGTTTCTCAAAACCCAGTTTTCCGTTCAGGAGAAAGAGATCCGGGGTTATGTCTCTTTTCTGATGGAACTGGATGCAATGGATCTGTTTCGGGAGAAAGTGGCTCGATTGTTTGGAGCGGTAACCGGGGTATAGAGAATGAACGATACACTGAATTGTGGCCTTCCTTTTTCTGGGCAGTGTTCAATCCAGATTTACGAGAAAACGATCGATACGCTCAATTTTGGTATTGTCATACTGTCTTCAGATGGTACCGTTATGCTTTGGAACCATTGGATGGAAGAGAAGAGCGGGCTGAAAAAAAGCGAAGTGTACGGTAAATCGCTGAAAAACCTGTTCCCTGAGGTTGATAATCCACGTCTTTTTTCGGCGATCCAGCATGCTATCGAAAAAGGAAACGCTGCAATTCTGGCCCAGTCCATTCACCACTCACCCTTACCCTTGTTCGATATTCATAAGCAGAGGCTGGCACAGGCAGTAGAGATCCACCCGATCAGAACATGGTCGGATTCAGGATATCACTGTCTGATTCAGATTACGGATGTTTCATCGGCAGTAAGGCGTGAACAACAGCTGAGGGATTATGCTGAGGAATTGTCACAGCTGATCGAGGGACTCTCTGAAAGTGAAAGTCGTGCCCATGCCATCCTGGAAAACTCTGGTGACGGCATCGTGACCATCAATGACAGTGGCCTAGTTGAGTCACTGAATGCTAGTGCCGCAGAAATTTTTCATTGTCGGGAAGAGGAGGTACTACAAAAGCCAGTGGTTGATTTTTTTCCTCCTGCCTATGCAGAGCAGATACCGGCCTTGATCAGGCGGCTATGCAGACATCCAGGTTTGATGCAGACTGGGGTTTGGCAGTTGCTGGAGGCGAAGAGAAGTGATGGAGAAATGTTCCCGGTTCAGCTTAATCTAACTGTTGTCAAACAGAAAGGCCAAAACCGGATCATAGGTATCATCAGGGACATGAGTGAAATAGAAGCCTCTGAAAGCGCCTTGATCGAAAGTAAGGAAAATCTTGAGATGGCGCTGGACAGTGCAGATCTGGTGATCTGGAACTGGGATATTGAAACAGGAGAGGTCAGGAATGAGAAACTGTTCCGCTTTCTGGGTTATTCCGAGTGTCCGGAAACGTTCGAAGTATCCGATTGGGTAAATTTGGTCCATCCGGATGACTGGCCAGAAGTCAACATGAGAATGCGTATGCACCTCGACGGCTATAGCAGCCGCTTTGAATGCGAATACAGGCTGCTCCGATCGACAGGGGAATGGATGTGGGTGCATGATCAGGGGAAAGTGATTGCCCGCAACAAAAAAGGAGATGCCCTCCGAATCATCGGTGTCAATCAGAACATCACCCAGAAAAAGTTGGCCGAGATTGAGGCAAGTAAGGCTTCGGAAAAAGCCCTTGAGGCGGCAAAGGCAAAATCGAACTTTCTGGCCAACATGAGCCATGAACTCAAGACACCCATGAATGGTATAATGGGCGTCTTGAATATACTGAAACAGTCTGATCCCACGGAAGAACAACGGGAATATATCGAAGTTGCACAACGTTCGGCGGAATCACTTTTGAAGTTGATCGACAATGTGCTGGAATTTACCCGGCTTGGCGCACAATCGGTCCAGCTCGAAATCCTTGAGTTTGATCCGGAAGAGATCATCAAGGATGTCGTCAAGTTACTTTCCGAATCTGCCCAACAGAAAAATATCCGTTTCAGCTACCAGATGGAAGATGAAACTCTGGACAGTATAGTGACCGATCCCGGACGTTTGAGACAGGTATTGATCAATCTCGCAGGCAATGCGCTCAAATTTACTGAGGACGGATTTGTCGAGATCCGTATGTCGAGACTGGATAGGAAAACGCTTCTTTTTGAAGTGGAAGACAGTGGTATTGGAATACCCAAAGACAGGCAGGAAGTGATCTTTGAGGCCTTTACCCAAGCCGATGTTTCGACTACCCGAAAATTTGGTGGAACCGGATTGGGTCTTGGTATTAGCCGAGAGCTGGTTGAGTTGATGGGAGGTCAGATTAGAGTAGAATCCATTCCAGGGAAGGGGAGTACCTTCTCATTTACCATCAGGGATCAGAAAGAAATGACAAATCACCCGTTAGAAAATGAACGTGAGCACGCCTGAAGCAAAAGCTGTCAAAAGTCGCCCGAACACAAATGAATTCTCCCCAAAAAATACCTAAACGTATCGGTAAATACCAGGTTATCGAAAGGCTTGCCAATGGGACTATGGGAGTGGTATACGAAGGATATGACCCCATTGCCGAACGGCCGGTCGCGATCAAGGTTTCACTTGCTGAACATATCAAGGACAAACAGCAACAGCGTCGCTTCAATGAGTTGTTTGTTCGTGAGGCCAAAACCGCAAGCCTGCTCCATCATCCCAACATTCTCGAGATCTACGACTGTGGTATTGATCAGGGACGGCATTACATCGTCATGGAACTGGTTCGACATGCCAGGACCATCAAGGATTTTATTTCGGATGAGGAACTGCTGAAACCTGAAGAGGCTGTGGACATGATCATTCAATGTGCAGAAGGGCTCAAGTACGCGCATTTACAGGGAATAATTCATCGTGACATCAAGCCTGCCAATCTGCTGGTGACAGAAGATAAAAAAGTCAAGATTGCCGATTTTAGTATCGCATTTGTCGAACAACCTGATTTCGATATGACCATGCCTACCGGTTTTGTCGGATCACCCCGTTATATGTCACCTGAACAGGTACAGGAAGATGTGATTACCTCGCAGTCTGATCTCTATTCGTTAGGTGTGGTCATGTTTGAGTTGCTGACAGGCAAACATCCATTCGAAGCGGAAAGTTTTTCGCGTCTGATCTACAAGGTGGTAAACGAAGATCCGCCAGATCCCTTGAGCATCAAGCCTGATCTGCCGGAAAAATTGGCCACCTATATGCGCCATGCTTTAATCAAGGATCCGGCAAAACGGTTTCAGTCTGCTTCGGAAATGATCAAATACCTCAAACGGGTCTTTCCCGGGACTGGGCACTCTTCTGAACAGAATATTATGACCACACCCCTGGAAGTTCAGTTGTCGGATAACAAGTCATTTAAGCAATTTCGTCCCTTGTCTCTTTTTGCATCTTTAAGTGAAGCTGAACTTCGTACTATCAGCCAGTATTGTGAATGGCTGGAGTTTAAAGACGGAGAACAAATCATCAATGATGGAGATCCTATCGATGCGCTTTATTTTCTCCTCGAAGGAGAACTTTCTGATCAACAGATAAAAAAGGGTGAATGTTTTGGTGAAATCAGTTTTCTTTCAGAGGAGACCAGCTTGACTGCTGTCCATGCTGTCGGCAAGGTTCGTGTCTTGAAGATAAAAAGGGAAAGTCTGGATCAGCTTCCAGATATCTGTCAGTTGAAGTTATATAAGGCCCTGTCAAAGAAAATGGCAGAAAATCTGAATGATCAGAGTCTTCCGGACCGGAGTTTAGCCATCAGACCTTCCGTCGAACCGTCGTGACGTCCCGGCGCTTCCCGATGAAGATCCCGTTTTATCTGTTCAGCCAGTTCTTTACCCAGCTCCACTCCCCATTGATCAAATGAGTTGATCCCCCAGATAATGCCCTGCACAAAGACCTTGTGCTCGTAGAGGGCGAGTAATGCACCGAGTGATTGTGGTGAAACTTCGTCGAACAACAGGGTATTGCTGGGTTTATTGCCTACCATGATTTTGTGTGGCGTGAGTAATTCAATTTCTCCTGCAGTCTGACCAGCGGCTTTGAGCATGGCCCGGGTTTCTTCCTCGGTCCGACCTCGCATCATTGCTTCGGACTGGGCAAAACAGTTGGCCAGCAGGGTCTCATGCTGATCTTTGGTTGTCAGAGGGTTGTTTAAGGGGGCAATGAAATCGATTGGGATCAGGTGTGAGCCCTGGTGAATAGACTGAAAGTAGGCATGCTGGCAATCTGTGCCCGGTGAGCCGAAAATCACGGGGCCGGTGGTATAGTTCACCGCCTCGGCATAACGTGTCATGGTCTTCCCATTGCTTTCCATATCGAGCTGTTGCAGGTGTCGGGGCAAGCCACTCAACCGATCATCATACGGAATAATGGCATGACTCTGGGCACCAAAAAAGTTGCCGTACCAGATCCCTAGGAGGGCCAGGATGACAGGCATGTTCTTGTCGAACGCGGTGTGACGAAAATGCTCATCCATTCGCCATGCGCCTGCCAGCAATTCACGGAAATTTTCCATGCCAATGAGCAGGATGGTGGACAGGCTCACCGCACTCCAGAGCGAATAGCGACCTCCCACCCAGTCCCAGAACTCGAAGACATTTTCCCTTTCGATGCCAAAAGCCACCGCAGCTTCTGTATTTGCAGAGACGGCAACAAAATGCTGTGCGATGGCTTTCTTGTCACCGAACACGTCCAATAACCAAGTTTTTGCCCGTTCTGCATTGGCAAGGGTCTCTTTTGTGTGAAAACTTTTGGAAACAACAACGAACAGGCAGGTCTCTGGATCGAGATTTTCCAGTCTTGGCTTTATGTCCACACCGGAAACGAATGAACAGGACAAATCAGGATGATGATGTTGGCACAACGCCTCAGCAAGCAACTTGGGACCAAGGTCAGATCCGCCAATCCCGATATTGATGATATGCCGGATCGGTTTGCCGGAATGGCCCCGCCATTTTCCGTTACGGACAGTGTTAGAAAATGTTTCAACCCGGTCGAGAACATTTTTAATTGTTGGCATGATATCCCGGTTTTCAAACATAACCGGTGTGTTCGATGCATTACGCAGTGCGGTATGAAGTGCCGCACGCTGTTCCGTAAAGTTGATCTTTTCTCCATTGAACAGGGCTTCGATCATCGTCTCGAGTTTGCATTCATCAGCAAGTCTGAGCAGAAGGTTCAGAGTTTCCTGATCGATGCGATTTTTTGAATAGTCCAGGAACAGATCACTGGTCTGGATGGAAAACTTTTTAAAGCGATCCTGATCAAGGGCAAAAAGATCCTGCATTCTGGCGTGGTGAAACGTGCCGAATTTCTCTGAAAGGGCCTGCCAGGAAGGAAGCTGGGTTAAATTCATAATGAGATGGTGGGTTTTTCCGGATCCTTGTGTTTCTGAGTAATTTTTGTTCAATCAGGCAAGGCTATATATAACAACAAATCGGGGCAGAAAAACAGCCAGATTCCGGAAATTTTCCATTGTTACCTGGATTTTTACAATCTGTGCAAGAAGGGCTATCATTAATTGCACGCCCGTGTAGAAAAGAGGAGTGGCATCATGCTCAAGGCTCTTCAGATAGAACCGGCAAAATGCACCGGTTGCCTACAATGTGAACTGGCCTGTTCCTGGGAAAATGAACAGGTGTTCAACCCTTCCAAATCCCGTATCAAGGTTTTCACTTTTCATGACGAGGGGCGTTTTGTCCCCTACACCTGCACCCAGTGTACCGAGGCTTGGTGTATGCAGACTTGTCCGGTGGATGCAATTGTCATCAATGAAACCACGGGTGCCAAAGAGGTCATTGAAGAGGTCTGTGTTGGTTGTAAAGTCTGTACCATTGCATGTCCCTTCGGCACTATCAATTACAACAGCAGCTCAGGTAAGGTGATCAAGTGCGATCTGTGTGGTGGCGAGCCTGAATGTGCAAAAGCGTGTCCCACGGATGCCATCACCTATGTGGATGCGGACCATACCGGGTTAGCGCGGATGCGGGCCCATGCGGCAGGGGGTGATTGAGATGGCTTGGACAAAAAAGATATTGCGAATCAACCTCACCGAGGGCACCTGCCAAGCAGAACCGCTCAACATGGAATGGGCAGGCCAATATCTGGGCCAGCGCGGACTGGCGACGAAATATCTGGTAGAGGAGGTCGATCCAAAGTGTAATCCGCTCGGTCCGGAAAATAAGCTGATCATGACCACCGGGCCACTGACCGGTACTCCGGCATCCACGGCTGGGCGCTATTCTGTGGTCACCAAGAGTCCTCTTACCGGTGCCCTTGCATGCTCCAACTCAGGAGGCTTCATTGGCAACGAGATCAAGAATGCCGGCTGGGACATGATCATCTTTGAAGGCCGGTCACCCATTCCAGTCTATCTGTATCTGGAGAACGAACACGCCGAACTGGTGCCCGCGGAGGATCTGTGGGGTAAATCGGTATGGGAGACTGACGAGTTGCTCCATGCCCGATATCAGGATCCTCTCTTGCGTGTTGCCTGTGTTGGCAAGTCTGCGGAAGAGGGCTGCCTGTTTGCCTGTATCGTCAACGACATGCATCGGGCCGCAGGTCGATCCGGTGTGGGTACCGTGATGGCGTCGAAGAATCTGAAAGCCGTTGCGGTACGGGGAACCCTGGGGGTTGGCAATCTCAAGGATCCGAGGCGTTTCATGCAGGTGGTGGCGGAGGCCAAAAAGGTATTGGCCGACAACCCCGTAACCGGACAAGGGCTTCCCACCTACGGCACTCAGGTCTTGATGAACGTGATCAATGAGTCAGGGGCATTACCGACTCGCAATATGCGCGAGGTTCAGTTCGAAGGTGCCGAACAGGTCTCGGGTGAGGCCATGCACGAACCCCGGAAAAGTGATGGTCGTCCCAACTTGACGACCAATACCGCGTGTTTTGGTTGCACCATTGCCTGTGGCCGAATCTCGACCATCGATCAGAATCACTTTAGCGTGGTCAACAAACCGGAATACTGGATCAATTCCGGCGGTGTGGAATACGAGGCCGCCTGGGCTTTGGGTCCGGATACCGGGACGGCCGATCTGGATGCGCTGACGTATTGTAATTTCGTCTGTAACGAACAGGGCATGGATCCCATCACCCTGGGTTCGACCATCGCAGCGGCAATGGAGCTTTATCAGGAAGGTGCGATCACCAAAGAAGATACCGGTGGGCTGGAACTCAAATTCGGTGACGCAGAAGTGCTTTGCAAACTGGTGGATCTCACTGGCCGGGGCGAAGGTTTTGGCCGGGACATCGGACTCGGCTCGCAGCGTTTGTGTGAAAAATACGGCCGACCTGAGCTCTCCATGACCGTCAAGAAGCAGGAGTTCCCTGCGTATGATCCTCGGGGCATCCAGGGCATGGGTCTGGCTTACGCCACCTCCAACCGAGGTGCCTGTCACTTGCGGGGATATACCGTGGCTTCTGAAATCATGGGCATTCCGGAAAAGACCGACCCGCTGGTGACCGAGGGTAAGGCGGCTTTGGTCAAGGCCTTTCAGGATGCCACGGCAGCGGTGGATTCGGCTGGCATCTGTGTCTTCAGTACGTTTGCCTGGACCATGGAAGACATTGCGCCACAAGTGGATGCGGCCTGTGAAGGTGATTGGAGTGTCGAAAAGATGCTTGAGACCGGGGAGCGGATCTGGAACATGGAGCGCAAGTTTAATCTGGAGGCCGGGCTTACCGGGGCAGATGATACCCTGCCTAAGCGCCTGCTCAAGGAGGCCGCAAAAACCGGTCCAGCCAAGGGCATGGTGGTGAAGCTGGATGAAATGCTGCCAGAGTATTATGAACTCCGTGGCTGGACAGCCGATGGTGTGCCGACAGAGGAAACCCTCTCAAGGCTGGGTTTGTGACAGAGGCTGAGGAATGGATCATGTAATCATCGGTGCAGGTCCTGCTGGTGTTGTGGCAGCAGAGACACTGCGCAAGCTCGATAAAAGTGCCGGCATTACTCTCATCGGCGATGAACCGGAACCACCCTATTCACGCATGGCGCTTCCCTATTATCTGGTGCAGCAGATCCCGGAAGAGGGGACCTACCTGCGGAAAACCCGGGACTATTTCGGGCACCGGAAGATCAACCTTGTCCAGGATCGGGTCACGTCGGTTTTGCCCGATGAACATACCCTCCGTCTCGACAGCGGTGAGACGATGCGCTATGACAAGCTATTGATCGCTACCGGTTCCCGTCCTGTTTCCCCTCCTATCCCCGGTATCGAACAGGAGGGGATCCATACCTGCTGGACATTGGATGACGGCAGGGCAATCGCAGCCAGCACTGGCCCCGGTGCCAAGATCGTTTTGATGGGCGCGGGTTTCATTGGTTGTATCATCCTTGAGGCACTGGCTAAAAGCGGCGCAGATTTGATCGTGGTGGAGATGGAAGATCGGATGGTGCCGAGAATGATGAATGCCACAGCCGGTAATATGATCAAGCAGTGGTGCATCGGGAAAGGTGTCCATGTGTTGACCTCGACCCGGGTGATGGCTATCGAGCCGGGTGATGGGCATCGGTTCAAGGTGATTCTGGATCAGGGGGTACCTCTGGATGCGGATCTGATCGTTTCCGCCACCGGTGTACGCTCCAACATCGGGTTTCTCGAGGGAAGCGGTATTCAAACCGAGACGGGTGTCCTCATCGATCGAAACATGAGAACCAGTGCCGTCGATGTTTATGCCGCCGGAGACGTTGCGGAAGGGATCGATTTTTCGACCGGGGATTACAGCGTGCAGGCGATTCAGCCGACCGCTACGGAGCATGGCCTGCTCGCCGCCAAGAACATGGCGGGGCTCGATGCACGGCACAAGGGCAGTATCAACATGAATGTGCTCGATACACTGGGGTTGATCTCCAGCTCGTTCGGACTGTGGATGGGTACCGATAAGGGCGACTCCGCGGAGCAGGTCAATCCCGCACGTTATCAATATTTGAATCTGCAGTTTGAGGAGGATGTGCTGGTGGGGGCTACCACACTGGGCTTGACCCTGCATGTGGGTGTTCTGCGTGGCTTGATCCAGACCCGGGTCCGGCTGGGCAAATGGAAAGAAAGGTTGAAAGCGGATCCCAGCCGGATCATGGAGGCGTATCTTGCCTGCACCCAGCCGGTGAGCATCAATACGGGCTTGTTCTGATCAGCGGTGGGAATCAAAATTGTTTTCAAGCCCTTCGTTTCCTTGCGCAAATACATGCCACCTGAATTCCAGCAGGGTGCCGTGGAATTCGAGATCGATGAATCCACCACACCCTATGATGTGATCGATCATTTTGGTATCCCCCGCGATGTGGTCCACCTGCTTATGATCAATGGTGTCTATATCCCGCCCGAGAAGAGGACAAAACCCCTGCTCAGCGAAGGGGATGTACTTGCCGTATGGCCTCCTGTAGCCGGCGGTTGACGTTACCTTCAAGAAAGTTCGTTTACAGCCGATACCCTGTCAATACTTTGGATCCATTTACAGCGATTCGCTGTATCCGACGTGTTCCATAGAGAGAGGAAAACACAGGGATAGTCCAGCATAAAAAAACAGATGATGAATACACCCCCCCATATTTTGATTGTCGATGATGAGGAGCTGAACCGAGAGGTTATTCTTGAAATCCTCGCTGAATGTCCGTACCAACTCTCAACGGCAGAAAATGGCCGGATCGCTTGGGAGATGCTGCAACGAACGCCAAGATCGTTTGATGTCATCCTTCTTGATCGCATGATGCCAGAAATGGATGGCATGGAACTTTTGAGGCGGATCAAGGCCGATGCCGTTCTCCAACACTGTCCTGTGATCATGCAGACCGCCAAATCCGCGAAAGAGGATGTGCTGGAAGGCATCAAGGCCGGTGCCTATTACTATCTGACAAAACCCTTCGAGGAGGAGAGGCTATTGTCGATTGTAAGTTCTGCTCTCGAAGAGCGGCAACACTACCTCACCTCTCTTGAACTACTGAAAAAGAATGCCTTAGCAAACAACTTTGTTGAGGAGGCCCAGTTTCGATTCAGGACAGTTGAAGAGGCGAGCCAGGTTGCTGCCCTGCTGTCTCGGGCGTGTAAAGATCCGGCCAGTATCGTTAATGGTCTTTCTGAACTGCTGGTCAATGCAGTCGAACACGGTAATCTTGGTATTAGCTATGAAGAAAAATCAGAATTGTTGAAGAATGGTACCTGGCTTGAGGAGATCAAAAAGCGGCTGCAAATGGACGAGTACCGTTCCAGATATGCCCATGTAAAGTTGCAACGTACAGGTTCATTGCTGGAAATTACAATTACTGATCAGGGTGCAGGTTTTGACTGGAGGAAGTATATGGACTTTGATCCGGAAAGGGTCATGGACAGTCATGGTCG
This sequence comes from Gammaproteobacteria bacterium, assembly GCA_026984775.1. GTDB lineage: Bacteria > Pseudomonadota > Gammaproteobacteria > CAJXQU01 > CAJXQU01 > CAJXQU01. The sequence continues at coordinate 14,733 of JALSRM010000057.1, forward strand.
TGGTATCGCGTTGGCGAATTGTCAGAACTTTGCAACGGTGGAATATCTTGGCCGTGGAAATGTTGTCAAGCTTTATATCCAGGAACAACTTCTTGAACCGGAAACTGTCTAATTTCTTTCCAGTACTCCAATCATCTTTCTGAATAATCAAGATTTAAAGACCTGTATGACACGTCTGCAGATAATGATTACGTTTTTGCTGTTCATGCAAAAATGAATAATAATAAGCAATGGATGAAAATCTGGAACATCATGAATCCAAATCCGAGGGATCCAAGGTGAAATCCGGCAAGAAAGATACTCCTGATTCCGGTAAAACGAAAAAAAAACAGTCACCATATCAAGAACCGTTCCCAGATGTCGAAGTTCAGAATCATGAACTCGATGCAACCCGTCTCTATCTGAATGAAATCGGAATTTCCCCATTGCTGACAGCAGAAGAAGAAGTCGAACTTGCGCGTGCGATACAAAATGGTGATGCGGCGGCAAAAAAACGCATGATTGAAAGTAATCTGCGGCTGGTGGTTAAAATTGCAAGACGCTATTCAAATCGGGGACTTGCACTACTGGATCTGATTGAGGAGGGTAACTTGGGTTTGATCCGCGCAGTGGAAAAATTCGATCCGGATCGTGGTTTCCGCTTTTCCACCTATGCCACCTGGTGGATTCGTCAGACCATAGAACGCGGCATTATGAACCAGACCCGAACGATCCGTCTGCCGATTCATGTGGTCAAGGAGATCAATACCTACCTCCGGGCACACTACAAGCTGTCCCAAACGCTGGATCGTGAACCGACGGTAGAAGATGTGGCCAAATATCTCGATCGGCCAGTTGAAGATATCGAAAATATTCTGGGTTTGAATGAACGGGCAATCTCCGTAAATGCACCTGTTCCTGGCAACGACGATCATTCCCTTCTTGATACAGTGCCTGATGATCATAGAACAGATCCAGCGATCAGCCTGCAAGATGAAGATATACATGTTTATCTTGATACCTGGCTTAATACACTCAATGAAAAGCAGCGTGCCGTTGTGGAACATCGCTTTGGCTTACATGGAAAGGATGTCTGCACCCTGGAGGAAGTAGGTAAAAAGATCGGAGTAACCCGAGAAAGGGTCCGCCAGATCCAGTTGGAAGCTCTAAAACGTTTGCGCAGACACCTGGAGAGAGAGGGTTTGTCCATAGAGACCCTGTGCCCTGAAGAATAGAATCCCTTGCCGTTATCGATCTGGCATCTCGACGATCATACCGGCCACCACCTTGCGCTCTTCCGAGGCCAAGATACTGTAACAGCGACAGGCTGCAAACGTATCCATTGCTTCAAAACCAATTCCTTTGAGGAGAATGCTGGAAAGTAGTTCGGACTGAGGAATGTGTAGCCGTTTACCCGTACCGAGAAGAATAATTTCCGGCTTGAACTGTATGAGCTGAGCGAGATCGTTGGAAGAAAGATCAGAATATCGATGCGGTTTCCAAGACTCGATTAAATGGTCGGGTGTGATGATAAAGCTCGATGTTAGTATTCTGTCATTGACAGTAATCCCATCATCACTGTAGCCACGAATGGCATAGGTTGAATCCGGAAGATGTTCATGAAATTTCATAACGTAGATTATATGGGTGCACTTTCGATTCTCTGACAGTAAGATAGCAGTTTTTCAATGGGTTGGTTAATACTTACAGGAAGAAACACATGAATATTATACTTTTGGGTGCTCCAGGTGCGGGCAAAGGGACTCAGGCGGATTTTATCAGTAAGAAATTCAATATCCCTAAAATTTCTACCGGGGATATGCTACGGGCTGCTGTTAAATCTGGATCAGAGTTAGGGAAAAAAGCCAAGGCTGTCATGGAAGCAGGTGGTCTTGTCTCCGATGATATTATTCTTGGGCTGATCACAGAAAGATTGTCTGAGCCGGATACTCAAAACGGGTTCTTGCTTGATGGGTTTCCCAGGACCATAGCTCAAGCAGAAGGGCTGAATGAGATCGGTGTGGATATCGACTATGTTATTGATATTGAAGTTGATGATGACGAAATAGTCAAACGAATGTCAGGGCGCCGTGTTCATCAAGAGTCAGGCAGAACATACCACGTTGAGTTCAATCCACCCAAAGTGGAAGGTAAAGATGACATCACTGGTGAAGATTTGGTTCAGCGGGATGATGACAAAGAAGAGACCGTCAGGAAAAGACTTGAGGTCTATCATGAGCAAACCAAACCACTGATTGAATACTACGCAAAGAAAGCCAAGGAAAATCCCCGACTGAAATTTATTCAGATTGATGGAAGGGGCGATGTGGAAGAAGTGAAAGAAAGAATTTTTTCTTCTCTGAAATAAAAAAATATTAATCACCGGGCATTCATTTTTTATATTTTACGAACTAACTGATTATGCTATAGTAATCAAGTTTTTTTGATCACAAGAGGTATCCCCCATGGCATTGGCAAAGAAAAAAACAGCGAAAAAGAAAACAGCAGCAAAAAAGAAGTCATTAGCTAAAAAGAAAGTAGTGAGCAAAAAAAAGGTAGTCGCTAAAAAGAAAGTTGCAAGCAAGAAAAAAACTGCTGCTAAAAAGAAAGTTGCAAGCAAGAAAAAAACTGCCGCTAAAAAGAAAGTCGCAAGCAAGAAAAAAACTGCCGCTAAAAAGAAAGTCGCAAGTAAAAAGAAAACAGCGACCAAACGAAGAAAACTGACACCGAAACAAAGAGAAGCCAAGGCATTGGCATTGGCAAAGAAACGGGCCAAGCTTGCAGAGCAGCGATTCAAAAAGGCCTATCAGAAAGCACTTGAATCCTTCAAAAAGAAATTTGAACGTGAATACAATAGAAAGTTGAAAGAAAAGGAACGCGAAAAGCAGAAGAGAGCCCGAGAGAGGGCTAAAGCACGGAAAGCCGCACTTAAAGCTGCAAAGTAATCAAACATCAGCTTTAATCTCGTTTCTGCTAAAGAACCCTGCCTGATACGGCAGGGTTTTTTTATGGTACCTATGGATACTTTCAGACAAGTTATTGTAAATAGGCAGGATCCGTTAGGTTGAAGCATGAATCGTAGTAAATAGTATTTCTATTTACATTTTCTATAATATAGGCTTGTAATTTTGATATGTATGAAATTTATCATGCCTTAAACAAGGAGAAGTTCATGGAAGGGAGAAACAAATCATCTCTGATTAGTTTTTGCCCGCAAAACGAAGATACGGTTTTCGCCTTGTTTAATCAATCCATGGTGTGTGCCGGTAGCATATCCTTGTGCTACAGGTATCACGAATAAATCAGCGATACTTTGTGTTGTCAATAATGATTCATACAGTACAATCGCTATGTGGCTAATCCAGGAACACGAAGAAAAAGAAAGACGGGCAAACCTTCAAGCAGGAAGAGTCAGAGGATCTCGAGGGGTAAAAAGAGGCGATCAGGGACCACTCGTGGGCATAGCCGCAGTTGGCTGCTCCATGTTGCCGTAATTTTACTTCTTGGTCTGGCAGCATGGGTTTTGTGGTTGGATCACACTATACAGCAACGCTTTGAAGGACAGCGGTGGGCTTTGCCCGCCAGAGTATTTGCCAGGCCACTGGAGCTTTTTCCCGGAAAGAAAATCTCTCAAGGAGACATTCAGAACGAATTACAATTACTTGGTTATCGTCGTGTTTCGTCACCACATGGGCAGGGTGAATTTTCAGCCAGTAAAAAGAAGATCAATGTCTACACTCGTGGTTATCTGTTCGTGGATGGCAGGGAAAAGCCGCAAAAACTGAATCTTCGTTTTGATAATGATGGACTCCGATCGTTAGAAAATCTGGATACAGGAACACAGGTTCCTCTTGTTCGTCTTGAACCCCTGGAAATCGCGAAAATTTTTCCTGCCCATAACGAAGACCGTATTCTCGTAAGGCTGGGAGAAGTCCCTCCCTTCCTCATCAAGGCGCTCCTGACGGCAGAAGATCGCCGTTTTTATCAACATCATGGTGTCGATCCTCGAGGAATTGCAAGGGCATTCATTGCCAATTTGAAGGCCATGAGGATCCGGCAGGGCGCAAGTACGCTGACCCAACAGCTGGTGAAAAACCTTTTTCTCAGTAACGAGCGAACCTGGTGGCGCAAGATGAATGAGTTGATCATGGCGCTATTGCTGGAGTATCACTACGAAAAGGATGAGATATTGGAGGCCTATTTGAATGAAGTCTTTCTCGGTCAGGATAACCAGCGTGCTATTCATGGGTTTGGTCTTGCTGCAGAGTATTACTTTGACGCACCATTGAATGAGCTGAGGCCGGATCAGCTTGCTATGCTTGTGGGTATGGTCAAAGGACCATCCTATTATGATCCTCGTCGACATCCAAAGAGGGCGATAAAACGACGGAATGTGGTGATCAGTAGCATGGCCCGTCTCGGTCTTATTGATGACGCACAAAAACGCAGACTGAGCACTGCAAAGCTGGATGTCAAACCACGACGTTCACTCAGTCGCTCCAGATACCCTGATTTCATGGATCTAGTCAGGCAACAACTGAAGAAAAGTTATGATGAAAAGGATTTGAGAAGTGAAGGATTGAGGATCTTTACTACGCTCGATCCTCTGCTCCAGGAAAAGTCACAAAGTGTTCTTAAAAATGGTATCGCCAGACTGGAAAAACAGAAAAAATTGCCGATCGGTAAACTCCAAGGAGCAGTGATTGTTCTGGATATCAGGAGTGGAGAGGTTCAAGCGGTTGTCGGTGGACGTGATCGGCGTAAATCAGGATACAACCGTGCTGTCCAGGCAAATCGTCCCATAGGTTCTCTGGTCAAACCGGTTGTTTATCTGGATGCTCTGGAGAAGGGGTGGACTCTGGCTTCACCATTGAAAGATGAACCTGTAGTCTGGAAAGACAGGAACAATAAGGTGTGGAAACCACAAAATTATGACAAGGTTTTTCATGGTGAAACCCCTCTGATCAAAGCATTGGTTCATTCCTATAACGCAGCCACGGTCTGGTTAGGAAGGAAGCTGGGTCCTTCCTCTATTGCAAAACATTTGTATGAGATGGGGCTGGACCGCCCAGTCTCCACCTACCCTTCTTTACTTTTGGGAGCGGTGGAAATGTCACCCTATGAGGTGAGTCAGGTTTATCAGACAATGGCCAATGATGGGTTCAGGATTAAACCTCGAGTGATTCGTTCCGTTGCTACCAAAGAGAATCAGCCACTACAGCGGTATGAGCTAAAAATTGGCAGGGTGATCCAGCCTGAGCCGGCCTATCTGATCAAATTTGCGTTGACTGAGGTGGTAAGAACAGGGACGGCCAGATGGGCAACGCGGGTCTTGCCTGGCTTGATGCCACTGGCAGGCAAGACAGGAACGACGAGTGATTACAGGGACAGCTGGTTTTCCGGTTTTGGTGAAAATACACTCACGGTCGTATGGCTTGGCAGAGATGACAACAAACCAACAGGTTTGACTGGTGCTTCAGGTGCGCTTCGGATATGGAGTGATTTGATGAAATCCATTCCCTTATTGCCAGTCGATCTGACACCGCCGGAAAAGATAGAATGGTTCTGGGTCAACCTCGAATCAGGTAGAATCACGGATAAGAACTGCCCTGGGGCAATACCGTTACCCTTTGTAGCCGGGACTGCCCTTGTTGAACGGGAAGATTGCAGGCAGAGTGGACAACGTAGCTGGAAGGAGAAACTTTTTGAGGGTTGGTTGCATTGAAAAATAATATCTTGTTGTGCCTGGTGATCTTTTGCCTTTATGGAGTGGTTTCCTGCACGACTACAACCGTTACCGATGAGTCTGCGACAGATGTAGGATCGGTTACGCCTCCGAAAACAGGTCCAAAAGACCAATACCCCACTACGAAACCTACTGTTGGCGCATCTGCTATGCAGCTTTTGGAACTTGCCAGGCAACAAGCAGAATCAGGGCAGGGTGAACTTGCAGCAGCAACCCTGGAAAGGGCGATCAAGATCGAACCCGAAAACCCATGGCTCTGGCATCGCCTTGCTGTATTACGAATGCAACAGAAAAAATGGCCTCTTGCGATCGAACTTGCAAACCGGTCTATCGCTCTGGCAAAAGGAAATAAACGTCTGATCGGAGGAAACTGGCTTGTCATCTCTCTTGCCCTGGAAGGGGCAGGCAATTACGAAGCGGCGAAAAGAGCGAAGAAAAATTCGGATGTCTACCTGGGCAAAAGTAATCAGGAATGAACCTTGTCTTTAAGGGTGTAGGCGAAAGCGATAACTTCTGCCACTGCAACATAGAGCGCCTCTGGGATCTGGTCACCCAGTTCAATAGTCGCTAATAACTCCACCAGTTCAGGCTCTTCCTTGATCGGGATTGCATGTTCCTCCGCCAGCCTCAATATCTCTTCAGCAATTTGTCCCTTCCCTTTGGCGGTAACTCTTGGGGCAGACGTCTCATCATAATGCAGGGCGACAGCGATATCGGTTTTCATATTTCTATATTGAGCAGCTCGTTGAATTTGCAAGAAAGGTTGTTTTCACTTTCAGGATTCCCCCTGAAACACATCACTTTTGGATCGATAAAATCCACATCGGTCAACCGCTGACGTAATAAATCAAGATGATTCTGAATGAGTTCAAAGGTCTCTTGCTCGTCGGCCCAAAGGCTGGCCTTGATCTGTTCACCACCCAGTACCAGTTTTGCGTGGATTGTCCCAAGACGATTCAAATTAAAGGAAAGTTTTATCGACCATAGGCCAGATGTGCTGCGATCTTCTTTTCTTTTTTCTTCTTCCGTGATCTTAAAAGAGAAAACATCGATGCCCTCTTTATCCCGTACTGGGACTTCCATCAGAAACGCCTGATGATTGTGATCACTTCCCTGAAGTGAGTTCAATTGGTTAAGCTGAATGCGCGCCAGAGCAGAATCAACCTGTTTATGTAATTCTTCAGGTAATGACTTTGCCGATAGCAAGCTCATTAGAGGACTGTTCGATATCCCCTGTTTTTGCCGGCTGTTTCGGATTGGAGTCCGAGGGGGTTCGTTTCCGAGTATTGCGGTCAAACGCAGCAGGCGTGCTTTGAGATCATCGACCGGTGACGGAAGTATTGATTTATCTGTATTTTTTCCAAGATTTGATTCGAGGAAAATTCCACTTTCCATGAGAGCCTTTTTAACACTTTTTGGATTGATTAGTTCTCTGCGTGAGAGGATACCATTGTTAAGTGATTGTAATACCCGAAGAACTTCCGGAGGAAGGGCTTCTTTTTCAGAAAGAATCATTCTCAGGTTGGAGAAGACTTCATCGAGAGGGGTTTGTTTCGGGACAATCTGTCGAAGTGCAGATAACTTTATTTCAGTTGTGGAACGGGGTTGATTCAGGATCTGCAAGACTGGTTGATCACCAGCACGAATGACCCGCAGTTGTAATTTCGTTTCAGCCGGCAAGGGACGATCTGTAATTGCCGTGATCTGCGCTTGCGCTATTTTGAGTAATGCCGAGTTTGCAGACAGTTGTTTCAGTACCGTCGCTTCAAGGATTTGGCCTGCAATCCAGTTTTTGATTGTTGCAGGTGAGGCTTCTGTCACTTGTAACGGTGGTTTCGCTTGTGGCTGCGAAATCACAAGTGACTGTGTTGCTTGGCTGATTTTCGATGGTGTGATCACACGGTTTATATCGGCAGGCTGGCATAAAACTTGACTGTTAAATGTCATGGCTGACAGCAACAAATGGTACGTACGCCGATCTGGAGAACTGAAGGGACCTTTTACCTTTTCCGTCCTGGAGAAACTGGCCAGGCTAGGTCGTCTGCAACCTTCCGATGAGCTGAGCGAAGATACAGAAAACTGGAAACCAGCGGCTGGTTATCCTGGTCTTTTCCCCAAGGAAGGAATTACTCTGCCACTGAAGGAGGATGAGCGCACTGGGATCGAACGACGTGACCAGAAAGGATACCAAACCAGCTCGGAGAACAAGCGGCAGGGAAAAGACAGGCGTAAACCTGAATCTGAGGAAGAAGTCTTCCGTCGCAGGGGCCGGACACAGCTACTACAGGCGATCAGGGAGAGTCGAAAGGAGGATCATTTTCCAGCAACAGCGGTTATCGTTTCATTGCTCGTGATCGTCATTATTGGGTATCTGCTTACACCCTCGAAGAATATACCGGAGCCGGATTGTGAAGCGCCACCTGGTCCCGGTGTCTTTTGGGATAATTGTCGGTTCGGAAAACTGACACTCAAAAACAAGGATCTTTCAGAGGCTTCGATCACTAATGCAGTTCTGTCAGGAGCCAATCTACAGGGAGCCAATCTGTCGCATGCGAATCTTGCCTATACCGATCTGCGAAAGGCCAATTTGAGTGATGCAATCCTTGATAGAGCAAACCTCAAGGGAGCCAGTCTCAAATTTGCTGATCTTCGTTCAGCTTCACTGAAACAAGCCGATCTCAGCTATGTCGATTTCAGGTGGGCAAAACTGGAAGGCGCCAGCCTTGACCAGGCTATTCTGGATAAAGCGATCTGGGTGGACGGCACTATCTGCAAGCCCGGTTCCATAGGAAGTTGTATCGATTAATTAGATAGCTGGATGCTCCACGACTAAAGTCACGAGAGGTTCGGCCGAAAAAGAGGCTATGAACTGGCTATCAAAGGAGCGCCTGAAGGCGAACTGACAAGGAATGTATGCTAAGTATTTTGGGCTCAAGGGTAACCCATTTGCGCTGAGTCCAAATCCTAAATTCTTTTTCAACAGCAAAACGCACAGGCGTGCACTTTCTTGTCTTGGCTATGGTCTGGGACAGGGACAGGGTTTTGTTGTGATCACCGGTGCGCCTGGGACAGGAAAAAGCATGCTGATGTCCTCATTGGTGAAAATGCTGCAGCAAAGCCGGATAATGCTCCCACAGATCGTCAATTCCAATCTGCAACATAATGAAATGCTTCGCTATCTGGCAGCAGAGTTGGGTTTGCAATACGAAAACCAGTCTCGGATCGAACTTCTGAAATCGATAGAAAATTGTATTGAAAAATGCAGAGTACAGAATCAGCGTATTATCGTACTGATCGATGAAGCACAGAATATCACTGATTCTGCAATTGAAGAATTGATGGCGCTGATTAATCTCGTACAACCTGATGAAGCTCTGTTTCAATGTGTTCTGTTTGGACAGACCAGTCTTAAACAAAGTTTATATACGCATGCTTTCCAACCCCTCAGGGAGCGAGTCATCACTTCCTACCATATGCACGCTCTCGCTGAGGAAGAAACCAAGGACTATATTATTCTTCGCCTGAGGACCGTAGGCTGGTCTGGTAATCCTGTCTTTTCTCCAGGTGCATTTGTTGCGATCCACGATTATTCACTCGGCATCCCCGCCAGGATCAATCTGATCTGCGGGCGTGCCTTGCAGGCTGCATGCATTAACGAGCGTCAGGAGATTAGTGAAGAAGATATTCTCAATGTTGTCCGCGAACTTGATCACCACTTCGGCGAGAGTAACATCGAAGGATATCTCGAGGAAAGAGTGGTTGGCCATCTCATCAAGGCTCAGTCTAATAAGAAAACAAAACAGGCAAGGGGAAGTTTCGAGGCTGTCAGTCATGTGACCAAACGCCCAGTGGATATTACTGATGCTTGTTCGGTGAACCCGGAGACAGAAGCTATTCCAATAGTAACAGAACAAGTCACATCGGATGCCCTCATGAATCAACCCGTAGAAGAGCTTGATGATGAGCTTAGACAATGGTTGCGACTGCAGAAACAGAACATCAGGCAAACAAAATCAGTCCGGGAACTCTACGATCACGAGAAAACAAATCTGGAAAAAACACTCGAGGAAAGATAAAGATCGTGAAAGCATTCCCTTGCTGCTAATCCGATCCCATGGTTGAGAAAACATGCTCCTTTGAGTATGGTTTGCCGTTGATTGCTTCAATTGAGTCAGACTGGATGAATAATCGAAAACCAAGCTTGGGGTTTTTGGGGATTGGCCTGATGGGAAAACCCATGACCCTTCGCCTGCTCGAAGCAGGCTACACCGTGTTTGTCTGGAATCGGACTCCGGAAAAACTGAAACCTGTGACCGATCAGGGTGGAGTATCACTTGAAACGCCTGCGGAAGTTGCGCAGAAATCCGAGATCGTGATGCTCTCGCTGGCAGATACTGCTGTAGTCGAACAGGTAGTCTTCGGTGAACACGGGATTGCTGAAGGTGGCAGTGAAGGGAAATTGCTAGTCGATTTTTCAAGCATCGAACCGGAGGCAACACGCAGGTTTGCAGATCGTCTAAAACAGCAATGTGGAATCGATTGGCTGGATGCACCGGTTTCGGGTGGCGTTGCCGGGGCTGAGCAAGGGACACTGGCAATCATGGCCGGGGGTTCAAGAGAGTGTTTCGATCAGGTTAAACCGGTGATGTCGGTCTTGTCCCAGCGTTTTACTCACATGGGTGGAATTGGTTCCGGACAGATCACAAAAGTTTGCAATCAGATGATCGTGAGCTGTAATGCGCTTGTGATAGCAGAGGTGATGGCCTTAGCCCGGAAGGCAGGGATCGATGCAGAGAAAATTCCGGAAGCGCTGGCAGGTGGTTTTGCTGATTCGAAGCCTTTACAGATCCTGGGGCCACAAATGGCATCCGATATATTTGAACCTGTCAAATGGCATGTAAGAACACTGCTCAAGGATTTGGAAACTGCTGTATCACTCTCCCGTGCTGAAGGTTCAGCTGTGCCCATGTCTGCACTGGGGGCACAGCTGATGCATCTGCATGCCACCAAAGGATTCCAGGAAAAGGATCCGGCGACGTTGGTTGAACTATATAAAGGGCAGGACTCAGACTAGTACTCTTCAAGGAAGTACATTAAGAACCAACGGGTCTGTTCGTGTTCGGGGCAAGGCATGCCTGCAACTGATGGCATTCTTCTATGCAAGAGGCGGTACTCGTGTAAAATAGATTGGATCTTTGATTATCGGGAAAACACATGCCTCGATTCAGTGCAAATGTTTCCATGCTTTTTACTGAACTGCCCTTACTCGAGCGTTTCCAGGCAGCTGCAGAAGCCGGTTTCAGTGCCGTTGAAATCCAGTTTCCCTATGAAGAGAAAGCCCATGATCTGAAAGAAGCCGCAGATCAGGCCGGTGTCGAAACTGTTCTGATCAATGTACCAGCGGATGATCTTCTTGAGGGGGGGAAAGGGCTTGCCGGCATACCCGGTCGGGAGACAGCCTACCAAGAAGCGCTTGAATTATGTGTCAGCTATGCCGAAGTTCTTCGACCCCATTGTATAAACGTTCTGGCAGGTAGGGAAGAGAATCCGGACAGGTACCGTGATTGCCATCGAACTTTTGTCACCAATCTCCGGCATACTGCGGAGACATTCGATCGAATGGGGGTTACCACTGTGTTTGAGGCGGTAAACACTTACGACATGCCCGGTTTCCTGGTGCACAATCTCCGTGAGCAGATCGAGATTCTGGAAGAGGTTCAGCATCCGCATGTCATGTTGCAATATGATATTTACCATATGACTCGCATGGGAGAGCATGTCTGTGAAAACATTTTCAAATATGGACATATTATCGGCCATATCCAGTTTGCCGATGTTCCCGGGAGAGGGGAGCCAGGCACGGGTGAAATCGATTTTGACGCTGTGTTCAAGGCGATCGATGATTCTTCTTATAATGGCTGGATCGGTGCTGAATATCAACCAACCAACACAACGGCTTCCACTCTTGGTTGGCTGAATATCTAATCGAAAAATCCGGTATTGTCATTCTGCTGTCATAATCTCCCATCATAGTTTTATCTTGACAAGTGAATTGTCTGAGGTAAGGCCATGATGAACAGGAAAATCATCCCGAAACTATTACTTCCTCTATTACTGATTGTATTGGCAGCATTGACAGTGGTAGGCGCCGATAATCAGCAAGCAGGTTTTAATGATCTTTCTGGTAAGAAAAGAAAAATCATTGAAGTGTGGGCAAAGCGGAATAGTTCTACAGAGGTGGAGAAAAAACATCACATATCTCTGACAGCTTCTATATCTCTTCGGTGATCAATTTTTCTGAAAAGCTCTACTTTCTCAACAAGGTAAATCTCGCCACGGGTTCAGAAGAACGCCGTACAGGCCAAACTATTTCTTTCTTCATAAATGGAACCTTTCCCGCCTCTGTCTCTCTTAGTTTACAGACTGGAAGTTTTAGGTAGATGATATGAAACGGTTAATACTGCTTTCCCTGTTTGTTTGTTTCTGTTTTTCTTCTGCAGGTTACGCGGGTCAGAGAACTGAGGAGGCCATTTTTGCAGGTGGTTGTTTCTGGTGTATCGAGGCTGATTTTGAAAAATTGGAGGGAGTGATCGAGGCTATCTCCGGTTATACCGGAGGGCATACAGAAAACCCGACTTATAAGCAGGTTTCCGCAGGAGGGACAGGCCATCTCGAATCGGTCAAGGTCATTTATGATCCCGACAAGATCAGTTATTCAAAGCTTCTTGATTATTTCTGGCGGCACATTGACCCGACCCGAGATGATGGCCAGTTCTGTGATGGTGGTGATCAGTACCGTCCGGCGATTTTCTATACTGAAGAACAGAAAGACCAAGCCTTTGCTTCCAGAGAAAAAATCGAAAAGACGAAGCCTTTTCCTGAACCCATCAAGGTGGAACTGATCAAGGCTTCAACGTTTTATCCGGCAGAAGACTATCATCAGAATTACTACCGGAAAAATCCTTTGCGCTACCGTTACTACCGTTTCGGATGCGGCCGGGACAGGCGAGTGGAAGAACTCTGGGGAGAGGATCATTGAACCGTGAAACTTCTGATCAATTTCAGGATCAGCAGGATAAAAGGCGATCCATGTAAAAGAAAATCGAAGATATCAATTGGGCGGGTGAGTTCTCCCGAAAACAACATTTTCAACTTTTCCCAGATATGGGGCTCCGGGGAAAAAGGAGCCAGCCCCAAAGTCAAGCATACCAGTATGATCAAGGGTAAGGGAATACCGTCCAGCCAGCTCATTTCCCAGTTCCCATTTCCATGATTATAATCAGATCAAGGCTTGTTAATACCATGCATCCAAATGATAGCGATCAAATCGAACCAGGGAAACCCTCATGATCTTGAGTTGAAGAGGAAGCTCAACCTCCCACTGGAAACAGAGCTATGCCAGGCACCCCCATTACTTATAGGCTGGCACGATAACAAGCTAGCCATCTTTCCAAAATCAGCAGGTCCTGTTTTCATCGATTTTGTAGAAGGCAGGCTGGCACATCGGCGCCTGTACGGTGGTGGCAAGAATCAACCGCTGGCACGTGCCATCGGACTCTCGGCAAAACGCAATTTGAATGTGATCGATGCAACTGCCGGAATGGGACGCGACAGTTTTGTACTGGCCTCTCTTGGTTGCACTGTTTTGATGATCGAACGATCGCCTATAATTGCTGCACTGCTGGAAGATGCATTGAAGCGAGCACAGGAGGTGATGGAAGTAAAAAAAATTATCGGGCGGCTCTCACTGATCTGCGCCGATGCCGGTAATGTCATTCCGACAAGACAGGCAGATGTTATCTATCTCGATCCCATGTTTCCGGAGAAAAGAAAGTCTGCTGCAGTGAAAAAGGACATGCAGATTTTGCAGACGCTGATCGGAAAGGATGAGGACAGCGATCAGCTTTTGGAAATTGCCTTACAGCATGCCACTCATCGGGTTGTGATCAAGCGGCCAAGGCATGCCCAGCCGGTCAAAGGCCCATCGCCAAACACCTCGATCAGCAGTCCGAAGATCCGTTACGATATCTATACGATTAAAAGACTCTAGTGCTCTATCGAGGGCATAAAACAGGGTCAGCACGCCTCACTCTACGTCCGCCTAACAGTGAACACTGGAAATGGCACATCACTTGCAGTCTCCCAGATGTCGAGAAACAGGAGGCTCTAAAAAAATGCAGGCAATATCAGGCTCAATCAATGTTTCATTCACTTCTAGGGAAACCTCCAGTGGTTCTTCTGTTGAAGGTGTGGATATGGCTTCAGGGCTTGGTTTTCTGGCCCTTTTCACGACTCAGATCAACACGGCCTTTTCCGGGATGAAGAGTGGGCAGAATCCGGCGGATCTCTTGAAAGGCCAGGTTCCGGACGGGCAAAGAGATGGCAAGTTTTTTCCGCAGGTATTGCCGTTGCAACCGCTTTTTTCCGGACAACAGAAACCGGGCGAGTTCATAATGGATCAATTCCTGACAGGAGAAAATAGCCAGCAACTTCTGGAAAGCAAACTTTTTTCCAATATCGGTAGTGAGGTCTTTTCGTCACAGAATTTTCTCGACACGCTTCAAGGGGACGTAGATACTTTTACACAATCGCTGTTGCAAGAGCTGGGCAGTCAGGCTCTGCGTGGTAAGGGTCAGCAGCCTGCGGCTACCGGATTTGCAGCCATTACCAGCCAGATCGGGGCGCAAAGTTGGGGGGATGAGCTGATCTCCCGTATCAGATGGCAGATTGGGCAGGAGATCCAAGAGGTCAAGATCAGCCTTAATCCAAAGGAATTGGGGCCACTTCAGGTCAATATAAATATCTCTGACAATCAGGCACAGGTACATTTCGTGACTCATCACGGTCAGGTACGAGATGTTATTGAGAATGCAATTCCACAACTTCGTGAGATGATGGAGCAGACGGGTCTGGTCCTGGCTGATGCCAATGTCTCACAACAACCATCCGATCAGGGACAAACCCAATCATCAGAGGAAAGCTTTTCTGCTTCCAGTGAAGAGAGGGCGAATGCAGGAACTGATGATGAGGTCGATCAGGGAGTGAAGGTTATCCGCGCAGGTATTGGACTTGTTGATGCCTTCATCTGAACGTTTTATTGATCATGGATTCATGGATGCTCGTATTCAAACCCAGATAACGCAGTTTATAGTAATCGCTTAACAGACGGCCCTGCTGTTCGTAATCCAAATCACTCAGGCGTTTGTGGCGATCGATATCATCGATTGCGTAAACCTGATCACCTTTTTGTAGATGTTCAAGCATCGCAATTAACGAAGTGTGCACTCCTTTCTTTTGATTGGCCCAAATGTGTCCCACTTCATGGACCATTCTCGCCATGCGCAGATAATTCTTGCTGAAATCATCTACATAATACTCTTTCCTGAAAATAATATGGTTGCCTATTACAAAGGCAGCCATTGAAGGGGGAAGGCTGGTTTCTAGTATCTCGATCTTCGAATAATCAACTTGATCAAAAAAGATACTCTGTAATTCCCGACGCTCTCCATCGGTGAGAGAACGACTGTTTTTTGTGAGTTGTAAAAAAGCAAAAAAGAGGAAAAGTAATAGAACCACTATCTTGGAGAGAAACAGTTTTTTCATCCTCTAAGTTGCACCCTGTCCTTAGCTGAGGCAGCATAGTAAGCGTTTTTATTGATGGAACTCGTCATGGCTGAGACTCCGGTTTTTGGAACATTGTCGACAATTGATCTGATAGCACTCGGGATCAACCTCCTGCTGTTTATTTTTACCCGAAAGATCGTAACAGCATTTCGTCCTGACAAGGACACTGTATCAGTCAATACCAAGGTCTGGACACTGCGTCTGATCAATATCATTTTGTTTGGCATCTATTTTCTTGAGTTCTTTGTCGGTGGTTGGACGGCGCAGTTGTCACGCACTGGGTTGACCCTCCTCATTGCCTATCTGGCCGTGAACTTCCTGCAAATTCTGATCGTCCGCAAATATGGGCGGATAAAGGAGATCGATGGTACCGAATACCATGTAGAGACCTATCAGTCGGAGATTTTCAACCTGCTAGTACTGATTATAACCTTTGCTGTCGTTCTGATTACGGTGATCAATATCTGGGGGATGACCGATTGGCTCAAGACCACCAGTGTTCTAGGTGGTCTGCTGATCATTCTTTTCTCCACCAAGGACTACTGGGCGCCGGACAATATCAACGGATTGATGTTGTTATACAACGGAGATGTGGAGCCTGGGAGTATTGTGAGAATGGACGAATATGGACTGATCGGTGTAACGATCGATATTACCTTGACCCAGACACGTTTCCGTGATCTTCGTTCACGCCATGTGATTATTCTGCCTAACTCCAAAGTCCGGAATGCCAAGGTCGAAGTACTGAGCCAGAGTCCCGCTTCCGGTCTGATGTGTACGGTTGATTTCAAAATTGGATATGGTCATCCGCCCGAGGAAGTTGAATCCTTTCTGCAAGAAGTCTGGTCTCATGCATGTGAACAGGAGAAGTCACTGAATGAAGAAAAGAAAGCTCGGGCCCTGATAGCCGAGAATGGTGATCATGCCGTTATCTGGCGGCTGGCCTACTGGGTGAAGAATATTTATGGCCTGTTTGATGCAGAATTTGCGATTAACCGGGCTGCGTATGAACTTTCACTTCAGAGGGGGATAGCATTAAATACGCCGTTGACCCTTGAGTTACTCAAATACGAGATGAAGTGATGTTTTGCCGAATTCCTTCAATGCTCATTACTTTTTCTCGAGGCAGCATTTTTTCATCGTCTGTCTTTGAGCGTCTCTACGTAACTATTATCATTTTATCTTTCTCGGGAAAATGTCCTGGGCTGGTTCAGTGTATAATATACATACAGGCAGTTTCCCCAAACTTCAGGAACTTTTCAGATTAACTCAAGGTCGATGTTATACTCGGCTGAACTGGGTGTCTGCGGTCGCTCGATCAACGCTCGTGAAACGATTGCGTCCTTGTTAAATACACAGGATAAGTTCAATGGAATTTATCAGGAGAAAACAAATATGAAATTTATACGATTATTAATCCCCGCAACATTGGTAATAGCCAGTTTTCCAGTACTGGCAAATGATTATCCAACACTTGAACGTGTCGACAGTGTTCTGACCTGCATGAAAAAACATGGTGGCCAAACGGTCGAAAATCTTTATGCCTGTTCTTGCAAGATCGATGTAGTGGCAAGTAAGGTGCCTTTTGACATATGGAATGAAGCAAGAACATATGAGATCTATAAACGCATGCCTGGTGAAAAGGGTGGGCTGTTTCGTGATTCCAAGCGGGCTGAGGAAATTGTCCCAATCCTTCAAGCGGCAGAAAAAGAAGGGGAAAAACGATGTTTCTTTGGTGCAAAAAATCATAAAGCCAAGCAAGCCAAAGCGGACAAATAAGCTTTCTGGCTATTTCAAAATAGCCAGAAAGGGTTGAATGCACTCTTCACGGTGTCCGGGTACCTGACAAGTGCCCGAATACTTTGATTATTTTTTAGCCACCTTATTAAACCAAAACATTTTAAATTTAGTGGAGTAAACAAGACAGATCCTAAAGTAAGTATTGTGCAATGCAATATAAATATTCCTATAATAATCAAAGACATGGATCTGTCTTTTGGATGGTAGCTTAATTTGCCTATTCAATATGAAATTTTCCTAAAAAAAATATTGATAGTTCCCGCTATTTGGTTATAATCTACCTATCTTGTTGTACCTCAAGCCTTGATAGGCGAGGTGCTGTTGAAGGGTTAAGGATTCAAGCATAAGTGCTATCTGAATGAAAATTTTATTTCAGTACTATCAGCCACAAAGTGGGCATCTGTCTATAAATTATCGAACACTTAATCCCGTGTGTTTCAATGTCAAAGGATCTGGTTTTTCATATTCATTTTTTCAATCGAAGCACAGATAACCACAAAAGTTTTCCGCCCAATGGTATCTTTCCGGTCTCGGGTTTCCATTGGGTAATAAAAAATAGAACAGAGACCGAAACTGTTAACAGTAAATATATAAGGAGGAGGTCATGAGAAAATCATCGTTAAATCGATGGCTTCTGGCAGGTGCTGCATTAACCATGTCTGCATCAGCAATGGCTAACGAAGAGCTGCTGAAACTGCAGCAAGATCCAAATTACTGGGTAATGCCCAGTGGTAACTATTCTGGCTGGCGTTATTCTGAGTTGAAGCAAATCAACAATCAGAATGCTCATCAGCTGCAGGCTGCCTGGACATTTTCAACAGGTGTCTTGCGTGGTCATGAAGGTGGTCCACTGGTTCTTCCACCGAGTGCAACAGGCCTGGATACAGACACCCTGTTTGTCCACGCTGCTTTCCCTAATAATGTTTTCGCGATCAATCTCGATACGCTGGAAGTTGTTTGGGAATATGTTCCTGTTCAAGACTACGACACTGTCGTTCCAGTCATGTGCTGTGATACAGTCAATCGTGGCCTTGCTTATGGAGATGGTAAAATCTTCCTGCAACAGGCAGATACAACACTCGTAGCCATCAATGCCAAGACTGGTGAGAAAGTCTGGTCGGTTGTCAATGGTGATCCTAAAAAAGGTCAAACCAATACCAACGCACCACACGTAATGAAAGACAAAGTATTCACTGGTATTTCAGGTGCTGAATTTGGTGTGCGATGCTGGATGAATGCATACAATATCAAAGACGGCAGCATGGCATGGAGAGCATACTCTATGGGGCCTGACTCAGATATTCTGGTCGATCCCAACAAAACCACTGAACTGGGCAAACCCATCGGTAAGGATTCTTCACTGAAAACCTGGAAAGGTGATCAATGGAAAATCGGCGGTGGTTCTGTCTGGGGATGGTGGCCCTATGATCCTGATCTCAATCTGATGTACTACGGTTCTGGTAACCCATCCACTTGGGATCCAGTCGTTCGTCCAGGTGACAACAAGTGGTCAATGACCATGTTTGCTCGTGACGTTGATACTGGTATGGCCAAATGGGTTTACCAGATGACTCCACATGACGAGTGGGACTACGATGGCATCAACGAGATGGTTCTCCATGATGTCACTGTGAAGGGCAAGAAGCATAAAGGTCTGGTTCACTTTGACCGTAATGGCTTTGGATATACCATGGACCGTGTAACCGGTGAACTGCTGGTTGCTGAAAAATATGATCCAGCGGTTAACTGGGCAACTCATGTTGACATGAAGACAGGTCGTCCACAGGTTGTTGCACGTTACTCAACTCACCATAATGGTGAAGACGTCAATACAACCAATATCTGTCCTGCTGCCCTTGGTACCAAAGACCAGCAGCCTTCAGCCTACTCTCCACGTACAGGTCTCCACTATGTACCTACCAACCACGTTTGTATGAACTATGAACCAGTCAGTGGTGGTGAATACGTAGCGGGTCAGCCCTACGTTAACGCTGTATTGAGCATGTTCCCTGCAGGTCGTGTATGCCCTGACTGCCCGAACAACAATGCCGAAGACAACAACCTGGGTAACTTTATTGCCTGGGATGCAAATACCGGCAAGATTGTTTGGTCAATTCCGGAACGCTTCTCAGTATGGTCAGGTGCGTTGGCTACTGCTGGTGACGTTGTCTTCTACGGTAACCTCGAAGGTTATCTGAAAGCGATTGATGCGAAGAGCGGTAAGCTCCTGTGGAAATTCAAAACTCCATCAGGCATCATCGGTAACGTCAATACTTGGGCTCACAAAGGCAAGCAGTATGTTGGTGTACTCTCAGGTGTTGGTGGCTGGGCCGGTATCGGTATGGCTGCTGGCCTGATCAACGATACTGATGGTCTGGGCGCAGTTGGTGCTTATAAAGGTCTGAACAGCTTTACTCGTCTCGGCGGTGTATTGAGCGTCTTCAGCTTGCCTTAAGCACTAAAGCTTGACTAAATAAATCTAGACATATCCTGTTTAGTAAACCCCGGCTTCTTGCGAGAAGCCGGGGTTTTTTGTTATGAACATTTTCATTTACTACTCAAGGTTCTCAGAAAGCTTTTCTGATTTCATGCACTGATGTGTTAAATTAAATTTCCTTATTGGTTTTGAATTAATAAAAAGTATGAATCACTCGACAGACTTTTCTGAGCAATTACCTCTGCATCAATTTACTGAGCAAGCTTATCTGGAATATTCGATGTACGTAATTCTGGATCGTGCACTGCCTCATATTGGAGATGGATTGAAACCGGTTCAGAGGAGGATTATTTATGCAATGTCTGAATTAGGCCTCAAAGCTGGCTCGAAATTCAAAAAATCAGCAAGAACAGTTGGTGACGTCATCGGTAAGTTCCATCCACATGGAGACTCAGCCTGTTATGAAGCCATGGTATTAATGGCTCAGGATTTTGCATATCGTTATCCATTGATCGATGGTCAGGGTAACTGGGGCTCTGTAGATGATCCGAAATCCTTTGCTGCCATGCGTTATACCGAGTCGAAACTGACACCTTATGCAGAACTTCTGCTACAAGAATTGGGTGAGGGAACGGTAGATTGGATACCAAATTTTGATGGGACTTTGAATGAGCCAAAATTACTTCCCGCAAGATTACCCAACATCTTGTTAAATGGGGGTTCTGGTATTGCTGTGGGAATGGCAACGGATATTCCTCCTCATAACCTTAAAGAAGTAGCCAGCGCCTGTATACGCTTACTTGAATCCCCAAGAGCCACACTTGATGAACTCCTTGAGCATATAAAGGGTCCGGATTTACCTACAAGCGCTGAGATCATTTCGCCGCATGAAGAGATCAAGAACATTTATGATACAGGGACTGGAAGTATTCGGATGCGAGCAGTTTATGAAATAGAGAATGGCGATATCGTTATCACGGCTTTGCCCTACCAAAGTTCTGGAATCAAGATACAGCAACAGATTGCTGCACAGATTGAGGCAAAAAAATTACCCATGTTGGAGAATTTGCGTGATGAATCCGACCATGAGACACCTACACGGCTGGTCCTTTTTCCACGATCAAAACGTGTGGATGTAGAGCAGTTAATGAATCACCTGTTTGCAACCACTGATCTTGAGAAGACTTACCGCGTCAATCTAAATATGATCGGCATCGATGGTAAACCAGGTGTCAAGAATCTCAAAGAATTACTTAAAGAGTGGCTTGAATTCAGGACGTCTACCGTCCGCAGAAGATTGGAATATCGACTTGATAAAGTTAATAAACGGATTCATATCCTTGAAGGACAGTTGATAGCATTCCTCAATATTGATGAAGTCATCGCAATTATCAGAGAAGAAGACAACCCCAAACCGGTATTGATGAAACGGTTTGGTATCACAGAAGAGCAAGCTGAAGCGATTCTTGAATTAAAACTTCGACATCTGGCCAGACTGGAGGAGATGAGGATCAAAGGGGAGATGGAGGAGTTGGCCGAAGAAAGAGAAAACCTGCAGTTGACGCTGGGTTCTACCCGAAGGCTAAAGACTCTGATAAGGAAGGAAATTCAGGCTGACGCAGAAAAGTACGGTGACGAACGTCGTTCGCCTATTGTAGAGCGACCGCAGGCGCAGGCTCTTGATGAGACCGCATTGATACCTTCTGATCCAGTCACAATCATTCTTTCCCGGAAAGGATGGGTAAGGGCTGCAAAAGGACATGAAGTCATAGCAGAAGATCTGAATTACCGTTCAGGTGACGGTTATCAAGCATCGGCTGCGGGTCGGAGCAATCAGCTTTCGGTCTTTATCGATTCAACCGGACGAACCTATTCAGTCTCTACACATACTCTTCCTTCTGCTCGAGGACTGGGTGAGCCTCTGTCTGGCAAACTTTCTCCACCCGATGGTGCTGAATTTGTCAGCGTATTATGTGGACAACCTGAAACCAGGTATCTATTGGTTTCGGATGCAGGTTACGGATTCGTTACTCCTCTTGAAAACCTATACAGCAAAAACAAGGCAGGGAAGGCGGTATTGAGATTGCCGAAAGGTGGTAAGGTCTTGGCGCCTTCACCAGTGCATGATTATGATTCCGATCGAATAGCAGCGTTGTCAAATGAAGGCCGTCTCTTGATCTTCGATCTGAAAGAACTTCCCGAACTACCAAAGGGTAAGGGATTAAAAATAATGCAAATCCCATCATCACGTGTTGAGTCGAGAGAAGAGTTTCTGATTGCAACAGTTGTTCTCCCTTCAGCGTCGAATCTGGTGATATTTTCGGGGCAACGGCATCTGACATTGAAGCCACGTGATCTGGAGGCCTATTCCGGTGAAAGAGGCAGGCGAGGCAATAGACTGCCACGTGGATTTCAGAAAGTATCAGGAATGAAAATTGAGTAAAAAGAGGCTGGGGCCGAGGCCCCAGCCCAGGGCAGAACGGATAAGGGAGGGGAGGGGAATCCGTTCTGACACTGAATATATCGACGTATCCGTCTAAACCTTTAATATATTTTTTCTGTGGCTTGCCCAGTTAATTTTTGATTGCTAGTGTGAGCTTCCATTCAGTGGTACCAGCCTATATAGCTCATGGTTAAACCAATCAAATCAACAGAAAACAGATCAAAGTGAAAGCCATTTTCTCTTTAGGCATATCAATGAGCTCTACTAAAGGGGCAAAAGGTTATGCTATTATTGATAATTAGATTGGAGATTTATCAAGAAAAACATCAACAGGTTTTACAGAACAGAAAGAGGAGTTTTAATGAAACATACTTTGCCACCACTTCCGTATGAAAAGAACGCTCTTGAACCGCATATTTCAAGCGAAACCATTGAATATCATTATGGAAAGCACCATGCGACCTATGTTGACAAACTGAACGGGTTAATCGAAGGTACAGAGTTTTCTGATTCAACTTTGGAAGATATTATTACCAAAGCCCCTGCCGGTCCAGTCTTCAACAATGCTGCCCAAGTGTGGAATCACACCTTTTATTGGAATTGCATGAGTCCGAACGGTGGTGGCGAACCCAGTGGAGCGTTGCTTACTAAAATCAATGACACCTTTGGAAGTGTTGAAAGTTTCAAGGAAGCATTTATTGACTCTGCGATCAACAATTTCGGTTCAGGTTGGACCTGGCTCGTCAAAAAATCCGATGGTAGTTTGGCCGTAGTGAATACCAGTAATGCCGGATGCCCGTTAACCGAGGGGGATACCCCCCTGTTGACTTGTGATGTCTGGGAACATGCCTATTATATTGATTATAGAAATCGCCGTCCTGATTACCTGAAAAGTTTCTGGAGTCTGGTGAACTGGGATTTTGCAGCAAGCAACCTTTAGTTAACAAATTCTGGAAAAGAAGGACATTTGGATTCGCAGTACGGTTACCGTACTGCGATTTTTTCTTTTTTCAGGCCGTAAAAATAGATGAATGATGACATCACATCTTATGACATCATACGCACCGTTACCCGTGACTTTTGTCAAGGGGAAAGGTGTATGGCTTGAGGACAAGGCAGGGGAGCGATATCTTGATGCTCTGAGTGGGATTGCTGTCTGTTCTCTTGGGCATGCACATCCAACCATTACAGAAGCGATAGCGGATCAGGCTGGCAAGTTGATCCATACTTCCAACCTGTATCACATCGAGTTACAGGAAAAACTTGCAGCAAGGCTCTGTAAAATCGCTTCCATGGACAGGGCTTTTTTTAGTAATTCCGGGGCGGAGGCCAACGAGGCCGCGATTAAACTGGCTCGCCTATATGGTCATGAAAAAGGTATTGGGAAACCGGTCATTGTTGTCATGGAGGGCAGTTTTCATGGTCGAACCATGGCAACGCTGACTGCTACCGGGAATCCAAAGGTTCAGGATGGTTTTGGGCCGCTGTTGGAAGGGTTCAAAAGAATCCCCTACAACGATATAAAAGCACTTGAAACATTGGCCGAAAGAACTTCGGATATTGTGGCCGTTCTCTGTGAACCTATTCAGGGTGAAGGAGGTGTTAATGTTCCTGCTGAGGATTTTCTAACTCGAATCCGATCGATCTGTGATCAAAGAGGCTGGTTGATGATATTGGATGAGATCCAGACCGGTATGGGCAGAACAGGGAAATGGTTTGCCTACCTGCATGAAAATGTTGTTCCTGATGTCATAACTTTGGCAAAGGCATTGGGCAATGGTGTACCCATTGGCGCTTGTATTGCCAAGGGCAGGGCAGCAGAACTGTTTGCACCGGGCAATCATGGTTCGACCTTTGGTGGTAATCCGCTGGCTTGCCGTGTTGCGTTGACAGTGATCGAAACCTTGGAGGCTAATAATCTGATCTCCAGGGCAGAAGCGATGGGAAACTACTTGCGAAAGCAGCTTGAGGTGGCTCTGAAGAATCTTGAAGGCGTCTCCGATATTCGGGGAAAGGGCATGATGATTGGCATCGAACTGGAGCGTGAATGTGGTGACCTGGCTCAATCCTCTCTTGAGAAACGATTACTGATCAATGTTACGGCGGGTAATACGATTCGACTGCTTCCACCGTTGGTTGTCAGCAAGGAAGAGTGTGATCTGATCGTGAAAACCCTGAGTGATCTGATCAAATCATTTTTACAAAAGTAGAGAAAATTATTATGGCTATCAGACATTTTTTGACCTTGCAGGATCTAAGTAGTGATGAATTCCGGCAACTGATCGATCGCGCAATTGAGCTCAAGGCCATACAAAAAGAAGGTCGTATCTTTGAACCTTTGAAAAATAAAGTGCTGGGTATGATTTTTGAAAAGTCTTCAACCCGTACTCGTGTCTCTTTCGAGGCGGGCATGATCCAGTTCGGTGGGCACGCCATTTTTCTCTCTCCGGATCATTCTCAGGTTGGTCGTGGTGAAGAGATTGCGGATACTGCCCGGGTATTGTCGGGTATGGTGGACGGGATCATGGTACGAACATTCGAGCATGACATCGTCGAAGAGTTTGCCCGTTATGCAACAATTCCGGTTATCAATGGATTAACTGATACGTACCATCCTTGCCAGCTACTGGCAGACATGCAGACATGGCAAGAGCACCGTGGCTCGATTGCAGGACGTACCGTTGCTTATATCGGCGATGGGAATAATATGTGTCATTCCTATATCAACGCGGCTATCCTGCTGGATTTTCATCTCCGAATCGCCAGCCCGAAAGGTTACATGCCTGATCAGGAAATCGTTGCCCGTGGAGGCGAACGCATAAAACTGTACTCCTCTGCTGCGGAAGCTGTAACCGGCGCCGATCTGGTGGTGACCGATGTCTGGGCAAGCATGGGACAGGAAGAAGAGGCGGAAGAACGTGCGAAGACATTTGCCCCCTATCAGGTTAATGCTGGACTGATGGCATTGGCCAAACCGGATGCCTTGTTCATGCATTGTCTGCCTGCACACCGAGGAGAAGAGGTCACATCAGATGTCATCGACAGTGAACAGAGTGTCGTCTGGGATGAAGCCGAAAATCGTCTGCATGCACAAAAGGCCTTGCTGGAATTTCTCATGGCATGAACGTGCAATTTCGTTGATACTGTCAGAGAATTGATAAAGGTATCCTGAAGCATGACAATGCAGTTTCTGATCAGTAACGATGATGGTTATCGAGCCCCGGGTCTCGTCGCGCTGGAAGAGGCACTTGAAGATCTGGGTAAAATTTGCATCGTCGTACCCGACCGGAACCGAAGCGGTGCCAGCAATTCTTTAACACTCGACAGTCCTCTCCGGGTGCACCAGTATGGGGAGGATCGTTATTTTGTAAACGGAACACCAACAGACTGCGTGCATATTGCCATCACTGGCCTGCTTGAGAGTATGCCCGATATGGTCATCTCGGGGATCAATTTGGGGGAAAATCTGGGCGATGATGTTCTCTATTCTGGAACGGTTGCTGCTGCCATGGAGGGACGTTTCATGGGTCTACCCGCAGTGGCTGTTTCTCTTGTCGGAGAGGAACCTGTTTATTATGAATCGGCAGCACAAGTGATCAGGAAACTGATCATGAACTTGCAGAAAAAACCGCTGGAACAAAACACGATACTCAATATCAATATTCCTGATTTGCCGATCGATAAGATTAGAGGCTTTCAAGTCACCCGTTTAGGACAGCGGCATAAATCCGAGCCTGTGATCAAGGAAAGCGATCCTCGTGGTCGCCCCATCTACTGGATTGGGCCTCCCGGCATGGAGCAGGATGGCGGTTCAGGAACAGACTTTCATGCTATCCGTAATGGTTATGTTTCGGTGACCCCGCTTCAGGTCGATTTGACTCATTACGCATCACTGGATAAGGTTTCCGAATGGTTGGTGCAAGTGACAACAGATGATGAATGATCATCGTGGTATCGGGATGACTTCAGAAAGGACCAGAACCCGTCTGGTTCGTCAACTCAAGGAGATGGGAATTTCAAATCCGTTGGTGCTGAACGCTATACAAACAGTACCACGGCATCTATTTGTGGATGAAGGGTTGGCTTCCCGTGCTTACGAAAATACCGCCTTACCGATCGGCCACGGGCAGACTATATCCCAGCCTTATATTGTCGCTCGTATGACAGAATTATTACTGGTGGGGGAGCTGGGGAAAGTACTCGAGATTGGTGCCGGTTGCGGTTACCAAAGTGCCGTTCTCGCACAGTTTGCAAAACAGGTCTATGCTGTCGAACGAATCGCCCCTCTTGCCCTCAAATTGAGGGAAAGGATCCAGCAGTTACGCTACCGTAATATTCTGGTCAGGCATGGTGATGGTATGGAAGGGTGGCCTGAAAATGGTCCGTTTGATGCTATTCTCGTTGCGGCGGCCCCCGTAACAGTTCCTCCTAAGCTTCTGGAACAGCTGAAGATTGGAGGGCGTATGGTGCTTCCTGTTGGTGATCGTGATCATCAAGTGCTTCTTCTGATCACGCGAGAGGGTGAAAACAGCTATAAGGAACAAAAACTGGATGCCGTCAGCTTCGTACCTATGCGTAGTGGTGTGAGCAAGATCTGAGGTATTCTGGATGCGAAATAAAAGGGGGATGTTGGACAGAAGGCAGGTTAATTTGTCACTTTTTGCGATCATTGTAGCCTTCCTGCTTTCATCCTGTATGGGTGGTGGAGCTCCGATCTATTCACGGGAACGACAGCCCACGGCACAACGTACCGAGGCCAAGCCAGTACCACAGACAGTCATTCGGGGGGCTGAAAAAGGGAAAACGCTAACTAACTCCGCCATTCCACCAAAATTCTATCAGGTGATTGCAGGTGATACGCTTTATTCGATAGCTTGGCGATACAAACTCGACTACAAAGAGTTGGCAAAATGGAACGGAATTCGGTCGCCCTATCTCATTCATGTTGGTGAAAAACTCAGGTTGACCCCGCCTGCAGGCAAACCGGTAACCGTCATAGCGAAAAAAGATAAACCCAAGCCTACAAGCAAATCATCCGGAGAGGGCAAAAAAAACACACCAGAGATCAGGAAAGCGACATCTCCAAAAGCAAGCCTGGAGAAGTTTCCAAAGAAACTCACCTGGCAATGGCCAGCAAAGGGTAAACTGATTCAATCGCAGACAGTTTCCGGTCGTAACGGTATCGATATTGCCGGAAAAATGGGCCAGACGGTCAGGGCCGCTGCGTCCGGAAAGGTCGTATATAGTGGTAGTGGGCT